>CAISIK010000080.1 GCA_903885375.1 uncultured Pseudomonadota bacterium
CCATCGCCGGCCGCGCCGCCCCGGCTCGCCCCGCCCGTCTCGCGCGCGCCGATGCCTCCGCCTCCCGGGCCGGGGCGGGTGCCTGCGCCGCGGAGCGCCCCGGTGGGCCCCACGGAGCTCGTGCAGCCCGAGTCCCCCGAGGATGCCCGGCTGGTGCCGCTGCCGGCCAGCGCCGCCGCCGAACGTCGTGTCGGCTTCGAGGAGCAGGTCACCGCGCGCCCTTCGCCCACCCTCACGCCCACGCTCCCCGGTCTCGTGGAGGCCGTGCCCGACGAGTCGCTCCCGCCGGAGCCGCCGCCCGAGCTCCCGGATCCGCCCGAGCGCATGCGGTCCACCATTCTACCGGAAGACCGGCTGGTGCCCGACTGGGCCGCTTCGTTCGCGCTCGTCCTGCTCCTGGCGGTGGGCGCCTGGGCCGTGCTGAGCCGGTTCTGGTGAGCCCCTTCGCCGTCCTCGCCGTGCGGACGCCCACCTTGCCGCCGGCCACCCACACCAACGCCTACCGCCTCGGCGACTGCGTGGTCGATCCCGCTTCGCCCGAGCCGGCCGAGCAGGCGCGGCTCGCCGCCTGGGCCGGCCCGGTGCGGCGCATCCTGCTCACGCACCACCACGGCGATCACATCGGTGGGGTCGAGGCGCTCGCGGCGTCCACCGGGGCCGCCGTGTGGGCCCACGCGGATGCGCGTGTGCCCTTCGAGGTGCACCACCGCATCGAGGATGGTGAGACGATCGACACGGGGGAGGGTTTGCTCCGCGCGCTCCACACGCCGGGCCACGCCGATGGCCACCTCGTCTTCCGGCTCGTCGGCACGGGGCACGTGATCGCGGGCGACCTCGTGGCGGGCGAAGGCACGATCGTGCTCGTGCCCCCCGAGGGCGACCTGCAGCAGTACCTCGACAGCCTCGCCCGCGTTCGCGCGCTCGCCGAAACGCTCTGGCCGGCCCACGGCCCGCCGCAGCCCGCCGCGCTCGCCGACGCCTACATCGCCCATCGGCACCACCGCACGGCGCAGTTCCTCGCGGTGCTGGCGGCGGGAGGGTCCGTCAGCCCGGAGCAGATCGCCGCCGAGGTGTACGCGGGCATTCCCGGCGTGAACTTCGAGCTGGCCGCGATGCAGGTGCTCACCCACCTCAAGTGGCTCGAACACGGCGGCCGCGTCTGCCTCGATGGCGGGCTCTGGCGGGCTGCATGAGGGTTCATCCGCGCCTCTTCATCACCGGCACGGACACCGGCGTGGGCAAGTCGGTGGTGACGGCGGCGCTCGCGGCCGCGCTGGCCGACGCCGGGGTGGCCGTGCGGGCGCTCAAGCCGATCGCCAGCGGGGTGGAGCCGGGCACCGCCGGCGAGGATGCCGGGCTCCTCGCGCTCGCCGACCACCACCCCGCCGAGACGGCGTGCGCCTTCGAGGCGCCGCTGTCGCCCCACCTCGCGGCGCGCGATGTGGGCCAGGTGCTCGACCGGGAGGCGATCCGCGCGTGGGTACTGGCGCGCTGCGCCGCCGTGACCCTGCTGGAGGGCGTAGGCGGGTGGACGGTGCCGCTCGGCCCCGGCTGGCGGGTGTCCGACCTCGCGGCGGACTTCGGGGCGCCCGTGCTGGTCGTGGCGCGGAACCGCCTTGGGGTGATCAACCACACGCTGCTCACGGTCGAGGCGATCCGGGCGAGCGGCCTCACGGTGGCGGGCCTCGTGCTCACGCCGCCGGAGGCCGCGGAGCCCTCCGTGCACCGCAACGCCCACGCGCTCCGGGAGCTCCTTCCCGACCTGAGCGTGCGCGCGATGCGGTGGGTCCCCCCGTGGGACCGCGCTGCGCTCGCCTCGGCCGGCCGCGCGCTCCTCCTCGGCTGAGCGGGCGCCGTTCTGCCGGATTGAGTTGGTCGTCGCCAGTTGGCGTGTCAAGGGTTATCCTGAAGGTCCCTCCCGGGATCCATCATGGAACCCGCGCCTTCGCGCACCCTCCCGACACTTTCGATTCCTGCGAGCGATCAGGGCCCCGCCCGTCGCCACTGGGCTGCGCTGACGGTTGCCGTGGCGTGGGAGCTGGCGCGTGTGCTCCCCACGCTGCGCCCCCAGCTGCTCAGCGCGGCGCGGCAGCACGCCGCATGGCGGCTTCCGCCCTCCGCGGGGCTCGCTGAGACCGAGTCGGTCGCGGCGGCGGCGGCGCGGGAGATACTCCAGCGGCGCGCCGGGCGCTACCCCCGCTGGGAGCTCGATCCCGATGTGGACCTGCTCCCCGACCCCCGCTGGCGGCAGGCCGTGATCGACACGGCCACCCCCCTGCACGAGGCCGTGTTCCGGCTCCACTACGGCGATGGCGTGCCGCTCGAAGAGCTCGCGCCGCGCCTGCGGGTCGACCTCTCCTGGCTTCGCCCCGCCCGCGAGGCCGTGCGCGAGCTGGTGCGGGTCATCGTGGGCGAGGATGGTGTGGGCACCGAGGGCTGGGATGAGCCCCGCGTGGACCGGCTCGTGGCCCGCGTGGCCCTCGCGGCTGGGGATCGTTGTCCGGGTCCGGGCGGGCTGGCCACCGAGATCGGCCGCGCCCACGGCGAGTCCTGCCCGCGCTGCGGGCGGGCGCTGCGCCTCATTCGTGAAGGGGTGCTCGGCCCGGGCGACCTGTACGCGCCCGACACGCCCGTCCCGCCGGCGAATGAAACCCTCACCCTGCTGCAGCTCCACCCGGAGGGCCGCAAGCATCTGAAGGTGCTGGCGGCGGCGCTCCCCGGCGCCATCCGCGTGGGCGACGACCAGTTCGTCCTCGTGGGTTCCGAGGCCATCGACCTCGCCGTGCGCGAGCTGGCCGAAGCCGCCACGCCCGACCGGCGCATGCTGCGGATCGTCCGCGCGTCGGTGCCCGGCACCCTCGCGGAGGGCATGGTGATCGGCGCGGCGCTGGAGAGCCTGCGCGAGCTCGTGCAGATCCTGCCCTGGGGCGAGGTGCGCGGGCTGGAGGCGCTGCCGGAGCCCCTTCCCCCGCCGCCCTCCGCCATCCGCTGGTGGGCCGCCGCCGGCCTGGTCGGCTGCCTTGCCATCGCGGCCGCCGTCATGGCGATGAGCGCCTCGGAGCCGGGGCCCGCGTTCGAGGTCGCCGCCCGGCGCGATGCGAGCGGCGTTCGCTGGGACACCGACGACAACGCGTTCGTGGATGTGATCGCCGTGGCGGGCGACCGCGCCGAGCTCCTCTTCCACAGCACATCGCCGGCCGACAAGGCGGTGCTCGCCACCGGGGATGGCGCCTACCATGTGGACGTCGACGACCGGGAGGTCGTCATCGTGGCCACCACCTCGGAGTTCGGGGATGGCCCGCTGGTGCTGGCGGCGCCCACCGGCGCGCAGGCGCGGCAGCTCATTCGGGCCCGACTTCCCGAGGCAGCCGTCGCGATCGTCCGTTAGGCGGTGGCGATGTCCCTTTCTCCGCTCGACATCCTGCAGAAGCAGTTCGCCCCCGCGCGGCGCGCCGGGTACGAACCGGCGGAGGTGCACGCCTTCCTCGATGCGGTGCGTGAGAGCCTCGAAGCGAGCCTGCGCGAGAACCTCAAGCTCCGCGAGATGCTCCTCGAGCGCGACCGCGAAGTGGCCGGGCTCCGCGCCGAGTCGGGCGACATCAAGGAGGCCCTTGTGCTCGCGCGGCGCCTCGCGATGGACATGGAGCTCAACGCCAAGCGGGAGGCCGATCTCGTCGTCGGCGAGGCCCGCCTCGAAGCCGAGCAGCTCCTCGCCGCCGCGCGCGATGAGGAGCGTGTGCTCCAGGAGCACCTCGTGCGCCTGCGCACCTCGCGCATCCACCACCTCGCGCAGATGCGGGCGTTCCTCGGCGCCCAGTCGCGCATCCTCGACGAGCTCGAGCGCGAGTGAGCGCGCACCCCGTGCTCGACCTGCACGTGCACAGCAACCACTCCGACGGCAAGTACGACCCGCTGGAGGTGCTGCGCCTCGCTGCCACCGGCGGCATCAACGTGCTCGCGCTCTCCGACCACGATCTCTCGCCGGCCTTGCGGCCCGGCGTGCACGAGGTGGAGGGGCGCAGCATCCGCGTGCTGGCGGCGGCCGAGGTGAGCGGCGCGCACGCCGGCGAGGAGCTCCACCTGCTGGTGTACTTCCCGGGCGAGCCCCCGCCCGAGGCGCGCGCGTTCCTGCGCGAGCGGGCGGCGTCGCGCGCCCAGCGCTTCAACGAAGCGGCGGAGCGCCTGCAGCTCCCCGAGCGGGCGGCGCCGGAGGCCGTGGCCGGCGAAGCCTCGCTCACCCGGTTCCACCTCGCGGCGGCCCTCGCGGAGGCGGGTCGGGTCAAGCGCCCGAGTGATGCCTGGGCGCTCCTGCAGCGAGACACCGTCCCGCTCATCGAGTTCACCTTCCTCGACGCCATCCGCACCGCGCGGAGCTGGGGCGGCCTCACGAGCTGGGCCCACCCCTCCCTCGCCGATGCCAACCAGCACCTCGCCACCTTCGTGGCGGCGGGGTTGCAGGGCCTCGAGGTGTGTCGCCCCGGTCTGCCCAAGCCCACCCGCAACGGGCTCAAGCGGTTGGCCAAGCGCTACAACCTGCTCGTCACCGGCGGGTCGGACTTCCACGGGTGGTGGCCCGGCAAGCTGGGCGACTTCCGCTTCGAGGGCGATCAGGCCGAGGCCTTCCTGGCGAGGCTCGACGGGTGAGCCGGCCGGTTCGGCCGCTGGTGGTCTTCGGCGGCGGAGCGCTCGGTGGGGCGGTGGCGCGGCTGGCCGCGGGTCGGGGCGTGCCGGTGGTGGTGGCGTCGCGCCGAATGGGGGAGCATCCGGGGTGGTGGCGGCGCTACGACGTGGCCAGCGCGGAGCCGCTCGGGTGGATGCCGCCGCAGCCCGACATCGTCGTGGCGATCTCGCCGGCGCCGGGGGAGCGGCCCGAGGCGGTGTGGGGAGAGCGGCTCTCGCGGTGGCTGGACCGGGTGCGCGGGCTGCGGCCGGCGTCGATCCTCCTCGCCGGACCCGCCGGCAGCAGCGCCGCTGCCACGGGCGGGTTCGAGGAGGTGGCGCGCCACGGCGCGCGGGCGGGCATCGCCGTGCTGCGCTTCCCCGCGCTCCTCGCCATGGAGCACCACTGGGCCGGCGAGCTGGCCTCGGCCCTGCGCGCCGGGCGCTCCCCGAGGGTGTCGCTCGCCCTACCCGCTACGCGCGCCCTCGCCGCGGACGATGCCGCGCGGGCCGTGCTCGCCTCGCTCGGCGGCGAAGGGGATGACACCCTCACCGGGCCCGAGCGGGTCACCCCGGAGGCGGTGGTCGCGGTGCTCACCGAGCGCTTCGGCGTGGCCCCCACCCCCTCCATCTTCGGTCGCCGGTTGCCCGCGCTCACGCGCGCCCGACTCGAAGCGCAGGCCGAGCTCCCCGACCGGTGGGATGCGGAGCGCTTCGGGCCGCGCCTTTCGCTCCGGGAGTGGGCGGATCGGCTGCCGGGTCCGCGGCGCAGGCGCGGCTCGCCGTCAAACTGAACGGAGCTTCACTTCCTGCGGCTTTCGGTTACCTTGCGCGCCCCTTCAGGAGTCACCATGGCCGAGACGCGCGAATTCTTCGAAGACTACATGCCCAAGAAGCTTGTTGACAAGCCCGATCTCATCAAGACCAACGCCAGCTTCCGTTTCGACGTCGATGGCGCCGGCAGCTGGGTCATCGACCTGAAGACCCCCCCGGGCAACGTGCACGAGGCGGCCGCGGGCGAAGCCGCCGACTGCGTGATCACCGTGGCCAAGGCCGACTGGGAGCGCGTGCTCGACAACCCCGGCGTGGCCATGCAGTTGTTCATGACGGGCAAGCTCAAGGCGAGCAACATCGGCCTCGCCATGGCGCTCCAGAAGATCCTGGGCTGAGCGTCGGGGCCCGGCGCGCCTCTCGCGCCGCCGGGCCAACCGTTCTCCTACGCCGTGGCCGCCCAGCGCTTCTCGGCGCTCGTGAGCAGGTCGCGGTGCGCACGATCCTCCTCCGCCATCTTCTGGAGGAGGTCGCCGAACTCGGGGAACACCTTGAAGAACTGGATGCGCCCGTGCAGCTCGGCGGAGTGCTCCTCCACCCAGCGCGCGAGGTGCAGCGCCTCGGCGATGGTCACGCCTTCGCGCTCGCACTTCTCCCGGGCCGCCCGCACCTCGGCCAGGAACGCGGCCGCCTCGGTGCTCTCCAGCTCGAACTTCTGCTCGCCCATCTCGGGCATGCCGGCCAGCGCCGACTGGTGGATGCGAATGCTGGCCGCGTGGTAGCGCTCCGCCTCCGCGTAGTTCATCCAGAAGTACACGAGCTCACGACGGTTGGTGGAGCGCTTCGCGAAGACCTCGTAGAGCGCGGCACACTCCAGCTCGATGCCGACGGCCAGCTCGAGCACGTCCTTCCATGTGGATGCCATTGCCGCTCCCGTTCGGCCGTCAGTGTAACTGCGCTCCCGCGCTTTCGTTGAGAATGCCGTCGGCCACCACATCGGCCAGCGCGTAGATCGTGAGCTGCGGGTTCACCCCGGTGGCCGTGGGGAACAGGCTGCTGTCGGCCACGTAGAGGTTTTCGTAGGCCCACATCCGTCCGGTGGGCGAGACTACACCGAGCTTCGAGGAGCTGGCCATCCGGGCCGTGCCCATCTGGTGGAAGCAGAAGAGGGCCACCTCGCCGGCCCCCCAGCCCACCGCGTCGAGCTTGGCCAGTTCGGCGGTGCTGCGGATGCTGGTGAGGCGGCTGTGGCCGGTGAGCACGGCGCTCGCCCCGCTGGCCAGCCAGGCTTCGGCGCAGCGCGCCACGGCGAGCTTCATGCGCTCGGCGTCGGCGGGGGCGAGGCTCCAGTCGATGCCGGGGCGACCCTTGCCCACGGTGATGCGGCCGGGCACGCTGTCCCGGAGCAGGATGCCGGCAGCGGTGAACTCGTTGTAGCGGGCGAGCTGGCGCTGCCGTTCGAGGCCGAGGCCCGGGAAGATGGTCGCCGTGATGCCCGGCGGGGCGCCGATTCCCTCGATGAGCGCGCCGATCGGGTTGCCGTTGAGCACATCGGAGAACTCGCCGATGTACCAGCCCTGCTTGACTCCCTCGTAGTTGGCTACGCGGGTGCCGGGGTACCACCCGCACACGGGGGTGCCCGGGTGGGTCCAGAAGTTGTGACCGAGCTGGCCGGAGGGGTCGTCCACCCCCGAGGAGAGCAGGAGGTACGGGGTGTGCACGGCGCCGCCGCTCACGATGACGAGGTCGGCGTCGATGCGGAAGCGCCCCCGCGGCTGGCGGGCTTCGTCGAGCAGCGTGCCCTCCACCCCGTTGGCGCGTTCGCCGCTCACGAGCACGCGGTCCACCCGCGCATCGGTGAGCAGGGTGGCGCCGGTGGAGGTGGCCAGGGGCACGAAGGTGAGCGCCGCGGACTGCTTGGCGTTGTAGCTGCAGCCGAGGTCGCAGAAGCCGCTCCCGTAGCAGTCCTTGGCGTTGCGGTGGAAGGTGTCGCCCTTCCAGCCCAGCGCTTCGGTGCCGCGGCGGAGAAGGTCGTTGTTGGGGTTGAGGTTCGCGACGGGGAGCTTCCGCACGTGGAGGATCTCTTCGATCTTCTCGAAGCGCGGCTTCATCCGGGCGGGCGTGAGCTCGGTCAGGCCGAAACGTTTCACCCAGTCGTACAGGAGCGTGTCGGGCGTGCGGAAGCAGTCGAGGTAGTTGACGACGGAGCTGCCGCCCACGACGCTTCCCTGCAGCATGGCCATGGCGCCGTTGTCGGTCGTGCGGAGGCCGGCCTCGCGGTACAGCTTCCGCATCATCTCGCCTTCGTTCTGCGAGAATTCCCGGGCCGGCACATACGCGCCCGCCTCCACCATCATCACGTCGATCCCGGCTTCGGAGAGCCGCTTCGCCACCGTGCTGCCGCCGGGGCCTGTGCCCACCACCACGGCCTGCACCCGCCGCTGGAACTCCGGCTCTACCGTGTTCCCCGAGAGGCGTTGGTTCATTCGGGCTCCCCGAAACGCAAGGGGTGGACCGGGAGGAGGTGGCGGCCCAGCCAGGGGCCGGCGTAGCCCACGGCGGCCTGCCCCACCGGGTGGGTGTAGCAGTGCGCGAGCACCAGTTGGCGGAGCGCCTGGCCAACCTGTCGACGGAAGGCAAGCGGGCTCTGCAGCCAGTCCTCCAGCGCGGCGGCCTGGGCCTCCAGCGAGAGCGTGGCGAAGGCGCCGCCCGTGGGCACGAGCACGCGCGAGAGGAGATCGAAGGTGCTGGGCAGCGAGGCGAGCTGGGCCTGCTGCGCCTCGTCGAGGAACGCGATCGTCTCCCGGAGCGGCGTGAGGATGTCGATGGCCTCGGCGCCGGGCCCGTAGAGCACGGCCTTCAACGCGTCGAGAACGGCCTCGTCGTCGGGGCCGAACTGGCTGCGCGCGGGCGGGAGCGCCGCGAGCAGCGGCGCCGGAACGGCGAGCAAGGCCGCCGAAGCGCCGAGGGCGAAGAACTGTCGACGGCTGGGCGGACGGAGCACATCGGCCCGTATCCGCCCGAATCCGCTACTGCGAGCGCCGCCGCATCCAGGTGCCCACGGCGCCCAACAAGGCGAGGCCGGGGACGCCGAAGAGCGCCACGAGCACCGCCACCGTGGCCGGGATCAGGCCCGCGTCCAGCTTGCCGACCTTGGCCTCGTTGGCCCGGATCGTGAGCTGGGTGGAGTCGTCGGCCGACCAGCCGATGGCGTTGAGGAGCAGGTCGCTGTTGAGGCCGAAGGCGCCGAACTGGTTCTTGGCGAAGTCGCTGTCGCCGAACACCACCACCCGGCCGCCCGCCTTGGCGGGGAGGGGCTCGGCGGGCGCGGTCGGCGGGGCCATCGGCGCGCCTTCCACGGCCGGCAGGGCCGCCGCGGCGCTCACGAGGGGCACGGCCGCGGGGTCGGTGACCTCCACCGACACGGCCACGGGCACGTTGCCGATGATGTCCACGCCATCGTCGGGCGCGGGCTGCACGGTGCTGATGTCCTCGAGGCGGGTCTCGGCCCAGGACATCTCGCTGCTGCGCGCGAGCTCCGTCACGGTGAGGCCGGCCACGTCGGGGCCCTTCGCCACCGAGCGCGCCAGCGGCAGCACGACGGCGCCGGTGGTGAGCTTCTCGGTGATGGGGCTGCCCGCGAAGCTCTTGCTGTCGAGCACCACGAAGGTGGGGCCGCCACCGGCGAGCTGCCGGTAGGGGTCCTGCTCGATGACCACGTCGTTGCCCACCTTCACGCCGTAGCGGGCGAGGTCGGCGGCGAGGCCGGGGGTGGCCAGCGGGTCGATCATGACGATGAGCCGGCCGCCCGCCGCGACGTACTGGGCCATACGATCGAGCTCGCCCGAGAGCGGGTCGGTCTTGGGGCCCGCGAGGAGCAGCACTTCGCAGTCGGCCGGGGTGGGCTGGGCCGCGAGCAGCTCCACGGACTTCACCGTGTAGTTCTGCTTCTCGAGGGTGCCGAGCGCGCCATCCATCCCGTCGGGGTTGCCGGGCTGGTCGTTGCCGACCTCGCCATGGCCGCCCACGAGGCAGAGCGAGTGGGTGGTGGAGGAGGTGGCCTTGACGATGGCGTTGGTGAGCGCCTCCTCGTCGAACTTGCCGGTGATGCGCTGCTCGCTCCCGCCGGCCCGCACGATCACGGTGCCGTACTCGGTGGTGATGTTCTCCTGCTTGGCCATCAGGTTGTCGCCGATGGGGTCGTAGAAGTTCACCTTGATGAGCGTGCTGGCCTCGGTGTAGCCCTTGAGGAGCTCACGGAAGTTGTCCTCCTCGGGGCTGCCGGCCATGAAGAACGCGAGGATATCCACGTCCTTGTCGAGCGCGCCCACCACGGTCGTGGTCTGGTCGCTCACCGAGAAGCGCTTGTTGAGGGTGAGGTCCCACCGCTCGTCGTAGCGGTGGCCCACCACGTTCAGCGCCACGGTCAGCGCAAAACCGACGAGCAGGAGCACGCCCGCCGTGGCGGAGCGCTGCACCGTCTGGTCCTTGCCGAACTGGGAGAGGGAGCCCCAGTCGAGGAACACCCACAGCCCGATGAGCAGGAGGCCCGCTCCGCCGAGCCCGTGAAGGGCCACAGGGAACTCGGGCATCTTCACCACGCCCATGAGCACCGCGTAGGAGGCGCCCCACGCGAAGACCGCGAGGGCCCCGATTACCGCTACAAGCCAACCAAGCGCGCGCATGTCGAACCTGCCTACCGCCACCGCAGCGCTTCAACGCGCTGGGTGGTTGCGAAGAGGAAGAAGCCGATGACCGTGATGAAGTACACGGCATCGTTGGTGTGGACGACGCCCTTCGAGAGCTGCTCGAAGTGGCTGAGCATCGAGATGTGCTCGACGACGGCCTTCAGCGCGCCGGCCTTCACGAGCTGGCCGAGCCAGCCCATGATCCACACGCTGAGGTTGATGCTGAAGCCGAGCGCGAGCGCCACCAGCTGGTTTTCGGTGACCGAGGAGGTGAACAGGCCGATGGACACGAACACGGCCATCAACACGATGAACCCGCCGTAGCTGGCGTAGAACACGCCCGGATCGGGCTCGCCCATGATCACGAGCGAGATCGGCACGTACAGCGTGGTGAGCACCATGACGGTGGCGAAGCCGAGGCCGCCCAGGAACTTGCCGAGCACGATCTGCGCGGAGGTGACCGGCGAGGTGAGGAGCAGCTCGATGGAGCGCTCGCGGCGGTCGGCCGCGATGAGGCCCATGGTGAGGGCGGGCATCATCAGGAGCGCGATGACGCTCAGGTTGCCGAAGAGGCCCTGGATGAGCATCTCCGTGACGTTCTCTTCCTGGCCCATGTTGCCCATCTCGCCGGCCTGGCTGGCGTACCCGATGAGCATGATGGAGAAGAAGAGCCCAGCGAGGAGCGAGAACAGCACGAGGCAGATCCAGCCGATCGGGCTCGCGAAGTAGGCCGAGGTCTCCCGGCGGGCGATGGCGAAGATGGCGTTCATGCCGCACCCTGGGCGCCGATGAGGCGCAGGTAGATGTCTTCGAGGCGCTCGCGACCACCGAGCTCGAGGAGCCCGAAGGGCACGGCGGCGGCGGCGAGCTGCTCACGGAGGTCACTCTCCGAGCGGACCACGGCTGTGCTGCCGGTGAGCTCCACGCTTTCGACGCCCGCAACGGCCGCGAGCGCGGTGCGCGCCTCGGCGGAGGGGCGGGCGAGCTCGAGGCGCACGGTCTTGCCGGCCGCCGCGAGGTTCTTGATGTCGTCTTCCACCACGATGCGCCCGCGGTTGATCACGATCACCCGGTTGCAGATGGCCTCGATCTCGCCGAGCACGTGGGTGGAGAGGATCACGGTGCGGTCGCCCGCGGCCAGCTCCCGGATCAGCTCACGAATCTCGACGCGCTGGGCGGGATCGAGCCCGGAGGTGGGCTCATCGAGCACCAGCACCTGCGGATCGTGCACGAGCGCCTGGGCCAGGCCGGCGCGCTGCCGGTAGCCCTTGGAGAGGTGGTCGATCAGCTTGCCGCCGACCTTGGAGAGCCCCACCCGGTCGAGCGCACGATCCGTGGCGCGGGTCACATCTTCGACACCCTTGATGGTGGCGGCGAAGGTCACGTAGTCGCGCACCGTCATGTTGGTGTAGACGGGCGGGACCTCGGGGGAGTAGCCGAGGAGCGCCTGCACGGCGCGCGGGTTCTCCGCCACATCGAATCCGCCTACCTTCGCGGTGCCGCTCGATGCGCCGAGCGAGCCGGCGATCACCCGCATCGTGGTGCTCTTTCCCGCGCCGTTCGGCCCGAGAAAGCCCACCACGCCACCCTTCTCCACCGCGAACGTGACGTTCTCGATGGCCAGGTTGGTACCGTATCGTTTTGTCAGGCCTTGTACCTCGATCATGCTCGAACCAGACCCCATTCGGAGGGGGGGGAGGCTAACCGAGCGGGGGCCTCTCCGCCATCGAAGGCTCCTCTCGACTGCGCCAATCACATTTCGTGACGGCACGTTTGCGGGATAGGATGATCGCGACCTCCCGGACCCTGCATGCGCGTCCTCGCTTTGAGCCTTCTTGTCCTTGGGCTTTCCGGGTGCGGATCCACGTGGACCGCGCTCGACAGCGATGGTGATGGCTATACCCTCGCGTCGGGCGACTGCGATGACGGCCCCGAGGGCGGCGCGGCCTTCCCTGGCGCGGCAGAAACCTGGTACGACGGGATCGACCAGAACTGCGACGGCGCGGATGACTACGATCAGGATGGTGATGGCGAGCGGGTGGTCGGCTCCGAGGGCGGCACCGATTGTTGGGACGATCCCACCAGCACCCCGCCCGAGTACGTGGCGCTCAACGGCCTCGCCCAGCCCACCGCTGCCGACGTCAACTCCGTGGCCACGGAAGCATTCTACGACGGCGTGGATCAGGACTGCGCGGGCGACGATGACTTCGACCAGGACAAGGATGGCTTCGCCTCCTCCGCCTGGAGCGAAACCCGCACCACGCTGCCGGTGGAGGACTGCTACGACGCCGTGACCGAGGTCTACCCGGAGAACTGGGCGGA
>CAISIK010000081.1 GCA_903885375.1 uncultured Pseudomonadota bacterium
CCGGGAGGCGTAGCGGGTAGCCCGCGCGCGGGGGCGGAGGACCGAGGTGCGCTCACGGGACCGCAAATACGGAAACGGCGCGGTGCGCGGCCAAGGTGGCGGGGTGCGTGCTCGGTGAGAGCGTTCATCCTTCCTGTCCGCGCGCGCCGACGCCGCAGTGAACGCGGCCCTCGACTTTTGGATCGCCCCCGCGCCGCGAGGGCCGGCGACGCGCGCCCACCCCGAGGTGGGGCGAACGGCCCTCGCCCAACCCGCCCAACCCGCTCAGCCCGACATCATCACGTCGAGGAGGCCGCCTTCGAGGCTCTCGTCGCCGAAGCGGGTGATGGGCTCGCCGGTGGCGGTGCGGTGGCCGGTGGCGGTGAGGAGCGTGGCGAGGACGCGGTCGTGCGTGACGTTGCCGGCATCGACGTAGCGGCCCTGGCAGAGGGTGCCATCCCCGCCGCCCGCGATGACCCAGGGAATCTGGTCGTAGCGGTGCGAGCCGGTGGACACGTCGCTCACGAAGACCACCACGGAGCGGTCGAGCATGTCGGAATCGTCGAGCCGGTCGAGGAGGTAGCGGAAGACGCCGAGGTGGAGCCGGTTCACGCCGAGGTGCATCTCCTGCTGGGAGGCGAACTGGCCGAGCTTGGCCTCATCGATCGAGCGGTGGCTCACACTGTGGTAGGCCGGACAAATCTGGCCGTTGATGGTGTAGTTGGCGTTGTCGAGCCGGTCGCCAATCTGGAGGGTGACGGCGGAGGCCCTGCCGCTCCGCAGCACGAGCGCGATGAGGTCGCAATGGAGGCGGGCCACGTCGAGGGAGAAGGCGTCGAGCGTGGAGTTGCCGGCGGAATCCTCCATGGCCGCCTCGATCTCCTCGGAGAGGCGGGCGGTCATCAGCTCGAAGTCGCGCACGCTGTCGGTGTGCTGCTCCAGGCGCACCTTGTCGGCGGCGGAGAGGCGGGGGCTGGCCGAGAGCGCCGCGAGCCGGGCGAGGATGAGCTCGTTCACGGGCGCGCGCATCTCGCTGCCGCCATCGGCCCCGGTGAGCCGACGGTAGACCGACCACGGGTCGCTCTCGGCGCCGCGGAGCTGCATCGGGCCGCGGTAGGAGAGCACCTCTTCGCCGTAGTCATCCCGCCGGCCGGCGTAGAGCGTGAGCGGCTCGCCGTTGTTCACGTTGCTCTGGCGGGCCACCCAGTTGTCGATGGACTCGCCGAGGGCGTAGGTCATCACCGAGTCGGTGGATGGGCTGACCCGCGCGGCCGTGAGGAGCTGGTTGCCGCCCCCGGAGTGGGCCTCATGGGTGGCGGCGAAGGGGAAGCGCGTGCCGCGCACGAGCAGGAGCCGGTCGGCGTAGTCGGCCAGCTCGGAGATGCCGCGGTCGGCATCCCGCTCGCGGAGGAGCGACGACGTGAGCGCGCCGAGCTGGGTGGGCCAGAAGCGCTCGGGCTCCTCCCCATCGGCCTGCGCCACCCCGCTCGCGGCCCGGACCACCACCAGCGGATGCCCCGACGCCTCGCCCGCGCAGCCCTGGAGCGAGCCGAGAAACGGGAGGGGGAGCGCGGCTGCGGAAGCCCGCAAGAAGTCGCGCCGGGTGGCGGATCGCATGGCAGAGTCTAACCGTCACCGATTAGGTCCGCGCCGTGCTGCTCTTCCTCACGCTCGCCTGCGAGTCGGCCGAAGCCCCGGCATCGGCTTCGCCCGCGCGGCTCGTGCGGCTCACCCACAGCCAGTGGGAGCGCACCACCGCCGATCTGCTCGGCCTCACCGAGCCCACCGGCTTCTCCGAAGGCTTCGTCCCCGACGCCACCACCTCCACCTTCGACAACGACGCCGAAGGTCTCACGGTGAGCGACACGCTCTGGCAGCAGTACCAGTCCGCCGCCGAGAGCCTCGCCGAGCGCGTGGTGGGCGACAACGCGCTGTACGCCGCGCTGGTGCCCACGCCCCGCACCTCGCCCGAGGCCGGCTGGGCCGAGCGGGATGCCTGGCTGGCCAGCTTCGGTCGCCGTGCGTTTCGTCGCCCGCTCACCGGCGCCGAACTGGAGTCGTTCAAGGCCATCTTCGAGCGGGGCGCCGCCGCCTACGACTCGGGCGATGCTTTCACGGATGGCGTGCGCGCCAGCCTCGTGGCCTTCCTGCAGTCGCCCGACTTCGTGTACCGGGTGGAGGGGCTCGATGCCGCGGTCCACCAGACCGAGCTCGACGACTGGGCGCTCGCCGCCCGCCTCTCCTACGGGCTGTGGAACACCATGCCCGACGAGGCCCTGTTCGAAGCCGCCGAGGCAGGCTTCACGGAGGCCACCCTCGCGGAGCAGGTGGCGCGCCTGCTTGCCGCGCCCGAAGCGCACGACACGTTCCTGGACCTGCACCGGCAGCTCCTCCACGTGGACAGCTACCGCAACATCCCGCGCGAGTTCGTTTCGTACGAGGACTACTCGCTCACCGAGTCGGGCGCGATGGAGGCTGAGGTGTACGCCTTCACCGACCACGTGGTCTTCGGGGGCGGCACCATCGCCGACCTCTTCACCAGCCGGGAAACCTTCGTGGATGCCCAGGTGGCCGCCCGGTACGGCATCGAGGGTGTGGAGGGCGTGGGCGCCGACGCACTCACCCCCGTGCAGCTCGACCCCACGCAGCGCGCCGGCCTCCTCACGATGCCGGGGTTCCTGAAGTGGGAGGCGAGCGAAACGGAGGAGAACCTCATCCGGCGCGGCGCCTTCGTGAACGAGACCTTCCTGTGCGCCAGCCTGCCGCCCCCCCCCTCCACGGCCACGCCCCTGCCCGAGCCGGAGCCGGGCGGCTCGCTGCGCGAGCGGATCGAGGCGCACACCTCGGGCTGCGGCGGCAGCTGCCACAACGAGCTCATCAACCCCGTCGGCTACGCCTTCGGCAACTACGACGAGAACGGCGAGTGGCAGACCTACGAGGTGCCGGCGCTGGTGGGCGGCCTCTTCGGCGATGCCCCCATCGATGCGAGCGCGGCGTACACCTTCGAGGATGGCGTGGTGCCGTTCCAGAACGCGGTGGAGCTGGCCGAGGTGATGGCCGCCCGCCCGGAGGTGCACCGCTGTTACGCCTCGCACCTCCTCGCCTGGCTCGAATCGCGCACCCCCGACGGCGAGGATGAGGCCCGCATAGAAGCGCTGGCCGAGGCCTCGATGGGCGGGCGCTCCGTGCTGGGGCTCGTGAACGACATCATCACGGACCCGGCTTTTCGGGGGCTCGCGGCCACGGAGTGAGTGCGGGGGGCGCCCCCGGATTACGCCCCCGGGCGAGGAGCCAACGTGAGCCAATCCCCCCGTGCCGCCCAGGGAGCCACCTTCGCAGTGGTGGTGCTCACCTCCATGAACCTGCTGAACTACCTCGACCGCTTCGTGCCGAGCGCGGTGAAGGAGCTCTTCAAGGAGGACCTCGGGCTCACCGACGCGCAGACGAGCTGGCCGCTGACCGCGTTCATCGTGGTCTACATGATCACGAGCCCCATGTTCGGGGCGCTCGCCGACCGCTGGCCGCGCAAGGTGCTCATCGCGGGTGGCGTGGCGTTGTGGTCGGTCGCCACCGCGGGCGCCGCGCTGGCCACGGGGTTCTGGAGCTTCCTGTTCGCCCGCTCGCTCGTGGGCGTGGGCGAGGCGGCGTACGCCACCCTCGCGCCACCCCTCCTCTCCGACTTCTTCCCGCCGGAGCGGCGCAACCGCGTGCTCACCTTCTTCTACGTGGCCATCCCCGTGGGCGCGGCGCTGGGCTTCGGCCTCGGGGGGTTCATCGGCAAGGAGCTCGGCTGGCGCGCCGCGTTCCTCATCTGCGGCCTCCCGGGCCTGCTCGCCGCCGGGCTCGCGCTGCGCATCCAGGACCCGGGCCGCGGCGCCTGGGATGCCGCCCCCACCGGGAAGACGGCGAACTGGGCCGAGGCGCTCCGGCTCCTCGCCGCCAACCCCCGCTTCGTCTACGCCGTGGCGGGCTACACGGCGGTCACCTGGGCGGCCGGCGGCATGGCGGACTGGTTCCCGACCTACCTCGTGCGCAACCGCGGCATGAGCCTCGCGGAGGCCGGCACGCTCATCGGCGCCGTGACCGTGGCCGGCGGCCTCGGCGGCACCGCCATGGGCGGCTGGCTGGCCGACCGCCTCGCCGGCCGCACGCGGAACGCCTACCTCGCGCTCTCCGCCGTCTCGATGGTGCCCGCCGCCGTGTTCGCCGGCCTCGCCCTCGCCGTGCCCGCCGGGCCCGGCGTGGCCGTTTGCATGTTCCTCTCGCAGTTCTTCCTGTGGTTCTACAACGGGCCCATCAACACGATCATCGCCAACGCCGTGGCCCCGGAGCTCCGCGCCCGCGCCTTCGCCGTGTCGATCTTCGCCATCCACATCCTCGGCGATGCGGTGTCGCCCACCATCATCGGGGCGATCTCCGACAGCTCCGAGCTCCTCTACGGCGTGGCGCTCGTGCCGGTCTTCATGGCCATCGGCGCGGTGATCTGGGCCATCGGCTGGCGTCGGCTGCCGGAGCCCGCCTGAGCCGGGCGGAGCGCGCATGTCCGCGTTGATCCGCGCCTGGGCCCTCGGGCTGGTGCGCCTGTTCTACCCCGTCCGCATCGTGTCGGGCCGCGAGCGGATTCCGCAGGCGGGGCCGGTGATCGTGGTGGCGAACCACCCGAACGGCCTGCTCGACCCGCTGCTGGTGCGCCTCGCCGTGGGCCAGCCCGTGGCCTTCCTCGCCAAGAGCACGTTCTGGCAGAACCCCTTCTTCCGGGTGTGCATGGAGGCCTTCTCGGCCCTGCCCGCCTACCGCGCGCACGAGGCCGACACCTCGCGCAACGAGGAGACCTTCGCCGCCGCCGCGGCGCTCCTGCGCGCCGGCGGCTGGATGGCGCTGTTTCCGGAGGGCAAGTCGCACGACGCCACCACGCTGCAGCCGCTGAAGACGGGCGCCGCGCGGATCGCGTTCGCCGCCGTCTCTGCGGGCGCGGCGGTGCAGGTGCTCCCCGTGGGGCTCCTGTACGCGGACAAGGAGATCTTCCGGTCCGCGGTGGTGGTGGCGGTGGGCGAGCCCTTCGCCGTGACGCCGGGTGCGCCGGAGGACCGCGACGCCGTACGCGCGCTCACGGACCAGATCGCCGAGCGCCTCGCCGACGTGGTGCTCCAGGCGGAGGACGCCACCCTCTGGCGCGCTTTCCTCGCCGTGGCCCACTGGACCGGCGCCGCCGACCTCGACGCCCGCGAGGCCCGCGCGCGCCAGCTCGCCGCGCGCTGGCGCGAGCTCCTCGCCACCGCCCCCGACACCGCCGAGTCGCTGTCCATCACCGTGCGCCGATACGCCCGCGCGCTGGAATCGGTGGGCGTGCGCGACCCCTTCACGCTCGAAACCGCCGTGCCGGGCCACGAGCTCCGCGGCCTCGGCGCCCTCGTGCTGCTCGCGCCCGCGGCGCTCCTCGGTGCGGCGCTGGCCTGGCTGCCCTACCGCGCCGTCCGCCCCGCCGCGATCGCCCTGAGCCGCGGCCACGCCGACATCGTGGGCACGATCAAGCTCCTGCTCGGCTTCGTGGTGCTCGCCGCCACGTACTGCGCCTGGGCGGCGCTCGCGGCCGGTCTCGCGTGGGGCGCCGGCGCGCCGGCCGCGGCGGGCGCCGCCCTCGGCGCGCTCGTCCTTGGCCCCCTCTCCGGCCTCGCCGCCCTCCGCTTCGACGAGCGCCTCGCCCTGCGCCGGGAGGCGCTCCACGGCATCTCCCTCCGCCTCTTCCGCCCCCGCCTCACCCTCGCGCTGGCCGAACGTCGTCAGGAGCTCACCCGCGCGGTGCTGGCGGCGCTCGAGGGGTGACGGCGCTACCTTGCGGGGGTGCTCCTCCTCTGCGCCCTCGTTCACGCCGGCGAAGTCTCGATCCCGCTGACCGGCACGGTTCCCGACGACGGCCTCGATCACTTCTTCCTCCCTTTCGAGGTGCCGGCCGGCATCGAGGAGCTCGAGGTGCGGCACGCGGCCGGCGAAGGCGACAACGTGCTCGACTGGGGGCTCGACGGCCCCGACGGCTTCGTGGGCTGGGGCGGCGGCAACACCGAGCCCGCCGTGGTGAACGCCGAGGCGGCCAGCCGCAGCTACCTCCCCACGCCGCTCACGCCGGGCACGTGGTCGGTGGTCGTGGGCAAGGCGGGTATCGTGGAGCCCCCGGGCACGTACGCGGTGGAGGTGATCCTGCGTGACGAGGCCACGCTCCCCGCGCAGCCCGAGCGCCAGCCCTACACCGCCGCCCCCGCCCTCCGCACCGGCCCCGGCTGGTTCGCGGGCGACCTCCACGTGCACAGCCGCGAGAGCGGCGACGCCTCGCCCACCATCGACGAGATCGCCACCTTCGCCGACAGCGTCGGCCTCGACTTCGTGGTGTTCAGCGACCACAACACCATCTCGCAGAACGAGTTCCTGGTGGATGCGCAGGGGCGGTTCCCCGACCTCCTCCTCCTGCCCGGCATCGAGTTCACCTCCTACTCCGGGCACGCCGGCGCCACCGGGGCCACCCGCTGGGTGGACCACCGGCTCGGCCAGCCGGGCGCAACCATGGAGGCCGCGGCCGCCGCCATCCACGCGCAGGAGGCCCTCCTCGTGGTGAACCACCCCACCCTCCAGCTCGGTGACGCCTGCATCGGCTGCGCCTGGGAGGCCGAGCTCGCCCCCGAGGAGATCGACGCCGTCGAGGTGCTCACCGGCGGCTGGTCGCCGGTGGGGCAGCTCTTCTTCGCAGGCACGGTGGGGCTCTGGGAGTCCTGGCTTGATGAAGGCGCGCGCATCGCGGCGGTGGGCGGCAGCGACGATCACACCGGCGGGGCCGCGCCCGGCAGCCGGGACAGCCCGCTCGGCAGCCCCACCACGATGGTGTGGGCCGAGGAGCTCTCGGCGGCAGCGCTCCTCGACGGGATGCGCGCGGGGCTCACGGTCGTAAAACTCCAGGGCCCGGACGACCCCATGGTGGAGCTGTGGCCCTCCACGGGGAGCCGCACGCTGGCCGACACGCCCGACGACATCCCCTGGACGGCCACCGTGACGGGGGGCACGGGCGCCGTTCTACAGTGGGTGGTGGATGGGGAGACGGCAGGCAGCGCGGTGGTGGACGCCGATCCCTTCCTCGACACCCGCAGCTTCGATGCATCGGCCAGCGGCTTGCGCGTTCGCGTGGTGCTCCTCGTGGACGGGGCGGAGCGCGTGGTGACGTCGTACCGGTGGCTGGAGGATGCCGCCCAGCCAACCGAAGAGGGGTGCGGGTGCGGCGGCGGCGATGAGGCGGGCGCCGGCGTGCTCGGGGCGGCGCTCCTGGCCTGGCGCCGCCGGCGCCTCGCGAGGGGGCGGTAGGGCGCCGTTCGCTCGCGATCAGCCGACCGGAAGGCGCCGGCGACCGCGCGATCGGCGAGCTCTCCGCCGATCAGGTGCGCTATCGCCACCGGGACGGTGAGCTGGTTCAGGTGCTCGTGGAGATCGCCGATGTGGCGCTGCTCCACGCTACACATCAGCACCCACGGCCCCCCCTCGACCGCCGAGCAGGCCGATGCCCCCTTCTCGGCGGGGGCCTTCTCCTCCGCCTCTCCCTCGGTGGGGGGCGGCGCCGGCCCGTCCGCGCCATCGCAGTCCTGATCGACCCCGTCGGCGAGCAGGTCGGGGGCCCCCGGGTAGGACGCAGCATCCTCGTCGTCGCAATCCCCGTCCGGCACCCCGGTCCCGGCCTCGCCGAGGTCATCGCAGTCGAGGTCCACGCTCTCGATGAGCCAATTTTCCGGCCGGTACCCGTCGGCGTCCTCATCGCGGTAGCAGGTCTCCCGATCGTCGCAGTCCTGGTCGACTCCGTCGTCCACGGCCTCGTCCGCCCGTGGCGAGCGTGCGGGGTCGGCGTCGTCGCAGTCCCAGACTGTGTAGGTCAGGGCCTCGCCGACGCCCGCGCAGTCCTCCGTGGAAAACACCACCGCCGCATCCCTCGGCGCGTAGCCGTCCCCATCGCCGTCGGTGTCCCCGCCGTTGATCACCGCAAGTCCGAACAGTTCCAGCCCTTCGTGGGGGCACTCGAGGATGGTCACGCCCGACTCGGTGAGTCCACGCGGCCCACCACGGTAGAAGGCGACGTTTCCGTCAGTGGCGCCCAAAGACCCGCCCGTCGCCGCGTCCGGGTACCCGTCGGCATCGACGTCACCCACGTCGAAGAGGTGGAGTGCAGCCCCGTAAGCGAACGCATCAAAGGTCTTGGCGAAGGTTCCGGCGCCGTCAGCTGACCTTCGTGTCCAGGCCCACGCAGGCGAGGGCCACCATGTCCACGGGTGCGTCGAGGCCGAGGTCGGCCCTCCCGGGACGGTACTGCAGCATGCCGCGGTCGTTGTCTCGGCCGCACAAGTCGGCCAGGCCATCGCCGTTGACATCGCCGAGCCCGCTCGGACGCCAGGCGTCCGACCCGGTGAGCAGCGTCGCGTTCCGTTGAGGTCCCGCGCTCGACCCGGCGTTCACGACCATGTCCAACGAGCAGGTGTCCATGCGAATCACGTCGTCCACACCATCTCCGTTGAGGTCCCCGCCGAACACGGCCTCGGCGCACACCCCGAAGGTTCCCAGCAATTGCGGCGTGTCGGCGTCGTCGAAGAGCACCGTGAACGGGCGTTCGCTGCCCCCCACCACGATCGGGATGACCACCTCGTCGTTTCCGTCCCCATCGAAGTCTCCCGTGAGCGCATGATCAACCGGACTGAAGTCGCCGTCCCCCACGCCGTCCACGAAGGGGATCTCCTCGAGGCCCGACCCCGTGTCCACCTTGGCTTACGCCAGCCAGTTGCCAAGGACGAACAAGTCGAGCCGGCCATCCCCGTTGAAGTCCGGGGCCGCGTGCGAGTACACATGCCCGATCATCACCCCCTCGCTGTACTCGGCGTACACCGGGTCCACCAGGACCGGGAACGTCGCGCCTTCGGTATCTACCCGGAGTCGAACGACCTCTCCAACCACCGTCCAGGACAGCGGTAGGGCGTGCCCGGCTGCGTCGTAGGCGTGGAGTTGGGGTAGGTCCAGCGTTGGTCTCCCCGACGCACCCGCGCACCGCCTTTGGCCAGCTCCACCGTGGCGCCATCGAACGCGATCTCGATCTCCACCTCCGACGCTGCCTCCTCCACAATCCAGGTCTGGATGTCGCGCGCGGCCGTGCGCTCCACGCGCTCGTACACCGGACCCGTTCCCTGCACGGCCACGTCCACGCACTGCCCGTCGAGGGAAACGATGACCCGCGGCTCGGGGCGGGAGGAGAGGGCCGGCGCAGGAGCGGCCGACGCGGCAGCGGGAAGCCCGACGAGCACGAGCAGCGCGCGCATCCCGACGGGT
Source organism: uncultured Pseudomonadota bacterium (assembly GCA_903885375.1). Classification (GTDB taxonomy): domain Bacteria; phylum Myxococcota_A; class UBA796; order UBA796; family SXON01; genus SXON01. The sequence continues at coordinate 9,322 of CAISIK010000081.1, forward strand.
GGGCGGCTCGGCCTGGGGGTGACTCGGTTGGCGCGGAGCATGCGGGATGCCTCGGGTCGGGGGGTTGCCCTTGTACTTGCCGCCAGGGACAACGAACGATCGACCCCGACCCCCGACAACTTTCTGACGACTCCGCGAGGCCCGGCGAGGCCGTGCACCCGCGGCGGCACCCGGTGAGAGATGGGTGAGAGGTTCGCGAACCCGCGTACGCAGCTACAGTCGGGGCCACTTGGAGTTGCCCATGTCACCGACCCGTCCCCTCTCCCCCGCCCTCGCCCTCCTCCTCGCGGGTGGCCTGCTCCTCCCCGCCCGTGCGGAGGCCCTGAACATCTTCGTGGCCAAGCTCGACTTCCAAACCACCAGCGAGGACCTGCAAACCTTCCAGGTCACGCTCGACGGAGGGGAGCAGGGCGCAACCGCGGTGGAGGTGCGGGTGAGCTCCGACGGCGGGAGCGAAGACCTCGAGCTGACGGAGTCCAACGCCTGGTTGCACGGCAGCGTCACGCTCGCCGCCCTCCCCGCCAAGGACACGACGCTCACGCTCACGCTCCTCGATGAGGTCAGCGCTTCGTGGATGACCTTCTCGGGCACGCTCACGGCGGAAGGCGTGGTCACGTTCGATGCCGGCAAGGCGAGCGGCGGCTGCGTGTCGGACTCCAAGGCGGGCTGCACGGCGGAGGAGCCCGATGTGGAGGTGCTCGCGTCGGCGCTCTACCCGTCCGGCAAGGGCTACGTGCTCAGCCTCGACCTCGCGGGCGCGGACACCTACGCGGTGGCCTACGCGGTGGTGGCGGTGACGGGCGGGGAGAAGGCGGAGGTCGGCTTCGACGCGGTGGGGTCCGTGTGGACGGCGGAGGCCACCCTCGCGCACACCGGTGTGATCGACGTGAAGGCGAAGGCGCGCGATGAGGCGGGCCGGACGCTCGCCAACGTGCACGCAGAGCTGGAAGAGCCGTGGGCCGACGATGGCGCTGGCGTGGTGGTCCTCTCCGCGGGCAAGGGCACCGGCCTCGCGATCTCGCGCTGGGATGACGACTACAAGGGGACGACGCCGTGGTCGTGGACGGGCAGCCGCGAGATGGTCACCGTCGTCTCGGATGGCTGGACGACGACCAGCTACCCGACGCACGCGGAGGTGGAGCTCGGAGGCAGCGCCACCGCCACGATCCCCGCGAACAGCTACCACCGGCATGGGATTTCGGGCGGAAACTTGCAGATCACCGACAACGCCCGGTTCAGCATCACGGACTCTTCGATCTCCATCAGCGGCGGCAACCTCAACTTCAAGCCCCAGAGCCCCACGGACCTCGGCTCGTCCCAATGCTCGTCGGGCTACTGTGTGGCCATCGTGGAGGCCGAGAAGGGCTACGAGCTCTCGGTGAGCACCTACGGCACCACGCCCGCCAAGCTCCCCGCCAAGCAGGACTTCGACCTCGTCCTCTACGACAAGTCGGGGGCCAAGGTCGCGTCCGAGCGGGCGGCCGTCACCTTCGACCCGGCCGTCACCGCCGTGTTCGTGAGCGCGGTGGACGTGTCGGGCGATCCCATTGGCGCCGATGCGTCCGGCTCCGTACGGCTGCTCGCGCCCTCCACGAAGAAGGGCAAGTCGGGCGTCCAGGACGTGCTCACGAGCGGGACCTTCTTCGGCTCGCTCTCCCGCGATCAGGACGGCGACCTCGGCCTCGGCGGCTACGGCACCGACGAGGCGGCCACCGCCGAGAGCACCGCCAGCATCGACCTCGGCGAGCCGGTGCTGTGCGGCGGCGCAGGCTGCGACGGCGACTGGACTCCGCCGGTCGTCCTCTTCGGGCGCGGCGGAAAGGTCACCAAGATCGTCGTGAGCTCGGGTGGGTTGGACTATTAGCGAAGCGATGCCCTCGCGCCTCCGAGGCCGTCGATCATGGGGTGCGCGCGTTGGTCCGGGCGGGCCTGACGGGCGCGGTCGGAGCCGGGGTCGGATGATGGCCACGACCGCCGAAAATCACGCGCCGGCGACCGCTCGGTCCACCGGCGAGAAATCGAGATAGCGGCTTCGGAACCTGGGCACCCAATCCGCGTTGAGGACGTTCTGGAGCGCGTCGACGCAAGCCTCCAGGGTCAGGCGCTGAAACGGCACGGCCCCCGACCGTTCGCTCGCAACCAGGTGGTCGGAATAGGCACGGGCCACCCCCGCAACTTCCGCGTTCCCGGCCGGGTGGAGGAGTACGCTGATCCCCGTGTCGTAGGCGGAGCCCGGGTGCCGGCGGAGCGACCAGGCGAGGAGGTGATCGAGCCAGAGCTGCCAGACCCCTCGGGACCACAGCGAGGAGGCCTGCGGATCGGCGAACGCTCCGCTCTCCAACGCCAGCTCGCGATAGCGGAGTCGCAGCTGCGCCGGAAGCTTGTCGCGCATGTTCTCATGGTACTTGACCTCGATCGCCACGAAACCCGATCCGCCTGCGGGCGTGGTGTGCACGAGAAAGACGTCGAAGGCGCTGCCGTTGTCGAGGAAGGCCGGGCTCCAGCGCCCCGGCGAGTGCTCGAACCGGACGTCGACAACGCGGTCCACGCGCCCCGGCCAGAGCCGACGAGCAAACCGCGTGGCCGCTTTCAGGTCGAGCGCGAGTTCCCCGAAGAGGTTGAAGCACATCGGCTGACTCGACAGGAGGTCGGAGTGCATGCGTGTTGCGTCGATCTTGGCGCGCGGCTCTGCGAGCCTACCGTCGGCGTAGGCCGCGGCGAGTTCTGCAATACGAGGAGTCAGGAAGTTCCAGCCGGCCGCCTGCGCCTCCGGCATCGCGAGGCGAGATCCGAGCGGCGTGTCGTCGACGTTGACCCCCATGGGCCAGCCGTGCTCCTCGCGCCACAGTGCGGCTCGCAGGCGTGCCCGTCGGCGGAAGTCAGTGCCGTCGAATCCCCACTTGTCGGCGCGGTGGCGGGATGCGACTTCACGAAGACGGTCGGCGGTGGTCATCGCGCCCAATGTGACGCCCATGCCTCACGCTGTCCAAGCGGAGTCAGGCCCCCCCGCCCGAGCGACCTCCCGAGCACCCGGGTAGCGCAGCATCTCCGGCAGCCAGGTGTCGTTCGGCGGCGCCCCTCGCCGCGGTGCGCCAGCGGCACGATGACGTAGAACCCCCGCCCGGGCGACAGCAGCCCCCGCCGCTTCGCCAGCAGGAGTGCCGCATGCTTGGGTGCGGGCATGGATCCCCCGAGCACGGCGAGCGCTTCCTCGCGGGTGAAGGTCAGGCGCCCCCGCCCTGGCGGCCGTCTACGAAGTCGGCCTGATGCATCACCTATGCATCACCGATGTATCAGCCGATGCGTCGCCGAACCTCGGCCAACAACTGCTCTGCCAGCACCTCGGTGGACGCCTGAATCACCGCCTCGGACCCGACGTGCGCCGCTGCTCGCGCAGCCATCCTCGGCCGTTGGCGACGTCCCCGCACCGAAGGTACGCCAGAAACTCCCGCTCCACATGGCGCGGGAGCAACCGAGCGTGCTGCGTCAGCTGACCGGCATGGCCGGGCGACCAGGCGAGCGTGCACGGGGCGCCGTTCGCTCGCGATCAGCCGCCGTCGGCGCCTCGGAGCCGGTGCTCCGCGCTCCGGGCGTGGGCCTCGAGGCCTTCGAGCCGCGCCAGACGGGCGGCGTCATCGATCACGCCCGAGAGGTCGGCCCCGCCGGCCATGGCGAGCCAGGTGCGCACCCGCAGGAAGTGCAGCACGTTGAGCCCGCCGGTGAAGCGCGCGGCGGTGCCGGTGGGGAGCACGTGGTTGGGGCCCACGCCGTAATCGCCGAAGACCTCGGCCGAGGCGCCGCCGATGAAGAGGCCCCCGTAGTGCCGCAGCGCGCGGGCGTGCCCGGCGGCGTCGGCGGTGAGCACCTCGAGGTGCTCGGGCGCGAGCCTGTCGCACACGGCCACCGCCTCGGCGGCATCGGCGCACACCACCGCAAAGCCGTTCGCCACGGCTGCCTCGGCCACCTCGCGCGTGGGGAGCGTGGCGAGCTGCTCGCGCAGCGCGGCATCCACGCGCGCAGGCAGCGTGGCATCCCACGTCACGAGGATGGGGCGGGCGTCGGGATCGTGCTCGGCCTGGCCGAGGAGGTCGGCGGCGATGCGCCCGGGGTCGGCGCTGGCGTCGGCCAGCACCACCAGCTCGCTTGGCCCCGCGAGCATGTCGATGCCTACCTGCCCCGCCACCAGCTGCTTGGCCGCGGTGACCCAACGGTTGCCGGGGCCCACGATCACGTCCATCCGCGGCACGGGGCCGGCGCCGTACGCCATCGCGGCGATGGCGTGTGCGCCCCCCACCGCGAGCACCGCGTCCGCGCCCGCCACCCAGGCCGCCGCGAGCGTGACCCGCGCGGCGCGGGGGCTCGCCACCCACACCTCGCCCACGCCGGCGGCACGGGCGGTGAGCGCCGTCATGAGCACGCTGGAGGGCAAGGGGTAGCGCCCGCCGGGGGCGTAGCAGCCCGCACGGTCCACGGGGGAGAGGTTGTGCCCGGCGCGGCCGCCGGGCACGGCCACGTCGATGTCGGTGAAGGCGGCGCGCTGGGCCTCCGCGAAGGCGCGGATGCGCCCGGCGGTGCGCTGCAGGAGCTCGAGGTCGGCGGGGGGCAGGGAGCGCGCCGCGGCGGCCAGCTCCTCGCGCCCGATCACGAGCGGCGCGCCGGCCGGGAGGTCGCCGAGGCGCTCGGCGTGGGCGCGCAGCGCGGCCTCACCGCCCACGCGCACCTCCTCCACGATGGTGCGGGCGGCAGCGAGCGTGGGTGCATCCACGGCGGAAAAGTTGGCGGCCTCGACGGCGAGGGGCGAAACCCGGCGGAGCATGGGGAACCTCAGGGGGTGATCTTCGCGTGGCCAGGACGCCGCGTGAGCGCGCGCGCCCGCCGGTCGAGCACGGCCTCCACGTCGGCGAGCGACCGGCCGGCCCGGGTGAGCGCGACGAGGGAGAAGTAGAGCGTGTCGGCGGCCTCGGCCACCACGTGATCGGGGTCGGTGGCGTCGGCCAGCTCCCCCGCCTCTTCGAGGAGCTTCGCGCGCAACAGCGCAGGGTCGTCGAGGAGGCGGCGCGAGTAGCTGCCGTCGGGCGCCGACTTTACCCGCTCCGCGAGCGTGTGCATCAGCGCGTCGAGGCCGCGCGCGGGGCCCCAGCAGGTGGTGCAGCCGAGGTGGCAGAAGCCCGGCCCGTGCTGGCGCACGGTGAAGCGCAGGGCGTCGCGATCGCAATCGGCCTCGACCCGCAGGAGCTCCTGGGTGTGGCCGCTCTCCAGCCCCTTCTCCCAGAGCCCGCGCCGCCGCGACCAGTACACCCCGCGGCCCGTGTCCAGGGCACGCGCGAGGCTCTCCCGGTTCGACCAGCACAGTCCGAGCGCGGTGCCGCGCTCGTCGACCACCACGGTGGCCCACAGGCCATCGGGACGGTCCGACACCAGCGGACCGGCGAACGCATCGACCAGCGCGAGCCGGCCCGTGTAGAGCGCCATGCCCACCTGCGCGTCGGCGCCCAGCCGATCGAGCTCCGCCACCTCCTCGGCCGTGGTCACGCCGCCCGCGAAGGTGATGCGCGACGAGCCGGCCGCCGCGATCAGGGGCTGCACGCGGTCCATGGCGGTGCCGCCAAGCCGGCCCTCCTTCTCCACGAAGGTGATGAGGAAGGCCGCCACGTACGGGGAGAGCTCGCGGATGCGGTCCTCGATGCGGGCGCCGGTGCGGGTGGTCCAGCCGTGGGTGACGACCTCGCCATCGCGGGCGTCGAGCGCGGCCACGAGCCGTTCGCGCGGGAGCCGCCCGAGCAGCTCCGGGGTTGCGGCCGTGCCGAGGATGATGCGGGCGGCGCCGGCATCGAGCCAGCGGCGGGCGGTGGCTTCGTCGCGGATGCCGCCGCCCACGCGGCAGTCGTGCCGGGTGCAGAGGTCTTCGATGAGCGCCGCGTTGCTCCCGCGCCCGAGAGCCGCGTCGAGGTCGATGACGGCGATCTCGCCGACCCGACCGAAGCGGGCGGCGATGGGGCGGGGGTCGCCCGCTTCGAGCGCGAGCGTTTCGCCGCCCACGAGCTGCACCGTCTGGCCGCCCTGGAGGTCGATGGAGGGGACGATCATGTGCGCACCGGAATCCCGGCCCTGCCGAGGGCCTGCTTCAGCGTGAGCGGGGTGGTCTCCCCGTCGTGGAAGATGCTGGCGGCCAGCAGCGCATCCGCACCGGCACGCACGGCCTGCACCATGTGCTCGGCGTGGGCCGCCCCGCCCGACGCGATGATGGGCACGCCCACTGCCGCGCGTACGGCCGCGATGAGATCGAGGTCGTAGCCCGACCGCGTGCCATCGCGGTCCCAGCTCGTGAGCAGGATTTCGCCGGCGCCGCGACGGGCCGCCTCGGCCGCCCACGCCACGGCATCGATGCCGGTGCGGTCCTTGCCGGAGCGCACCACCACCTCCCACCCGGCACCATCGCGGCGGCGGGCGGCATCCAGCGCCAGCACGGTGCACTGGGCGCCGTAGCGGGTGGCAATGGCCGTGAGCAGCGTGGGGTCCTGCACGGCCGCGGTGTTCACGCCCACCTTGTCGGCGCCGGCATCGAGCAGGCGGCCGGCGTCGGCGGCGGCGCGCACGCCCCCGCCCACCGTGAGCGGGATGCCGAGGGCGCGGCGCACCGCGCGGGTGGTCTCCACTGCGTTCCCGCGGCCCTCGGGGGTGGCCGACACGTCGAGGATCACCAGCTCGTCGCCGCCGCCGGCCTCGTAGGCGGCGGCCCGCTCCACCGGATCGCCGGCATCGCGCAAGCCCTGGAACTGCACGCCCTTCACCACGCGCCCATCGCGCACGTCGAGGCAGGGCACCATGCGGACCGTCAGCATCGTCCCGCCACCCAGCGGCCCAGCAGCTCGGCGCCCCAGGCCCCGGAGAGCTCCGGGTGGAACTGGCAGGCCAGCACCTCCCCGCGCTCGATGGAGGCCACGAAGGGGCCGCCGTGGTCGGCGGTGGCTCCGGTCCAGCCGGCGGGGATGCGGTCGAGCTTGAAGGTGTTCGCGAACCAGGCGTGCCCCGCCCGCACCCAGCGCGCGCTCGGCTCGGGCATCACGTGGTTCCACCCCATCTGGGGGATGCGCACCTGCCCCGCAAAGCGGGTGACGGCCTCGGGCACCACGCCGATGCCGGCCTCTCCGGGGCTCTCCTCGCTGGAGGCGGCGAGGAGCTGGAGGCCGAGGCACACCGTCAGCGTGGGGCGACCGGCCCCGATGCGCTCCCGCAGCGCCTCCACGATGCCGAGCCGCCGGAGCTCGCCCATCGCGGCGCCGAACGCACCCACCCCGGGGAGCACGAGCCGATCGGCGGCGCGGATGGCCTCCGCCTCTGTGGCGAGCACGGGCTCGGCGCCCGCGCGTTCGAGCGCGGCAAGCACCGAGGCGAGGTTGGCCACGCCGGTGCGCACGACGTGCACCTTCACGCGAGCACGCCCTTGGTGCTCGGCACGTCGGCGTGGCCATCGAGGGCCACGGCCTGCCGCAGCGCGAGGGCCACGGCCTTGAAGGCGGCCTCGGCGCGGTGGTGGTCGTTCTCGCCGCGGAGCACATCCACGTGCAGCGTCATCTTCGCGGCGATGGCCAGCGAGCGCAGGGCATGGCCGAGGTTCTCGCACGCCACGGTGCCGAGGTGCTCGCGGCGCAGGCCGAGGTCCACTTCGGCCCAGGGGCGGCCCGAGAGGTCGATGACGGCGCGGGCGAGGGCCTCGTCGAGGGGGGCGTAGGCGGAGCCGAAGCGGCGCACGCCGCGGCGCTCGCCGAGGGCGGCGGCCAGCGCCTCGCCGAGGGTGAGCGCCACATCCTCCACGGTGTGGTGGTCGTCGATGTGGAGGTCGCCGGTGCAGGTGAGGTCGAGGTCCAGCCGCGCGTGCCGCACGAGCGCGCTGAGCATGTGGTCGTAGAACGGCAGCCCGGTCTGGATGGTGGACCGGCCGGTGCCATCGAGGTTCAGCGTGAGCGTGACGGTGGTTTCGCTGGTCACACGGCGGGTGCTGAAGGTGCGGGGCGTCATGGCAGGAGCGACTCCAGGCTCGTGGGGGAGGACAGCACGCGCGCGGCGCCCGCGCGCAACAGGAGGGTGGTGGTGGCCACGAGCGCCTCGGCCGAATCACCCTCGGCCGGCGGGGCGTGGATGCCGATGGGCACGACACCGGCGGCCCGGGCGGCGCGCACGTCGTCGACCGTGTCGCCGAGCATCCAGGCGTGGCGCACGCCAAGGCGCGCGAGGGCGAGGTTCACCGGGGCCGGGTCGGGCTTCGAGGCCGCCTCGCCCATCACCACGGTCACCTCGAAGAGCCCCTGCCAGCCTTCCCGCTCGATGAGCTCGTCGGCATCCCGACGCGGGCGGCCCGTGACCATCGCGATCCGGTAGCGCGCCTGAAGCCGCTCGAGCATGGCGCGGTCCACGCGGGCGCGCTCCGTGAGCTTGAGCCCGGGGGTGGCGCCCTCGCCCTGGTACAGCCGCTCGAATACCTCGGTCACGGACGCGAGGCTCGCCTCCACGCCGTGCGCGCGCAGGAGCGAGCGCGTGAGCACCCAGTCGTTGTTGGCATCGCCGGCCGCCTTGGCGGCGGCGATCTCCTCGGCGGTGACGACCACGCCGAACGTGCGGGCCGTGGCGATGATGGCCTCGCGGTAGCTGCGCGACACCTCCACCAGCACGCCGTCCGCGTCGAACAGGAGGGCCTCCGGCGCCAGCACCGCCCGGAAGGCGTGGCGCACCCGCTCACGCTCGCCGGGCGCGCCCGGCACGTTGACGCGGATGGCATCGGCGAGCGTGGCGTGGCCGGGCCAGCCCCGCACGCCGATGCCCAGCCCCGCCATGCCCTCCACCACCCAGGCCGCCCGCGGCGTCCGCGCGAAAACAAAGTTGGCCTGCGAGCGCTGGGCATCGAGCCCGAGGCCCCGCAGGCCCTCGGTCAGCTCGTCGCGGTCGGCGCGCACCTGGGCGATGTAGGCCTCGGAGGCGTCGGCGTCGTCGGTGACCCGCGCTTCCGCGAGGAACAGGCTCGGCCCGGACACGGAGTAGGGGTTTCCGGCCACGCGCAGCGCCCCGATGGCCGCCATGGGGCCCACCGCGTAGCCCACCCGCAGCCCCGCGAGCCCCCACGCCTTCGAGAGCGTGCGGAACGCCACGGCGTTGGGGAGCTCCGCCACCACGGCGGTGAGGTCCTCGTCGGCGAACTCGATGTACGCGAGGTCCACCAGCAGGAGCACGCCGGGCAGCGCGGCGGAGAGGCGCCGGAGCGCCGCGGCCGTGATGACCTGGCCGGTCGGGTTGTTGGGGCTGACCACGGCCACCACGGAGGTGTCCGGCCGCACTGCGGCGAGCACCGCCTCGATCGGCCATTCGCCGCCCGGCCAGGCCACCTCGTGGATGGCCGCGCCGGCCCAGCGCGCGTAGCGGGCGATCATCTCGAAGGTGGGCACGGGCAGCACGATCGAGCGCCCCGGCGCGAGGTAGGCGCGGCAGGCGCGGTCGAGCGCGTCATCGCCCCCGGCGGTCACCAGCACGCGGTCGGCGGGGAGCCCGTGTCGGCGGGCGAGCGCGGCCTGCAGCGAGCGGGCGTCGGGGTAGCTGCGCACGAGCGCGTCGGGGTCGGCGCCGCGGAGGCGCTCGAACAGGTCGGGCGGCGCGGGGAGGCCGCCGATGCCGTCGAGCAGCAGGTCCATCGGCGCGGGGTGGCGCGGCACCTGGTAGGCCACCATCCCGGCGATGGCCGGTGAAGGGGTCGGCAGCGGGCTCGGCTCGGGCATCAGGGGATGATCTGGCTGGGCTCGGTCACGAGGATGTCGGACCCGCCATTGCGCCGGATCACCGGGATCAGCTCGGGCACGAGCTTGCGTTGCACCGCCACCTTCACCGCAAAGCCGTGGCCGCCGTGCAGCGGCGCCACGGTGGGCACCTTCATGCACGGCAGGATCGCCACCATCCGCTCCAGGTCGTTCGCGCCCACGTTGAGCTCGAGGATCACGCGCGACCGGGCATCCACCACCGACCGCAGGAGCATCGCGAGGTGCTCGATGCGCTCGCGACGGGCCGGATCGGCCCAGCACGCGGGGTGGGCCCAGAGGCGGGTGCTGCTGTGCAGGAGCGTGTCGAAGATTTCGAGGCCGTTGGCGACAAGCGTGGAGCCGGAGGCGGTGTTGTCCACGATGAAGTCCGCATCTTCCGGGGGGAAGACCTCGGTGGCGCCGTAGCTGCGCACCACGTCGGCGGTGAGCCCGTTCCGGGCGATCCACTGGCGGGTGAGCGACTCGTACTCGCTCGCCACGAGCCAGCTCCGGCCCGCGGGGAGCGCGCCGCCCAGGAGCAGCTCGCGGGGCGCCGCGGCCACGAGCCGCACGGGATCGAGCCCGAGGTCGAGCACCTCCACCAGCTCGGCGCCCTTCTCGGCCACCCAGTCGGCGCCGGCGAAGCCCACGTCGCGCGTGCCGTGGTGGAGCATCTCCACGATGGTCTGCGGCTTGAGGATCTTGGTCTCGAACCCGGCCAGCCCGAGGATCGGCCGATAGGCGCGCGCGCCCACCTTGAGCGGCAGGCCAGCGTCGGCGAGCAGGCGCACGACGGAGTCGTACATCCGGCCCTTGGGGATGGCGAGGTGCAGGGGCGCGACCAGGGAGGCTCCGGGGGGCCGGGTGCATATCCCGCCGGCCGCGCCGAGATGCGCGCCTGCCCCGGCCTCCCCCGAGGTTGGGTCGCGGCGCATCTCCCCTTCGCCCATCCGGTTAGTTCAGCCGGGAATGCTGGCCCGCCGCCTCGTGAGCTTCCCTCTCCTCGTGGTGGCGTGCATCCTCGCGTGGGCCGCGAGCCCGCTGCTCCTCGCCGCGGCGCTCTTGATGGATGTGTTCCGGGGGCGGCTCCTCACCACGCGCTTCCTGTGCTTCATCCTCGTCCTGCTCACTTGCGAGCTGGCCGGGGTGGTGGCGGGCATCAGCATCGGCACCGACCCGAAGCTGAACTTCGCGCTGCAGCGGGCCTGGGCGGGGCAGCTCTGGGGGTGGGCGTGCCGGCTCTACGGGCTGAAGCTGGAAGTGAGCGGCGACCGCCTGCCCCGCGGCGCGTTCGTGAGCTTCTGGCGCCACGCCAGCTACGCCGACACCGTGCTCCCCATCCTCACGATGGCGAGCCCATCGAGGTTTCCGCGCTACGTGCTCAAACGCGAGCTGTTGTGGGACCCCTGCCTCGACCTCGTGGGCAACCGGCTCCCCAACCTGTTCGTGCGGCGCGAGGGCGGCACCGAGGCCCAGCTGGCCGAGCTGGCGGCGCTCGGGTCCACCGCCGGCCCGCAAGACTTCGTGGTGCTGTACCCCGAGGGCACCCGCTTCACGCCCGAGCGCCAGGCCCGCGCGCGCGAGAAGGTCCCGCCGGAGTGGAAGGAGGCGGCGCTCGCGCTCACCCACACGCTCCCGCCGCGCCCCGCCGGCGCGCTCGCGCTCCTCGACGCGGGCCACGACGTCGTCTTCGCCGGGCACACCGGCCTCGAAGGGGCGGCGAAGCTGGGCGGGCTCCTCCGCGGCTCGGTGATCGGCTCCACGGTGCGGGTGAACTTCCGCGTGGTGCGCGCGGCCGACGTGCCGGTGGAGCGGGAGGCGCGGATCGGCTGGCTGTACGCCGAGTGGGCGCGGATCAACGAGATCGTGGCCGCGCAGGTCGGCGGGTAGCGAACGGGGGGTGGGCGATGGCCGGTTCCCGTCCGCTCCGCGCGAGGGCGGTCGGTGGCCATCGCAGCGCCGTTGGTCGGGCCGTCCGCGGGGCGGGCGCAAGGTCCCGATTACCACGCTTCGTCCGCCTCCCGGAAGTCCTGCATCCCCTCCGCCGCGTCCGAGTCCGTGACCCCTCGCGAATCGCCCGTCGACCGCGCCGCAACGCGCCCCTGCATGCGCCCACCCCGCGACCGGGCAAACGCGCGTTGCCCAACCACCCCGGTAGAACTCCGCACCGGCGGATGGAATTCCCGAAGAGGCCAGCACGCGATCTACCCGCCCGACTCCTCCTCGCAGGTGAGCCCTTCGAGCTCGGAAACGCCCTCGAAGAACCAGCTCGCGTAGTCGTAGGAGAGCGCCCCCTCGCCGTCGCGGCCCTGGCCGAAGAGGGTGGGCTCGCAGTCGGCGTCGCAGGGGCGGACGGAGGCGGTGGTGGAGCAGCCGAGGTTGTCGGCGAGGCAGGTGATGCAAGCGGCGGCCGTGGGGCTCGCGCCCTCCTCCACGCAGCCCGCTTCGCAGGTGGCGCGGGCGGCGTCGGGGTCGTCGAAGCTGCACGTCCAGTCGTCGGGGTTGCCGCCCTCATCGGCCGCCACGCGGGGGGCCACGTAACTTTCGGTGCAGAGCACGGTGCGGTCGCAAAGCAGCGCGCATTGTGCTTCGAGCTCGGTGGGGCCGGTGTCCGGTGCGGGGTCGGGGCAGCCGGCGAGGAGAAGGAGGAGGAGCTGCACGGGCCGTCCGGGATTCCGGATGTGTAGAACCGAATTCGCTGGACCGCAAGGGCGTTCCGCCCGCGGGAAGCCTACGCCTCGTCGGCGCCGATCTCGCCGGAGCGCGCCCCCGCGGAGGGCGGCAGGCGCCCGAACTCGATCCCCTCCACGTCGAGGTGCACGATGACGTCGGTGTTGGGGAGCGCGGCGGCGAGCGCTTGTTCCACCTGGTGGCTCACCTCGTGGGCGCCGACGAAGGTGAGGCTGGCGGGGAGCTCCACGTGCACCTGCACGAAGCGGAAGGGGCCGGCGCGGCGGGTGCGGAGGTCGTGCCAGGCGAGCACGGGCGCCCCGAGGGCCCGGAGCGCCCGCTCCAGCTCGAGCACCTCGTCCTCGGGCAGCGGCCGGTCCATCAGCTCGTCGACCGCCTCCTTGCCGATGCCCCAGACCTCCTTCGACATCCAGGCGCTCACCAGCAGCGAGGACACCGCATCGGCCTCGGCGCGGCCGGTGACCGCGGTGACGGCGAGCCCGAGGAGCACGGCCCCGCCCGTGAGGAGGTCCATGCGGTAGTGCACCGCGTCGGCCCCGACGACCAGCGAGCCCGACCGGCGCGCGGCCCGCGCCAGGTAGGTGGAGATCGAGAAGCTGCCGGCCATCGAGATGAGCATGCCGATCACGGCGGGGCCGACCTTCGGCGGGGTGGCGGTGCCCGAGAGGAGCGACGCCACGGCGGACCAGACCACGCCGACCACCACGCCGGCGAGCAGCACCGCCTGCGTGAGGCTCGCGAGCGCCTCCGCCTTGCCGTGGCCCCAGGGATGGCCCTCGTCGGGGGGCTCGGCCGCGGCCCGCACCATGAGCAGGTTCACCCCGGAGACCACCGCATCGCCGAGGCTGTCGGCCGCGGAGGCCATGACCGCTCGCGAGCCGGAGAGCAGCGCCACCACCAGCTTGATGGCCCCGAGAAGGAGCGTGGCCAGGATGGCGATGGCGAGCGGGTGAAGCCTCACCGACCGGTCCTATCCCCCTCCCCGCCCGCCGCCGCGCACCGGGCCCCAAATCCTGGGGGGCATGATTGGGCATTCCTTGGCCCGGCCCGTTGCCGACCCGCGGGTGGTGTTTATGAGTTTGTGGCGTTCAGATATCATTTTTGACGGATGCACTGTCTCGAAATTGAAATCCCAGGAGCCCCTGTGCTTCGACTCGACCTGTGTGCGGAAGCCTCTCGTGTGCGCGAGCCGCGTTCACCCATGGAGATGTCATGCTGCTTCTAGCCCTCGGAATGGCGTGCGGGGAGCCGATGCCCGCCGCGATGCCCCACCCCCCGATGAAGGCCGCGGAGAAGTCCACGGAAGCCAGCGCGCGGGTGCCGACGTTCGATCAGGAGTTCATCGACCGGATGGTGGCCCACCACGAGGGTGCCATCGCCATGGCCGCGGTGGGCATGGAGCGCGCCGACCACCCCGAGCTCGTCACCCTCGCCTCGCGCATGATCACGTCGCAACGCGGCGAGATCAGCCGGATGAAGGGGTGGCGCAAGCAGTGGTACGGGAGCTCGGAGGTTCCGGGCATGGACATGACCAGCCGGTACGGCGCCACCCCGGTGATGAAGGACACGCTGGGGGCGATCGAGCGGATGAAGGCCGCGGTGCCCTTCGACCTGGCCTTCCTCGACGCCATGATCCCCCACCACGCCGAAGGCGTGGCGCTCGCGCGCTCCCACCAATCGCACGCCACCCACCCGGAGGTCGAGGCGATGGCCACCGCGATCATCGAGGACCAGACGGAGGAGATCGCGCAGATGCGGGAGTGGCGGCGGGTGTGGTACCCGGCGGCACCCGAGCTCGCGAGCGCGCGGGACTGAACGAACCAGGCGGGGCCTGGCCGGCAGCCCCGGTCAGCGCCCGGCCGCCTTCACCAGGGCCTCGAGCGAGGTGGCCGAGCGCGCCAGGACGAGGGTGGAGGCCTGGCCAACGCCGAACTCCACCGGCCATCGCCGCAACACCTCCACCTCCGGCCCGCCGGCCCCGTCGGCGCGGCTGTACAGCGCGAAGCACCGGCCGCGTTCGCACTCGCTCCCGGGCGTGTCCAGCCGCCCGGTGGGCACGTTGGGCACCGGGTACCCGCGCGCGGCCAGCTCGACGGCCACCATCTCCCCGCGGAGGTGCGGCTCGAGCGTGAGGAGCACCGGCGCACCCCGCCGCGCCCGTACTTCGAGCGGCCGGGACTGCGATTTCAGCCCAAGCTCCTCCGCCACTCCCGTGAGAATCGCTTCCAGCGGCCACACGCCGTGATGGGGCAGCGGCGCGTGGGACCGCCAGCGCCTGGGCAGCCGCGTGAACAGGGTGGCAGGCAGCGCCCGGTCGCGCTCGAGGCGCGACAGGTACAGCGCGCCGTCGTCATGGAGGTCGACCGTGTCTTCCCCGGACCTTGCCCATCGCCAGGAGGCCGAGAACGAAAGGCCGGCGAGCACGACGCCGAGGGCCAGGGCCCTCCCGACCCAACGTCGGGGGCCGGGCAGGGGGCCGGGCAGGCGAAGGGCCGCGAGCGGCAGGGTCATGAGAACCAGCAGGAAGGGCACGAGCGGGAGGAACAGGCGCGCGTGCACGTCGGGGTAGGACACCACGCCGAAGAACCCGCCCGCGGCCCCAGCCGTCAGCGGGGCAAGCAGGCCGTTCCGCCGCCACAACACCGGCAGGCACAGGAGCCCGGCAAGGCAGGCCCACGCCGCGGGCGCGAGGAGGAAACTGTCCCTAATCCACCCCAAGAAAACGAGCAGGTCGGCCCAGGTCCACACCCGCGAGGGCGTGGCGTGTACGTGCTTGAACACACTGAGGAGGTGTTCGCGACTCGCCGCGTACCACGCGCCGCCCAGGACGGCGGGCACGGTGTAGTAGACCGCAAGGTCCAGGAGGTGAAGCCGCGCCCCCTCGCGCTTGCGGAGCAACCCCCACGCCGCCCCCGCGAGCTGCGCCAGAAAGGTGGCCACCAGCCAGTACAGCGCGGAGGTGTGACTCAGGGAGGCCAGCGCCATGGCTCCCCCTCCCAGCAGCGCACGGCGCAGGCGACCCGGCTCCTCCGGCACGGGCAGGAGCGCGTAGGCGAGGGTGAGGAAGGCGGTGGCCGAGAGCGCGAGCATCACCACCGTGCGCTGCCACCACAGCGTCGGGAAGGTGAAGCAGGCCGCGGCCGCCGCCAACCCCGCCATCCGGCCGGAGACCCGACCGACGAGGAGCCCCGACCCGATGGCGAGGATGCCCGCGAAGAGCGCCTGGCTTTCGCGCATGACCGTCACCGACGAGCCGAACCAGCGGAAGGCCGACCAGGCCGCCCAGTGCGTGACCGGCGGGTAGGTGCTGATGTTCAGGACGATCGGTCGGTTCCACCCGTTCCGAAGCGCGCTCCAGCCGAAGGCCATCACCCCGGAGTGGAGCACGGAGTCCCCGTCGAGCTCGGGGAGGTTGTCCTCGCGCACCCAGCACACGTGGTCCCAGGCGAAGAAGCCGCCGAGGGCGAGGAGGATCGCCGCGAACGCCCACGATCGCCACGCGCCGGCCAACCCTCGGGGTGCGGTTGGTCGGGACATCGGGGAGCGCCTCCGAAACGCCGCCCTGCGTATTCCGCCCTCCGCGCCGCACCGCGCACTTCACACCAGCCTGACCACCCGTCCACGCTATGCTGGGTCGGTGCCGCTGCTCCTCGTGCTCGCCTGTGAACCCGACCATTCGGGCGATGGGCTCAGGGGTTGCCTCACCACGGCCCGCCTCGAAGACGTGCAGATCCAGACCTGGTTCCTCTTCGGCGGCGCGGTGGATGGCGCTGCGCTGCTCGTCGTGGGCGACGAGGAGGGCCAGGAGCACGAAGCCATCGTGTCGATCGACGGGGCGCTCGTCGGCGGGGTCGTCGAAGGCTCCCTCGCGGTGGGCGGCCCGGTGCCGATGTTCCTGCCCGACGCCGGGGTGCAGGCCGTCGACCTCATGAGCGTGTACACCGGCGTGGCGAGCAGCGTGGCCGCCGGCGCCGGCCTCTCCACCCACCACCTCGAAAACGAGCGCGGCGTGCAGATCGACGTGGCGCTGTTCGAGCTGGGCGTGGGCGCGCGGGTGGCCTTCGAAGCGCTGGGCCTCACCCAGGAGGCGGCCTTCACCCCCCGCGGCGACCGCGCCGACAGCGGAGGCGCGGAGTGAGGCGCGCGCGCCGCCTCGCCGTGCTCGTGGGCCTCGCCGGCTGCACGCTCCACGACAACGACACCCCCATCAACGATGTGATGGTGGCCGAGGCCCGCATCGTCGACGCCACCCTCGGCTCCGGCGGCATCATGGGCGGGGGCATCGGCCTCACCGGCACGCTCGAAGTCGTCGACGTCGAGGGTCGCACGCTCACCGAGTCCGTGACCCTCTCGGGCGGCATGATGGGCTTCGGCGTGACCTTCGTGGGCAGCGGCGGCGACGGAGAGGTTCCGCTCTTGCTTCCGCTCGGTGGCCCCCTCGACGGCAGCAAGCTCTTCGGCCACTACGAGGGCACCTACGAAACCGCCGCGGCCCTCGCCGGGGTGCAGACGCTGAGCATGGGCAACGACGACGGCGTGAAACTGGAGACCACCCAGTTCGCCTCGCTGTTCGGGTTCGAGCTCGCCTGGTGCACCGGCGAGCTCTTCGTCGTGCCGCCTCCCGAGGACAGCGGGTCGGAAACCTGAGGGGCGATTCGGCGCGACCGGCATCGGGGGCTTCCGGCTCGCCCCGCATCGCGGGCGCCGTCTTGACTGGAATCCGCCGGGTGTGGTTCACTCCCCGCCACCCACCCCGGATTTGTCATGAAGCCCCTCCTTTCCCTCTCCCTGTTGGCGCTCGGTGCGTGCAGCCTCCCCACCCGAGTCACGATGTACGGCACCCCGAGTGCGGTGGACCCGACCTTCTAGAGCGTCGCGCCGGCCGAGGTGGACTACACCATCCTCGGGCCCGTCAGCGGCCAGGCGTGTGGCGATCTCCAGGACTACCTCCTCGCCTCCGGTGGGCGGCAAACGTGGTCCGGGCCGGTGCACCCCCAGGTGCTGGAAGCGGCCCGCTACGACGCTCTGCAGAAGAACCCTGAAGCCGACAACCTGATGTACGTTCGCGCCAAGGTCGAGAACGACGGGTACAAACAGTGCGTCACCGTCACCGGCAAGGCCTACCGGGTCGAACGCATCCGGGCCGGCGGCGGCGCGGCCGGGGCGCCGACCTACTCGTCAACCCGCACGGCAACCCCCTCCCCGCCTCCCGCGCCTCCCGCGCCCCCCGTGCCCGCCACGAGCACGCCGTGACCGTGCGCGCCTTGACGCTTGCCGCGGGCGCAGCCACGCTCGCGGGCTGCGCAAAACCCGTGCCCCCCACGTGGATCACGCCAGCCTCGCCACCCGTTTTCCCGGATTCCATCTACCCGGCGGAGGTGGACTACCAGCTCCTGGGCCTCGTGGAGGGCCACGCGTGCATGGAGGAGGCCGACCTCGAGCGGTACGGCGCCGTTGCCGTGCCAGCCGAGCCCGGCGGCGGGCATCCGGCCGTGGTCCAGGCGGCCCGATACGAAGCGCTCGCAAAGATCGCCGACGCCGACTCCCTGACCTCGATCCGCTCGCGGGTCAGCTGGGAGGGCTCGCAGCAGTGCGTGGACGTGACGGGACGGGCCTACCGCGTCACGGCGATCCGCAGTGTTGCGGGCGCCACGCCAACTCCCGGCCTCACTGCGCTGGTTACCCTGACGGATCGGGGCGCGCCGGGCGCGCGGACGGCCGCCAGCGCCCGCGCGGGCACGCCGCCCGGCAAGATGCTGAGCCGTGGCGTCGTGACCATGAGCGTACCCACCGACAGCCGCGGAATGGCGTTCACGACCGGCTGGACGAAGCAGCTGGGGCACGTTGCCCTCGAGTTCGGCTGCCAGGCCGACACCGACGGGGAGATCATCTCGCCGATGGCGGGGCTCCTCGGCGGCGTGGCTTACGGGCGGGCGTACACCTACGGCGCGGCCCGCGTGGGCTACTCCCTCGGGGACACCGATGGCCCCATCCTTGAGATGGCCCTGGGCAACGACCTCCTTTGGGAACACTGGGGCGCCCGCGTCGAAACGGCGCTGGCGCTCCCCCTTGAGGGCGATTCGCCGCAGTTTCGGGTGTCCGCCGGGCCCACGTTCCATTACTGAGGCGGATGCCCCACCCAAGCGCCGTCTGGTCGAACCACGTCTCCGTCCCCGGAACCCCCGTGGGCTTCACCCTGCGCACCACGGTGCCGGGAAACCCGGATGGCGTCGAAGTGATGCTCGAACAGTGGGAGGCCGGCTCGGCCGAGCCGCCGCACTCCCACCCCGGGGATGACATGACGGTGGTGGTAGAGGGCCGCATGGTCATCCAGTTCTTCACCCGGCAGGGGGGCGCGCTCGTGCCCGACGGCGAGCCGGTCACGCTCGCCGCCGGCCAGACCGGCTATGTGGCCGCGGGCCGCATTCACGATGCGCGCTACGTGGAGCCCTGCAAGCTCGTGTACGTGCACGATCGTGCCTTCGGCTTCACGGCCGAGTAGGTCGCACGAACCCGGGCTCCGTCAGTCCGCCTTGGGCCAGTTCACGCCCAGGCTTGCGCCCACCCGGAAGTCGCCCGTCTCGCTGGGGATGTAGGTCACGGCGATCGGGAGCTGCAGCTTGCCAACGGCCGGCACGAACGCCACGGCGGCTACCATGTGCACCCAGCTGCCGTCGGTGCTGGGCGAGACGTTGGCGCCCACGCCCGCCTTGAAGGTGTCGAACAGCGAGAGGCCGATGAGGGTGCTGGCCGAGGGCAGGGCCACCCCCTGGTTCAGGCCCAGGAGCGTCACGTTGGGGACGATCATGAAGTCGAGTCCCTCGCCGCTCGCCACCTTGATCTCCGCCTCGTAGCCGATGGAGAAGAGGTTGGGCGAGCGGAGGTATCCGGACTTCTCGGCCTGGTTGGCGTACACGTACCCGGCGCGGAAGCCGTGCCGCACGCCATCGAACCCGGACGGGCTCTTCCGGGCGTACATACCAGAGAATCGCGACGAGCTGCTGTCGTCGGCGGTCGACTCCTCGCCCGTGGGCACGATGAGCGACTCGGCGTTGGCAACGTTGAGGGACAAGGTGGCGATCAGGGTGGTGAGCATCTTGAACTCCTTGCAGGTTGGTTCCTGCACCCTCAACCTACGGCACGCCCCGCCGGTTGAAACCCCCCCTGTATGAAGCGCGTCTGAGGGCGTTCGTCCTGCTTTCCCTCCGACAACGTCGTCGTATGATGACAAGCGCGGGCGCGAGCGACTATGCTCTCCCACCCCGAGGACGCTCCCGTGCGCATTCGTCCGATCTTGGCAACGAGCCTGCTGGCCGCCTTCGCCTGCACCGGCCCCACCGCTGCCAACGCACCCGCGGGAAGCGCCCCGTCCGCCGCGTCCGCGGGGGCCATCGCCTCCCAGGGGTTCGATTGGGTCGACGCCACGAAGTCGGCGGGGCCGCTGGCTTCGCAGCTGGTCGCTGCGGCCAGGGCGGCCACCGCTTCGGGTCGCCAGCCGATCGCCTACCTGCACGCGGACTGGTGCCCGCCGTGCAACGCGATCGACGCGACCATCCACGATCCGCAGATGGCCGCGGCGTTCGCGGGCACCTACGTGCTCCGGATCGACCACGACGCCTTCACCACCGAGCTCGCGGGCGTCGGACTCGATGTCGGCGCGCTCCCCACGCTCGTCAAGCTCGACGACGAGGGCCGCTCCACCGGCGCGACGATCGATGGCGGCGCCTGGGGCGACAACGTACCCGAGAACATGGCGCCGCCTCTCCGGGCGTTCTTCACGCAGGGGTGAACCGCCGCCCCGACGATGCGGGCGCCGGCGATCGGCCCCTCACCTCAGGATGAAGCCTCGGTGGGGCTCCGGCCCCTCTTCCGAGCGGTCGTCCCGCGCCCAGCGCGCCACCGTGTCTTCCGTGGAGATCACCACCGCGAGGAGGATCACCGCCGCCCGCTCGGGGTTGCCCCCGGCGCCCGGCGCCACGGTGACCCGACCGGGCGACAAACGCTCCACGGCGGCCACCGCAGCCTCGCCGCGACGGAGCACGGCCCCGGCGTTGAGCGGGAGCGCAGGCCCAGCCGCATCGTGAGCGGGCGCGAAGGCGAAGGTCTCGCCCCCCACCGACACCGTCCCCACCACCGTCTTGTCCGCTGCGCGGTGCCAGGAGAGGACCACGCCTTCCCCGGTGCATTCCACCTGCCCGCCCGCGTACCGGCGAGAGTCCTCGAACCCTGTCTGCATCTGCGCAGCCAGCTCGCAGGCCACCTCCAACGCACCCCCGTCGGGGGACACAACCACCAACGTGAACGGCTCGGTCCGCGACGCGGGCGTGCTGATCAGGTAGTCCGACCGCGCCTGCGTCGCAAAACCCCGCGGCTTCGGGGCCACCTGGTAGTCCCCGATGGTGTAGCCGGCCCGGAGATCCCCGCGGCCGCCGACGGGAAGGACCGCGCCGCCATCGAGGGCGGAGGGCAAGGCCATGTGCATCGGTGCGCAGGACGTCATCAGCGAAAGCAGCGGTGCGACCATGCAGACCTCCCTTCGGCGTTCTGGCGCCCCCCTATTCGAGGCGGCCATCGCCCGCCCCCCTTGACCCGTCAAGATCGGCTATGCTCGCCCCGTGTGGATTCTCTTCGCCCTCGGCTGCGCCAGCGGCCTCCGCTTCCCCGGGCCGCTCGACCACCTCGGGCGGGGCGCCGAGGAGACGGTTGCGCAGTACCTCGCCCGCCAGGGCCGCTCCGAGCGCCCCACGCCCGAGGCCCCTCGGTCCGGCCCCGAAGCCGCGCGCAGGGTGGCCGCCGCCGCCCAGACCTTCGTGGGCGACCGCACCATCCTCGTGCGCGGCGAGACTTTCCGCTTCGACTGCTCCGGCCTCGTGGAGGCCGCCCACGCCGCCGCGAGCTGCCCGCAGGCAGGCAGCTCCGCCATGCTGCACGACCTCGCCCACGCCGAGGGCGTCTTCCACCGCCGCAAGCTCCCCACCGTGGGCGACGTCGCCTTCTTCAGCGACACCTACGACCGCGACAACGACGGCCGCCTCAACGACGAGCTCACCCACTCCGCCGTGGTCACGCGCGTCGACGCAGACGGCACGATCGAGATGGTGCACGTGAGCAGCCAGGGCGTGGTGCATCTGCACATGAACCTCAAACGTCCGCACGACGCCGTGGATGAAGCCGGCGGAACGTTGAACGACGCCCTCCGCGCCCGCAAGGCCCGCGACCCGGGCGGCACCCGCTACCTGGCCGGAGAGCTCTGGGTGGGCTTCGGCTCGCTGTGGGCAATCCAAGCGGACAGGTCGAAGAGCAGCTAAGCTGGGGCCGCTCTTGGAATCCGCATGCGGCACGCCCCCTGGCTCACCCTGCTCGCCCTCGCCTGTGTAAACGACAACGAACTCGCCGGCGCGAAGGATCCGGATGCGGAGTTCGACACGAGCTCCGACTGGGAGCCGCCCGACACCGACTCCGGCAACTTCACGCCGACCGACGAGGAGTGCAACGGCGTGGATGACGACGGCGATGGCGAGGTCGATGAAGGCTTCCCCGATCAGGACAACAACGGCCGGGCCGACTGTGAAGACATCGAGTGCCCCGTCCTCGACCTCGGCGATGCCGGCACGGTGGTCATCCCCGACGAGTGCGCCGGGAGCAGCGGCGGCGGCGGCACCGAGGTGACCGACGACCCGTGGGACGCCAAGGTGAAGTGGACGTGGGGCGCCGGCAAGAGCTCCTGGATGACCCCCGTCATCGGCAACCTCGATGATGACAACGGCGATGGCCGCGTCGATGACAGCGACTCCCCCGACGTGGTGGTGTCCTTGAGCGACAACACCATCGTGGCCATCGATGGGGCCACCGGCTCCACCAAGTGGACCTACACGGGCGCCAACGGCTACGGCGGCACCTCCATCGCCGATGTCGACGGCGATGGCGACCCGGAGGTCGTGGCCTCCAACTCCTCGAAGAAGACCATCGTGATCAGCGGCGATGGCCGCCTCGAGTGGACCGCCACCGACATGCTGGTGTCGCTCAACTACGTGCTCCACAACATCGCGGATGTGGACAACGACGGCAAGCCCGAGATCATCTACGACTCGCACGTGATGAACGGCGAGGATGGCTCCACCGACTTCACCATGTCGGTCGGCAGCTCGGGCGGGAGCTGGGCCTACCGCCTCCCTGCCATCGGCGATGTGGACCTCGACGGCGATCAGGAGATCGCCAACGAAGGCTGCCTCTACGACAGCGATGGCAGCGAGCTCTGGTGCTCCGGCGAGAAAGGCACCTACGGCTTCTGGCCGATCATGATCCAGGCCGACAGCGATCCCGAGGCCGAGATCGGCTTCGTCGGCGCCCAGTGGACCCTCTGGGATCACGACGGCAGCAACATCTACCGCAAGTCCTACACCTCCGCGCAGGCCCAGCCCGGCCCCCCCTGCGCCGGCGACTTCGATGGCGATGGCACCGCGGAGGTGGCCTGGCCCTCGTACCAGAACTTCGTGGCCTACGAGCTCGATGGCACCCAGATGTGGTCCGTCCCGATGGACGACACCTCCGGCCTCGCCGGCTGCTCCGCCTACGACCTCAACAACGACGGCGCCCTCGAAATCCTCTTCGCCGACCAGAGCACCTTCACCATCTTCGATGGCAGCACGGGCCGCGAGCTCTTCGTGGACACGCACTCCTCCCCCACCATCTTCGAGTACCCCACAGTGGCCGACCTCGATGCCGATGGGCACGCGGAGATCGTCGTGGCGCACTACGGCTCCGCGTCCGCCATCACCGCCTACGAGCACGGCGGCAGCGGCTGGCCGGCCGCCGGCAGCACCTGGAACGTGCACGACTTCGCCATCACCAACGTGAACTCCGACGGCAGCATCCCCGCGAGCCCCGACCCCAGCTGGCTGAAGTACAACGTCTACCGGGCGCGCGTGGCGGCCGACGACCCGAGCACCCCCGACCTGTACCCGGTCATCACCGACGTGTGCGTGGCCGACTGCGACTACGGCCCGGTGTCCGTGGCCGTGCAGATCGTGAACCAGGGCGGCTCCGACAGCGGCGGCACCGAGCAGCTCGTGCTCTACAGCGACATGGACAGCGGCCTCCGCGAGGTCTCCCGCACCACCATCGGCGTCGTGCCCGCCGGCACCAAGGACTACGCCGTGGAGATCGAGCTCCTCCCGGCCGACATCGGCAAGTTCGGCTGGCGCGCGGTGATCGAGAGCAGCTCGGTCAGCGAGTGCGACGAGGACAACAACTACGACACCTGGGTCGATACCGTCTGTCCCTAGCGGATCGGGGCGGTGCGCCGCGCCCGGCAGCTCGTCGGGCGTCCCTGCGGCGCACCGCGGCGCCGCCGGTGTGCGCGCCGCTCAGGGGTGCGGGGCCGCCGCCGAGGGGGTGGGGAAGAGCACGGAGTCGCCGGTGCCGCCCTTGCGCCGCTCGCCGATCATCTGGCGGGTGCAGCCATCCTGCAGGCGCCCGGAACGCGCGGCGAGCACCGTGGAGGCCGGGGCCTCGTCGCCGAGGTGGCGCACCTCGAGGAAGTGGTTGACGCCGAGCGGCGGCAGGAGCCGCGAGCCGAGGAGCAGGAACCACCCCACCAGCGCGGCCTCCCGCCAGGGGAACCGCCGCGGCCCCTCCCCGGCGCCTGACAGCGCCGCCGCCGCCACCCCCACGAGCACCGGCAGCCCGGCCAGGCCGGAGCCGAGGTAGCGCGGGTGGGCGATGATGGCCGCGGCCTGCGCCACCATCACCGCGTAGGGCGCCACCGAAGCGAGGAGGGCGCCCAGCCGCAGCGGCGCACGCAACAGCGCGCCCGCCGCGACGAGCCCTGCCGCCGCCGCGAGCGGCACGAGCGGCATCAGGTTCCGGGTACGGCCCTCCATCGCGGCCCGCGCCGTGCGCACCCCGGGCGGGATGGCCTCGCTGATCTCCCGGAGCGCCGCGAAGGTGGAGGGGAGCGTGCCGATCGGGGTGCGGCCCCACACGAACCCGCCCCCCACCGGGGGGTAGGTGAACTCGGCCTGCAGGCCCGCGCTCCGCACCGCCTCGTCGGCGTAGAACCACGCCTGCGCCTCCATCCCCTGCGCCCGCGCCGGGTAGGCGAACTGGCCGGCGTACCACGAGGCCTCAAAGGCCACGAACAGCGCGAGGGCGGCCACCACGCGGGTGCGCCAGCTCGCGCGCACCACCCCCACGCCGAGCAGGAAGAGCGGCGCCGGCGCCCAGAGGAGCCCGCGCACGTCGAGGAGCGGCAGGAGCGCGCAGGCCACCGCCCCGCCCACGAAGAACGGCGCCCGCGGCCAGCGCACCGCCGCCACCGCGAGGCCGGTGGCCAGGGCCGTGCACCCCACCAGCGCGGGGTAGAACGTGACGGTGCGGGTCATCGTGACCACGGGCGGCACAAAGCCGATGGAGATCACCGCCGCGATGCCCGCGGCCCGCGAGTGGAGCGCCCGGGCCCACAGGTAGGTGCCGAGGTGCAGAAGCAGCACGCCGGGCAGCGTGGAGCCGAGCCAGAGGGCATCGAGCACGCCCACCGACGACACGAGCTGCCCCGGCAGCCAGGCCGCGAAGCGCGAGCGCGAGGTGGCCACCTCCTCCACCGCGCCGCGCCCCATGTCGATCGCGGCGTGGCAGTACTGCGTGAAGTCACTCGCGGTGAGCACCGCCGGCGAGAGGAACCAGCCGCCCACCTGCGCCACGTTCCAGGTTCCCACCGCGAGCGCCGCGAGCACACCCGCCGCCTCGGCCAGTCGGGGGTGCCGCGCCTCGGCCTCCCCCTTCGGCAGCACGCGGAGCACGACCAGCACGAGCAGCGGCGCGGCAGCCTGGAGCCATACGGAGGAGGACAAGCGAACTCGTAAGCAGCTTCAACTCAGGTATCCATGCGCGCGGAACCAGTTCAGCGCGCGCGCAACGCTCACGGCGAGCGGGGTCGCCGGCACACCGAGCTCGCGCCGCGCCCGCTCCCCGCTCCGGTGCCGCGCCTCGCGCATCCCGGCGAGCACGTACTCGTCGAGGCCGGCGAACCGCGCGGGGGAGCGGCGCACCAGCGGGCGGGCGAGGAGCCCCGCCGCGCGCAAGAGCGTGGCGGGGGCGGCGATCGCGGGGGCGCGGCGGCCTGCCCAGGCGGCCGCGAGCGCCATCACCTCCCGGTACGCCACGTTGTGCGAGCCCAGCAGGTACCGCCGCCCGGGCGCACCCCGGTCCATCGCGAGGAGGTGGCCGATCGCGCAGTCCTCCGCGTCCACGAAACACTTGCCGCCCGGCGGGTAGAAGGGCACCGGCCGGCGTGCCACCTGGAGGAGCAGGGTGCCGCTCGTGGGGCGGATGTCCCAGGCGCCGAGCACGAAGTCGGGGTTCACCACGGGGTGGTTCGCCCCCCGCGCCAACGCCTCCCCCGCCAGCTTGGTGTCGTGGTACTCGCGGCACACCCCGCGCGGGCCGTACACGGCCTCCGGGTCGAGCGGGCTGTCCTCGTCGCCCGGCGCCGCGAGCGGTCCGTACCCCACCGTGATGCTCGAGGAGCAGTAGACCATCCGCGGCACGCGCGCCCGCGCCATGGCCTCGAGGAGCGCCTCGGTGGCGTGCACGTGCACGCGCTGCATGATGGCGAACGCACCCGGTCCGGGAAGGAAGGCGCCGGCCACGTGGAAGACCCCCGCGCACCCCGCCATGGCCTCGGTGAGCCCGGCCACGTCGAGCAGATCGACGGTCCGAACCTCGCGCGCCACGCCCTCGGTGCAGAGGTTCGGCTGGCGCACCACGCACACCACCTCATCGCCGCGGGCGAGGAGCTGCCGGAGCACGTTCGCCCCAAGAAAACCCGTGGCACCGGTGAGGAGGTAGCGCATCCCGCTACTTCGGGGGACCGTTGCGCTCGGGCGAGGGCGGATTGGTCATGCCCTCCACCCGGTACACCACGAACGCCCCGCCGGCGCGCGTGGGCACGCGGGCCGCCTCCACCACCGCGTGACTCCTCAACCACGCTTGCACCGGCCCGTCCCCCGGGCTCCGCTCCAGGGCGATGAGCACGCGAAAGCCCCGGGGCGGCCAGTCCCCGTCGAAGAGGGGGCCCACGAAGACCTCGCCCGCGCTGCCGCCGCCGCGGAGGCTCACCGTCGACCAGTCCCACCGGCACCCGAGGCTGGCCGCGGGCAGCATGAGGTGGCCGAAGCCGGGCGAGTTCGGGTCGGCCGAAGGCAGGTACCCCACGGTGCCCGTGGGCCCCTGCACCTCGCGCAGCGCCGCCACGGCCTCGAGGAGGTGCCACTCGGAGGGCTGGAAGTCGGAGGGGGCGAACGACCCCGCCGGCTGCGGCCAGTGCGCGCTCCGCAAGGCCGCCACGCCGTGCGCGTAGCTCGGCGACGGCCCCACCTCGCCCGGCCCGAAGCGCTGCGCGCTCGTCCACACCCGCGGCACCATCGCGCCGGCCACCACGAGCGGCAGCAGCCAACCCCGCCCGAGCGGCACCATCGCGGCGCAGGCGAGCACGAAGCCGGGGAAGAGGTAGCGGTCCACCTGCTGCGAGGTGCGCGAGAGGATCACCATCCCCACCAGCGCTCCCACCCCCACCACCGCCATGCCGAAGCGGCTCTCGCGCCGCCAGAAGCCCAGGACGAGGGCGAGGACGAGGAGCGCCACGCCGGGCGCGCTCAGCGCCTCCCAGAGCGTGGCCACGTAGTACACGCGCGCCTCGAGCGAATCCACGTCGCGCAGGCTGGCGGCGTTCCCCTGCATCGCGCCCGCATCGAGCGAGGTGAAGAGGTAGCGGCGGACGGCGCCGAAGTGGGTGGCGTACCACAGGCCCGCCACGGCCATGAAGGCGAGCACGGCCGCGCCGAGGCCGAGCCACTGGGCGCGGGCGCTGCCCCGGGACCGTTTCGTCTGCCAGAGGAGGCCCACCCCCACCACGAGGCACGGACCCACGAGGAAGATGGGCGCGGTGTACTTGGTGCCGAAGGCGAGCCCCATCCAGGCGCCGAAGGCCAGGGCGGAGCGCCGGCGCGTGAGCGCATCGCTGCCCGCCACGTGGCTCACCGCCTGCAGCACCGCCGCGGCGACGCTGAGATCGCGCGAGTACTGCTCGACGCTGCTCCAGGTGAAGGGGCTGCCCACGACCGCGAGCCAGGCGAGCAGGCCGCCGAGCCGCCGGTCGGTGAGCCGCAACGACAGCCGTTGGAGCGCATCGAAGATGGCGAGCAGCGTGAGCCCCATGCAGAGCGCCGCCGAGAGCGGCCAGCTCCCCACGAGCACGGTGGTGGCGGTGCCGAGGGCGGCGCCGAAGGGCGGCTGCGGCGCAAGCAGCGCCCACCACGCGGAGAGGGCGAGGCCGACGTCACCTTCGCGGATGAGCTGCCCGAGGCGCAGCTCCACCCCGAGCAGGTGCGGCGCGTCGGCGCCACCGATGCGGCCGGCGCGGGCGATCTGGCCCGCCACGCCGGCCGCGCCGAGCACGCCCAACGCCCAGGCGCCGAGCCGAACCAGCCTCGCCCGATCGGGGAGCGTCATGGCGCGGCGGCCCCGCGCGCGTCGAGGTCGGCCGCGAGCGTGCCCGCGAGCGCCAGCTCCCGCTCGGCCGGATCGTCGGGCAGCGTGGCGATGAGCCAGGACATGGCCGGGATGCCGAGGAGGAGCGTGGCGAGGTGTACGCTGCGGAGCGCGAGGGCAGCGAAGACCGCATCACTCGTGGTGCCCTCCGCGTAGAGCGGAAAGAGCAGCACCACCAGCACCTCCACCGCGCCGAGCCCGCCGGGCACGAACAGCCCCGCCACGCTCGCCACCGCCGTGAGCGCCTGCATGAACAGCGTGCCGAGCGGCGCCGCCTCGAACCCCACCGCGCGCAGGGTGAGGAGCGCCGATCCGGTGAGCACGAGCAGGTTCAGGACGCTCAGCGCCGCGGCCTCCGCCCAGCGCGAAAGCGGCAACTCCCCCACCGCGGCAAAGCACCGCGCCCACCAGCGCAGGCGACTGCCGAGCCGGTCGGCGTGGCGCGCGAGCGGCGGCACGGCGGCGAGCCGGTCCGCGAAGCGTGCCGCGAGCCCGGCCACGGCCACGGGGCGCAGGAGCAGCACGAACAGCCCCACGGCGAGGAGCCCCGTGGCGAAGGCCAGCGGGGTCACGGCCATGGCCACGTTCTCGGGCAGGCGGTCGGCCACGAGCGGCCAAAGCGCGAGGGTCACGAGCCCGAAGATCGCCAGCGCGAGCACGCGCGCGAGCAGCGCAGCGGCCAGCGCGGAGGGCATCGGCACGCCGTAGCGCTGCCGCAGCGCCCAGGCGGCGCCGAGCTCGGCCACCGGCCCGGGCAGCGCGAGGTGCACCGCATTGCTGCCGAGCACGATGAAGGCGAAGCCGGCCAGCGGCGGGCGCGGCGAGGCCGGCACGAGCGCACGCAGCCGGAGGGTCTGCACCCCGATCGAGAGGCACCACGCGAGGAGCGCGAGCGCCATCCACCCCGGCGAGATGGCCCGCAGCCGCTCGGCGGCCCGCGCCCCATCGAGGAAGCGCAGGATGGCGAAGCCCACCACCACGAACCCCACGAGGGACATCGCGGCCGCGAGCAGTGCTCGCAGCCGCGGGTGACGCACCATCGGGTTCACTCGGACACCACCGCGACTCTACACCCCCACCCTCCCCGCTCGCAAGCTTGCGGGCGCGCCCGTGATAGCCGAAGCCACGATGCCCCCGGTCCCCCGCCCCTCGTCGCGCCCCGCCCGCCGCATCCTCTTCGCGTTTGTCGTGCTGCTGGCGGTCTTCGGTGTGGCCGAGGCCGGCGCGCGGCTCGGCGGTGCGTACCTGTTCCCACAGCACCGCGCGCTCGATGCGATGCCCGGCGAGCCCGTGCCCGGCGAGCCGAACATGGTGGTCGACGCGGTCACCGGCTGGCGGCCCCGCACCGGCAAGCAGGCCTCGTTCGGCATTCCCGGCGGCACCACGGTGAACAGTCGGGGCATGCGCGGCCCCGAGGTGGCGGTGCCCAAGCCGGCCGGTGAACGGCGCGTGCTCTTCGTGGGCGACTCCACGGTTTTCGGGGTGCTGGTGGCCGATGGTGAGATCTTCCCGCGCCGGGTGGAAACCGCCCTCCAGGCGATCGACCCGAAGGTGAAGGTGCTCGACGGCGCTGCGCCCGGGTGGTCCTCCTTCCAGGCCCGCCGGGCGCTCGAGGAGCGCCTCCTGGCGCTGGAGCCCGATCTGCTCGTCGTGGCCACCCTCTGGAGCGACACGCAGGGCGGCGAGCTGGCCGACTCCGTGCGCTTCCGGCCGCTCCTCCCCTTCCTCAGCGGCAGCGCCGCCTACCTGCTCACGCGCGAGTGGCTCAACCAGGTGCGCTTCGGCAGCCAGACCGAGAGCGTCACGGTCGACCTGATGCCCCCCCAACGCGAGCGCGCCGGCAAGCGCCCCGGCCAGGGCCCGCCCCCGCCGGGAACCCCCGGCCCGCAGGCCGGGCCGAAGCTCCCCCCGCCCGGCCCCGTCGTGCTGCGCGTGCCGCTCGCCGACTACCGTGCGAACCTGTCCTGGATGGCCGAGGCCATGCGCAAACGCGGCGGCGAGGTCGCCTTCCTCGTGCTCCCCTGCGTCAACGACCCCGGCGCCGGCAAGGTGGGCGACTTCCGCGACGAGTACCGCGCCGCCATGCGCGAGATGGCCGCCTCCCTCGGCGCCCCGCTGGCCGATGCGCCGCCCGTCTTCGCCTCCGCCTCGCCCAACGAATTCTTCGACGACGTCCACCCCACCCGTGAGGGCCACGCGCGCCTCGCCGAGGTGGTCACCGCCGCGCTCACGCCGTGGGCGCGCGGCGCTGCGCGCTGACCTCCGCCGTGATGCCCTCGGGCCCCTCCACCCGCACGGCCCGCCATCCCCTCCCCCGCGCGACCTCGATGTTGTGCGCGTTGTCGTCGAAGAAGAGGAGGTCCGCGGGCGCCACGCCGAGCGCCGCCTCCACGCCGGCGAAGGCGCCCGGGTCGGGCTTGAGCACGCCCGTTTCGTAGGAGAGGAAGCAGCGGTCGAAGACCGACTCGAACTCCGCGCGGAGCACGCCCCAGTGCAGCGGGTTGGTGTTCGAGAGCAGCACCACCGGCACGCCGAGCCGGCGCGCGCCCTCCACCGCGGCCCGCGCGCCCGGGAAGGGCTGCGCCGGCCAGGCCGCCAGCGCGCGCACGAAGCGGTCCGCGTCGACCCCCGGCGCGCAGAGCTCGGCCACGGCGGCCTCCGCCAGCTCGGACAGGCTGGCCGTCCCCAGCTCGAACCCCCGGTACGCCGGGTGCTGGAGCACGAACCGCCACCACGCCGCGGCGTCCGTCCGGGTGTCGAAGACCTCGCCGAAAACCTGGTGGTTGAACTGCACGAGCACGCCGCCGAGGTCGATCACCACCGCGCCTGGCCGCCCCCGAACCGCCGCCTCCTCAGAAGGGCGCATCTGCCGCCGTGGACCACCAGATGTCGCCGTCGGTGCTCATCTCCGCATCCCACGCGCCGCCGAGGGGGTACGCGATGTGGTCGGCTTCGCCGCAGCCGTAGCAGTTGTACCAGTCTCCGGCGGGGTCGTTCACGATCCAGTCGGTGTCGGTGTAGCCCACGATCACCGCGATGTGGCCGGAGCCTGTCCAGTAGCCGTGCACCACCACGGGGCGTCCGTCGTCGAGATGGTCGCGCAGGTCGGACCGCGTGGCCCAGGTGCCGTACTCCGCGTAGAGGCCCTCGGCCTCGTAGAGCGCGGCGAGCCCCGAGGGCGACTGGCCCTGCGCCTTGCCGTAGCGCCCGTACAGCACGTCGGGGGTGACGCTCCCGGAGTGCCAGAAGTCCACCAGCATGGCGGCGGAGGTGATGCCGCAGGTGCTGCCGGGCTCGTGGGCGTTGTCGTACTGGTAGAAGTAGGGCACGTCGAGGCTCACGCCCTCGGGCTCCACCTCCATCTCGATGCGGTCGCTGGCCACGACATCGCCGGAGGCGTCGAGGCCGGTGAGCGTGATCACCCGCGTGTAGCCGGTGCCGGTGAACTCCCGCTCCAGCACCGACTCGCCGAGGTCCTCGAACTCGCCGATCGCGTAGCCATCGGCATCGAGCTTGGCGCGCGCCACGCCTTCGAGGCGCACGCGGAAGGTGACGGGGTTGGGCAACACCGCGCCATCCGCCGGGGAGAGGATTTCCACCATGGGGGCAGCCGTCGCTTCGCCGGTGTCGGTGTCGACCGGTTCGTCCCCCGCCGTGTCAACCGGGGCCGTGTCCGCCGCGCCGGAGTCGGACTCACGCGGGGCGCCGCCGGCCTGGGCGGCCTTCCGGTCCTCCATCTCGCCGCACGCGAGCAACACCAGCAACACCATCCCGGACTCCAGAACGCGCGCCTGATATCCTCTCCCGCACGCCCCGGACCCCGCTGGCCCCATGACCGATCTCGTCGTCGTGAACGTGACCGCCCCGAACCTCGCCACCGCCGAACGGCTGGCCCGCACGCTCGTGGAGGAGTCGCTCGCGGCCTGCTGCACGCTCGTTCCGGCCGTGCGCTCCATCTACCGTTGGCAAGGCGCCGTGCACGAGGACATCGAGGTGCTGCTCGTGATCAAGACGCGCGCTGCGCTGATGCCCGCCCTCGCCGCGCGGGTGGGCGCGCTGCACCCCTACACGCTCCCCGAAGTGATCGCCGTGCCCGTGGTGGCCGGCAGCGAAGCCTACCTCGCGTGGGTGCGGGCCGAAACTGGCGGCTGAGCGCCCGGGGGTGGGCCCTACTCGTCGCAATACGAGGTGTGCACCCACCAGGTGGTGTCGCCCACATCGGTGTCGTCGCACGCCGCGGTGATCAGCAGGTCCACCTCGCCGCTGCCATCCACGTCCATGGTGTAGGCCTCGGGGCGCAGGTACGACGCGTCGCAATTGTCGGACACGGAGAGCGCGTAGAACGGCGTCGTTCCGCGCGCGCCGTAGGTGGCGGGCAGGGACCACGACCGGCCGTCGGGCTCGAACCCGCCGTCCTGACCAGCGTGAAGGGTCCACGAGGTGTCGCCTACGCTGTCGTCGTCACAGTCGGTGGTGATCACGAGGTCGGACCGGCCATCCCCATCGAGGTCGGTCACCGCGGACTCGGGGCGCGCGTAGGCGGCATCGCAGTTGTCGGAGCCTGCGAGCGAGTAGAAGGGCTGGGTGCCCCGCGCGCCGTACTTCGCGGGGAGCTCCCAGGCCGTGGCCTCCTCCGCGAAGCCCGAGCCTTCGTTACGATGGACCCACCACTCGGTGTCGCCCACCCTGTCGTCGTCGCACGCCAGGAGCACGAGGAGGTCGGTCTTGCCGTTGCCATCGAGGTCGGCGAGCGCGGACTCGGGACGGAGGTAGCTCGTGTCGCAGTTGTCGGAGTTCGCAAGGCTGTAGAAGGGGGCGGTCCCCCTCGCGCCGTAGCTGGCGGGCAGCGTCCAGTCGGTGGGCTCCTCGGCGAAGCCCGAGCCGGTGTTCGGGTGCACCACCCAGCGCGTGTCGCCCACGTCGGACTCGTTGCACACCGCGGTGAGCACGAGGTCCACCCGGCCATCGCCATCCAGATCGGCGATGGTGGACTCGGGGCGCAGGTAGCTGGCGTCGCAGTTGTCGGAGTTGGCCAGGCTGTAGAACGGCGTGGTGCCGGACTTTCCGTAGCTGGTGGGCAGCGCCCAGTCGGTGGCCTCGTCGGCAAAACCGGCGCCCGTGCCGAGGTGCACGAGCCACCGGGTGTCGCCCACATCGGCATCCTCGCAGCTCTGGAGGATGACGAGGTCGAGCTTGCCGTCGCCGTCGAGGTCCGTCACCGCCGACTCGGGGCGAAGGTAGCTCGCGTCGCAATTGTCGGAGTTGGCGAGCGAATAGAACGGCGTCGTGCCCTTCTTGCCGTAGCTGGCCGGCAGCGACCACGAGGCGGCGTCGATCTCGTAGCCATCGCGGCCGCCTGCGTGTACGAGCCAGTGGTCATCGCCCACCGTGGCATCGTCGCAGCTCAGGAGGATGACCAGGTCGGGCACACCATCGCCCGTGAGGTCGAGCAGCGCGGACTCGGGCCGCTGGTAGCTGGAGTCGCAATTGTCCGAGTTCGCCACGGAGTAGAATGGCGTGGTGCCCCGCGCGCCGTAGCTGGCCGGGAGCGAGAGCTCGCGCACCTCGTCGTTGAACCCGGTGCGCACGCAGGTGCCCGGGTCGCAGTCGTCGTCCACGCCGTTTCCCTGCACCTCGGTAGCGTCGGGGTGAACGTCGGCGTTGTCGTCGTCGCAGTCCACGTCTTCCGCGTACCCATCCTCATCGTCGTCCACCGCCGGCGGATCGCCGCCGCCGGTCTCACCCCCGCCGAACAGCCCTCCACCCGCGGTGTCGTCGAGCACGCCGGTGCAGCCCAGCAGGAGGGCTGCGGCGGGGAGGCCGAATGCGAGGAGGGTGCGCATGGAACGTCCGGAGAGACGCACAGTTAACCCGCAGGCCGCGGGCCTCGGCCCATCCACCCCGGCGCCGGGGTATACCGGCCCGGCCGATGGAAAACGCCCTCGCCGCACTCGGCCGCTTCGGGCTGTTCTCGGCTCGCGTGGCCGCACGTGTGGTCACCCCGCCCTGGAACCCGCGCGACTTCTTCGTGCACACGTGGACGGTCACGGTGCGCTGCGTCGGCCCGGTCATGGCGGTCACCTTCCCCTTCGGCATGGTCATCGGCCTGCAGGGGCTCGCGATCTTCGAGATGTTCGGCGCCCAACGCCTCCTCCCCAGCCTCGTGGCCGTGGCCGTGCTCCGCGAGCTCTCCCCCGTGCTCGCCAGCGTGCTCGTGGCCGCCCAGGCCGGCAGCTCCTTCGCCGCCGAGCTCGGCAGCATGCGCATCAAGGAGGAGCTCGACGCCACCGAGATCATGGCGGTCGACAGCCTCCGCTGGCACGTGGTGCCGCGGGTGATGGCGCTGATCGTGGCCTGCCCCATCCTCAACACGCTCGGCGATGTGGCGGGCCTCGCCGGCGGCTACACCATGAGCGTGCTCATCCAGGGCGAGCCCGGCGGCATCTTCATGGCCAACCTGTGGAGCTTCGTCAGCCTCGCCGACCTCGGCTTCGGCCTCGTGAAGACCGCCATCTTCGGCGCCATCATCGGAACGGTGGCCTGCTACCACGGCTATTTCACCACCGGGGGGGCGGCGGGCGTGGGACAGGCCGTGAACGACACCGTGGTGCGGGCCACCCTCGCCTTCTTCGCCACCAACTACGTCCTCACCTCGGCGATGTTCGGATGAGCGCGCTCGCCTGGCTCGGCGGACTCGCGTATTTTGCGTGGGACTGGTTCCGCTCCAGCCTCCGGGCTCGCCCCCCGGCAGGGCGTACCATCGAGGAGGCCTACCGCATCGGCGTGCAGTCCCTGCCCGTGCTGCTCGTGATCAGCGTTTTCGTGGGCACAAACCTCGCGCTTCAGGGCTACAAGGCCTTCACCCCGCTCGGCGGGCAGCGACTCGTGGGCATGTTCGTGGCGATGGCCGGCGTGCGGGAGCTGGCGCCGCTCATCGCCGCCGCCATGGTGGCCGCCAAGGCCGGCACCGAGATGGCCTCGCAGATCGCCGTGATGCGCACCCGCGAGCAGATCGACGCGCTCGAGGTCATGGCGGTGAACCCCTACTGGTTCCTCGTCACCCCACGGCTGTACGGCATCCTGCTGGTGATGCCGGCGCTCAGCCTCATCGCGGTGAGCGTGACCGTCCTCGCCTCGCTCGGCGTGAGCGTGTTCCAACTTGGCATGAACCCCGCCACGTTCATCGAATTCGCCCGCAGCAGCATCAACATGGGCGACATCGTCGCGGGAAGCCTCAAGGCGGTCATCTTCGCGATCATCATTTGTTTCGTGAGTTGTTACTGCGGTTTCGTGTCGGAAAAGGGTCCGGAGGGCGTGGGGCGTGCCACCAACCGGGCCGTGGTGGTCAGTTGCATCACCTGCGTGATTTTCAACACCCTGGTCTCGCAGGTGCTCTATGGATGAA
Organism: uncultured Pseudomonadota bacterium; assembly: GCA_903885375.1. GTDB lineage: Bacteria > Myxococcota_A > UBA796 > UBA796 > SXON01 > SXON01. The sequence continues at coordinate 44,749 of CAISIK010000081.1, forward strand.
CTCGAGCCTCCCATCCGGCTGGTGAACGTACACAAACGGTTCGGCGCGCTCACCGTGCTCGATGGCGTCAGCTTCGACATTCCCCGGGGCAGAACCACCGCCATCATCGGCCCCTCCGGCACCGGGAAGAGCGTGATGCTCAAGCACATCGTCGGCCTCATCCGGCCCGACGAGGGCGAGGTGCGGGTGTTTGGGACGGACATGGCCCGGGCGGGCGAGGACAAGGTCTACGCCGTTCGGAAGCGCCTCGGCATGCTGTTCCAGGATGGCGCCCTCTTCGACTCGCTCTCCACCGGCGAAAACATCGAATTCCCCCTGCGCCAGCACCACCCCGAGCTCAGCGCTGAAGAACGCCGCGAGCGCGTGGAGGAGGCGCTCGCGATGGTGGAATTGCCCGGCCTCTACGACCGTCCCACCCCTGCCCTCTCCGGCGGCCAACGCAAGCGCGTGGGCCTCGCCCGCGCCATCATCACCCGCCCCGAGCTGGTGCTGTTCGACGAGCCGAATTCCGGCCTCGACCCGATGACCTCCGATGCCATCGACGCCCTGATCGGCCACCTCAAGGCCACCCTCGGCGTCACCTTCGTGGTGATTTCGCACGACATCGTGGGCACCGTGAACGTGGCCGACCACATCGCCATGCTCTACCAGGGCAAGCTCGTTGCCTGGGGCTCCACCGCGGAGGTCACCCGCTCGGAGCACCCCATCGTGCGCCGCTTCCTCGGCCGCAACCTGATCCTGCCCGAGCCGGGCGGCGAAGGCGTGGCGTCGTTGCCCCGGATGGGGTGAGGAGGAAGGGGAAAAGCGGGCACCTCGGGGGGCGCCGGCTCGCCGCGACCTCCCGGTCGCCCTTGGGGCGGGCGCGTGGCCTCAAGCCCGCTGGAGGAACTGCCCCGCCACGAGGTGCTCGACGGCCTCGTGAACGGCGCCGGCATCGAGCCGCGCCGTGAGCCCAAGCTGCTTCACCGCGCGCGCCACGGGCGTAGGCGCGGCAAAGGCACCGAGCGTGGAGAGGAGGAGCTGCGCGGTTTCGCCCTGCTCAAGGGTAGGGTCCACCGCGCGCCGGGCGCCCACGGTCGGCGCGCACACGATCTCGGCGCCGTTCACCGAGCGGACCACGGTGACCGGCTCGGCCGCCAACCCCGGCGCCACGCGCTCCGGCCCGAGCCAGGCGCCGAGGCTGTACCGCCGCGTGGAGGGCGCGGTGTTGAGGAGCCTCGTGGTGCCGTCGACCCTGCTCTTTCGCGCTCGGGCGCGGGCCTTCGCGTCCATCAAACCGCCTACGTGGTCGGCGGTGCGCTGCGCCTCCGCTTCGAGCGCCGCATCGGCGAAGCGCACCATTGGCACATCGTCGGCGCCGGGCTCGCGCCGCTCGAAGTAGGCGCGGAACTCCTCGAAAGTGCGCGCTTCGGTGCGCATGTCGAAGCGTTCGGGCTGGTCGGTGACCAGGGCACCCGGCTGCGCTTCGAGCCGCTGGTAGCCGAGCACGCAGTCGAGGCGCAGCACCCGCTCCACCAGCCGCACCTCCTCGCGGAGCGTGGCGGCGTTGGCCGAAGGAAGCCCCGCGATCCCGGCGATCTCGATGTCGAGCGTGTCGTAGCGGCGGCACTCCTCCACCAGCTTGAAGATGTCCGCATCGGAAGCGCAGTCCTTGAGGATGCCCCGCCCGATGAGGCCCAGGCGCTGCTGCTCCGAGAAACAACCCACGTCGATCACCACGTGCACTTGCGAAAACGCGCGCGCCAGCGCATCGATCAGGCCAACCTGCGGTACGCCCCACAGGAAATAGGTGCACGAGTGGCCGGAGAGGTCCACACCCGCCCAGCCGCTCTGGAGGAAGTCCACCGAGCTGCCCGAGAAGTCGTACCGCAGCTGCCAGGTGCGGGGTGCGATCTCCACGTGATCGCGCTGCACGCTCTCGGGCGCGCGCAGGAATGGGTTCACCCGCCCGAAGTCGGACTGCTGGTTCTTGCGGGCGCCCGCGCAATACATGCAGCTCTCCGCGCAGCCTTTTCCCGGCGCCACCCACCCCGAGAAGGCGTGGCGGTCGCGCTGGCTCAGGAAGATGTCGTCGAAGTGCGAGTAGTAGGCCTCGTCGCTGTTGCGGAGGCCCTGCACGTACGTGAGCTTCGGCCTGGGGCCGTGGCGCCCGGCGCGACCCACATGGTTCGGCGGCTCGGGCTCTCCCCGACACAGCGCGAGCAGGGGCGCTTCGCCATCGCCGAGCACGATGTCGTCGATACAATCGAAGGCGAGGAGCTCGCGCCACCAGTGCGTGGCGGAGTTGCCGCCGAGCACGATGCGGAGGGTTGGGTCGATCTTCCGCAGCGCGCGCGCCATCGCCAGCGCGCGGTGCACGTGATGGAACCACTTCAGGCTGATGCCCACGAGCCGCGGGCGCACGCGCGCCACCAGCGCGGCCAGCGAGCGGGCCATGTCCTTCTCGAGGACATCGTCATCCTGGAGGCGAACGTAGGCCTCGATGCCGCCGCGGCGCAAGTAGCCCGCGAGGTACAGGATCCCGCAGGTGGCTTCGCCGGTGCCCGCGCCGAGGAGCAGCACGGGGGACAGCTCGGGGGGGTGGCTCATGCGCCGGCCATGCGCACCCCTACCTCGTAGAACGGCCTGCCGCGATGGCGCGCGGCGCCCCGCCGACGAGCGACCGGGCCCACGCCATCGCCCACCCATCGTGTTAGCCCCCGGCCGTGTCTCGTCGATACGAAGTCGGAGTGGGCCTCCTGGTCGTGGGTGCGGCGGGCCTCCTCGCGTTCATGGCCCTCCAGATCGGGGCGCTCCGGGGGCTCGGCAACACCATCCAGGTGAAGGCGGCGTTCAGCGATGCGGCCGGGCTCTCCGAGGGCGCGGTGGTGTCGGTGTCGGGCGTGAGCGTGGGCCGGGTCGAGAGCCTGAAGGTGGAGAGCGGGGGCGCGATGGCGGTCCTCTCCATCGATGAGTCGGCAGGGCTCCGCGAGGATGTGCGGGTCGCCATCCGGGCGCGCTCCGTGCTCGGCGAGAAGTATGTGGAGCTCACCCCGATGAGCGACAGTGCGGCCCCCCTGAAGGATGGCGGCAAGCTGGTGTCGGTGGGGCAGGCGGTGGAGATCGACCAGCTCGTCACCTCGCTCGGCCCGCTGGTCGATGCGCTCGACCCCGAGGCGCTCGCCATCCTCACGGATGCGCTCAAGGACGACCCGGCCCGCGCCACCCGCATGCTCGATGATGCCGAGCGCCTCCTGCACAACGCGGCGGTGGCCTCCGATGCCCTGCCCGAGATCGTGGAGAAGGCCAAGTCCACGCTCGCGAGCGTGGAGGCCACCTCCGATCAGGCCCGGCCGGTGATCACCCACGCCGACGGCGCGCTCAGCCGGGTGGAAGGCACCGTCACCCGCGCCGACGAGCTCCTCGCCAGCGTGAGCCCCGCCGAGGTGGATGCCCTGTTCGACGACCTGGGCGCCGCCGCGAAAGAAGGCCGCGTGGTCATCGAGAAGGTGAACCGCAACAGCGGCAAGGTGGAGCGGCTGCTCGACAAGGCCGACAGCTTCTCCCGCAAGGACTGGCTCCGCATCACGCAGGAGGAGGGCATCCTCATCCGCCTGAGCCCGCGGGACGCCGCCACCGTCCTCGCCACCGGCAAGTAGGGCCGCGTGCCGCCTCCCCGGCTCGACACGCGCATTCCCGAGACCGGCTTTTCCCACCCCGACGAAGCGCTCGATGCGTTCCTCGGTTGGGTGACCGACTCGGGGCTCACGCTCTACCCGCACCAGGAAGAGGCCATCCTCGCCATCTTCGCGGGCAACCACGTGGTGCTGGACACCCCCACGGGCTCTGGCAAATCGCTCGTGGCCATCGCCCAGCACTTCAAGAGCTTCTGCGACCTCGGCAAGAGCTGGTACACCGCGCCGATCAAGGCGTTGGTTTCGGAGAAGTTCTTTGCGCTCTGCCAGATTTTCGGCGCCGAGCACGTGGGCATGATGACGGGGGATGGCAGCGTGAACCGCGACGCCCCCATCCTGTGCTGCACCGCCGAGGTGCTCGCCAACGTGGCCCTCCGCGAGGGGGAGAAGACGGCCGCGCATAGCGTGGTGATGGACGAGTTCCACTACTACGGCGACCGCGACCGAGGCATGGCCTGGCAGATTCCCCTGCTCACGCTGCCCCACACCCGTTTCGTGCTGATGTCGGCCACCCTCGGCGACACTCGCACCATCCGGGAGGACCTCCAGAAACGAACGGGCCGCCAGGTGGACGAGGTGAGCGGCGTTCATCGGCCCGTGCCGCTGGTGTACACGTGGAGCACGAGCCCGCTCACGGAGGTGGTGAACCACCTCGTCCGCACCGGCCAGAGCCCCGTCTACCTCGTGCACTTCGCGCAGAACGACGCCACCGAGCAGGCGCAGGCGCTGATGAGCACCGACTGGTGCAGCAAGGAGGAGAAGCGGGCGATCGCCGATGCGATGGCGGGGTTCTCCTTCCACAGTCCCTTCGGCGCCACGCTGCGGCGCTACCTCGCGCACGGCATCGGCCTCCACCACGCCGGGCTCCTGCCGCGCTACCGCCTCCTCGTGGAGCGGCTCGCGCAAAAGGGACTCCTGAAGCTCATCTGCGGGACGGACACGCTCGGTGTGGGCATCAACGTGCCCATCCGCACCGTCCTCTTCACGAAACTGTGCAAGTTCGACGGAAAGAAGGTCGACATCCTGAAGGTGCGTGATTTTCGCCAGATCGCCGGTCGTGCGGGACGCGCGGGTTTCGACACCACGGGCAACGTGGTGGTGCAGGCGCCCGAGCACACCATCGAGAACATGCGGAACGAGGTGCGGATCACCGACCCCAAGAAGCTCCGCAAGCTGGTGAAAGCCAAGCCGCCCGAGCGCGGGTACAAACACTGGGACGAGACCACGTTCGTGGCGTTGCGGGACCGTCCGCCCGAGCCGCTCGTGCCCCATTTCGTGGTCGACCACGGCCGCCTCCTCTCGCTCATGCAGCACGCCGACGAGCACGAGGGGGATGCCCAGGCCGGCGCGCGGCGCTTCCTCGAGCTCATCGATGCCTGCCACCTCCCCGCCGCCGAACGTGATGCGCTCCGGGGGGCGGTGAACGTCTTCCTCCAGGACCTCCTCGCCTCCGGAGTGGCCCGCCTCGAGGGCGAGGCCGTGCGCCTCGAACCCACGCTCCAGCACGACTTCAGCCTGCACCACTCGCTCTCGTTGTTCCTCGTGGGCGCCATCGGCAACCTCGACCCCGCCTCCCCCACCCGCGCCCACGACATCCTCACCTGGATCGAGGCCATCCTCGAGGACCCGCGGGTGGTGCTCCAGAAGCAGACCGACCGCGCCAAGACCGAGAAGATGGGCGAGCTCAAGGCGGCTGGCGTGCCCTTCGAGGAGCGCATCGCCGCGCTCGAGGGCATCACCTACCCCCAGCCCTTCGCCGACCAGATCATCCCCGCCTACACCCACTACGTGGAGGGACACCCCTGGATGAAGGGGGTGGGCATCCGACCCAAATCCGTGGCGCGGGAAATGGCCGAAGCCTGGATGGGTTTCCCCGAGTACGTGCACGACCTCGGCCTGCAGCGCAGCGAAGGCGTGCTGCTCCGCTACCTCTCGGATGTGTACAAGGCGCTCGTGCAGAACGTGCCGGCCGAGCTCCAGGACGACGCCACCGCCGAGCTCACCGCATGGCTGCGCGCGCTCATCGGCCGCGTGGACTCCTCGCTGGTGACCGAGTGGGAGGCCATGCTGGCCGGCGCCGACCACGTGGCCGAACCCCCGCCGGTGGACATCTCGGCCAACCGCAAGGTCTTCAACGCGCGGGTGCGCGCCGAAATGCACAACCTCGTCCGGGCGCTGGCCCGACGGGATCCCGACGAGTTCATCGCAGGCTTGCGCGGGGCGGAGGGCGTGTGGTCCACGGGCGACCTCGACGCGATGGTGGCCCCCTGCCTCGAAGAGCTCGGCGAGGTGCGCTTCGACCACGCCGCTCGCCTCTCGCACCGCACCGTCCTTCAGCCCGTGGGGCCGCACCAGTGGGTCGTGCGACAGTCGCTGCTCGGCGTGAACGACGACGAGGAGGAGGGCGGGAGCTGGGAGATCGAGGCGAGGATCGATCTGCGGGCCGATACCAACCCGGAGGGCCCGATCGTGGAGCTGGTCAGCATCCGGGGGTGAGTGACGCCCGTTACAAGGCAGGCCGTGCCCGACCGCATCCTGCTCATCGAAGACGATCCCTCCATCCTCCGGGGCCTGGAGCTGAACCTCAGCCTCGATGGGTACGAGGTCCGGGCCGCGCTCGATGGCCCGTCCGGCGTGCGCACCGCCACCGAGTGGAAGCCCGACCTCGTGCTGCTCGACATCATGCTCCCAGGCATGAACGGCTACGAGGTGTGCCGCGAGCTGCGAAAGCGGCAGCTCACCATGCCGATCATCATCCTCAGCGCCAAGATGAGCGAGCCCGACAAGGTGATGGGGCTCGACATGGGCGCCGACGACTTCGTCACCAAACCCTTCGGGCTCTCGGAGCTGCTGGCCCGGATCAAGGCCAACCTCCGTCGCAGCCGCCCGGCCGCCGCCCCGCTCCTGCGCTTCGGCGATGTTGTGGCCGACTTCACTGCCGGCGAGGTGCGCCGCGCTGGCGAGGTGGTCGACCTCACCGCCAAGGAGCTCCAGCTCCTGCAGTACCTCGCGAAGAACGACGGCCGCGTCGTCACCCGCCAGATGATCCTCGATGCGGTTTGGGGCCACGGCTACTTCGGCACCGAGCGCACGGTGGACAACTTCATCACCCGCCTGCGACAAAAGCTCGACGCCGAGGAGCCCGCACACTTCTTCACCGTGCGCGGAATGGGCTATCGCTTCCGCGTGGAGCCCTCCCGATGAAGCGCTACGCCGTGTTGTTCCTGCTCACCGGGTGCCCGAAGGCGCCGGAGGATGTCCGCACCGTCAAGGTCGCCGCGCCGGCTTCCACGGAGCCCGCCGCCCCGCTCCTGCCGCCGCGCGCCGAGCCCCGCTCCAGCTGGCGGGCCGGCTACACCCAGGCCGAGCCGGTGCTCCGCAAGGTGGAGGATGCGTGGGGGTTCACGCTCGGCGGCCCCATCACCTCCCCCATCGTGGCCGATGCGTCGCAAGTCTACGCCACTGCCAACGACACCGTGTACGCCTTCTCGGCCGACGGCAAGCGCCTGTGGCAGACCCGGCTGGTCGGCGCTCACGGTGTCGTCGCCACCGGCGGCTCCGTCGTGGCCGGGGGCGTGGATGGCCGCGTCCACTTCATGGACCGGACCACCGGACGCGACTCGAGCGTCACGGAGCGCGGCGGTTCCCTCGTCGGCTGGCCCGTGGCCATCGATGGCGGCTGGGCCTGGATCACCGCGGAAGGCACCGTCGTCACCAACACCGGCTGGCTCGTGACCACGGGCACCCGTCCGATCGGGCGGCCCGCCTCCGACGAGAGCTTCGTCTACCTCGTGACCGCCGACCGCCGCGTGCTCGTGGTGGGGGCAAAGGGCGTGGAGTGGGAGGCGCCGTTGCCCGCAGACCCGGTCGACGGGCCCGCCCTCGACGAGGACAACGTCTACGTGAGCTTCGCCGCGAAGGACGGCAAACCCGGGGGGGTTATCGCGATCGGGCGCTGGGGGCCGATGATGGGCAAGGAGCGCTGGCGCTTCGTCAGCGAATTCGAACCGCTGGCGGCCGTGGGGGCCGACACCGGCATGGTGTACTCCCCCGACAAGGACGGCAACGTCTACGCCCTCGACGTCTTCACCGGCGAGCTGCGGTGGAAGTCGGAGGGCTTCGGCGAGTTCACCACGCAGCCGCTGGTCACCCGCGGCAGCATCTACGTGGGCAACAGTGATGGCCGCCTGAGCCGGATCGACACCTATGACGGCGGTCGTGCGTGGGCGGCCAACCTCGGCTCCCCGGTCACGGGACAACCCACGATCGTGGACGGAAAGATCGTGGTGGGCCTGGCCAACGGCCGGATCGTGGGGCTGCAGTAGGGGGCTGCGGCAGGGGGCCCTCCCGCTACGGTGCGACGTCGAGGGAGAGGTGCTCGCGTTTGGACAGGTCGGCAGCCCCGAGCTGCCGGAGGGCGGCGAGGCCAGCTTCGCTGTAGGTCACCCGGTAGAAGCCCGCGCCGGTGGCGTTGCCGAGCACCCAGGCCGGGCAGCCCTCCATCGGAACGAGCGTCGAGTCGCGGAGGAGGACGACCTTCGTCTCTTGCCCGGCCACACGGAAAAATACGGGCAACGGACCGGCAGGCGCGCTGGCCGCGCCGCGTACAACCGTGAGCGATACCCCGGGCTCGGAGCCGCCGCAGCGCCAGCCCACGGTGACCGTGGGCGTGCCCGCCTCCTCGAGCAGACCGGCGAGCACCTCGGCCACGGGCAGGTCGGGCCAGGCGGCGGCGAGGTGGGCCAGGAAGCTGGGGGTGTCCGAGTGCCCGTCGATGCGCGCGGCGACGCATTTCCGAAGCACCACTTGCAGCGAGTCGAACCCGCTCGGCACGAGGCTTCGCCATGCGTCCAGCATGGCGAAGAGCGCGCCGGCTCCCCACTGCTGCCGAGGCGTGAACACCACCGTGTCGGAGGGGAAGGACGTCACGTGCACCGGCCCCGGCGTGCCCGTTCCCAGCCCCGGCTGCCAGATATCGGCAGCCAACTCCGCGGTGGGGGCCGTGGAACCCCAGTACGCAGGACCTTCGGAGAGCCAGATGTCCGCCCAGCTCGACGGCGACACCCTGTCCCCGAACCAGAAGTGGAGCAGCTCGTGGCGCAAGACCATGTGCAACCAGAAGCCGAGGGAGTTGGAGCCCAGCACCACGAGGCCCGGGTTCTCCATGGCCCCGAACCGCCCCCCGACGGGAGCGACCACCACGTCGAGCTTCGGCCAGGGCAACGGCGCATCCATCCAGTCCTCCGCCCATTTCACCGCCGGGCCCACCTGACCGAGGACCGACTTGAGCACGGCTGGCGAGGTGGCGAGTACGTCGACCGTGTTCCTGGCGCGGCCAACCTCCGTCGCGGACCCCGCCACGAACGGCCCCGCCGCGACCGCCACGAGGTAGCTCGGCAGGGGGGGAGTGCGTGTAAATCCCCACTTGTTCGTTTCGTGCGCGCGCACCAGCGTGGCCGCGGCGGTGTTGGAGGCCACCCGGAAGGCGACGGGGGCTTCGACGTCTACCGTCCACGGATGTTTGAACCGGGGCTCGTCGAAGGAAGGAAAGGCGTCCCGGGCGTGGTTCGGTTCGAAGTGCGTGAACAGGTACCGCTGGGAGTCCGCGAAGGTGGCGAGGAAGCCCCCCGGCGCCCGCGTGGACACGGGAGCCGTGAACTCCAGGGCAAGGGTGGCGGCACCCGGCTCGATCGGGGCAGGGAGACGAATCCGGAGCGCACCCGTGGTGCCAGCGCCGCGTGTCCACCCCAGCGGCACGCCCCCTCCGCCGCGGGCGTTCTCGAGTGCTGCGGCCCGGATGCGCACCGCCTTGCCACAGTCGAGCCGCAGCTCCGCGGTGGGCTCGCCGACCGACAGCGCGTAGCGCACCCGCCCGCGCACCGGCCCCCGTTCGCCGACCTCGAGGTGCAGCCAGGCCTCGGTGGGGGCGAGCTCCGCGCGGGCGGAGACGAGGAAGAGCACCACGGCGAACATGGGCGCCCACCCTAACTGGCCGAATGCCTTCGACTCCGCCGGGCTGGACGCACGGGGCGCCCCCCGGTTTTTGCCCAATCGTCGCGCGCGGGCGGCGTTTCCCTGTGCTACACCGCGGCCGTGCTCACCCTCCTTCTCCTGGCGTGCCAGAACGACTCCGACCTCCAGCGCGTGCGGAAGGACCCGGAAGTCACCATCACCACCCCCACGCTCGGCGCGATCTTCCGCGCGGGTGAAGGTCCCATCATGGCCAGCGCCACGGTGGCCGACAGCTTCACCCCGCTCGGCGATCTCGAGATCACCTGGCAGCTCGATGGTTTCGAGGGCGTGGCCGAGCCCTACGACACCGGCGTGGCCGACTGGGAGCTCCCCCTCACCGATGGCGACCTCGGCGAGCACACCCTGGGCGTCACGGTGGTCGACTCCGATGGCGACAGCGCCACCGCCTCGGTCACCTTCACGTTGGCGGGCCCCCGCGGGGTGCCCACGGTGGAGATCACCAACCCCCTCGATGGCGCCAGCTTCCGCCTCGAAGACAGCATCACCTTCCAGGGTACGGCCTCCGACACCACCACCCCGGCGGGCGACCTCGTGCTCCGCTGGGAGGCGGATGGCGTGGAGCTCCCCGGCGCGATCACCCAGGATGGCGCCTCCATCCTCGTCTCCACCCTTCCGGCCGGCGCCCACACCATCACGCTCTTCGCCACCGATCTCGACGGCGAGATCGGCCAGGACAGCATCGCCGTTCTCGTAGAGGATGTGCCCGTGGAGGCCGAGCCCGGCGACCTCGTCTTCTCCGAGATGATGGTCGACCCCGACGCCGTGGATGACACGGTGGGCGAGTGGGTGGAGCTCTACAACACCAGCGGCAGCACCATCAACATCGGCGGCTACAGCTTCCACGACGACGACGTGGATGCCTGGACGCTCGAAGGCGAAATCCTCGTGGCGCCCTACGACTACGTCGTCCTCTGCGCGGACATCGACCTCGCCGTGAACGGCGGCGTCCCGTGCGACGCGGGCTTCTTCCGCGACTCCACCGGCAACGGGCTGGCGCTCGCCAACGGGGAGGATGAGGTGGTGCTCTCCCGCCCCGACGGCACCGCCATCGACGGCCTCCACTACGACGAGACCTGGTACGCCCACGGCTTCGCCATCGGCGTGGATCCCGCCTGGCAGCGTTCGGGCGACAACGACGACCCCACCCACTGGTGCGCGCAGGTCACCGTGATCACCACGAGCGGGGAGCCCGGCACCCCCGGCCAGGCCAACGATCCCTGCGAGGTCGACGAGCTCTGATGGCCTCGCCGCTCACCACCCATGTGCTCGACACGGCACGCGGCGTGCCCGCTGCCGGGATGGCCATCACCCTCGCGCGATGGGGCGCGACCGGCTGGGCGAACGTGGCCGAACGGGTCACCAACGCCGATGGCCGCGTGGTCGATCTGCTCGGTGAGGGTGAGCTCCAACGAGGGCGATGGCGGCTCGCCTTCGACGTGGCGGGCTACTACGCCCGCATGGACACCCCCTGCTTCTTTCCCGAAGCGGAGCTTGTTTTCGAGGTGACGGACCTCGGCCGCCACCACCACGTGCCGCTGCTCGTCTCGCCCTACAGCTTCAGCACCTACCGGGGCAGCTGAGCGCCCCTCCGATGGGGCAACCGCATCGCGATGGGGCGCCGGGGCCCCGCTCCTCGGCAAGAGCGCGAAACGGCGAGGCGGGTTCGAGGCTGGTTGTTCCACCGCCTCGACTCCGCGGACGTGGCACGACGTTTGCTTTGCACACGGTGGGGGGTCCCGTGCGCCGTTTCATTCCGCTCTGCTTCACCATCGCCTGTTCCGACTACGCGCTCGAAGGGGGCAGGGTGGACCCGGCGCCGCGGCCGGAGGACGATCAGCAGGTGGACAGCGAACACGAGGACCTCTTCGAGGTGGAGGCCGTGCTCGCCGACCTCGTCTTCTTCGGCGACACCTCCTCCTCCATGGCCGAGGAGCTCGCCGAGATGGGCGCGCAGATCGAGGCCTTCACGGCGCGGCTCGAGGAGGGCGACGCCGACTGGCAGATGGTGGCCGTGACCGGCCCGACCGGCTGCAACCAGGGGGGCATCTTCACGCCCGACACCCCCGACCTCGCCGCCGCCTTCGGCGCCGGCATCGCCACCCCGCCGGGCGAGGACGAGGTGGACGAGTGGGGGCTCCACAACACCACTACCGCGCTCGAGAACACCGACGAAGGTGAGTGCAACGCGGGGCTCCTCCGCGAGAACGCCAACGTGCAGGTGATCGTGCTGTCCGACGAGGCCGACCACTCGCCGGGCTGGGACCTCGGCGATGCCGGCTACCAGGCCGCCTACGTGGCCCGCATGCGCGAGGCCGTGGGCACCGGCGGCTCGTTCTCGCTGTCGGCCGTGACCGGCGACGACCCCACCGGCTGCGTGGCCGCGAGCGGCGCCACCGCCGAGCGTGGCGCCGGCTACCTCGAAGCCGCCGCCGCCACCGACGGGAGCTTCGTGTCGATCTGCGGCGAGTGGGCCGGCGGCCTCGCGCTCATCGCCGAGTCGGCCGCGAGCCAGCGCACCTTCACGCTCAGCACCGACCCCCTCCCCGAGACGCTCTCGGTGGCCGTGAACCGCGAGGTCCGCACCACATGGAGCTTCGACCCCTCCACGCGCTCGCTCCACTTCTCGGCCAACGGGCCCCGCGCCGGCGATGTCGTGAGCATCCGCTACGAGGCCGCGCCCTAAGGGCATGCATGGATGCCGACGGCATCTGAATTCCAGCGGAACCAGAAGCCGCTCCCGCTGGTGTGCCGCTCGGCCATGTAGAGGTCGAGCTGGTGGCGGCCGGCGGTGAGCGCGGTCACGAAGGTCGTGGCCTCGACGGCGTGAACGCCCGGCAGGGCGCCGGCAATCGTGCCGTCGATGTAGGCCCAACCATCGTCGTCGCTGCCGAGCTCGAACGCGACCACCACGTCCTCCACCACATCGAGCGTCGCCACCCAGTGCACCGCGAAGTATTGTGGATCACCCGGCAGGCCCGTGTTCACGGGCCACCACTCCTCGCCGAATTCGAGGCCGGGATCCACCTGCCGGAACGCGAAGTAGGCAGGATCCCACCAGTCGTGGTTGGCGGGGACATCGCCGGTGCGGTCGCCCTCGTCGAGCTCCACCTCGGGGTGGTCGGCGGGGAGGTTGAAGTAGTCCGCGTAGTAGCCGGCGTCGCAGTCCGCCAGGTCCGGCTCGTCGGCGGAGTCGTCGGCGCGGGCGTGCAGCGGCGGGGTGTCCTCCTCGGGCGGCTCCGAGACCGTCGCGGAAGGGACGCCGAGCTCGTAGTCGGAGCACGCAAGGAGGCAGGCGAGGAGCATGCGGAGGGGCAATGCAAGGGCCGTGCCGCTCAAGCACCCCGATTCCATGCGGATCGTGAGCGGAGGTGGGGCACGCTTGCCCCGGCCGTGGTGGGCCGCTGCCCCTACAGGCCGTCCAGCCCGGCGCGGTCGATCACGAGCCGCGTCGGGGCGATCGCCGGAACGGGCAGCGGCACCGTGCCGGCAGCCAGCGCCGCGGCCAGCTGCCGCTCGCCTTCTGCCGCAGTGACCGTTTCGGGGAGGGTCTCCGCCCCGAAGTACACGGCCACCTCGCGCCCGAGCGGGCCCGGCACCACCACCACGATCCGCCCGGCCTCCACGTCGCGGCGCAGCACCTCCGCGGGCGAGGCACCCACGTAGAGCACGGGCTGCGGACCGTTGCGGAGCACCAGCCAGGCGGGGTCCACGTCGACGACGAGCACCGTGCCGCCGCGCACCTCGGGGTGCTCCGCGGACCAGTCCGAGCGGTAGGCGGCGCCGAGGGAGAAGGGCGTGGCGGAGAGGATGCCGCGCACGGGCGAGGGCTCGCCGGCGGTGGCCGCTTGCAAGAGGAGCACGAAGGCGAACCAGTTCATCGAGCAAACTCCACGCTGTCGAGACCCACCGCGCCCGAGGCGGCGCCGTGCGCCTCGCCGAACTCCAGCCGCACCTCGGCGAGCCGCCCGAGGTCGAGCGCCGAGCCCACCGTGAAGTCGGCGAGGTTCACGCGCACGGTCACGAACTCGTTGGCCCAGCCGCGCCCCGTCCCGCTCCCGAGGCGCGGGTAGGGGAAGGGCACGAGGGCATGGTCCGCCACGTCGACCGTCGACTCCACGCCCGCCTCGTCCACCAGCGTCACACCGAAGCCCATCGCCCCGCCCCAGTTGTCGGTTTCGGGGTGGCGGCTGCGCTGGGCCACGGAAAGGGAGAGGGTCGTCCACCCCGTGCTGTCGGCGAGGGTCTCGGGCACCTCCACCGCCCAGAAGGGGGCGCTGCCTTCGCTCCAGGAGAACACCGTCCCCCGGGCCTCATCGCCGGGCACGCCGTTGTGGGTCATGGCGTTCATGGGGTCGTCGTCCGACCAGCCCAGCTCCTTGTCGCGGTCGCGCAGCTGATCTTCGAGGAGGCCATCGGCCGTGCACTCCACCGCGGTGCCGGCGCTGGAAACGTCGGTGTCGGGTTCGGCCTGGAAGTCGTCGAGCACGCCATCGCCCGCGGTAGCGGCGTTGCGCCATCCGGTGGCCACGAGGTCGGTGCTCGCGAAAGAGAGGGGGACAAAGCCGCTGTACTCGTTGCGGAAAAGGTCGAGGAGGGCATCCTCCCCATCGAGCCAGGCGCGCGCGGTGGCGAGCAGGTAGGCGCGGGCCACGACCTGGGCCTCCTCGCGGCCGATGAGCGAGGGGCCCTGGCCCTCCTGCATCCCGCAGCAGTTGAAGTCGTTGTGCGAGGCGCCGTGCACGTAGGCGGCCGCCTTCGGGCCGGTGCCCTTCTCCCAGATGCGGAAGAACTGCACGATGGGGGAGTCCACGCCGCCCGTCACGTCGCCATCGGCGGTGCCGGCGAGGAGCAGGTAGGGGCGGTCGTGGGGGTCGGACTGCTCGAGCGGCAGGAAAACGGTGGGGGCGATGCTCGCGAGGCCGCGGATGTCCTCGGCGGCGTAGTTGTCGGGCACGAACTCGCCGTCCACCAGCCGGTCGAGGGCGCGCACTACCCCCTCCCCTCCCCGCGAGTGGCCAATCCATGCGATACGCGTGCTGTCCACGAGGCCCACAAGCGCGCCGCCACCGGGCTCGTCGAGGTGGCCGAGCAGCCAGTCGGTGTTGGTGAGCGTGGTGGTGCTGGCCGTTTCGATGCCCGGCTCGGTGTTGTTCTCGTGCGCCATCACCACGAAGCCCCAGCTCGCGAGGTGCTCGCCGAGGTAGTCGTACCAGATGTACTCGTGCCCGTTGCCGTGGGAGATCACCACGAGCGGGCGCGGCCCAAGCGCGGCGAGGTCGGCCGGCCACCACACACGCTCGCCGAGGAAGCGTCCGCCGCTCACATCGTCGGTCTCCACCACGTGCGGACCGGGGGCCGTGAGGTCGCCGATCACCGAGAACCCGACCGCGCCGAAGCCCTGGATGAGGTCGTCGGGGCCGAGGAGCCCATCCCGGTCCTGGTCGACCACCACGTCGTACTCAGCCAGCGCAGCCTCGCCGGCCGACGGCGCGCCGAGCTCCAGTGGGATGAGCTCGCCCTCCTCGATGACGCCCTCCACCGGAGTGCCGGCCACACCCACCAGCTCGGCGTCGGCCGCCCACGCCTCCGCGGAGCGGTGCGCCACGAGGAAGGCATCGAAGGGGAGGCCGATCCGGTCGGGGTAGCGGGCGGGATCGAGGCCGAGCATCACCGCCTCGCCGTCGAGGAAGCTCGTGGCCGACTGCCAGCCGGGCGAGAGCGTGCGGGGCCGCCCCACGAGCGGCGCTGGCGCCACGCCGCGCACATCCACCACGGTGCCGCAGCCCTTGCCCGCCGAGAAGATCACGCGCCCTTCGCCGCGACCGGTCGCGCGCAGGTACACCTCGGCCGGCGCCTCCACCTCGGTGAGCGCCTCGCCCGCCGCGTTCACCACCTCGAACGGCCCGGAGGCACTCACCACGAGCCGACCCGAACCGCCCAGCCCAACGGCGTGGGTGCGAACGAGGCCGACGGCGCCTGTTTCGAGCGTGATCGGCACGCCTTCGGGGGCGTACGTCTCCACCTCGGGAGCGCACACGGTGGCCGAATCTTCGGGCGGCGGACAGCCGAGCAACGAGCCGAGCAGCAGGGGAGCGAGCACGCGGGAGTGTAGCCCGACAACCCGGCCGATCGTGGCGCGATCGCGCCGGCTCAACGCTCGCGGACCACCTGCTCGTACAGCGCCTCCAGCTCCCCGATCACGCTCGACCAGCCGTACTGCGCGGCCTTGGTTCGAGCGGCCCGCTCCCGCTCCGCCCGGTCCGCGTGGTCGCGTGCCGCCGCGATGGTGGCCGCGGCGCGGTCGGGGTCGGCGAACGAGGTCAGCGCCCCGCTCCCGCCCTCCACGAAGTAGCGGAACGCCCGGTTGTCGTTGAGCACCGGGAAGAGTCCGGCGCCCATCGTCTCCACCACGGAGATGCCGAAGCTCTCGTACTCGGCCGGCCAGAGCCCGAGGTCGGCGGTACGCACCGCCTCGAACATCGTGGCCTCCGGCACCTTGCCCTCGAACACCACCCGGTCGGCGAGGCCGAGCGCATCACGCTCTGCCGAGAGGCGCGCCACGAGGCCGGGCACGACCTCCGGGCCGATCACTCGCGCCCGAAACGGCCGCGCATCGCGGTCGCGCAGCGCGGCCAGCGTGCGGAGGAGGTTGCCGAGGCCCTTGTGCACGTCCACCCGGCCGAGCGTGACGAACTCGCCGGCCACCGGCTCCCGATGGAGCGCCTGCCAGGGCGCGAGATCCACGGCGTTGCGGATCACCCGACCCCGCGAGGTGAGCTTGCGGAACAGCTCCTCGTCCTGATCGGAGGTGTAGACCAGCGCATCCACCCCGCGAACCAGCATCCGCGTCATCGTCTGGAACCAGACCTGCTTGGCGCGGGTGGCGAAGCCCGTGTGGAAGAAGCCGCCGTGCGTGCTCAGCACCACCGGGCGACGGTGCAGGGGGCGCGTGGCCACCAGCCAGTCGGCGAGGAAGTCCACCGCGTGAACGTGCACCACGTCGGCATCGTGGAGCTCGCGCAGCACGGTCGGGGCAATCGGGTAGCGGGTGCTCCCATGAAAGGGGATGCGCCGGATGGGGATGCCGTTGTGCACCTCCTCCGCGGGCAGCGCGCGCCCATCCTCGAAGGCGCGGTCGAGCGTGACCACCCGCACCGAGTGCCCCCGGGCCGCCAACGCCTCGCCGAGCCACTGCACGTGGCGCTCGATGCCACCGATGTTGGGCCAGTACACCCGGGCCACGAGGAGGATGCGCATCCCCCTCGGGGTAACCCACCGTCGGGACCCGCCGCCCGGACGGCCAGCCTCCCGGAGCGCGGTTAGGGAGCCCGTCTGGCGCTCGACCGTCCATCCCCCTTCGCCGACTTCGGCAGCGACCCGAGCCGGCAGTTCATCATCCCCGTGCTCATCACGGTTCCGATGGCGCTCGCGCTCGCGTTCGGCGGGCCGCAGCACATGGCGGCGCTCGCGATCATCGGCGTGGGCGGAGGGCTCTTCCTCGCCAACCCCAAGGCCTTCATCCTCGTTTTCCTCACGCTCATCGCGATGCGGAACTTCATCGCGGGCGGCGATCGCATCGCCATCAGCGGGTTCGACTTCGATCTCGGCGGCCTCGTGAACGTGCTGGCCACGGGCATCGGCTTCGTCTACTTCCTCGTGCTCTGGAAGAACCCCTTCCGCGGCCGCTCCCTCACGGTCTCTTACGGCGCCTTCCTCCTGCTCTTCGCGGTGAGCATCGCCTGGGCCGACGAGGACCGCTGGTCGACCCGCTTCGTGAGCCGGCTCGCCGCGCCCTTCTTCACCTACCTCATCATCTCCGACATGCTCGACCGGCGGATGGTGAAGCAGGTCATCACGGCGATCTACGCCAGCAGTGCTGTGCCCATCGTGTACGGCTTCTACCAGTGGGGCACCGGCCAGGGAAACGACATCACCGAAGGCTACGTGCGGGTGAACTCGAGCTTCTTCCACCCCGCCCACTTCTCGATGTACCTGACCTTCCTGTTCTGCCTCGCCTACGCCGAGTTCCTCGACGAGACCAAGCAGAACCGCGGGCTGCGCCTCCTCTACCTCCTCGCGCTCGTGTCCCTCGAGATCAGCACGTACACCCGGATCAGTTGGGTGGCGATGCTGATCTGCTGGGTGTACCTGAGCTGGATCTACAAGAAGCGCTCCTACCTCCTCGCGGGCACGGCCTTCGGCGCGTTCGGCCTGCTGGCCTTCGGCAGCGGCATCCTCGCCCGCATGACCGACGCCGCCTCGGTCTTCGAAGCCAACGCCGAGCTCTACGACCTCAACACCTCCGTCGGCTGGCGCTTGTACTTCTGGGATGAGCTCACCCGCCGCTTCTGGGAGCACCCCTGGCTCGGCCACGGCGCGGGCAGCTCCGTGATGCTGGGCGTCGAGCTCTTCGGGCAGGAGGCGGCCCCCCACAACGGCTACCTGCGGGTGGCCTACGAAACGGGCGCCGCGGGCGTGGTCCTGTTCGCCTGGGTGCTCGGCACCATGATGTGGCAGGGCTTCCGGCTCATCCGGAAGCAGCGCACGGGCAACCTCTCCTTCGTGAGCCACGTGTACGTCACGATGACGCTCACCTACGTGCTGCTCAACGCCACCGACAACATCCTCGAATACTACGAGGTGGCCATCTACCAGTGGGCCATCCTCTCGCTCGTGGAGTTCAACAACGTCCGCGCCGCGCGCGCCGGCATCATCGAGGAGGCCACCTTCGAGGAGGCCGTGGAGCTCGACGAGGAGGAGGTGGCCGCGCTGGCCGCCGAGGTAGCCGCGGAGGAGGAGGAGGCGGCCGGGGAGGCGGCGCAGCTCGCCCGGAGGTGAGTGGGGGCGTTGCGCCGCGACCGCCTCTTCACGCCGGCAGCAGCGCATCCACGAACGCGACCGGATCGAAGTCCCGCAGGTCCTCGATCTTCTCGCCCACGCCCACGAGCTTCACCGGCAGGCCGAACTCCGCGGCGATGGCCACCACCACGCCGCCCTTCGCGGTGCCGTCGAGCTTGGTGAGCACCACGCCGGTCACGCCGGCCACGTCCTTGAAGAGACGGGCCTGCGAGAGCGCGTTCTGGCCCATCGTGGCGTCGAGCACCAGCAGCACCTCGTGGGGGGCGCCCGGAACGACCTTGCCCACCACGCGCCGAACCTTGCCCAGCTCGTCCATCAGCGCCTTCTGCGCCTGGAGGCGGCCCGCGGTGTCGCACAGCACCACGTCGAACTTGCGGGCCACGGCCACCTCGCACGCCTGGTGGGAGACGGCGGCGGGGTCCGCCCCTTCCTGCTGCGCCACGATCTCGACGCCAGCGCGCTCCGACCACACCTTGAGCTGCTCGATGGCGCCAGCGCGGAAGGTGTCGCCCGCACCGAGGATGACCCGCCGCCCCTGCCCCTTGAGCCGCGCCGCGAGCTTGCCGATGGTCGTGGTCTTGCCGCTCCCGTTCACACCGACGACCAGCACCACGTGGGGCGAAGGGCCGATCACGAGCCGGCTGTCGACCGACTGGAGACGGCGGAGCATGGCCGCGCGCAAGGCCGCCTTCAGGTCCGGCGCCCCGCGCACCTCCTCCACGAGCGAGGCGGCCGTGGCCGCGCCTACGTCGGAGCGCAGGAGGGCCTCCTCGAGCGCTTCGAGCGCCTCCCGGGACTCGCGCCCGCGGTCGAAGAGACCGGCGAAGAGATCGCGGGAGCGGGCGAGCGCCGCGAGGAGCGGGTTGGGCCCGGCGGGCGCTGCCGGAGCCGCGCCGATCGCATCGAGCGGCCCGGAGATCGACGGCGGCCGCATCGCCGACCGGTACACGACATAGAGCGCCGTGAAGGCCGCGATGATGATGGCAATGAGCAGGAAGTTCATGCGCCCTCGAGGCGGACGGTGACGAGACGACTGCTCCCGGGCTCCGGCATGGTCACGCCGTAGAGCACGTCGGCCGCCTCCATCGTCTTCTTGTTGTGGGTAATCACGATGAACTGGGAGACGGCGGCCATCTCCCGGAGCATGTCGTTGAAGCGCGTGCCGTTCCCTTCATCGAGGGGAGCGTCTACCTCGTCGAGCAGGCAGAACGGCGAAGGTTTCACCCGGAACAGGGCGAAGATGAGGCCGATGGCGGCCATCGCCTTCTCGCCGCCGGACAAGAGCGAGAGCACCTGCACCTTCTTTCCGGGCGGCTGCACGAGCATCTCCACGCCGCAGTTCAGGAGATCGTCGGCATCGGTGAGCTCGAGGCGCGCGGAGCCGCCGCCCACGAGGCGCGGGTAGAGCGCCGCGAAGTGCTCCTGAACCAGATCGTAGGTCTCGCGGAAACGCTCGCGGCAGGTCTGGTTGATGCGCGCGATGGCCGACTCGATGACCTCCATGGCCGAGTCGAGGTCCTTGCGCTGGCGATCGATGTCCTGGAACTGCACCCGGACCGCGTGGTACTCGCCGATCGACTCGGGGTTGGTCTCGCCGAGCTTGAACAGGGCGTCGCGGATGCCCTCCACCGCGCGCTGGCGGGCGGTGAGGGTGGCCTCGTCGAGGTCGAGGGCGCGCAGGTCGAGGCGGAGGGTGGGCACGGTCTCGGCGCCCAGCTCCAGCTCGGCCTCGATGGGCTCCCACCCGGGGACGAGCAAGGCGCCATCGCGGTCGATCCGGTCGAGCAGCGAGGGGAGCGAGAGCCCGTGGCGCTCCTCGGTGGTGCGGAGGAGCTCCTCCACGCCGAACTTGACCCGCTGGTAGGCCACCTCGGCGGCGGCGTGGCGGTCCTTCGCGCCATCGCGCCGCTCGCGCGCGGCGCGGGCAGCGGCCTCCTCCACCCGAACCTTCTCCTTCTCCTCCTTCGCGCGCTCCCGGGCGCCCTCGAGCTCCCCCGCCACCCCGCCCAGCTCCTCGCCGAGCCGCTGCAGCGTGGTGCGCGTGGTCTCCATGTCGAGCGCGAGGGTGAGCAGGCGGGCGTCGAGGTCGGTGCGCTCCTGCGCGATCTGCTCCACGCGCCGCTGCGCCCGCTCGGCGCGCTGCCGCGCCGCCGCCGCGGCCTGACCCTGCCGGATGGCCTCCCCCTGCAACGACGCCGTCTGCACCCGCAGGGCCTGCACGCTCTCGTTCGCGGCGGCCAGCTCGGGCTCCACCGTTTCGAGGCGCACCTGCTCGGCGCGCAGGGCGGTCTCCGCCTCCTCGTGGGCCGCGCCCGCGAGCAGGAGCTCCTTGTCGATGCGGCCCCGGTCGGCCACGAGGGCATCCTCCAGCCCGGCCAGCAGCTCGGCCTCGCGCTGGAGCGCCTCGGCCGCCCTCACCTGCCGGAGCGCCTCCGCTTCGATCTCGCGCACCCGGTGCCGGCACTCTGCGGCCACGGTCTCGGTGCGCCGAAGCTCGGCGCGCTGGGCCTCCAGCGCCGCGGCCTCCGCCTGCCCCTTCGCCTCCACCGCCGCCTGCTGGGCGGCCACCTCGGCCTCGGCGGCCATGAGCGCGGCCCGCGCGGTGGCCACCGCCGCCTCCCGCTCCGCGATCGGCACGGCAGCCACTTTCTCTTCCAGCTCGGCCAGCTCGCGACGGCGGCGCACGCTGCCGAGGCCGGCCCCGGCATCCACGCCGAGCACGAGCAGGCCGTCGCGGCGGAGCACCGCCCCCGCGGCGGTCACGAGCGTCCGGCCGGGCGCCCACCTCGCGTAGGCGGTGGCGAGGTCGGCCACGAGCTCGGCATCGGGGAGCAGGGCGCCGAGCGCGGCGGCCCCCTGCGCGTCGGGCGCCAGCTCGGCGGCGAGGCCGCCCGCCGCCGCG
>CAISIK010000082.1 GCA_903885375.1 uncultured Pseudomonadota bacterium
CCGGGAGGCGTAGCGGGTAGCCCGCGCGCGGGGGCGGAGGACCGAGGTGCGCTCACGGGACCGCAAATACGGAAACGGCGCGGTGCGCGGCCAAGGTGGCGGGGTGCGTGCTCGGTGAGAGCGTTCATCCTTCCTGTCCGCCGCCGGCACGGTGGACGACATCGGCCTGCGTTTCCGCCCCTTCCACCTGGCTCCCCACAACCCCGGGAAGCTGCACGCCGTGGGGTTTGGCTGCACGCCGCTCGCCCTCATCGGCCAGCTCGGGAACATCTGGCTGGCCCGCCCGACCACGGCGGCGGGGATCCGCGGCGCGGTGACGGAGCGCATCACGATGCGCGGG
Organism: uncultured Pseudomonadota bacterium; assembly: GCA_903885375.1. GTDB lineage: Bacteria > Myxococcota_A > UBA796 > UBA796 > SXON01 > SXON01. Next base: position 341 of record CAISIK010000082.1, read on the forward strand.
AGCGCCCCGATCCCCTACATGATCGACGGAGACTTCCACACCGGCGTCCAGTCGCTCACGGTCGAGGTCGGCCCGCGGGTGCGCCTCCTGGTGCCGTAGGCGGTCGCCCAGGGGCCCGGCCGCCGCGGGGGCGCGCGCGACGACGAACGTGCGCCGGGGCTTGACGTTGCCACGGCGGTGATTCTTCTATGGGGCGTCGGGCGCGCTGGCACGTTTGTGATGCCGGCGGCGCCCCCCAACCAGCCAACCAACTCGTCCGCCGGCCTCCCGGCGGCCCGGAGCCCCCTCATGTCGCCCATTCAGGAGCTCGAGCGTACCCTCTTCGGCATCCACCCCCTCTCCCGCCGCATGGCCCACTTCTTCCCCGACGTGGTGGAGGGCGCCAACGTGCCCCACGCCCCCTCCGCGGGCGGGTGGGTGCGTGTCAACGTGTGGGACGCGGGAACCAACCTCGTCCTCGTGGCAGAGGTGCCCGGCTTGACCGAAAAAGACGTGACGCTCTCCTTCGATCGCAACGTCCTCACCCTCTCCGGGGAGCGCGCTCCTGTCGTGCCCGAAGGGTATACCGTGCATCGGCGCGAGCGGCCGCCCATGCAGTTCTCGCGGTCCATCCGCTTCGGCGTCCCGCTCGACGCGGACGGCATCAGCGCCGTCGTGAAGAACGGCCTGCTCACGGTCACGCTGCCCAAGCGCGCGCAGGCCGCCCCCCGCGCCATCCCCGTCCAGTCCAACTGAACCCACACCCACCCCAGGAGGTCCCCATGCACACCGCACCCGGCGCCCCCGCGCGCCCCGCCGCCGACCGCCGCGCCGAGCGCCCCGTCTTCGCCCCCCGCATCGACATCTACGAGTCCGACACGGACGTGCGGCTCCTCGCCGACCTGCCCGGCGTGCCCGAGGGCAACGTCCGGCTCCACATCGAGCGGGACGAGCTCCTCCTCGAGGCCACCACCCAGCTGGCCGACAGCCTCGGAGAGGCCGTCGCCCAGGAGTTCGGAAACGTGGACTTCCGCCGCGTCTTCCGGCTTCCGAAGGGGGTCGACGCGGAGAACATCCGCGCCGACCACACGAACGGCGTCCTGACCGTCCACCTGCCCAAGTCGGCCTCGGCGCAGCCCCGCCGCATCGAGGTGCGGTCGGTGTGACACAGGGGGGCGGGTGTCACCTCTTCGGGGGGGTCACCCTCCCGCCAATCCGCGCGCTACCGCCGCTTGGCTGTGTAGCTGATCGCCTTCTTCTGCTCCGGGTGGCGGATGGAGCCCGCGAGGCTGTCTCCGTTGAGCTTGCCGTCCAACCACCACCCGGGCGCGGCGTCCTCGGTGGCGGTGACACGGCCCGTGGCGGCGTCGAGCGTGCCGGCGAGGCGGAAGGAGCGGTACGAGGTGCCGACGAGCACGTCCAACTTGGCGGTGACGCGGTCGCCGCCGGCGCGCTCGAACGCGACGGTGAACGGCCGGCCCGACCAGGTGCCCTCCCAGGTGCCGGCGAGTCGCGCGATCGTCACGTCGGGCGCGGGCGCGGCGACGGCGGCGGTGGCCACCGGCGCGGAGGTGACAGGCGCGACGTCTGCCACCACGGGCTCGGCGGCGGGGGGCAGCGCTGCCGGCTCCATGGGGGGCGCGACGGCTTCCGGGACGGGGTCCACGGAAGGTGCCGCGGCGGCGCCCGCGGCGCCCGGCGTGCCCGCG
>CAISIK010000083.1 GCA_903885375.1 uncultured Pseudomonadota bacterium
CGCCAGCCACCGCCGCCCGTCCCGCGGCCCAGCCGGCGCGGCCGGCCCCCCCCGGCCGCGACCCCGACCGCCCCGAAGGCCTCCCCCCCACCGCCTCCGCCCCGCCGAAGGCGGCGCCTTCGGTCCGCTCCGGCGGCACCGCCGACGTTCGCTGATCGGCCACCGCCGCGGGCGGGCGCGAGTACCTCGAGGTGGTCTGGCAGAACCCGGCCGCCTTCGCGGCCGCCGTGCGCACCCAACTGGCGGCCAACGTGCTGACGATCCAGACGGAGGGCGCACACCCGCCCTGTGTGCCCCCGATCGTGGCCGTGCTCCGGTTTGGCGGGCTGGTCGTGCAAACCACGGCCACCCCCTCGCAGGTGGAGAGTTTCCGGGTCAGCTACCACCTCAACCTCGACGGCATCCAGTTTGCCGAGCTTCGGCACGCCGCCGCCGCCCACGACCGGCCCAGGTCCGGCGCCTGAGGGCCCGCATCCATCGCAAGCCAACGGCCTGATAAAAACCTGCTTGCTTCCCACAAAGCCCTCTGATAGCCCCCGGGCGCGCACATTTTATTTGTCCCCGTGCGCGCGGAGCCCCCATGGCAACGGATTCTGCCTCCCAGTCATCTGTCGGTAGCGAACGGGTGAACCTACGTGTTTCCACCGGTGTGCAGGGCTCCGGGGGGATGAACTTTGGCACATTGATGTGGATTGCCGGCAACCGGATGCACCTGAAGGTGGACTCCGAGTTGCAGCCGATGGAGAAGGTGAACCTGCGGGTCGACCTCTCCCCCGCGGCCGGCACCGCCCTCCTTTCGGCGGTGGTGATGCGCGTCCTCCCCGCCGCACCCGGTGAAACCGGCACCTTCCTGCTGCGGCTCGACGATGTGGCCAGCGTGGACCGCCCGGGTTGGGAGCGGTTCCTGCGCTTGAAGCTGACGGGCGGCACCCTGAGCGACGTCAGCGACGTTCGGTCGAGCGGCGCCAACCTCGCCACCGGCTACGCCACCAGCAGCGGGGCCCAACGCAACGCCGGCCTCGCCGGCGTCGGGGGCGCGGCGGCCACCCTTTCCGGCGCCCACGAGCTGGGCAGCGGCGCGGGCCGCCTCGCGATGCGCGAGGCCTTGCGGAGCGCCATCCAACGCACCGCCTCGGGCTCCGGCCCCGCGCCAGCGCTTCCCGTGCCCACGGCAAACGCACCGGCGCGCCCGCTGCCCCTGCCCACCCCCCGCGCCGCCCCGCCGGGCGTGGCGCCGCCGCCCGAAACGCTGGTCTGGGTCGCCTCGAACCTCGGTGGGCGGCAGTACCTGGAGGTCCGCTGGCTCGATGCCGGCGCGTTCACCGCGGATGTGCACGGCCAGCTCGTGGCCAACGTGCTCACGCTCACCTCCGATGGCCGCACCCTGCCCACCACCCCGCCGATCTTCATGGTCCTGCGGTTCGATGGGCTCGTGCTCCAGACCAACGCCTCGCCGGTGAAACAAAACCCGGTGTCGGTCACCTACCAGCTCGCGTTCGACGAGGGGCAGCGCGCCACCCTGCGCAGCGCCGCGCGCTCTCCCTCCACCGTGTCGGTGGTGCCGCTGCCGAGGAAGTAGCGAGGCGCGAGGCCTCGCCCCGTCAGGGGACCAACCACGTCCGGAGGCTCCGCCGCAGGTCCGGCTGCCCGCCCACCGGCGCGCTGCCTTCCGCGGCGGGCAGGCCGCCGGCGAGGAGCATGGCGCGTAGCTCGCCGGGGCTGAGCGGCGCCCCGTGCGTTGCGACGGCCACCGACTGGAGGGTGGCCGCCATCGCCGCGACGAGGGCCGACGCGCCGCTCGTACCGCCGAAGTAGGAGGTGTAGGCCTGACGCGGGTCGTCGTCGGGAAAAAACAGATCGGTCATCGGCGGTCCTGCGGTGGTGACGATGTCCTCGCTCCACGCCTGCACGGACACGCTGGACCCCCAGTTGCTGCCCACCCGGGCGCCAGGTTCTGGACCAAGGGAGGAGCCCCCTCCCCCCACCCGGAGCACCCCCGTGTCGTCGGTGAACGCACCTTCGTAGACCGGATCGTCGAGGTCCACGTTGTCGTTGCCCGCCGGCTCCACCACGACGATGCCCAGCGCGGTGGCGGCACGGATCGCGTCGCGCACGCCGGGGTCGATGCTCATGGGCACGAGCTCGGTGTCGAGCCCGTAGCTCTGCTGTTCGATGAGGATCACGTCGCCCGGAACGAGCACGCGGGTGGCCTCGACGATCGCGCGGGCCACGTCGTAGGAGAGCTCGCCGTCATCGTCGAACCAGGGGTGCTGCACGAGAACGCTCGCCATGGGCGCGCCCCCCGTGATGCCGAAGCTGTTGTCGCCGGCGGCGAGAATGCCCAGCACGCCGGTGCCGTGGAAGTCCCACTGCGGGTCGGGCACCCCGCCGATCGCGGTGGGTGACAGTTGGAGCAGGTCCTCGTGCGTGGGGTCCCAGGCGAATTCGATGTCCACGATGGTCACGTACTCGCCGAGGCCGCCGGGGAAACGCCGCGCCTCCTCGAAGCCGAAGCCCTCCGGCGGGGCTTCGCGCCAGGCGGTGGCGAACTCCGGCGTGGTGGGATCGAGGTCATCGCCATCGGGCGGGGGCGCGGGGAGCGCCGCGCACCACGCCGACTGCGCCTTGCCGGCCTGGACCAGCGCCGCGGCCGTGGCCCGGGCCATCGGGCCGCGCAGCTCCCAGTGCCGCGCGAGCGCGCCCTCCGCGCCGGGGAAGCGCGGCCGGGCACCGGCCGGTGCGGATTCCGCCACCAGGTGCACCCGCTCGGCTTCGTGTCCGGGACGCAACTCCAGGGCGGACAGGGGCGTCAACTCGCGGCCCACCAACGGCCGGCCGCGAACGCGTACCGCCAGGGCGGCTCCACCCGGTCGGCGGAGGGGTGCTCCGGATCACCCGGGAGGAGCACGAAGAGCGTGTCGGCCTCGGACAGGAAGCGCGGCATGATGGGCGGGGTGTGCCGCTCGGCGGCGAGCACCGCGCGCACGGAGGGGTAGGCCGTGAGCTCGGCCAGCGTGCGGAGCGTGGGCGGCGCGAGCGGGAGCTCGCCGCGCTCCGACGCGGCCATCGCCTCGCCGGGCCGGAACCAGCGCCCCTGCGCCGCTTCCTGACCATCGGCCACCGCCGCTTCGCCTGCGGGCAGCTCGGCGGCGAAGAACCAGGTGTCGTAGCGCCGCGGCTCCACCTCCGGGGTGAGCCAGTGGGACCACACTCGCATCCCCTCGAGGTTCCAGGCCTCCCCTCGACGAAGCGCCACCCCGGACTCCTCGTGGAGCTCCCGCGCCGCCGCCGCCCAGAACGCGCGCGGCACCCGCTCGAAGTCGCCGCCGACCACGGGCGCCTCCGCATCGGCGGCATCCACCCGGCCGCCCGGGAAGACCCACGCCGAGGCCATGAACCCCACCGTACGCGCCCGCTCCATCAGCCAGACCTCCGGACCCTCCCGCCCCTCGCGGAGCAGCACGATCGTGGCGGCGGGGCGGAGCGGAACAGGTGGCGACATGCGCAATCCTATCCGGCAGCCCTCGCGACCGCGCCGAGATGCGCGGCGAGGGAGCCGGACCAGCGGTGGGTCGCGGCGCATCTCCCAGATTGGACGAAGGGACGATGAAGGGATATACTTGACGTGTCAAGGGCCAACCATGCAGCTGCTCCTCCTCGCGCTCCCGGCGTTTGCCTTCCCCACCGACACCCAGTGGGTGCCGCTCGAACTCTCGGGCGCCCCCGTGGTCGACGACTTCAACGACCACGATCGCAACGGCGCCGGCAACCCCGACGGCATCGACTGCGTGGGCGACAACGCGGTGTCCGCGCCCGCGCTCTACTGGTACACCGACGGGGCCACGCTCTGGTTCCGCATCCGGGTGGACGACACGCCCTGGCTCACCGCCGAGACCCTCCTCCAGCCGGTGGCGTGGTCCTTCCTGCTCGAAACCGATGGAAACGTCGATGACTTCGAGTACTCGCTGGCCGTCACGGGCGCTTCGCCCACCGTGTACCTCTACCGGAACTCCAGCGGCGACGATGGCGCCACCGCCTCGCTGGACTCGTTGGAGGGCGTGTGGACGTCGGACGCGTTCCAGGCCTCCGCGGCCGGCAGCACCATCCACACGCTCGAGGACTGGTTCGTGGACGTGGAGGTCGATCTCGCCGAGCTCCCCGCCACCATCGCCTCCGGGCAGACCATCCGCGTGGCCGCCATCACGGGCGACAGCTCCACGCCCAACGGCGCCGACGCCGACCTCTGCGGCACCGACGACTCCGCGGCCCTCGGCGCGCTGACGGACGCATGGAGCGACGAGATCGGCGTGGACCGCGACGGCGACGGCCTCCTCGACCTCGAGGAACCCGACCACGGCACCGCGGTCGGCGATGCCGACTCCGACGACGACGGCGTGAGCGACGGCGACGAAGTGCACACCTTCACCAGCGACCCCACGCTCTGCGACTCCGATGGTGACGGCATGTCCGACGGCCTCGAGACGGGCGCGGACACCCCGATGGACGACACGGACGCGGGCGCCGGCTGCTTCGAAGCCGACGGCGACGCGGGCCTCACCACGACCGACCCGACGCTCGCCGACACCGACGGCGGCACGGTCAACGACAACGACGAGGACCGCGACACCGACGGCGTGCAGGACACCTGGGAGACCGACCCGCGCGACCCCACCGACGACGTGGACGCCGATGGCGACGGCATCGCCGACGCGCTGGAGGACCAGTGCGGCGGGGCCGACACCACCGATCGGGACGGCGACGGCCTCACCGACGAGGGCGAGTCCCTCACCGACTCCGACAACGACGGCCTCCCCGACTTCTGCGACGACGATGACGACGCCGACGGCGTGCCCACCGACGAGGAGTCCACCGGCGACAGCGACGGCGACGGCGACGCCGACTACCTCGACCCCGACAGCGACGGCAACGGCGTGGACGACGGCGACGAGCCCGGCGTGGACGTGGACAGCGACTGCGACGGCAACCCCGATCGCACTGACACCGACGACACCGACGGCGAGTGCGCCGACCCCGACGGCGATGGCCTCACCAACGCCGAGGAGGGCGCCTGCGGCTCCGATCCCGGCAACGCCGACACGGACGGCGACGGCGTGGTGGACGGCGACGAGAGCTGCGACGAGGACGTGGACTGCGACGAGCTCACCGACATCCTCGACGCCGACGACGCCGACACCTCCGCGTGCGACGAGCCGGCCGACACCGGCGACACCGCGTTCGACACCGGCGCCGCCCCTTCCTGCCCCGACGGCCTCTGCGGCGGGCACTACACCGGCGGTTCGTGCTCCACCACCGGCGGCACCGGTGCGGGCCTGCTCGGCGCGCTCGCCGCGGCCGGCCTGGCCGCCCGTCGCCGTCGTCGCCTCTCCCGCGCGGCGGTCGTCCTCGGCGCGGCCGCGGCTGCCAGCTCCCCTGCCTTCGCCGACGACCCGACCGTGAACGCGCAGCGCTTCCGCCCGGCCTTCGACAACGGCACCTTCTGGACGGTGCACGACACCACCCCGCACGCCCCGGGCTTCGGCGCGGGCGTCGTCTTCAACTACGCCTCGCAGCCGCTCGTGTACCGCTACGACGACGGCCGCGATCCGGTGTCGCTCCTCGGCTCGGCCGCGAGCTTCGACCTCGGCGGCAGCTTCGCCACGCGCCGGCTGGGCTTCAACGTGAGCCTGCCGCTACACGTGGTGGGAGGCGACTTGAACGAGGGCGGCTTCGCCCCCGGCGACCTGCGCCTCGGCGTGCTCGCGAGCATCCTCGATCGCAAGACGAGCGCCGCCGGGTTCGGCCTCTACGGCAGCGTGGGTCTGCCCACCGGCGATGGCAGCCGGTACGTCGGCAGCGGCTCGCCCGAGGTGGTGGCCGGCCTCGCCGGCGCCTACGGCAACTCCTGGGCGGTGAGCGCGAACCTCGGCATGGCGATCGGCGCCCCGGCCACGCTCGGCGACCTCACCTGGGGCAGCCGCGTGCAGTGGGGCGCAGGCCTCAGCGTGCCGGTGAGCAGCGCGTTCGCGATCGTCGGTGAGCTCGAAGGTGAGTCCGCGATCAGCAACATCGACGAACTGGGCGGCACTCCCATGGAGTGGCGCGTGGGCGGCAGCGCCCACCTGACCCGATCCCTGCAGCTCGACGCCGGGTTCGGCACTGGTCTCACCACCGGCATCGGCGCCCCCGAGTACCGCGTCATCGCCGGCCTGAAGTACCTCCCCGCCGCGGCCGCGAAGACCGTGCGCGGCACCGACCGTGACGGCGACCTCATCGCCGACGCCGTGGACCTCTGCCCCGACCAGCCCGAGGACAAGAACGGCAAGGCCGACGAGGACGGCTGCCCGGACGGCGGGTTCGTGCCTACCCGTTTCCTCGTCACCGACCCCACCGGCAGCCAGATCGCAGGCGCCTCGTTGGAGCTCGTGAGCGGGCCGGAAACGGGCCGCTGGTCCCTCCCCTCGGGCGACATCACGCGCTCCCTGCTCCCCGGCACCTACGCCCTGCGCGTGCGCGCGCCGCACTTCGCCCCGGCGGAGTCCTCGCTGACCATTCCGGCCGACGCCACCCGCCACGAGCAGGTGGTGCAGCTCTCGCCGGCGGCGGTGGGGGGCACCGTGATCGTGAGCGTGCAGAACGAAGCGGGGCAGCCCGTGGCCGCGCTCGTGACGCTGCTCGGTGAGGGCCGCAAGTTCACCACCGGCGGCGATGGCATCGGCACCGAGCCCGTGCCCGCTGGCGAGGTCGAGCTGTCGGTCTGGGCCGAGGGCTACCGTCCCAAGCGCGTGAAGACGACGGTGGGCCGCGACGAGAAGCAGAGCGTGGCCGTGGTGCTGGAGCTCACCCGCGTGGTGGTCCTCGCCGACCGCGTGGACATCCGGGACAAGGTGTTCTTCGACCTCGACAGCGCCACGATCACGGCGGCCAGCTACAACATCCTCGACGATGTGGCTGCCGTGCTCGAAAACCACAGCGAGCTGCGGCTCGTGGAGGTCCAGGGCCACACCGACGACCAGGGGGCGGAGCCCTACAACCTCGAGCTCTCCCAGCGTCGCGCCGAGGCCGTGCGGAAGTACCTCATCGGCCAGGGCATCGAGCCCGACCGCCTCGTGGCGCGCGGCTACGGCGAGAGCCAGCCGTTGGAGCCCGGCACGACCGAGTCGGCGCGCGAGGTGAACCGGCGCGTGGTGTTCAAGATTCTCGCCGGGCCCGCCGACGGCGACGGTCCGCGTCCCAAGCCCCGCCCCGGCGGGCGGCGATAGCGAGCGTCTCGCGGCGGGGGGTCGTCGCGGAGCGGGCGGTGAGGGTCGACGCTCGACGGTCGACGGTCGATAATCGAAAATCGAGGCTCGACCTCCACGGTCCCCTCGCCTCCGACGCTTCGCCGGCTGTCCGGCGGGCGCGGCCCATCGCAGGCGAGGGCCGCGTCCTCGAACAACCCGCGGTCCTCTGGAGGCTGCGATGGAGTACCCGTTCGATCACGAGAACCTCGATGTCTACAAGCTCGCCCTGGAGGTCGCCCGCGCGTGCGCCGCGTTGGGGATGGCTGCGGGCCGAAACCACTACCGGATCGCCGCCGGCTCGGCAGCCGAGGCGCTCGCGCAGCAGCCCAAGCTGCGCCGGGAAGGCGCGATGCTCCGTGGCCTCACTCGGAAGCGGCGGCCGTCGCGCCGTGCCGCCGTCGCGCCGCTCCGTCGTGCCGCCCCGCCGCCCACCGACGCCAGGCCGGTGCCGCCAGACCTGCCCGGGCCGGTGGTGTGCGGCGCTCTACCCCCCGCGGGTGACGGTGCGTCTCGTCCCCGAGCCCCAGCGCCCCGCAGCGCCGACCCCGCCCCCACGGTCGCCGCGTCCTGCCCGGCCGCCTGCGGAGCCGCGAGGAGCCCGGCGGGCTGCAGCGCCGTGGTGCCGTCGCGCCGTGCCGCCCCGCCGCCCACCGACGTCAGGCCGGTGCCGCCAGACCTGCCCGGGCCGGCGGTGCGCGGCGCTCTACCCCCCGCCGGTGACGGTCCGCCCCCCGCCTCGACGTGTGGGTGACGTCGCAGGACGTCCCGACCGAGGCCCGCTTCGGGCCGACGGAGGGACGGCCTGCGGCGGCAGGCCCCGGCGCCGTCGCCCCGCCCCGTCCCCGAGCCCCAGCGCCCCGCACCGCCGACCCCGCCCCCACGGTCGCCGCGTCCTGCCCGGCCGCCTGCGGAGCCGCGAGGAGCGTGATCAGTCGCCGAACTTCCCATGATCAAAAAAGTGGACCACCCTGTCCAGCACCCGCGGCGAGAGCAGGATGACGCTGTGGTGCATCGCAATCACCCGGAACTCCACCGCGTCCTCGTGAAAGGCCTCGTCCACGCGCACGGTGCCGTCGTTGTCGGCCCCGAGGAGCGGGTTGATGCCGCGCTCGGAGCCCGTCCCACCCGCGAGGATGCCGATCTCGGGGCCGGGCAGCGGCCAGTGCGACGGAACGCCGGGACGCACCTGCCCCAGCGGGTCCCACCCGGCCCGGTGCACAGGAATGGCCCCGCGCGCGAGGTCGGCCGCCTGCGCCCCGCGGTTCGGCGGCGCGAGGAGCACCCCGCGCCGCAAGGGCGGCAGGTCGTGCTGGGCCCACGCCACGCGCGCGAGCACCCCCCCGTAGCTGTGGCTCACGAGGTAGAGATCGGCCTCCGGGTTGCGCGCCGCCAGCGCACGCACCGCCGAGGCCGCCAGCTCCGCGTTGGCCTCGATCCCGCGGAGGTGGTACCCGAACGTGGGCGCAAGCACCTCGGCAAAGCCCGCCGCGCGGAGGCGGCGCGCCATCCACCACATCGCGGCGCCCGTGCGCAGGAAGCCGTGGAAGGCCACCGCGACCCGCGGCTTGGACATCAGCGCACGCGAGCCAGCACGCGCCCGCCCTTCTCCATGATCTCGAGCACCACGAGCGACTCATCGAGCGCCACGGCCGCGAGCACCGGCGGCCCCTCGCCGGCCACGAAACGCAGGTCCTCGAGGTCCTCCAGCTCGGCGGTGCCGAGGATGGGCGTGGGCGCCGGGGGGTCGCCCGAGGCGGGCAGGAAGATGGCCATCGGCATCGGCACATCCCGATCGGCCACGGGCTCGCGCATCCACGCCACCCACCAGCCGCCCTGGGCCGCGCGGATGTCCACCGATCCCACGGAATGCTTGGCGTCGAGCCGGATCACCTCGGTGTCCACGCCGAGCCGCTGCACGCGCACGCCCTTCTCCTCCCGCGTGATCCACGCGAGCGCGATGAGGTCCTCGCGCAGGGCGCTCGCCGCCTGGAGCCGGCCAGGGAACCCGGTCGGCGCCGTGATCAGGCGCCCGATGCCCTGGTCCTCCACGGCCGTCACGGTGCCGCCCTTGCCCAGCACCACCGGGTTCAACCGGTCGCAGAAACCCCGGTAGGTGCTCGCCGGCGCCCGCAGACGCTCCACAAGGCCCTCCGGCGACCAGCGATGCACGCTGAGCATGCCGCGACCGATGCCGTAGATCAGCGCGCCGTCCCCGTCGCCGACGATGACGGGCAGCGTGGTGGGAGAGTAGCCGAGGCGGGTGGTGCGACCGGGACCGGGCGTGCCGGACACCGAAACGTCGAACACCGTCACGTCCATGCCGCCCGGCTTGTCCACGAGCAGGACGACCCGGAACCCGGTGGGGCTGGGCACCACATGGCGCGCCACCACCTGGGAGGCCGTGACCGGGAGCTCCGCCGCGCCCGACTCGGCGCTTCCATCGAGCGGGCGCACGGCCACGCGTAAAACTTCGGATTCACCGTCCTCAACGTTGAACCAGAGTGCGGCGATGCGCCCGTGGGCCTGGGCCACCGAGGGCTCGTCGAAGTGGAACTCCGTGGCCACCTCGGGCGTGCTCTCGGCCGCCGCCGCCCCGGCGCGGAGGCGCTCGGCAAGCGGAAGGTCCAGCACGGCATCGGTGAGGTCGGCGCCGCTGAAGTCGGTCGTATCGTCCACGAGGGCGCCGGTGAGGTCGGCAGTGGAGAGATCGGCGCCGTTGAACCGCGCGTTGAAGAGCCGGGCGCCCTTGAGCGACGCGCCGGTGAGCCGGGCGCCGGCGAGGTTGGCATCCTCGAAGGAGGCACCATCGAGCGTGGCGCGTGAGAGGTCGGCCTCCCGCAGGGTGGCGCCCACGAAGTCGGCCTCCCGGAGGTCGGCCGCGGCCATCTTGGCTTCGGAAAGATCGGCCCGATCGAAGGAGGCATGCCGCCCGCTCACCTCGCGGAGGCGCGCGCCGGGCAGGCGCGCGTCGTTGAGGTTCGCGGTGGAGAGATCGGCCTCCGAGAGGTCGGCGCCGGACAGCTCGGCGAACGCGAGGTCCGCACCCCCGAGGTAGGCCTCGCGCAACCTCGACTTGATCGCCACCACCCGCGTGAGTCGGGCGCCGGTGAAGTCCGCGCCCACGAGCGTGGCCTTGCTGAGATTGGCTCCCGACAGGTCGGCGGAGGAGAAGTCGGCTTTCTCCAGGTTGGCCCCGGAGAGATCAACCCCCGGCAGGCTGAGGTTCGCGAGGTCGGCCGCGAACAGGTCGAGGGTCACGCGCTGGCCGCGCCTTCCGTTGAACTCCTCGACATTCTGGGCGAGCAGCAGTTCGAGCAGCGTCAAGAGTTCTCCGGGGGGGTTGCGCGCTCAGGTGCGGAGTGACACCCTTGCCCGCGTGTCCTGCCGGCCCCGCATCGCACGTGTGTCCCTCCACCCGGTCGCGGCCAGCGGATTAACGCGCCGGGATACTCGGGGCGAGCCGTGACCCCGCGAGAGTCGCCCGCATCGTGGTTGCCCCGGCATCTCGTGGAGCGCCGCACGCCGCTCCCCGAGGTCGACGAGGAGGAGGCCTTCGAGGGCACGCTCGTCCGCTTCGACATCGCCGACTTCTCGTCGCGGCCGGATCGCATCGCGCGCGGCAGCAGCAAGGGCAGCGGCCTCGACCGCGATGCGGCCGAGGACCTCGCCACGGTGGTGGAGCGGGCCTTCCATCCCATCTTCTACGCCGTCGACCGCCACGGCGGCAGCATTGCCAGCCTCGAAGGTGATGCCGTTCTCGCGCTCTTTCGGGGGCCGATGCACGCCGATCGGGCCCGTCGCGCCCTGCGCGACGTGCTCGCAGTGCAACCCGACCTGCACGTGGGCCTCGCCACCGGGGAGGTCCGGGCGTTGCAGCTTGGCGGCGGCGAGCAGCGCGCCGAGCTGCTGCACGGGCCGGCGCTCCTCGCGCTCGAGCAGGTCGAGCGCGACACCTCCGCCGTGGTGGCCGCCCCCAAAACCCGCGGCATCGTCGAGCGGAGCTACGCGCCGGCCGACGACGCCACGCTGGTGCGGTTCATCCCGCCCGACCTCCGGGACCTTGGGCCTCAACCGGCCGTCCATCGTCGCCTCGTCGCCGTCTTCGTGTCGGCTCCCCTCACCGCGGCCGCGGTCACCTACCGCACGTTGGCGGAGGAGGCCGAGTCCAACCACGTGATGCTGCTCAAGGTCCGCGCCGAACGGAACCAGCTGGTGGCGCTCGTCGTGGCCGGTGCACCGGCCGCCGCCAGCGACGATGCCCGGCGCGCGCTCACGTTCGTATCCGCGTGCCGGAACCGGCTGGTGGAGGGCCTGGGCGTGCTGGCGCGCTTCGGTGTAGCGGAGGGGCCGGTACTGTCGTTGGTACTCGGCGACAGCTCGCGCCTCAGTTGGGACGTGATCGGCGATTCGGTGAACGTGGCCTGCCGCCTCATGGGCGAGGCCGGTCCCGCCGATATCCTCGCCACGACGTCGGTCGTGGAGGCCGTGCGCGGCGCGATCGCGGGCCCCGCCGAGACAGTGCAGCTCCGCGGCAAGACGCGCCCCACCGCCGTGCGTCGGGTGCTCGGCGTCGAGACGCACGACCTGCACCGGATCGACCCCGACTACCCCCGTCTCGGCGAGGTGGCGTCCCTGAACGCAGCGCTGGAAGCCGGGCATCCCCTGGCTCTGGTCGGCGCCGCGGGCCAGGGGAAACGGTACCTGTGGCGCGAATGGGCGGCGCGGCACCCCGATTGGCGCGTGGTGCGCGCCACCTGTCGCAACCAGGGGGCCGTGCGTCCGCTGGCCCCCTTCCTGGGGAGCGTGCGTCGTCTCGGTGGAGAGGCCCCCAGCCGCACGGCGCTGCAGGCGGCGCTCCGGGAGCTCCCCGGCATGGACGACCGGTCCACCGCCGTGCTCGATGCCTTCGTGGCGTCCGGCGCCCCCCAGCTGAGCGCCGTCGTCGCCGCCCTACGTCACCTGCTCACGGGCCTCGCCGCCGCCGGCCGGACGGTGCTGGTCGTCGAGGACGTGCAGTGGGCCGACGACGACGCCGCCGCGTTCACGCAGCGGATGGTCACGGAGGCTTCCCGCTCCGGGCTGCGCGTGCTCGTCACCGCTCGTCCGCGCAGCCGCTTGCCCGAGGGGGTGGAGGTGATGCAGCTCGGCGGCCTCCCGCTCGACGCCGCCCGGCGGCTCGTGCGCACCCGCCTCGGCGCCCGCGGGGGCGACGAGGCGCTCGTCGCCGAAATCCTGCGCCGCGGCAACGGCACCCCGCGCGAGCTGGTCGCGCTGGCCGACTCGGCGCGCGACGGGCTCGAACGGCTGCCCGAGTCGATGGAGGTCTGGTACGCCTCCCGCCTCGATGCGCTCGATCCCTCCGCGCGGGAGGTCCTCGAACGGGCCGCCATCCTCGGCCGCACGCTCAGCCAGGGGCTCCTGCGCCGCCTGAGCGCGGATGTCCCCCGCGCCGAGGAGGGTCTGCGCACACTCTACGATCAGCGCCTGCTCGTGGTGGACGAGGTGGGCGGACGGGTAGCGTTCGAACGCGAGGCCACCCGCGAGATCGCGTACATGCGGATGACGAGCGCACGCCGTCGCCAACTCCACACCCGGGTGGGTCGGGTGCTCCAGGCGCGTGCAGCCACCGGCGCGCCCGTGGCGCCCGAGGTGCTCGCGTGGCACCTCTCCCGCAGTGATGCCCCCGCCGAAGCCGTCACCCCGCTCGTGGAGGCCGCCCGACGCGCGCTCGCCCACGGCCGCCCGAAGCTCGCGCTCTCCCACAGCGAACAGGCGGTGCGGATCGCCCGCCAGCACGACTCTGCTTCGCTCCCCGGCGTGCACCGCGCGCTGGGCGAGACCATGCTGGCCCTCGGTCGCGCCGACCTCGCGCTTGAGGCCTTCCGCAACGTGGGCGATGCCGCGCTCGGCGTCGAAGTGGCGGGCGCCCTCGTGGCAGCCGGGTTCGCCCGGGAAGCCCTCGAGGCGGTGGGGGAGCAGACCACGGCCATGGCTTGCGCCGTCCGCGCCCGGGCGCTCTCGCTGCTGCGCGACCCCCGCGCCGAAGAGGCCCACGCCCTCGCGCTGGCCGCGGCCGGAAACCCGGCGGAACACGCCCGTGCGCTGCGATTCTACGGCGCCGATCTGATCCGGCACGACCGCTTCGACGACGCCCTGCAGGTGCTCCGGGAGGCCGTTCGTGCCGCGGGCCTCGTGGGGGACCCCCAGGGTCGTGCCGACGCCCACGACCTCCTCGGGGGTGTGCAGGCCGTGGTGGGCGACCTCCCGGATGCCCTGGTGAGCCACCGGACGGCGCTCTCGCTTCGCGAGGTCCACGGACGCCCGGAGCACGTGGCGAGCACCCTGCGCCGGCTCGGGCGCGCGGAGTCGCGCTCGGAGCAGTCGGGTCATGCCCTCGGGCACATCGTCGCGGCACGCGCGTTGATGCGGGATGCGGGGCTCGAGTCGCGCCTGAACCGGGTCGAGGTGGACCTCGCCGAGATCCGCCTCCGTCGCGGCGAGACCGAGCACGCGCGCCGCCATCTTGCTTCGGCCACCGACCTGAGCGGCCGATCCCGCGCCCGGCACGCCCTCCTGACCTCCCTCGCCGCGAGCCCCGAGGAGCGTCCCCTCGCCACCTCCCGCGCGCTCGAGATCTGCGAGATCGACCGCTGGCGCACGGGCAGCCTCTTCGCCGCGGCCTACGCCGCCTGGCAGGACGGCGACGACACGCTCCTCGCCGCCGCCCACTCCGATCTCGTGCGGCTCCGCCACGCCGAGTTCGCCATGCTCTCGGGCCGCTGGCTCGGGCGCCCGTCGCCCGTCACCTCCGCCGACGTTCTGCCCCCGGTGGGATGACTACTGGTCGGTCCACCCGCCCAGCCACGGCGGGTCGCCTTCGAAGGGGGGCACCGGCGGACGCTTGCTGGTGGTGAGCATCCGGATGGCCGCGCCGCGCTCCTCGAGGCCCTCGAGGGTGTCGATGTGGGCGCCCGGCAGGCCGACCGCCTCGGCCAACCGTTCGGCGCGCCGCGCCTCGCCCAGCCCGTAGGCAGCCTCCCTCAGGTAGAGCGCGGCCGCGCCCGTGGCGCTCACCTCCGCCTTGTACTCCTGCCCGCTGAGCGAGAGCACGCGGCCGAGGTGCCCCTCGGAGAGCGGCACCACGGAGGCCGCACCGAGGGCGGGCTTCCCCGCCACCCGGGTGCTGACCTCGTCGAACGCACACACCGGGCAGTCGGGATCCAGCAGCACCTCGCGGTCGCCGACCTGCGCCGCCACCAGCATCCGGTCGTAGCCGGTGAGGGTGACGAGCTCGGCCGACTCGCCCGTGAGGAGCCAGCCGGCCCGGACGCGCCCCTGCTCGAGCAGCCGGTGCAGGATGAGGCCGCGCTCCACGGAGGTGGCCCACCCCGACCGCCACGCCCGGTTCAGCGGACGGGGGCGGAGCGCCTCGGAGCCGGGCAGCCAGCCGGGCGTGAGGGCCTGGGTGGCCGCGAAGAGCGCGCGGGCGAGCGGGTCTGGCTCCCGGACGGCGACGAGCGCGGCGGGGATCGCGGGCTCGGGGAAGCTCGCCTGCACGAAACGCCAGTCCAGGCCCGCGCGGTAGGTGTTGCCATCGGGGATGACGGCCTCGCCGGCTGCGGAGGACACGCGCCACCGCGCCTCGCCGCCTTGCGGCGCATCCCAGCGGGCGCCTGTGTGGGTGTAGGTGAGCGTGACGCCGGGGCTGGCCCACGCTGTGATGCGCGCCCCCGGCATGTCCAGCGTGAACGAGCCGGGCGCGAGCCGCTCCACCCCCTGGGCCGGGGCGCCGCCCACGGTGGTGCTCGACAGACCGTCCGGACCGACGGTGGCGGTCGTGCGCTTGGTCTTCGCGAAGGCCGGATCCGCAAAACCCCAGCCCGGGTGCTTCGGGCTGAGCTCCACGGCGAGGTTGACGTGGCTCTCGGTGGGGTGCGCGAGCTCGGGCGGCTCGCCGAGCGCCACCTCGAGCGCCTCGCCCGCCACCGTCACGTCGATCCGCACTTCGTCGCCCACCCGCAGCTCGGGGAGCCCGATCTCCACACGCTTCCCGATCACCTTGACGTGGTCCCGCGGCACCCGCCGCCCGCCCACCCGCACCGTCACACCCGGCGGACCGTCGGGCGCCGTGAGCGTGATCCGTCGACAGCTCAGGGGCTCGGACACGCCCTGGATCAGCACGTTGGTGCCGGTCTCGGTGGCGGTCTGCATGAGCTGGCACGCGGCGAGGGCGCCGCGCGCCCACCAGAGGAGCCCGATCATGGCCGGTCCCCGACGGCCGTCGTCGGGCGACGGACGTCCGTCACCAGACGTGTGAATTCAGACGGTTCAACCGTGGGCGACAGACTTGCAGACGGGAGGGTGCACACACCCCGGACTTATCCCATGCACCACCGCTCGACCCCCTGCGTCCCCGCCGCCACCCCCTTCGACCCCTGGTTGGAGCTCTACCTGTGCGCCAACCTGTGCCATGAATGTTTCGAGGCGGGGGTGGCCCGCATCGCCCAACTGCCCGCGTCCGAGCAGGGCAACGCCTGGGCGGTGGCGGCGCGCGCGTTCATGCTGCTGAAGCGGCCCGCGGAGGCCGTGCGGGCCTGGGAGAACGCCCAGCAGGCCGGAGGCACGGAGGTCGACGCCCTGGCGAGCTTCGTCCTGCCCGACGGGCTGCGGCGGGCGGGTTGGCGCGCGGATGCGGCCGGTCGTCCGGCCGTGCGGGCCGACCGCTGGTGCGATCTCGCCGCCCTCCGGCTCGTGCAGCATGGCGGCGAGGGCGCGGGGGCGGCCATCGCGGAGGCGCTCGCAGCCTGTCCCGACCACCTCGAAGCCCAGCACTGGCTGCGTTTCCTCGCGCTGCCCGATGCCTTCACCGAGGCCGAGCGCCTGCAGGGTCGGCCCTCCCGTCGCGGCCAGGGGCTCGCCGCGCGCGATGCCGCGGCGCTCGTCCCCCATCGCGGCAACGGCTGGATCAGCCGCCGGCGCCTGCACACGCGGATGGGCCTCGAAGCCGCGCGCCCCCTCGCGCCCACGGGCACCGGGCTCGCCCGGCTCGAGGGTGCCGGGGTCGTGGCCTTCTACCTCGGCTCCGAGCTGGACTACCGCCAACTTGCCGCGCGCGATCCGCTGGTGCAGGCCGAGCTCGACCTCACGGTGGTGGCCGAACATGTGGACGAGGGGAGGCGCGCCGCACCGCTGGCCCGCGCGGCCTGGATGGGGGCCCTCGCATCGGGAGACAGGCAGCGGGTGCAGGACGTGGCGGAACAGCTCTGCGCGCTGGCCACCCGCGCCGAGGACCTCGTCGAGGTCGGCGCCGAATGCGCCGACTGGCTGGCCTCGCTGAGCCCCGCGCCCACGCTGTTTTCGGCCTACGGTGCGTGGTTCGCGGCGGCGCGCGCGGCGCCCGATGCGCGGCGTCGCGCCGAGGCCGTGCTCGCGCGGGAAACCAGCAACGAGCTCATCTGGCGGCTGGCAGTGAGCGCGCTCTACCGGAGCGGCGCCACCCGCGAGGGGGATGCCTTCGTGGCCGCCGCTCGCCAACATCCAAGGTTGCACGTCGTGGCGGCCACCTGGGAGGGCCCCGCCGCCCGCAACGCCGAACCACGGGTGCACTGCTCTCCCCGGCTGCGGAGCCGCAGCATCCCCCCGGAGGGAGAGTCGCTGTTCTCGTGAGCCCCGGACGGATAGCCGGGCCGGATGCTGCGGATCGACGACCACTCCCTCCTCTGCCTGCGGGCCTTCGTCACCGAGCTCGCCGCGGTCCCCCCGTCGCCCGACTGGCTGGTGGCGGGGCTCGCCCTCGATGCCGCCGCGCCGGTGCGCTCGGACGACACGGTTCGCGCCCGCGTGCGCGACCTCCTGCGCGTCGGGGGGTTCAAACCCACCGGCCGGAGCAAACCGGCGAGCGAATACCTGCTGCGCGCGGCAGGTGAAGGGCAGCTCGGCTCCATCAACGCCTTCGTGGATGCGTGCAACGTGGTGTCGTTGCACAGCGGGCTGCCGATCTCGGTGGTCGATCTGGATCGCGCAGAGCCGCCCTTCCGGGTGGGCCTCGCCCCGGCCGGCCAGGGCTACGTCTTCAACGCCAGCGGTCAGGAGCTCGACATCGGCGGGCTCCTCTGCCTGTTCGACGCCAACGGTCCCTGCGCCAACGCCGTGAAGGACGCGCAGCGCACCAAGACCCACGCGGGCACCACCCGCACGCTCTCCGTGCTGTGGGGCGTGCACGGCGAAGAGGACCGGCTCCTGCGCGCCGAGTCGTGGTACCGCTCGCTTCTGCACGAGCTCGGCGCCACCACCAGCGAGGCCGCATGAGCGCGCAGGTGTACCGAACCACCGTCAAACCCGAGCAGATCGATGTGCTCGGGCACCTCAACAATGCCGAGTACCTTCGCCTGTTCGAAGCCGCCCGTTGGCACGTGCTCGCGCGGCGCGAGGGCGCGCGCCAACGGTTCACCGCGCTCGGAGTGAGCCCGGTCATCCAGGAGATCAAGCTCCGCTTCGTCCGCGAAGTCCTCGGTGGGGAGACCCTCGAAATCCACTCCGAGTTTACCCGGGTGGGCGAGCGGCGCTTCACCGCCACCCAACGCATGGTGGACGAAGGCGGACAACTGCGCGCGGTGGCGTCGCTCTCGGGCACGTTCTTCGACGTCTCGAGTCGAAAGACGGTGGCCCCGCCCGCCGAGCTGATCGAACTGTTGGACCTTCCGGAAAAAACCCTCGTGCCGCCCACCGTCCAGGGGCTCGGTGGGGCCTTCCTCGACGCCAACGACGCGGATGCGCTCGCCGCCTGGTACACCCTCGTCCTCGGACTGGAATTCGAGACGGGGGGAAAGGCGCGATGGGTCGAGCTCCCGTCGGCCGATCGGGTCCCCCACGGCCGCCTCGCCACCACCACGTTCGCGCTCTTCCAGGCGGACGCGCCGCTGCCGGCAGCGCGCACGGGCCGGGTAAATTTCCGCGTTCCTGACCTCGAACCGGTCGTTGCCGCCGCCGCATCGGCCGGTGCGCGCACCGAGATGGGCCATGAGGACTACGGGCGGTTCGCCTGGGTGTGGGACCCGGAGGGCAACCGCGTGGAGCTGTGGGAACCCCCGAGGGAATCGCGGGACTGAAGGGGGGCCACGAACCCCAGCGGGCCCGCCCGAAACAGGACGACGGCGGAGGCCACCGCGAGGCCGAGGGCCGCCGCGAGCCCCCCCAGCCAGGGCAGCTCCGCCCAACGGTGCAGGAAGGGAAAACCGGAGGCCGGGAGGACGTCGACGACGGCGCCACCGAGCAGACCGGCCGCTCCCCAGCAGAGGAGGCCCTGCGCCGAGGCCGGCCACCCGTGCGCGCGGGCGGCGGCCAGCAGGCCGTGGGTGCTGATGCCCTCGGCCGCCACCAGCGCGGTCACGGCGACGCCCGCGGGGAGCCCCTTGTGGACGAGGACGGCGAGCACCGGCGCCGCCGCCGCCCAGCGCACCCACGCCGGCAGCGCCGCGCTCACGAGGAGCAGGGCCAGCACCACCGGGGGGAGCGAGAGGGCCGGCGCGAGGTCGAGCATGGGCTCGGCGAGCGCCGCCCCCGCCGCCCCCGCGAGCAACCACGGCGCCGTGGCCGACCACTCCGTCGTGGTTGGCGCGGGGGCCGCTGGAATCGCGGACGGGAGAAAACGACGCTCGGCGATGTCCCCCAGCGCGTAGGCGGCGACCGCCCCCACCGCCGCAACCGGTCCCAGCAAGGCGAGCACGAGGAGCACGCCGGTGACCGTGCCGGGCGCGAGGAGAGCGCCGCCCCGGGCGCGCGAGAAGAATCGCGCGATGGACGGCGCGAACGCCGCGCCGAGCAGCGTGGCCACCGCAACCGGCGGGGCGAGCGCGAGCAGCGTGCTCGAAGCCGAGAGCTCCCCTGCGGCCAGCGTGGGCACCGGATGCTCCGCGCCCACGACGCCGAGCGCGAGCGCTCCCAGCACCGCCCCGACGCCACCGGCCCCGGACTCGCCGGGGCGGTCGGGCGCGAGGTGCAACAGGACATGCAGGAGCGTGCCCGCCACCCCGCACTGCGCCATCGCGAGCACCCAACTGGACGTGCCCGCGAGCACGAGGCCCGAACCGAAGAAGCCGAGCACCGTGGCGAGAATCACCAGGGCCACCACGGAAACGCCCAGCCGGAGGCCCCCCATCGTCACCCCCAGCCGCCACGTCGCGAGACCAACCGGCAGGCTGTGGAGCACGACCGCCCACGCCACCCACTCCGCACCGGGCTCGACCGACTCCAGCGACAGCGCCGCCCCATCGAGGACGCCGTGCACGAGGAGCGCCGCGCAGGCCAGCCAACGCGCCGCCCCCTCCGCGGACGGGAAGCGGTGGGCAGCCTGACCGGCGAGCAGGCCCACGACCAGCGCAAGGAGCGCCCACCAGCCCGACTGCGCCACGCCGAACGGCACGACCTGGAGGAGGACGAGGCCCGCCACCGACACCGTGGTGAAGCCCTGCCCCGCCGCTTCCCATCGGGGCGCGCGCGCGGCCGCGGCCCCGAGGAGCGGGGCCCCGACGAGCGCGGTGAGGGTCAGCAGGAAGGGAAGCGGCACGGCGGGCGGACGCTATCCTACTTGCAACGCAGTTGCGATAGCGAAGCACAAGCCGGACGGGCCGCTTGGAATCCGACACAAAAGTGCTGTCCGTTTCGATTGGGTGAGTTAGCCTCGCCGGCGCAGACAGGAAACCAAACATGCCCTCCAAGAAGAACGCAGAAAAAGCCAAGTCGGGCAGCGCCGTCGCGCCCGTCTCCCGCTCCGAATCCGTCGTGGTCCGCCGCCGCAGCTCCGATGGCAGCGAAACCCGCGGCGTCGTCCGGCGGGCCGAGGCGGCTCCGGTAGCCGAGTCGGGTGAAGCCCGCTTCGCCGCCTTCCACGACATGCTGGGCAAGGTGTCCGACAGTGAGATCGCCGCCCTTTCCGGCGTGCCCGCCGTCGAGATCGCCGCTGCGCGTACCCGCCGCGGCATCGCCGCCATGGGCGTTCCCGCAGTGAAGCGCGGTCGCGGCCGCCCCCCCAAGGGCACCGAGATTCCCACCGCTGGCCTCGACAAGATGCTCGCGCGCCTCGGCAAGGAGCCCGACGACACGATCGCCCGCGAGCTCGGCATTCCCCGCACGAGCGTGGGGGCCTACCGTCGCAAGAAGAACATTCCTGGCTACCGCGGCCACTACGACCGCGGCGCCATCGTGCCCGCCGCCGCCGCGAGCAAGTCCTCGCCGGCCCAGAAGGCCGTCGTCGCGGAGCGCAGCGGCAAGCTGGATGCGTACAAGTCCCAGATCGGCGTGAAGCCCGATGCCGAGATCGCGGCGCTGGCCGGCATTTCGGTCAGCGGCGTCCGCAAGTGGCGCGCGCGCCACAACGTCCCGGCCCCCAAGGCCTCCAGCGCCGCCCCGCCCGCCGCCGCCAAGGCCACGGCCAAGGCCGCCGCGCCCGCCGCCGCCAAGACCGCTTCCGCGGCGGCTTCGGGTCGCAGCCGGTTGGACCAGTTCGCGCACCTGATGGGCGTCGAGAGTGACGCTCGCGTGGCCGAGCTCGCCGGTGTCACGGTGAGCGGGGTCCGCAAGTACCGCGCGCGCCGCCGCCCGGGCACGCCGCTCGCCGCCGCTGCGGCCGCTGCTGCGCCGGTTGCTGCCGCCGCGCCCGCCGTCGCCAAGCGTGGCCCTGGCCGCCCCCGCAAGAACCCGGCCCCCGCGGCGCTGGCCCCGGTGGCCGCGCCCGTACCCGAGGTCGCGCCCGCCGCCGCGGTCGAGGCCGCGCCGGTCAAGCGTGGCCCGGGTCGCCCCCGCAAGAACCCGCTCCCCGCCGCCGCGCCCGTTGCGGTCGCCGCACCCGCGGCCGAGTCCGCTCCCGTGGTGAAGCGCGGCCCCGGTCGCCCCCGCAAGAACCCGCTCCCCGCGGCCGCCGCGCCCGTCGCCGCCGCGGCTCCCGTCGCCAAGCGCGGCCCCGGTCGCCCCCGCAAGAACCCGGCGCCCGAGGCCGCTCCCGCCCCGGCCCGCGGCTCGAAGCTCGACCAGCACCGCGACATTGTGGGCGTCCTCTACGACTCCGTGGTGGCGCGCATCACGGGGATGACGGGCGAGGGCGTGCGGCAGTACCGCAAGCGCCACAACATCGCCGCCGGCCAGCTCCGTGAATTGCCGTCCGCGGCGAGCCCGGTGGCTGCTGCGGCTCCCGCCGCGCCGGCAGCCGCGAAGGCCGCGGCGCCCGCCAAGGCCGCGGCGCCCGCCAAGGTCGCCAAGGCCGAGCCCGTCAAGGCCGCCGAGCCCGTCAAGGCCGAGCCCGTCAAGGCCGCCGCCGCGGTGCACGCCTTCAGCGTGGAAGCGCGGAAGGGCGCCGAGTCGCGGCGCTTCGTCGTCACCGGCGAGAACCTCGGCGTAGCCGCGGTGCGCGCCCTCGAAGCCTGCGCCGCCCGGGCGGACGGTCCCTGGAACGTCCGCGGCATCGAGCACCTGGGCGAGGTCCTCGCCTGATGCGGTTGGGGGCGGTCCGCCGCCCCCGACGCCCGTGTCGCCCCGCGGCGCCTGCTCCTACGGAGCGGGCGCCGCTTGCGTTTCGGAGGGCACCACCGTGACGGGGACCAGCCCCTCCCCGCCCGCCACGTACACTTGCGTGCGCACCACGCGGCAGGTCTGCGGCAGGCCGAGGAGCCCCATCCAGTCCTTCACCTTGCCGGGCCGGCCCTCGTGTACGCCGAGGCCGAGCTCCACCACGCCGTCTTCGCGCACCCGGAGGTGACGCAACATCTGGCGCGCGTCCACCGTGATGGGGCCCGCCTTCGATTTGCGCGACAGCGGCAGCGAGCTGGCCTCGAGCAGCGACCACACCGCGGTGCGCGCGAGCTCGATGTCGGGAGCACCGACGATCTCGTAGTCCCAGGCCACCACCTCGCCCATGAGCGCAGGGGCGCGCAAGGACACCTCCGTGCCGCCGAGCACGAGGAAGCCCGCAGGAGCCGTGAGGCGCAGCGCCTCCGTCACCGCGGACACGTCCACCTGTCGGCTGAGACGCACGTCCAGGTACTCCGCGAGGCTCTCCTCGCCGCTGGGGAGCGCGCTGGAGAAGTCCACCT
Organism: uncultured Pseudomonadota bacterium; assembly: GCA_903885375.1. Taxonomy (GTDB): domain Bacteria; phylum Myxococcota_A; class UBA796; order UBA796; family SXON01; genus SXON01. Next base: position 22,364 of record CAISIK010000083.1, read on the forward strand.
TGGGGTGCGGGTGGAACCCCTGACTGTAGCTGACGGGCAGCGACACCCGACGCAGCGCGCGCATCCACACGTTCTGGAATTCGAGGTGGCCGAGAAAACGTGCGTCGCCCACGCGGCCGATGCGGAACCGCACCCGCTGCACGGACTCCGGCTCCTTGGCGACCACGATCTCGGGCCGGACCCAGTCCTTCTCGGCCTTGCGCCCCTCGATCGAGGACCGGAGCATGTGGGCGCAGAGCTCGCGCTCCACGTCGATCACGCCGCACTTGTGACACTTCTTCTGGCGGCAATCCGCGGCGTGCTGGAGCAGTTCGGCCCGCGCCCAGTCCTCGGCGAACCAGGACTTGGGCATGTGGATGTCGATGTGGTCCCAGGGCAGACGCTCGTCCACCTGACGTGCGCGGAGCGCAAAGGCGGTGTCGAAGCCGGTGGCGGCGATGGCGCGCTGCCACGCGGGGAAGTTCAGGTGTTCGCCCCACGCGTCGAAGCGGGCGCCCTCCCGCCACGCGGCTTCGATGAGATCGGCCGCCCGGCGGTCGCTGCGGGACACGAGGCCCTCGAGGAAGGTCTCCTCGGGGTGATGGCGTCCGAATTTCACGCCCTTCACCGCCTTGAACCGCTCGTAGAGGATGCGCTGCTTGCGCTGCGTCTCCGCGATGTCGATCTGGGCCGCCCACTGGAAGGGCGTGAAGGGCTTGGGCACGAAGGTGCTCACGCCGGTGTGCACCATCACCCCCGCCTTCTTGCGCCGACCCGCCCGAACGGTGCGTTGGCAGAGGTCCACGATGGCCTCGATGTCCTCGTCACGTTCGGTGGGCAGGCCGATCATGAAGTAGGTCTTCACGTGCTCCCAGCCCTTGTCGAAGGCGGCCGTGGCCATCTCGATGAGCTCCTCGTCGGGAATCCACTTGTTGATCACCGCGCGGAGCCGCGGGCTGGCGGCTTCGGGCGCGAAGGTGAGGCCCGTACGACGGGTGGTGCTCGCCATGTCGGCGAGGTCCACCGAGAAGCTGTCCAGCCGAAGCGAGGGCAGGCTCACCGTGACCTTGTTCTCCGCCGCGATCTGCGCGGTGCGGGCCACGAGACCGCGCACCTGGGAGTGGTCGCAGGTGGAGAGCGAGACGAGGGAGACCTCGTCGTAGCCCGTGGCGGCCAGCGTGCGCCGCATGAGCGACTCCACGTCGTCGATGCTGCGCTCGCGGACGGGGCGCGTGGTCATGCCGGCCTGGCAGAAGCGGCAACCCTGGGTGCAGCCGCGGAGCACCTCGAGTGAGACCCGGTCGTGCACCTGCTCGGTGAAGGGCACGATGTAGTCCACCGGGAACTGATCCGCGCGCAGGGACTTCGCGGTGCGCTTCTTGATCTTGGGCCCGTCCACCGCGGGGAGCACCTGCCCATCGGGCAGCACGTCCATCGGGTACAGGCTCGGCACGTACACGCCCTCCACCCGGGAGAGCGCGAGGAGGCGGGCCTCGCGCCCGCGCACGGTGCGGAAGACCTCGGCGATCTCCACCACGACATCCTCGCCGTCGCCGATCACGAAGAAGTCCATGAACGGGGCGAGCGGCTCGGGGTTGAAGACCGCCGGCCCGCCCGCGAAGGTGAGCGGGTGGCCCTCCCCGCGGTCGGCGGTGCGGATCGGGATGCCCGAAAGATCGATCATGTTCACGATGTTGGTGAACGTGAGCTCGGACTGCAGGGTGAAGCCCACGCCGTCGAAGTCGCAGAGCTCGTCCTTGCTCTCCACCGCGAAGAGCTTCAGGCCACGCGCGCGCAGGGCCCGCTCCATGTCCTGCGCCGGGGCGTACACCCGCTCCGCCCAGACATCGGGCAGGCGGTTCATCACCGCATAGAGGATGTGCAACCCGAGGTTTCCGAGCCCGAGGTCGTACAAGTCCGGGAAGGCGAGCGCCAGCCGCACCGCCGAACCCGGCTTGTGGACAGTGTTGAGTTCGGTGCCGAGGTAGCGGCTGGGACGTTCCACTCCCGCGAGGATTTCGTCGGACAGGATGCGGGCGAGGTTCATGGCCCCCGCGCTATTGCACCGGATAGGTCGCCGCCATGCCTACCCTTGGCGAGAGCATCGCGCGCCGACGGGTGTTCTGGGCGCTGGTGGCCCTCGTGGTCATCCCCACCGTCACCCTGCTCGCCTACGGACTGGCCGGGCTCAAGGACCGGGTGGATGCGGAAGAGGGGCGCCGCAACGACCGTTCTACGATCCAGGCCCGCGCCATCGAGAGCGCCATCCTGACCCGACTCGCGGAGGAGGACGAGCGCCTGCGGGTGGGCCTCCGCGATCTCGACGGTCCCGCGCTCAACTCGGCGGTCGAAGAATGGGGCTCCCGTGGGGGGTTGGTTACCGAGGTGCACGCGCTGGAAGACCCTGCCGTGCCCGACGAGGCGCACGAAGCCAGCCTTCGGCTCACGGAGGCCTCTCCCGTCATCCTCCTCCCTGGCGGCCCAGGCGTGAGCGACCTCGCCGTCTCCCGCGTGCGGGATGGTCTCGTCGTGGTCTACCCCATCGATCCCGCCGTGTTCGACGTGGTGGCCCTGCCCGCCATCGTGGGGCAACTCTTCCCGGGGGAGCGGGCGCGGTTCCACCTCCGGGCCACCTCCAACGACCCCTCGGGCTCGCCGGTCAGCTTCGAGGGGCTCCACCGCACCATGGCGGAGTCGCTGCTCGCCGATGAGCCCTCGGTGACCCGCGCACTCGCGCCACCACTGGCCCACTGGCGCGTGGAGGTCTACGGCGCCGACGTGGGTTCGGGCGGCATCCCGGGCCTGCGGGCGCTCATGATCGCGCTCTTCGTGGCGGCGGTGGTCGGCGTGGTGCTGCTTGGGCGCGCGGTGGTGCAGCAGACCCGACTTTCCCGCTTGCAGACCGACTTCGTCTCCAACGTGAGCCACGAGCTCCGAACGCCCCTCACCTCGATCCGGATGTTCGTCGAAACGCTGCAGAGCGGAAGGGTCACCGACCCCGAGCGGGTGCAGGAGTGCCTGAAGATCATCGCAGGGGAAACCGAGCGGCTCTCGCGCAAGATCGAGCGCGTGCTGGTGTGGGCACACATGGAGGAGGGGCGGCGGGTGTACGACCTGCAACCCTGCGAGCCCCGGCTCGCCATCGACAAGGCGGTCGCAGCCTTCCGCGCCCACGACCTCACCGGCAGCCCCGACCTCACCGTGATTGTGGATGGCCAGCTCCCGGCGGTGGTGGCCGACCCCGACGCGCTCGCCGAGGCCCTGCTCAACCTGCTCGGCAACGCCTACAAGTACGGCGGCGCGAGCGTGCAGATCCGCGTCCGCGTGCGCCGGGAGGGCAAGGGAGTGGCCTTCGTGGTGGAGGACAACGGACCGGGGATCGCGCTCTTCGAACAGCGAAACGTCTTCGAGAAGTTCTACCGCGCCGATGGGCGCCTGAGCCGCGCCACGGAAGGCAGCGGACTCGGCCTCGCGATCGTGTCGGGCATCGTGGCGGCCCACCGGGGGCGGGTGGAGCTGCAATCGGTAGAAGGATCGGGGAGCCGCTTCACCATCTGGCTCCCGCCGGCCAAGGCCTGACCCGTCCGCGCGGCCGCTCCGTTAGATGGGGAGGGTGCCGCGTCCGCTGACCCTCCTGCTCCTCCCGCTCCTCGCCTGCGCGTCCGAAGCGCCCGCGCCCGCCACGCCCGGCAGCCCCTCGGCGAAGCTGGCCGAGCGCGCGATGGCCGTGAGCCTCCGGGCCCGCGACGTGGCCGACCGTGCCGACGCGCTGGCCGGGGAGTTCGATGCGGTCCGCGCGAGCCCCGACACCGACCACACGGCCCGCATTGCCCGCTTGCGCGAGGAGGCCGCCGCGCTCGAGGTGCTCGCGCGGGAGACGGAGGCCGAGGTCAAGGCGATCGAGGCGTCGGCCCAGGTGTGGTAGCGCCGGGGAGCGCCTCGTAGAGCTGACCCACGCGGGCCTGCACGTCGGTGTAGTTCACCCGCTCCGCGGGCAGGTCCGCCGCGGCGGCGTCGGCGTGGGCCCCCTCGGCGGAGAGCACCAGCGGGCCCGAAGCGATCGGGCCCACGAGGAAGCCGCCCGGAGGCACCGCGGTTTCCGCCGCGAGGAGGCAGAGGGTGCGCGGGCCCGGCGGCCCGCCCTGGAGGTCCCACGCCTTGGCGATGGAGACGAGGCCCGCCGCGGCGGTGGCCTCCGCGGCGTTCGTGGGGATGCGGGCTACGAGCAGGAGCGGCGCGCCACCGGGCTTTCCGGCTCGCGTTGCGCAGGTCCCCTCCCCCTCCGACACCTCGGCGAACTGCATCTGGCGCAGGCGGTCCAGGAAGGCCGCCCCCGCCGGCTCCGTGCTGAAACGCCGGACATCGCGCCGGAGATCTTCGTGCGAGATGGCCTCGGCCCCGCCGGGCGGGAGCTCCACGCCGAGTTGCTCCGCCGGGCACGCGATAAGCAACAGGATGGCCATGCTCGTCCTGACCCTCGCATATGCCGCCGACGACGTCTGCTCCAGCTGGAGCCCCTCGGAGCTGGCGGCGAAGGTGGGCGATGTCCCTACGTCGGAGGCGTCGGGGCTCGCCCGGTGGGGGTCGGGCCTCCTCACCCTCGCCGACTCCTCGGGAAAGCCGGAGCTCTACGAGATCGACGAGAACGCCGAATTCGCGCGGACCATCCCGGTCGACGGCGCCACCAACACCGACTGGGAGGACCTCGCCGTGGCCCCGTGCGACGAGGGCGAGTGCGCCTTCATCGCGGATATCGGTGACAACGACGGCATCCGCGGGAGCGTCACCATCTGGCGCGTTCCCTTGAGCGAGGACACCATCCTCAGCGCCACCGCCTGCACGCTCGAGTACGAGGACGGCGAGTCCCACGATGCCGAGGCGCTCCTGTACTTCCCCGACGGCTCGGTGCGCGTGGTGACCAAGGGCTCCGACCACGCCACGGTCTTCCGCTCGGAAACGCTGCGTTGCGATGGCGAAGCGCAGGTGCTCACCGAGGAGGTGAAGTTGGAGCTCGGCGAGCCGGTGACGGGCGGCACGGTGAACGCCGACGGCTCGCTCGTGGCCCTGCGCGGCCTCACCACCGGCTGGGTGTGGCGCGGCTGCGTGCTCGACTGGTCCGTCGAGCCGACGGAGCTCCTTTTTGTGGGCGAGGACCAGGGCGAAGGGTTCACCGTGAACGACGACGGCTCGTTCACCAGCAGCTCGGAGGGCGACAAGTTCGAGCTGCACGACCTCCCCTGCACGGCGTCCTCGGCGCTGGTTTGTGAGGCCTGCGGGTGCGCGGCTGGCGGGGAGGGCACAGGCGCGGCCCTCGGGCTCGCCGCGTGGGCAGCCGTGCGACGGCGCCGCCGCTGAATTGCCCGCTCTCGTGACCGGGCGATGACATCGCGCCCGGGCTGATCGGCTAGACGGCCGGCCCGGGAGCGCGCATGCCTGCAAACCGCCAGCCCATCGCGATCATCGCCGCCGAGTGCGTCCTGCCCGGCGCGCTCGATCTCGCCAGCTTCCGCGCGCTGGTGATGAACGGCACCTCCTCCGTGGGCGACCCGCCGGAGGGCCGCTTCGGGGTGCCGAACGCCGCCGTGCGCGGCGCCGGGCGCGATCGCGCCCACTCACTCGCGGGCGGGTACGTGACCGACTTCGTGCCCAACCTCGCGGGGCTCGACGTTCCCGATCTGGCCGGGCTCGACCCCCTCGTGCACTGGCTCCTGCATTGCAGCCGCGGCGCGCTGCGGGCCGCAGGTGGGGCGAACGTGCGTACGGGCGCGGTCTTCGGCAACCTCTCCTTCCCAACCGACGGCATGGCCCACTGGGCCGAAGGCCTCGCCTCCGGCACCCCTCCGGGCGACCCGCGGAACCACTTCATGTCGGGCCTCCCGGCCGCGATCGTGGGCCAGGCGCTCGGGCTCGAAGCCGGCACCACCTGCGTGGATGCGGCGTGCGCCAGCTCGCTGTACGCGTTGAAGCTCGCTTGTGATGCGCTCGCCACCGGCCGCGCCGACCGCATGCTCGCCGGCGCCGTGCAGCGCGCCGACAGCCTCTTCCTCCACATCGGGTTCGCCCAGCTCGGGGCGCTCTCCCCGCAGGGCCGCAGCCGCCCCTTCCACCAGGACGCCGACGGCCTCGTGCCCGCCGAGGGCTGCGTGGTCTTCGTGCTCCGGCGCCTCGACGATGCCGTGGCCGCCGGCGAGCCCATCCTCGGCGTGATCCGCGGCATCGGCCTCTCCAACGACGGTCGCGGCCGCAGTCTGCTCGCCCCCTCCTCGGAGGGACAGGTGCGATCGATGCGCAGCGCTCTGGCCGAAGCCGACTGGGCGCCGGCCTCGGTGCAGTTCCTCGAATGCCATGCCACCGGCACGCCCACCGGCGATCGCACCGAGCTGGAGAGCCTCGCTGCCGTGTACCCGGGCGGCCCGGTGGGCTCGCTCAAGGGCAACCTCGGCCACCTCATCACGGTGGCTGGCGCGGCCGGCCTCCTCAAGGTGCTGGTGGCGATGGAGGCGGGCGTGCTCCCGCCGGCGCCCGACGCCGACTCGCCGCTCCCCGAGATGGGCCGGTTCTCCCTGCTCTCGGAGGCGGCGCCCTGGCAGGCTTCCCCCTCGGGCACCCGCCGCGCCGCGGTGAGCGCGTTCGGATTCGGCGGCAACAACGCCCACCTCCTCGTGGAATCCTGGCTGCCCGGGGCCACTTCTGGCCCGCACAACGCGCAGGCGCGTGCGCCGCTCGCCGTGCGGGCGCTCACCGAGCGCCGGGGCGAAGGCGATGTGGTCCTGCCGATGGCCGGGTTGCGGTTCCCTCCTGCCGACCTCCAGTCGGCGCTGGCCCAGCAGGCGCTGGTGCTGCAGGCCGGGCGCGAAGCCTGGGCGCAGGCGGGTCTCACGCCCGCCCGCGAGCGCCTCGGCGTCTTCGTGGGCATGGCCTGCGATGGCCGCATCACCCGCTGGGGCACGCGCTGGCGCCGGCTCCACGCCGGCAAGGCCACCGCGGAGGCGCTCGACGAGGTGGCTCCGCCGCTCCGCGCCGAACACGTGGTGGGCACGATGCCGAACATCGTGGCGAACCGTCTCGGCGTGCAGATCGACGCCGCCGGGCCGAGCTTCACGCTCTCCCAGGAGGAGCTGTCCGGCCTGCGCGCGCTCGATGCCGCCTGGGATGCCCTCACCCGCCACGAGATCGACGTGGCCGTGGTCGCCGCGGTCGACCTTCCCACCGATCCGCGCGCGCTCGAAGCCCGCCATCGCCTCGGCCGCCGCGAGCCGGTGGAGGATGCCGTGGTGGTGCTGGTGCTCCAGCGCGCCGCCGACGCGAGCGGGGGCCCGGTGCTGGGGCTCCTCGCCGACGACGTGGAGGGCGTCGTGGCCCGCCCCCACTCCCCTCGCCATGGCGCGGCCGACGCGCTCGTGGCCGTGGCCGACGCGCTTCGGCGTGGGGGCGACTGCGTGGTGCAGGTGTCCTCGCTCGGCGGCGAACGAGCCAGCGTGGGCGTCCGGGCGAAGCAGCGGGCTGCTCCCGTGCTCACCGCCCCGCCCGCCGGCCCGGCGCTGCGCATCCCCCTTCATCCTCCCGAGCCCGCCTGGCCCCATCCGGAGCAAGCCGTGAACGACTCCCCTGCCACGCGTCTCCTCCCCCGCCCGCCGGCGCTCGTGCCCGTGGCCGCTTCGGCTGGCGCCGCCCGGCCGCCGGCGGCCCGTCCGCCGGAGCCCATGAGGGTGGAAGCCCCGCACGGGGCCCCTCCCGCCGATTCGCTGGCCGCAGCGCCCGGCGAGGACTGGACCTCCGGCTACTCGGCCTGGCGCCGCGCCGTCGGCGCGGCCCACGGGGACTACCTCGAAGGCGCGGCCGCCCTGCACACGGCGTTCCTCGCCCAGGCGAGCGCCAGCTCCGCCCTGATGCTCCGGCTCGCCACGCAGGCCATGCCCGAGCCGGTGGCGTCCCCGCCGGCGCCCATGCCCGTGGTGGCGGAGGTCACCCGGGGCCCGTTGCCGCCGCCGGCCCCGGCGCTGCGTCCCCCTCCCCCGGCTCCCCGGGCCGTGGCCCCCAAGCCCGCGGCGCCGCCCGCGCCGAAGGTCGAAGCCCCCGTGGCCGAACCGATCGAGCTTCCCGGCCCGCGCCTCAGCCGCGCCGAGCTGGAGATGGGCGCCAACGGGAGCATCACCTCGCTGTTCGGTCCCGAGTTCGCGGATCACGACGCCTGGGCGCGCGTGGTCCGCATGCCCGCGCCGCCGCTCCTGCTCGCCGACCGCGTGCTCGGTATCGAGGGCCCGATGGGCGTGCTCGGCAAGGGCCGGATCGTCACCGAGACCGATGTGCGCGAGGACAGCTGGTACCTCCACGATGGCCGGATGCCGGGCGGGCTGATGATCGAGTCCGGGCAGGCCGATCTGCTGCTCGGTAGCTGGCAGGGCATCGACCGGCTCAACCGGTCGGAGCGCATCTACCGCCTCCTTGGCTGCACGCTCACCTACCGCGGGGAGCTCCCCCGCCCCGGCGAGACGCTCCGCTACGACATCCGCATCGATCAGCACGCGAAGCTGGGCGGCATCCGGATGTTCTTCTTCCGCTACGACTGCCACGTGGGCGGACAGGCGCGCCTCAACGTGAAGGAAGGGCAGGCCGGCTTCTTCAGCGACGAGGAGCTGGCCAACTCCGGTGGTTGCATCTGGGATGCGGTGGACCACGACCCGGGCCCCGGCCAGGTGGACGCCCCCGTGGCCATCGCCACCCGTCACCAGCTCGACCGTGCCGGCCTCGAAGCCTTCGCCCGTGGCGACCTCGTGACCGCCTTCGGCCCCGCCTTCCGACGGGCGTGCACCCACACCTGGACGCCGCGCCCGCCCGGCGACCGCATGCTCATCCTCGACCGGGCCGAGTTCGACCTGGAGGGGGGCCCCTGGAAGCGCGGCTACCTGCGCGCGGAGCTCGACATCCGCCCCGACCTGTGGTTCTTCCACGGTCATTTCCACAACGACCCGTGCATGCCGGGCACCTTGATGTTCGATGGCTGCCTGCAGGCGATGTACCTCCTGCTGGCCGCGGGCGGGCACACGCTCGAACACGACGGATGGCGCTTCGAGCCGCTCAAGGACATGCCGTTCAAGCTGCGTTGTCGCGGGCAGGTCACGCCGAAGAGCACGAAGCTCGTGTACGAGGTCTTCGTGACCGAGGTCGTGGGGGGCCCGGTGCCCCGGCTCGTGGCGCAGGTGCTGTGTACGGTGGACGGGTTGAAGTGTTTCCACGCCGACCCGATGGGCGTGGAGCTCGTGCCCGACTGGCCGCTCACGCGGCCGGCGTTCGCGCACCACAAGGAAGTTCCCGCGGTGGAAGGGCCGCCGCCCGCCTACGCCTGGCCGAGCCTGCTCGCCTGCGCGTGGGGGCGCCCTACCGACGCCTTCGGCCCGATGTACGCCGCGTTCGATGGCCCGCGCAAGGTGCCGCGCCTCCCCGGCCCGCCGTACCACTTCATCTCCCGCGTGCTCACGACGGAGGGCAAGCAGGGTGGCCAGTCCGCCGGCTGCGCGGCCACGATGGCCTACGACGTGCCGGCCGACGCCTGGTACTTCGCCGAGGGCTCCTCGGGCACGATGCCCTGGGCCGTGCTCCTCGAAGCCGCGCTTCAGCCCTGCGGCTGGCTCGCGAGCTGGGCGGGATGTGCCGTGGGTCCCGACGACTTCCTGTTCCGGAACCTCGACGGCACCACCACCGTGCACCGCGAGGTCCGGCCCGACAGCGGCACCCTCACCACCGTGACACGTCTCGATCGTGTATCACGCTCTGCCGGTATGATCCTGGTTACTTTCACGGTAGCCGCGCGTGATACACACGGCGATGTGTTGGACATGAAGACCACGTTCGGGTTCTTCCCGCCGGCGGCCTTCGTGGACCAGGTGGGAGTCGGCAGCACGGCGGAGGAGCGGGCGCGGCTCGCGGCCCCGTTCACGCCCGTGGCCATCCCCGATGGCAAGGATGGCCTCGGCGGCCCTCCGGGGCGGCTCCGCCTGCTCGATCGGGCCGGGAGGGTCGACGCCGACTGGTACCGCGGCGAGATGGACGTGCGCGCCGACGACTGGTTCTTCAAGGCCCACTTCTACCGCGATCCCGTGCAGCCGGGCTCCCTCGGCATCGAGGCGCTGGTGCGGCTGTTGCAGGTGGCAATGGTGGACCGCGGCATGGCCGCGGAGCTGCGCGCCCCGCGTTTCGAAGCCGTGGCGAGCGGCGAGCCGATGACCTGGAAGTACCGCGGGCAGGTGGTGCCCGAGAACCGCCTCGTGCAAAGCGAGGTCCGCATCCTCGAATCGCGCAGGGACGACCGCGGCATGCTCGCCGTGGCGGAGGGCCACCTGTGGGTGGACGGCAAGAAGATCTACACCATGCCGCGATTTGCGATGCGCGTGGTGGAGGCCGACGCCGGCGAAACGGTGCTCCTCCCCGTGCCAGTGGACCACCGGCCCACGTGGACCGTGCCGGCCACTGCCATGATGACGATGGCCATGCACGCCCTCGCCTCCTCCGGCGCCTCGGCGCTCGTGGATGCCAGCGCGCTCCGATGGCTCACCTTCCCCGACGCGCGCCCCCGCTCCATCGCCGTGTCGCGCACCCCGGTGGAAGGCGGCGAGGTGGTGGTGCTCGGCCCGCCCGACCGGCCCTTCTTCCGCGGCACCACCTCCGACGACACCGCCATCCCCGCGCTGCCGGAGCTTCGTGGCGCGCAGGCGGACGAACGGGACGGCGAGCACCTCTACGCGAGCGGCTCGCTGTTTCACGGGCCGGGCTTCCAGGCCGTGGGCAGGCTGCTCCGGCGCGGAGAGAACGGCGCCAGCGCGCTCCTGCGTCCCGGGCTCCCGCCCGACGTGCTGCTCGATGGCATGACCCACGTCGTGCCGCACGACGACATGGGCCAGTGGTTCGACGTGCCGATGGGACACGCCGCCTACCCGGCCCGACTGCGCCGGCTTGTGGTCGCGGGCGCCCTTCCTGCGGGAGCTTCCCGCGTGGAGGCGCGCGCGTTGGCGCTGGAGCGGGGCCGTCCGGTGGTGGGGCTGTGGCTCTTCGAGAGTGACACAAGCGACACATGCATCGCGTTCATCCTGCTTGAAGAGGTGCTTCTGCCGAAGGGTCCGATCGGCAGGCTCGCCCCGGCGGATCGGCGCGCCTTCCTCGAGGGCCACCCGGTGCCCGAGGCCGGGCTCTCCACCCGGGTGGGCGACAGCTTCGAGCTCGGCGACTCCACCGTGAAGGCGAGTGACTGGCTCCCCGGCACCGTGGCGGCCGTGTACGGCAGCGACGAGCCGCGCGAGGTGGCCAGCCGCGATGCCGCCGCCGCCGTGCTCGGCGGGCACCCGGGCACCGTCCGGATCGCGGGCACGCGGGCAGCCCAGCCCGACCGGCCGTTGCGGTCCGTCGAGATCGTCGCCGAAACGGGTGCGGGCGCCACGCGGGTTCGTCCTGGCGCCGTGCGGGAGCTCGATCTGGACGCGGTGAACGCCTGGTGGCGCCAAAACCTCGGGGTGGGCGCCTGGCCGGGCGAGCGGGTATTCGCCGCGCTCGTGGAGCGCTGGCTTGCCGACCTGCGCGTGGTGAACCCGGCCGCGATGCGCGCCCTGCGCACCCCCGCGCTGTACCTCGCGAACCACGAGAACTACCTCGAGAGCGTGATCTTCACGACGCTGGCGAGCGCCCTGTTCGATCGGCCGCTGCGTGCCGTCGCCAAGGTGGAGCACCAGACCCGCTGGCTCGGGCGGCTTCATGCCGCCATGACGAGCTACCCCGGGCACCGCGACCCGCCCCGGATCGTCTGGTTCGATCAGGATCGGCCGGCCTCCCTCCGCCCCATCCTCGACGCGGCCCCCCGCGGCGCCTCCCTGCTCGTGCATGTCGAAGGCACCCGCCAGACGCAGAGCGGCGCGGCCGTGGAGAAGGTGTCGTCGGTGTGGGCCGACCTCGCGATCGAACGCGGCTGGCCCATCGTCCCGGTGGCCTTCCGCGGCGGCGTGGCCGGCGAACGGACCGACCTCCCCACGGGGCGGCAGACGCACGTGGTGGGCGAGCCCATCGCCGCCGAGGCCCTCGTCGCGCTCCCGTACGCCGAACGGCGGCGCGTGATCGCGGAGGCGATCAACGCCCTCGGGGCCGACGTTCCCGTGCCCACGCCCAGCGCGGGCATCGTGGCCGGGGCCGGCCGGACGCTCGCGTCCGTCATCGAAAACTCGGGCGCGCTCCAGGGCGCCGACCCCGTGTGGGCCGCGCGGCTGCGCACGCTCGGCTGAACCTCCAGGCGGCGCCCCCCGGGCGCGAGAACCCCGCGCCGAGGGTGCTGCCGGCAAGGCGGCATACGGGCGCGCGCGTTCCGCGTCGGCAGGCGTGCAAGGCTGGCTTCGGTGGGATAGCCGCCAGCCTGAAATGCGGTTCCGTCAGGTCGCCATCCACTCCGTCGGCTATGAGCTTGCTCCGAGGCGGATTTCTTCGTCGCACCTGGAGGAGCGCCTCAACGGCGCCCTCGTGCGCATGCGGCTCCCGCCGAAGCCGATCGAGCTCCTGACGGGCATCACCGAGCGCGGCTTCTGGGAATCCGGCACCCGGGTGCACGAAGTGGCCACGCTTGCGGCCCGCAAGGCCATCGCCGCGAGCGGCGTCGATCCGAACCGGATCGGCCTCCTGATCAACACCTCGGTGTGCAAGGACTACCTCGAGCCCTCGATGGCGGCGCTGGTGCATGGCGATCTCGGCCTGCCCGCCACCTGTCGCAACCTCGATGTGGCCAACGCCTGCCTCGGCTTCATCAACGGCATCGAGCTGGCCGGCCAGATGATCGAGTCCGGGGTGATCGACCACGCGCTGGTGGTGGATGGGGAGAGCGCCGGCGAGATCGTCGACAGCACCATCCGTCGCCTGCACGAGCCCCAGTCCACCTCGCAGGACTTCTGGGACAACTTCGCCACCCTCACGCTCGGCAGCGCCGCGGTGGCCATGGTGCTCTCGCGGGCCGACCTCGCGCCCGACGGGCACGCCGTCAACGGCAGCGTGGCCATGGCCGACACGGCCAACAACCGCCTGTGCCTCGGCACCTCCGAGCGCATGGTCACCGACAGCACGCGCCTCCTGAAGGCCGGCGTGGCGCTCGCGCGCCGCACCTGGCTCGAAGCCGCGGATCAGCTCCCCGACTGGTCGCAGGCCGGCATCCAGCACTACGTGTGTCATCAGGTGGGCAAGGCCCACCTGGCCGCGCTGTGCCAGGCGCTCGAGATCGAGCAGAGCCGCTGCCACCTCACCTACCCGCACCTCGGCAACGTGGGTCCGGCCGCCGTGCCGCTTACGCTGGCGCTCGCAGCCGAGTCCGGGCGCATCCAGCGCGGCGAGCACGTGGCGCTCATGGGCATCGGCAGCGGGCTGAACGTCGCGATGATGAGCCTGACCTGGTAGCGCGATGACCGGGGTGGACTGGCGATCGCACTACCCCTTCGAGGGTCGAAAGTTCCCGCAGCCCGCGGGGATGATGAACTACGTCGATGCCGGCGCGGGCCGCCCGATCCTCTTCGTGCACGGAAACCCCACGTGGAGCTTCTACTGGCGGGCCGCGCTCACGGCCCTGCAGGGCTCGCACCGGGTCATCGCCCCCGACCACCTCGGCTGCGGCCTGTCGGACAAGCCCCAGGACTGGACCTACCTGCTGGGCGACCACATCGACAACCTCGAGCGCCTCGTGCTCGCGCTCGATCTGCGCGACATCACGCTCGTCGTCCACGACTGGGGGGGGGCCATCGGCCTGGGTGTGGCCACGCGGCACCCTGATCGGTTCCGCGACTTCGTCATCACCAACACCGGCGCGTTCCGGGCGCCGCACATCCCGCTCCGCATCGCCGTGTGTCGCACGCCGCTCCTCGGCGAGCTCGCCGTGCGCGGCCTCAACGGCTTCGCCGGCGCCGCCGTCTACATGGCCACCGAGCGTGGGCTCGCCCCCGAGGCCCGCGCGGGCCTCCTCGCGCCCTACGACACCTGGGCCCACCGCATCGCCACGCACCGGTTCGTGCTCGACATCCCGATGTCGCCGGCCCACCCGAGCTGGGACACGCTGGTGGCCATCGAGGAAGGCCTGCCCGCGCTCGTGAACCACCCCATGCGGCTGGTCTGGGGGGAGCGCGACTGGTGCTTCACGCCCTGGTTCCGCAAGGAATTCGAGCGGCGGTTCCCGGCGGCGCGCAGCTTCCCGCTCGCCGACGTGGGGCACTATGTGATGGAGGATGCTCCGGCCGAGCTGGTGCGGCACATCGCCGAGCAGGCGCAGTGAACGTCGCGCACCACCTTGCGAGGGCGGCCAAGGAGCGAGGAGACGACCCGGCGATCGTGATGATGAAGACGGGAGAGACCATCTCGTTTTTCGACCTCGACTGGAAGTCGGGGGCCATCGCCCGCGGCTACGCCATCGCCGGCATCAACCCGGGCGATCGGGCGCTGGTCATGCTGCGCCCGGGCATCGACCTCATCCTCACCGTGTGGGCGTGCTTCAAGTCGGGGGTCATCCCCGTGCTCATCGACCCGGGCATGGGCGTCGCCAACTTCCTCGCGTGCGTGAAGCGCATCCGTCCCACCACGCTCATCGGGGTGCCGGAGGCCCACATCCTCTCGTACTTCACGCGCTGGTCGTGGCCCGGCCTGCACATGCGCGTGTACTCGGGCTGGAAGGCGGGGCTCGACGGGGTGACGATGACCGAGCTCATCGGCAGCCCCGGTGTGGAGCGCCCGCGGAAGGTGTACCCGGAGGAGCCGGCGGCGATCCTGTTCACGTCGGGCAGCACCGGCCCCGCCAAGGCCGTGCAGTACACCCACGGCAACTTCGACGCCCAGGTGTCCGCCCTGCGGGACACCTACGGCTACCGTTCCGGCCAGGTCGACGTGGCGGCGTTCCCGCCCTTCTCGCTCTTCGACGCCGCGCTGGGCATCACCAGCGTAGTCCCCGACCTCGACGCCGCCAACATGGCGGCCACGCGCCCCGAGGCGATCGCGGAGGCGATCACCCAGCACGGGGCGCACAACGTCTTCGGCAGCCCCGTCATCTGGCGGAAGTTCGCGCCCTGGGCCACCGAGCGCGGCCTCACCTTCCCGAGCGTGGAGCGCCTCATGATCGCCGGGGCCAGCGTGCCGCCGGCGCTCGTTGCCCAGCTCCGCGCGCTCCTCCCGAACGGCGATGTCGGTACCCCCTACGGCGCCACGGAGGCGCTGCCCGTCGCGGCCGTGTGGGGGAGCGACCTCGTGACGCGCTTCGCGGCCCGCTCCGCGCAGGGGGAAGGCACCTGCGTGGGCAAGCCGGCCGCCGGCATCGAGGTGCGCATCCTCCGCGTGTCGGACGACCCCGTGGGCGATCCCGCCAACGCCGACTGGCTCCCCGACGGCGAGGTGGGCGAGATCTGCGTGGCGGGGCCCGTCGTCACCCAGCTCTACCTCGACAACGCCGAAGCGAACGAGCGCAGCAAGATTCCCATCGACGAGGACTCCGTCTGGCACCGCATGGGCGACCTCGGCTACCGCGACGCGGAGGGGCACCTCTGGCTCTGCGGCCGCAAGGCCGAGGCCGTGGGCACCAGCTACCCGGACTGCATCGAGGGCATCTTCAACCCCTTCTGCGGGCGCACCGCGCTGGTCGGCGTGAACGGCGAGCCCTGGCTCGTGGTGGAGGGCGCGCGCGACGAGGCGATCGCCAAGCGCGTGATGGAAACGGGGCACGTGCGCGGCGTGCTGTTCCACCCGGCCTTCCCCGTGGACAAGCGCCACAACAGCAAGATCCACCGGCGGACGCTCGCCACCTGGGCCGCGGGAATGGCTCGGTGAAGGCGTTCGTCACGGGCGGGAACGGCTTCCTCGGCGCCGAGCTCGTGCGCCAGCTCCGGGCCGCGGGCCACGAGGCCACGGCGGCCTCCCGCCAGACCGGGGTGGACATCCTCGACCCGGGCGGCCTGCGCACCGCCATGGCCGGCCACGACATCGTCTTCCACGTGGCCGCGCTCGCCGGGGTGTGGGGGCGCGCCAGCGATTTCGAGCGGACGAACATCCTCGGCACCGAAAACATCGTCCAGGCGATGCGCGAGCTGGGCATCGGGCGCCTCGTCTACACGAGCTCGCCGAGCGTGGTCTTCGATGGCGGCGACCAGATCGACGCCACCAGCACCCTGCCCTACCCCGAGCGTTTCCTCGCGGACTACCCGCGGACCAAGGCGGTCGCGGAGCGGCGGGTCCTCGCGGCGAACGGGCCGGGCCTCGCCACGGTGGCGCTCCGTCCGCACCTCATCTACGGTCCCGGCGATCCGCACCTCCTCCCCCGTCTCCTCGCGCGTGCCCGCGCCGGCCGCCTCCGCGTCGTCGGTTCGGGCGAAAATCGGGTGTCGCTCAGCTTCGTGGAGAACGCCGCTGCCGCCCACCACCAGGCCGCGCTCGCCCTCACCGGGCCGCAGAGCCCGCCCGCCGGGCGTGCGTTCTTCGTGAACGATCCCGGGCCGGTTCGCCTGTGGGACTGGCTCAACGGGCTGTTCGGGCAACTGGGCGTGGCCCCCGTCACCCGGCGGGTTCCGGCGGGTGTGGCCTACGGCGCGGGTGCCGTGGCCGAGGCCGTCTGGCGGCTCCTCGGGCTGTCGGGCGAGCCACCGATGACCCGTTTTGTCGCCCTCCAGCTCGCCACGCACCACACCTATTCGCTCGCCGAGGCGCAACAGGCCTTCGACTACCGGCCGCCCGTCGGCCCGGAAGAGGCCCTCGCTCGGACGGTGGCGTCGTTGCGGACGGCCTGAAGCGGCGGTTCAGCGCGCGTCCCACCCCTGCCGGTAGGCCACCCGCGCGCCCGCAGCGCCGACCTCGACCATCGCGAGCTCGGCCCGCGCGGGGTTGAGCACGAGGTAGCCGAAGCCGAGGCTGGACGCGAGGTAGGCCGACCCCGGTACCGCGGGGCTCACCTTGCGCACCTCGCCCCCCGCCCCGGAGACCACCTCCACGGGCGCGCTGCCATCGTCGATGAGCTCGAGGTTGTGCTCGTGGCCGCAGAGCCAGAACTGCACGCCGCCGGATTCGAGGATCGGGCCGATGGTGCGGGTGAGCTCCGCGCCTCCGCCATGCAAGCCCGAGCTGTGCATCGGGTGGTGCCCGTAGGCCACCCGCCATGGCGAGGTCGACTGGGAGAGCTCGCGCCGGAGCCACGTTCCCTGCTCGTCGTCGATCTTGCCGACCTCACCATCGCCGGTGTCCAGCACGAAGAACGAGGCGGGCCCGCGGGTGTAGGTGTACCAGCGCGCCGGCTGGACCCACTTCTTCGAGGTGCGCGCGTAAGCGAGCTCGGCCTCCACGTTGCCGTAGTGATCGTGGTTGCCGAGCGCCATCATGAAGGGCCCGTCGAAACCCTCCCAGTAGGCCTCGAACCGCTCCTTGAAGATCGGGTCGTCCGCCGTTTGCGCGCCCTTCGGGTAGAGGATGTCGCCGAGGACGGCCACGAAGTCGCAACGGCGCGCCGCGCACCAGGACTTCACGGCTTCGGCCACGGCCTTCTGGCCGGGCGAGCCCTTGCCGGTGTCGCCGAGGAACACGAACGCCGTGCTGGTGGCGGGGTCCGGGCCGGGAACCGGCGCTTCGAGCATGGCGGGCGGCGGGACGGTCGCCGAGGGCGGAGGCGCCTCCGGGGTTCGAGCCGAGGCGGCCGGTGGCGCGAGGATCGGCGCACGATCGGGCGCCACCGGGCTGGGGGAGGCACAGGCGAGGAGGAGGAGGGCGGCGATCATCGCGGGGCTTCTATCCCAGTGGGGGGGGGACCCCGACCCTCACCCCTCGAGGTTGTCGTCGTCGTCGTCGTGGAGCTCGTCGTCGCCCGGCTCGTCGTCGGCCAGGGCGGCGTCGTCGAAGTCCTCTTCGAGCTCGCCATCGTCCTCGATCTGGCCCTGCTCGAACTCGGCACTGTCGAGTTCGGCGTCGGTTTCTTCCGCGCCCATCTCCGCCAGCTCCTCGTCGGTGTAGACGGCGATGGGCTCGCCCATCACGTCGGTGCGGGCTTCGCCGATGCGGCGACGGCGCCGGTACTCGATCTTCAGGGGCGTGCCGCCGAAGCCGTACTCCTCGCGGAGGCGGTTGCGGAGGAAGCGGTCGTAGCTCTCCACCACGCCTTCGGCGTTGTTGACGAAAATACAGAACGTGGGCGGACGCACGCGCACCTGCGTCATGTACTGGTAGCGGATGGGGTGGTTGTGCAGCTGCGGGGGGCTGTGGGCCGCCACCGCTGCGCGCAGGAACTCGTTGAGCCGCGCCGTGGGAATCCGGGTATCGAAGCTGCGATACACCTCGCCGACCAGATCGAGGATGCGGGTGCAGCCCTTGCCGGTGAGCGCGGAAATATACAGGACGGGCGCAAAGTTGGCGTGGGGCAACTTGCGGCTGAATTCATCCTCGAGGACGGTGATGTTGCGGTCCTCCGTTTCGCGGACGGCGTCCCACTTGTTCACGAGCATGATGAGCGCGCGGCCGCGCTCCACGACCATGCCGGTGAGACGCGCGTCCTGCTCGGTGGGGCCCTCGACACCGTCGAGCACCACGCACACCACGTGGCAGCGCTCGATCGTGCGGAGCGCGGCCCCGACGGCCAGCTGCTCCACGCGGTCCTCCACGCGGGCCCGGCGGCGCACGCCGGCCGTGTCGACCAGGCGGTACCGCTTGCCGTTGTACTCCATGACCGAGTCGGTGGCATCGACGGTGGTGCCCGGCATGTCGTGGACGACGTGCCGTTCCTCGCCGAGGAGGCGGTTCATCAGGGTGGACTTGCCCACGTTGGGCCGCCCGAGCACCGCCACGCGGATTTCGCCCTCGACCTCCACCTCCGGCTCGCGCTCCTTGGGGAAGTGGGCGACGAGCGCCTCCATCAGCTCCCAGAGGCCCCGACCGTGCTCGGCCGACACCGGCACGACCTCCGGGAAGCCGAGCGACCAGAACTCGCTGGCCAGATCGTCGTGCATCGCCTCGTCGCACTTGTTCACCGCCACCACGACCGGCTTGCCGGACATGCGGATGAGCCGCGCCGTGGCATCGTCGGGCGGGGTGATCCCGGCGGGGCCATCCATCAGGAGGACGACAACGTCGGCCTCGCCGACCGCTGCCTCCGACTGCTGACGCATCGAGGCGAAGAGGGAATCTCCCGGCTCCGGCTCGAAGCCACCCGTGTCGATCAGCATGAACTCGTGTTCGAGCCACTGCGCGGGGCTGTAGTTGCGATCGCGGGTGACCCCCGGACGGTCATGGACGAGCGCCCGTTTTTCGCCGACGAGGCGATTGAAGAGCGTGGATTTGCCCACGTTGGGGCGGCCGACGATGGCAACGACTGGAAGCACGCCGCGGGGCTATCACGTACGGGGGGAAGGGGCTCGCCGCCCCTTCCCCTACCGGGCCATATCCTCCGGCCTCCAAGCTACGCTTTCCGGCCTTCGGCGCCTCACGCGTTCGATAACGCGCCAGGCGTGGCCCTCTCCCCATCCCGCCGGTCACCCACCCCGCCCAAACGATTCACGGCTCGGCGATCCGGCGTCCCGGCGGTCCGGGTGACCGAGCCATTACGCTCGGGCAGAGGCCGGCAAACGCGCACCCATCGCACTTCGGTGCGCGTGCGGTGCAGGTGTACCGCCCGAAGAGCACCACGCGGTGCCCGAACTCGGGCCACCCGGCCCGAGGCACGGCCCCCATCAGGAGCGGTTCCACCTTCTCGGCGGTGCGCTCGGCGTGCCACCCCCACCGCTGCGTCACGCGGAAGGCGTGGGTGTCGACGGTCACGCCGCTGGCGATGCCGAAGGCCGTGCCGAGCACCACGTTCGCGGTCTTGCGCGCCACGCCGGGGAGCGCCGTGAGCGCCGCCATGTCCGCTGGCACCTCGCCGCCGTGCCGCTCCACGAGGAGCCGGGCCGTTTCGATGGCGTGACGCGTCTTCTGCCGGAAGAAGCCGGTGGGCCGGAGGATGGCCTCCATGTCGGCGGGGTCGGCCCCCGCCATTGCCGCCGGCGTTGGCCAGCGCGCAAACAGCGCCGGCGTCACCTTGTTCACCATCACGTCGGTGGACTGGGCCGAGAGCTGTGTGGCGATCAGGAGCTCGAAGGGGTTGTGCCAGTCGAGCTCGCAGCGGGGATCGGGCACCGCGAGGGCGAGCGCCTCCAGCCAGGGCCGCACCCCACGCGGCGGCTTCGGCTTCCGAGCGCTCAAGCCCGGCGCCGACGCCCGGCCAGCGCGAGGATTGCGATGGCGCCGACCACGCCGACCCCATCCGAACCGGTGCTCGCACACCCGCAGTCGCCGCCACCTCCACCGCCGCCGCCCTCGCCGCCGCTGTCGTCGGTGGCGCCGCCGGAGTCGGCCGCCGTGTCGTCGCACTCGCTCGGCACGAAGCCATCGCAGTCACGGTCGGTGCCATCACACTCGTCGGCGGTGGACTCCGGGAAGATGGTGGCATCGCCGTCGTTGCAGTCATCGCCCCCCGCCGCTTCGAGGGCGTGGCCATCGCCGTCGGCATCGAAGTCGTCGTTCCCGCCGCAGTCGGCGTCGACGCCGTCGTACCAGATGTCCTCCTTGCCGGGGTACCGGAAACGATCGGTGTCGTCGCAGTCGGTCTCCACGGTCACGCCGTCGCCATCCTGGTCGTAGTCGTCGGCCCCGTCGCAGTCCTGATCCACCCCGTCGTACCAGACCTCATCGGCGGCCGGGTTCACCGCCGGGTCCTCCGGCGCGCAATCCGTCTCGTCGGGCTCGCCATCCCCATCCGCGTCGAGCCCGCCGGGCGAGAAGCTGAAGTCGAGGAAGGAGGCCACGCCGTAATCAGGGGCGGCGATCAGGCCGACGTCGCCGCCGAGGTTGGTGAGCGCACAGGGCGTGTCGGTCGTCAGGGGGGCCGCGCCATCGAGCGTGATGAGCATTCGGTCGCGATCGACCGTGAGCGTGAGCGAGGTGTCGACCCCCGTTTCCGGGCCGTCGAGCAGCGGGGTGAGCACGGGGCTGTCGCTGCTCGCCGTGAACAGGTCGCCATCGCCGGCGAAGAGCGCGCACCAGTCCCCGCCCTCCGTGGCCGCGTAGATCACGCCGCCGAGGCCGGGCCCGGTGGTGCCGATCGAGAAGGTGACGTCGGTCTTCAGCGAGTGGTGGGACACGTAGGTCATCGCGCCGAGCCCCAGCTCGGACTGGCTACCGTTGAAGGTGCCGCCGCTCTCGGACCAGCTTCCCAGCACGGGCCGCCAGCTCCCGCCGCTGCCATCCTCGAAGTCATCGGACAGCGCGGTGGCTTCCGCGAACGCGAACGAAACGAACAGGAACATGAGGCCGCCGGGTGAAGCAATGGCAATGTAGCACCGCGGAGCGCCCCGGAGCGTTGACGCTTCGCCCCCCCCGGCGTACCCTGCCCCACCGGAGTTCCGCGCCCTCCATGCTGCTCGTCATCGCCGTGGCCGCCGCCGCTACCGTTACGGACCTGCCCCCCTTCCTCCGTGGCGATCTGTCCGTGGCCTATGGGTTCGACTACCTCGGCGGCTCGCTCATGGAGCGCGGCCAGCCCGGTGAAGAAGACACCAACGTCGCCGGCCGCGTGGTGAGCGACCACACCCTCCGCTACGGCCTCACCTTCTCGGTGGCGCCGGGCGCGGCCGTGAGCGTGGAAATTCCACATACCGTGTACCGCGCCGTCGATGTGAGCGACTGGAGCCGGATGGTCTACGACCCCGCCACCGGGTCGGGCACGTACGTCGGCACCGCCACCGAGCCCGACGCCACGGTGAGCAAGGGCAACGGAATCGGTGGCGTGTGGATCGGCGTGAAGGGCACGCCCTTCTCCGAGTCCTTCACGAGCCGCAAGACCCGCTTCACCTGGCTCCTCGAAGGGGCGGTGCGCACGCCCAACGAGGACAACCAGCTCGTGGTGGTGTCGCCGGGCGAGGGCACCGGCATCGGCACGCGCGGCGCCGGCCCTGGTGGCGTGGGCCTCCGCATCGTGTCCACCACCTCCTCGCGCCGCGGGCGCACCGAGCCCTACATTCGGCTCGCCTACGAGGAGAACCTGCCTCACGAGATCGATGTGCTGGCCGACAATGGCGAGGTGCTCGCCAAGAACCAGACTGTCGATCCGGCCAACCGCCTCGAAGCCGCGGTCGGCGCCGAGCTGATCGCCGCCGAGAACGAGAGCAGCGGCGGCCGCACCGCGTTCGACCTGCGGCTCTCCGCGGGCTGGCAGTCCTACCAGGAGATTCCCACCGGCATCGAGCTTCCGGCGGTGCTCATCGCCGATGCCGGGCTCGTGCAGCAGGCCGAGGCGATGGAGATCGGCGGCGGCCTCGGGGTCGACCTCCGTTTCATGAAGTACCTGGAGTGGGACCTGTGGAGCGACGTGCGCTACCAGCTCCCCCAGCGGCTCGAGAGCCCGTACCCGGTCTACACCGGCGGCGACACCGTGCACGTCTCCGCGGGCACCCGCCTCACGATCCGCGTTCGCTGAGGGCCCGCGGCCGGCTCACCCGTCGAAGGCGTTGTCCATCCACTGGATGCCGCCCGCGCCATCCACCATGGCCACAAGGAAGCACACCTCGCGGTCGGGCTCCCCTCGCTCATGGAGCCACAACCGCCCCACGCGCCGAAGCCGCGTACGCTTGGTGGCGTTCACGGACTCGTCGCTCAACGGGTCTTCCGGATCGCGGAGCTTCACCTCCACGAAACGGAGCTCGCCCCTGCGCTGCACCACGGCATCGAGCTCGCCGCCCCCACCACGCCAATTGCGCGCGAGGAGCTGCCAGCCCTGACCGACGAGCGCTTCCACCACGAGTGATTCGGCTTCGGCCCCGCGCAACAACCGCGCGCGGCGCTCGGCCGGATCAGACGGGACGGTAGGCAGCTTCCTTCAGGCGGGCGCTCTTGCCCGAACGCTCGCGCAGGAAGTAGAGCTTGGACCGGCGCACGGAGTGCTTGGTCTTGACCTCGATCTTGGCCACGTTCGGGGAGAAGACCGGGAACACGCGCTCGACGCCCACGCCAAAGCTGCTCTTGCGCACCGTCATGGTGGTGCGGGGGCCGCCCTGCTTGATGGCGATCACGGTGCCTTCGTAGACCTGGATACGGCTCTTTTCACCGTCCGTGATCTTCACGTGCACCCGCACGACATCGCCGATGCCGGCATCCAGCGTGCGGCCGGCGAGGAGTTCCTGTTCGAGGGCGGAGATGGTGAGCATTGAACTAGACTCGGAAAGCAGCGCCGTCTATCTGGACGGCTGGGCGACGTCAAGAGCGGGGGGCCGCCTCTTGCGCGAGAACCACCGCTCGGAGGCCGCCGGGGGGCAGGACGCCCACGATCTCGGAGCCTTCGATGAGGAGGAGGGCCTGATTCTCGTCGCGCGGGGCGGAGGGCGCAGCACCAGTCTGCACGAAACGACGCGCCTCGATGCTCGACAGGGTGAGCGAGGGCAGGTGCCCGAGCACGGCCCGCGGCGACAGCTTGAAGGGCTGCAGGCCCCGGAAAATGCTCTCCCGGTCGCGCCAGGGAACGCGGTCCTCCCGGCGGGTGAGCCGCAGCACGTTCACCCAGTCGGGCGACTCGGCCACGACGAGCGCCAGGCGCGACATGGAGACGGAGTTTTCAAGGGTGAAGCTGCCGCTCGCCTCGCGGCGGAGCTCGGCGAGGTGCCCGAGCGTGCCGAGGGCCACGCCCACCTCCTCCGCGATGACGCGGGCGTAGGTGCCGCGGCTGCAGCGGATGCGCACGCGCAGCCGCTCCTCGCCGAGATCGATGAGCTCGATGCCGTGGATCGTGATGCGGCGGGACCGCACCTCCACTTCCTGGCCCGCGCGGGCGTAGGAGTACAGCGGCCGGCCGGCCACCTTCACTGCGGAATAGCGGGGCGGCACCTGGTCGCGCTCGCCGACGAAGCTGGCGAGCACGCGCTCCACCTCCGCGCGGCGGAGCGTGGGGATGGGTGCCGTTTCCAGCACGCTGCCCGTAGGATCGCCGGTGTCGGTGGAGGCGCCGAGCTGGATGGTGGCGTCGTACACCTTCATCGATTCATCGAGAAAGCCGATGAGCCGGGTGGCGCCGCCGAGGGCGAGCGGGAGCACGCCCGTGGCGAAGGGGTCGAGCGTGCCGGTGTGACCCACCTTCTTGAGGCCGGTGACGGCCCGGACCACCGCCACGATGTCGTGCGAGGTGACGCCCGGCGGCTTGTCGACGACGAGGAAGCCGTCGAACGTCATCCCGACTCCTCGGGCGGCGGGACAACGAGGCGGGCGAAGAGGTCATCGATGTGGGCGGCGTACTCCACGTTCTTGTCGAGCTCGAAGCGCAGCTCGGGGGAGTGACGGATGCCGAGCGCGCGACCCACGGGGCCCCGCAGCATCGGCGCCACGGACTTGAGGCCTTCGGCGATGGCCACCCGGTTGCCGATGCCGCCGAACGGAAGCCACCGGATGATGGCCACGCTCAGGTCGTCGTTGACCGACACCCCGATCACGCTGACGTTGCCGACCCGCGGATCGGGCACGCCCTCCCGGAGCAATCGCGTGACTTCTTCCTGAACCCGAACCGCGATGCGATCTGCGCGACGACCAGCCATGGCCGCGGCGCTATCCGCGTGGGGGCGTACCCGCCAACTTCGCCCGGAGTTCAGCCAGCTCGCTCTCGAGCTGGGCGATGCGGACGCGCTGTTGCTCCTCCTTCCGGCGCAGATGGCGGATCAGGGCGCGGCCCTCCCCCTGGAGCGGCGCTTCCGCGGGGGGCGGCGCAGGCGCCACCGGAGGGGGCGGCGCCGGGCGCGGCGGCGGCGGCGTCGGGAGCACCTCGTGGGCGGTGGTGTCCTCGTCGCCCGCCGCGAGCACCTCATCCTCGGATTCCCCAAGGAGCGGCACCTCATCGGCCTCGCCGTCGGCCGCGAGGACCACCTCGTCATCCGGGACCTCCTCCTCGGCCGGATCGGCAGCGATGAGGTCGGGCATCGGCGGGAGCTCTTCGCGCTCGAACATGCCGCCGTCTTCATCGTCGCCCCGGCGGACGACCACGTGCTCGGTGCTCTTCCGGTGGCTCGGGAGGTCGATCGAGAAGACCGCCTCCTCGTGCTCGTCGGAAAAGCAGGTGGGGAACCCCGCGGGCGCGGGCACGCTCGGCGCGGGCCTGCCCGCAGCGGGCGACGCACCCATGCCGTGGGCAAGCGCCGACGGGTGACCGGGAACCACCGGCATCGGCGGAAGCTCCGGCAGGTCGGAGAGGGGGTCCTCCGAGGACTCCGGGTCGTGGACACCTGCTTCGGCCGGCTCACCGGCGGCCCCGAACGCGAGGACTGCGTCATCGTGCGCGCCCGGGCGGGGCAAGGGATTCCGCCGCTCATCGAGCGACATGGTGGGCGCGTCATCGAGCCCGCGTTCGGAGCGCACGTCGGGGCGCGAAGCCACGCCCGGCGCATCGGCCCCGCGCTGCCGCGGGCGCTGGGCCTCATGGCTGGCCGGGTAACGAACGCCGGCCGTGGAGGAGCGCGCGCCGATCACCGGCGGCGGCGGTGCCCCCTTGGCCCCTGCGGCGGGAGCCTCGGCCACCTCGGCGATCGGTCGCGGCGGCGCCGGCGGCGGGCCCGTGAGCGAGGCAAGGGCGCTGTCGACGTCCTCCACCGACTCTTCGTGGACCGTGATGCTGTCGAGCGCCTGCCGCAGCTCGCTGAGCGACGGACGACGCGACTTGGGACGCGGCGCCGAGGCCTCCTGGGGCGGCATGGACACGGCGAGCACGGCGTACCGGAAGCCCCCGTCGACCACGATCTCGAGCTCATGCCACCGGTCGGTCTCCACGCGCTCGAGCTGGAGCTCATCGACGCGGTTGAGCAGGTGCCCCTGGCGCGCGCGACCTCCATCCCACACGAGGATGAAGCGGGTGCTCCGGAGCTGGGCGGCCGAGAGACGCTCCTCCATGCCGAGCGCGCGCGCCGGCGGGTCGATCAGCACGCCGGGCCGGGCCACCCGGAGGATGCCCTTGCCGTCCTGCACCTCGAAACGCAGCGAATACGGACCATCCGCCACGTTTTGGCGGCGCAGCCAGATTCGGAAGCGTGGGGGATGGGCCTGGGAGTCCGCGGGCATGGCGCCCGCCGAGTGTATCGCGCCTCGCGCGCTGCCGTGCGGGAGCTTGCCGAAGGCCGGGTGCGCAACTACAGTGAAACACAGGATTGGAGCTTGCCATGGGGATCGGCCGGTCGGTGCTGCGCGGGCTCAAGGAGCGTGTGATGAGTCGTTACGGCGAGCGCATCGTGTCCAACCTGGGGGACACGTCGTCGGATGCGCCCAACAAGTTCAGCGAGCCGAAGCGGAACCTGTACGAGGAGATGGAGAAGGAAGGCCGGATCGACAAGAAGGCCGGCGGCGATCGCTGAGTCGCTGTCGAAGTCCCAGGGCCGTCGGGGGGGCGTGGCGCCCCGGCCTGCCGCACGCCCCTCCCATCCGCGTTAGCCGCGGGCGGCCATGGCTGCACCCGCCCTCCTAGCCGCCGGCGTCGGCCGGCGTTTCCTCGGTCGCTGGGCCGTGAGAAACGTCAGCTTCGAGCTTCCGACGGGTGCGCTCCTGCTTGTGCACGGGGCCAACGGCGCGGGCAAGACCACCCTGCTGCGGGTCCTCGCCTCGGCGCTCTCGCCAACCGAGGGCAGCGTCAGCGTTTTCGGCGGTACGCCCAGCGGTGCGCGCGCCCGCGTCAGCCTCCTCTCCCATGCCGACGGCCACTACGACGAGCTCAGCGGGCGGGACAACCTCGAAGCCGCGCGACGGCTCGGCAACCTCACCGGGAATGTCGGCGAGGTGCTGGCGCGCGTTGGCCTGGCCACGCGGGCCGACGACCCGGTTCGGCAGTACAGCGCGGGCATGCGGAAGCGGCTGGCCTTCGCGCGGGTGCTGCTCAAGTCCCCGGCGCTCGCCCTGTTCGACGAGCCCTACGCCGCCCTCGACGCCGATGGCCACGTCCTCGTCGACACCCTCTTCCGCGAGCTCCACGCGGCGGGCACCACCCTCGTGGTGAGCACCCACCAGGTCGGCCGCGTCGCCCCGATCAGCACGCACACCGCGGAGCTCGCTTCCGGGCGCCTTGTCGCCTTTGGTCGCGCGGGCACCGATGCTCCCGGGGAACCGGTTAGCACCGCCCTCCCGACCGGGAACCTCGCCGAAGAGCGGCCGTGAAGGAGATCCTCCGCCAGTGCACCCTCGTCGTCCGCAAGGAACTGCTGCACCTGTGGCGAGGGCGCGCGCGGCTGGTGGCCACGGCCGCCTTCGCCTTCGCGAACCTCGTGGTGTTTTCCTTTGCGGGGGGCCTGCACAGCGAGGCGTTGCGGACCAACGCGGCCGGCTTCCTCTGGGTGGGCATCCTGCTCGCGAGCACGCTCGCGCTGGGCGAGAGCTTCCGGGTGGAGGTGCAGAACAATGCGCTCGAAGCCATGCTGCTCCTGCCAGTTCACCCGGCGGCGATCTTCTACGGCAAGGCCATCGGCAACCTCGTGCTGCTCACGCTGGTGGGCATGGTAATGATCCCGTTCTCGGTGGTGCTCTTCGATGCCACGCCGGCGGGGGGGCTCGGCCGCCTGTTCCTGACCATTCCGTTCGGGGCGGCGGCGATCAGCGCGCCGGGCACGATGCATGCGGCGCTCTCCTCGCGAGCCCGCAGCCGCGACGTGCTGCTGCCCCTGCTGCTCTTTCCGCTCGTGGTCCCGGGTCTCGTCGCCGCGGTGCAGGCCACGCAGCTCGGTTTTGTGGGCGACGCCATGGGCGACTATGGCGACTGGCTCACGGTGCTCGCGGGGTTCTGCGTGGTCCAATGGGGGCTCGGCGGGCTCCTCTTCTCGTTCGTGGTGGAGGAATGAACCGGTGACTCGGAACCTCCTGATCACGGGCGCTCTCGCCGTCCTCCTTCAGGTGGGCGGCATGGTGGCCGGCCTCACGCTGTCGCCGCCGGAACAACACATGAGCGACCTCGTGCGCATCATGTTCGTGCACGTGCCGGTGGCCTGGGCGGCGATGGCCACCTTCACCGTCACCCTGGTCGCGGCGATCGGGTGGCTCTCCACGCGCCGCTGGGGCTGGGACCACCTCCTCGATGCCTCGCTGGAGGTCGGGGTGGTGCTCGGCGTACTGCTCTCCGTCCAGGGCTCCGTGTGGGGCTACCCCACCTGGGGCACCTGGTGGACGTGGGACCCGCGGCTCACCTCCGTGGCCGTCATGGTGCTGAGCTTCCTCGGCATCCTCGCGCTGCGCGCCTTCGTCGACGATCCCGACAAACGGGCGAGCTGGAGCGCGGCGGCGAGCATCCTGGCCTGGGGGTCGGTGCCCTTCACCTACTTCTGCGTGAAGGTGATGAACTCCCTGCACCAGAAGCAGACCCCCTGGGGCGCGATGGCGCCCGAAATGCTGCGCGTACTGCTCCTCAACACGGGCACAGTCACGATCCTCACCCTCTGGATGCTGGTGGCTCGCTACCGGCTCGCCCGCGTGGAACTGCAACGGGAGCTGGACACATGATGGGCGTCGTCACCGATCCCTGGCCCTACGTGTGGGCCGCGTACGGCGCCACCACCCTGGCGCTCGGCGCCTATCTCGTGTCGTTGTGGGTCCGCAGTCAACCCTCGGGAGGCACCAGTGAAGAACGCTAAGCTGCCGGCGATCCTTGTCGGCCTGTCCGTGGTGGGCGTCCTCGGATTCCTCGCGTTCGGCAGCATGGGCGACAACCTCGTGTACTACTGGTCGCCCTCCGAGCTCCGCGCCGCGGCCGACGGCGGGGCCGGCGGCATGGTGCGCCTTGGGGGACTCGTGAAGGCCGGCAGTGTGCGGGTGGAGGGCACAAAGACGGTGTTCACGGTGGAGGACCACGGCGCAAGCGTGGAGGTGCGCACGGCCGCCATCCCGCCGCAGATGTTCCGCGAGGGCATCGGCGTGGTGGTGGAGGGGAGCCTCGGTCCCGACGGCGTCTTCGAGAGCAAGCGGCTCCTCGTGAAGCACGACGAGAACTACAAGGCGCCGACCGACGGCAACCTGTCCCAGGACCAGACCCGCTCGCTCGAGGGGGACTGACATGCTCGGCCGCCTCGGGGAAATGTGGGTGCTCCTCGCCCTCGGCGCGGCGAGCGCCGGGGCAGTCACGGGCTTTGCGGCGGGCAGCCTCCGCAGCCATTCGCTCCTCCGGCACACGCAGCGCTTCACGCGGGCCTTCGCGCTCTTCATGACGCTCGCTTTCGTCACGATGGAGGTGGCGCTCCTGCGTCACGACTTCAGCGTGAAGTACGTGGCCAAGGTGGGGAGCCTCGCCTCCCCGCTGCACATCACCATCGTGAGCCTGTGGTCCTCGCTCGAAGGGTCGATCCTGCTCTGGGGCCTCATCCTCGCGATCTTCGTGACGGTCTTCACGCAGTGGAGCCGCGATCGCCACCCCGAAACGGTGCCCTGGTCGTTGGCCACGATGCTCACGGTGTCGGCCTTCTTCGCCTTCCTCATCGCCGGCCCCGCGAACCCCTTCACACCGGCGCCGAACCCCGTGCCGCTCGATGGTCCGGGCCCGAATCCGCTGCTGCAGAACCACGCCCTGATGATCATCCACCCCCCGATGCTCTACCTCGGGTACGTGGGCATGACGGTGCCGTTCGGCATGGCGATGGGCGCGCTGTTCGCGGGCCAGCTCGGCCCCGCGTGGACTGTGGCGCTGCGCCGCGCGCTCCTGGTGCCGTGGGGATTTCTCAGCGTGGGCATCGTGCTCGGCGGCTGGTGGGCCTACGACGTGCTCGGCTGGGGCGGCTACTGGGCCTGGGACCCGGTCGAGAACGCGAGTTTCCTCCCCTGGTTGACGGCGACGGCGGCGCTGCATGCGGCGATGCTGCCGAGTCGCCGGGACGCGATGAAGGGCTGGACCGTCTCGCTCGTGCTGGTCACGTTCCTGCTCACCCTGCTGGGCACGTTCATGACGCGCTCCGGCGTCTTCAACAGCGTACACAGCTTCACCCAGTCGGAGATCGGGCCGATCTTCCTTGGCTTCCTGGCGTTCTCGCTCGTCGCGTGTGTGGTGCTCCTGGCGCTCCGCGTCGACGGCCTCGCGGGCAAGGGCGAGATCGGCGCGCTCGTCTCCCGGGAGGCGAGCTTCCTCGTGAACAACCTCCTGTTGGTGGCGTTCACCTTCACCGTGCTGCTCGGCACCACCTTCCCGCTGGTGATGGAAGCGTGGAAGGACGTCCGGCTCTCGGTGGGCGAGCCCTACTTCAACCAGGTGGCCATGCCGATCGGCGTGGCGCTCTTGTTCCTGATGGGCGTGGGCCCGGCCCTGCCCTGGGGGGAGCCGAGCGGCCGGAAGGTTGCGGAGGCCATCGGGCCGCCCATCCTCGCGGCCGTCGTCGTGCCGCTCGCGCTCTGGGGGGCATTCGGCATCGACCGGCCCTGGCCGCTCGCCACCTTCGGCACGGCCACGCTGGCCACGGTCGTGAGCCTCCGCGAGATGGTCACGCCGGTGCGAGTCCGGATGCGGGAGCAGGGTGAATCGTTCGCCACGGCCGCCGGGCGCGCATTCAGCCGCGGGCGGCGCCGCTATGGCGGCCAGATCGTCCACCTTGGCATCATCGTCATCATCGTGGCCATCGCGGTCTCGCACGCCTGGCGGGTGGACCGCGAGTTCACCGTGCCGACCGGCGGCACCGTGAGCTTCGAGGAGTACAGCTTCACGTACGCCCGCACCGAGAACGTGAAGGAGCCCCACCGCGACCGGCAGGAGGCTGTGGTGGAGGTCACCGGTCCGGGGGGCGCGTTCACGCTCCGGCCGGCGCTCAACGCCTACAGCACCTCCATGAACGCCATCGGCAGCCCGGCCGTGAAGACGTTCCCCACACACGATGTCTACGTCTCGCTCCTGAACATCGCGCCCGACGCCTCCTCGGTGGGCCTGCACATCTACCGCAACCCCGCCGTGGGCTGGCTCTGGTTCGCCACCGCCGTGGTGGCGGCCGGCACGATGCTGGCGGCGTGGCCTGCGCGGAAGGGAGCCACCGCATGAACTGGAAGGTGCTGCTGGTCGGGCTGGCGCTGGTGGTGCCGCTCGTGTGGGTGCTGGGGAGCGGGTTCGGGAAGGACCCGCAGTACATCCCCTCCCCGCTCATCGGGAAGCCCGCGCCCGACTTCACGCTGCCGATGCTCGACGGCGAGGGGCGCACCCTCCACCTCGCCGAGCTCCGCGGCAAGCCCACGCTGCTCAACTTCTGGGCCACGTGGTGCGACACCTGCCGGGTGGAGCACCCCATCCTCGTGAGCCTGAGCCGCACCTACGCCGGGCGGGTGAACTTCGTGGGCGTGGCCTACCTCGACACCGAGCCCAAGCTGCGTGGATGGTTGGCGGCGCACGGCGGGATGGCATTCCCCACCCTCATCGACGTGGGCAGCACCGCCGCCGTTGCCTTCGGCGTGGGGCGGCTGCCCGAGAGCTACCTCATCGACGCCGAAGGCATCATCCGCGAGAAGTACTTCGGCGTGGTCCCCTCCGCGGAGGTGATCACCACGCTTGAGGAGATGCTGTGACCGGGGCCGTTCTCGCGCTGTGGTCGGTGGCGATGGCCGCCGGCCCCGAGCCCGCTGCGGCGCCGGAGACCGTCGCCGCGCCGGAGCCTGTCGCCGCCGGGGCGCAGCTCGTCGTCGAGCCGGCCCCGGAAGCGGCGCCGGTGGCCCTCGGCCTCGACCCGGCCACGATCGTAGGCACGCCCGAGGGCGCCCCGCTCGCCGGCGAAGCGCTCGCCGAGGCCACGCGCGCCACCGGCCTGAAGTTGCGTTGCCCCACCTGCCAGGGGATGAGCGTGGCGGAGAGCCCTGCGGAGGGCGCCCGCGCGATGAAGGTGGAGGTCGAGAAGATGCACGCGGCCGGCTTCTCCGAGCAGCAGGTGCTCGACTTCTTCGAGGCCTCGTACGGCCCGTTCATCCTGCTCGCTCCCCGCCGCGAGGGCGCCAACCTCGCGCTCTGGATCGCACCACCCGCCTTGCTCCTCCTCGGCGGCCTTCTCGCGATGGGCCAGCTCCGGCGCGGTCGCAAGGCGCTCCCTCCCCCGCCCCCGTCGGCCGGCGAAACCGATCCCTGGCGCGAACGTGTGCGTCGCGAGATTGAAGAATGAACCTCGACAGTCTCCTCCAGCCCCTCAGCCTCTTCCCCCTCGCCATGGGTGCCCTCGGCGTGGGCGCTGGCGTGGGCGCGGCCATCTCGCTCGCCTCCACCCGCCGCGAGGGCCGCGCGAGCCCCACCCCGCTCGCCGATCTCAAGGCGCAGCAGGGCAGCCTCTACGCCCAGCTCAAGGAGCTCGACGACACGCGCGACAAGATGGACGCCGAGCTCTACCTCGCGGAGCGGGAGAAGCTCCTCGCCACCGCCGCCCGCGTCGTGCAATCGCTCGAGGAGTTCGCCTCGGCACCCGCGCCCACACCGGCGCCGGCCCGTGCCGAGCGCGCGCCCAACTGGTTCGACCAGCACCCCCGCCTCACCTCCGCGATCTGGGGGCTCGGCGCCGCCGCGCTCGTACTCGGCCTGAAGGCCGGGCTCGACGAGTACTCCCGGCCGCGCGGGGAGGGCGAGGGAATCACGGGTGGTGGCGGTGGTGGGAGTGGCGGCGGCCAGGCCAGCGCGCCGTCGGTGGCCCCGGAGGTCGCCGCCGAGCTGGCCGACCTCGAGGCGCGGGTGGCGGCCGACCCGACCGACGTGAAGGCGGCGAACGAGCTCGGCCACGCCTACATCGCCATGGGCCGGGTGATGGAGTCCTGGAAGCTCGCAGAGGCCGTGGTGGCCATCGCGCCCGACGACCCCGAGGCCCGGGTGCATCAGGCGGTCACGCTGCTCAACATCGGCGACACCGAGATGGCCGCGGCGCTGCTCGACAAGGTCCTGGAGACGCACCCCGACCAGGCCGAGGCGCTGGGCTACCGCGGCGTCCAGGCCGCCAAGGACGGCGACCGCGAGCGCGCCGTGGCGCTCTTCACGCGCGGACGCACCGCCGACCCCGCCCAGGCCACCACCTTCAACACCCTCATCGCGCAGGTGGACCGGATGGTCGCCGCCGGGGCCGCCCAGCGCGCGGCCGAGGCGTCTGGCGGCGTCGGGCCGACCGGTCCGGGTCAGGAGCCCGCACCGCAGCCCGGGCAGGCGCAGGCGGCGCCCACCCCCACGGGCGAGCCCGAGTTCCAGGGCGAGGTCCGCCTCGCGGCGGGGTTGCCCGCCACGGGCACCCTGTTCATCTACGTGCGCGCCGAAGGCGTCACGAGCGGCCCCCCGCTGCGGGTGAAGAAGCTCCCCGCCGTCTTCCCGGCCACGTTCTCGATCGGTCCGGGTGACTCGCCGATGGGCGGCACGCTCCCCGCCGGCAAGGTGCAGCTCAGCGCACGGCTCGACGCCGACGGCAACGTGATGACCAAGACCCCCAACGATCCCGTCGCCCTGAGCGCCCCCGTGGAGGCCGGCGCCTCCGGGCTCGTGCTGGAGCTGGCCGCCCCCTGAGCGCGGCCGTCAGCCCTCGATGGGCTCCCCCCGGCAGGCGCGCTCCACCTGATCGAGCCGGTCCTGCCCCCAGATGAGGGGCCCGCCATCCACCCTGAAGCTCGGCACGCCGAAAACCCCGGCTTCGACGGCGAGCCGTGTCGCAGCCACGAGCTCCTCGCGGCGCCCAGGCGCCTGCGCCAGCTCCGCCTCGCTCACGCCGAGGCTGCGGAGCACGCCGGGATCGCCCACGTCGCGGCCCTCGCCCCAGGTGGCGTGGAAGAAGCTGCGCATCCGGGCGGGCGTGGGGTCGAGCAGGAAGACCCGGAGCGGGAGGACGGTGCGGAGCGGAAACGCCTCCGGCCACCGGAAGGGCACGCCCCACCAGCGCGCCCACCGCCCGAGGTCGCGCAGCGTGTACTGCCGCTTCACCTCCGACATGGCGCCGATGGGCACATCGACCTGGCCCACCTCCCGAAACAGCGCGCCGAGCAGCAGCGGGCGCAGGACGAGCGTGGCGCCGGTGCGCCGGGCCACCCCCTCCACCTGCATGCCGGCGAGGTAGGCGAAGGGGCTCGAGAAGTCGAAGAAGAATTCGAGTTGGGGCACGCTACTCCGCCTCCGGCACACGCAGCTCGCTGGGCGGCACCCCCAGCTCGATGGCCCGCTCATCGAGCGCCTGGAGCAGCCGCCCGAGCGCCGAACGCAGGCTCGGATGGGAGAGCACGGCGAGCGCCTCGGTGAGCCCGAACCAGCGCACCTCCTCGATGCCCTCGTCGGCCAGCGGCTTGAAGTCCTCGAAGGGCTCCGCCAGCTCGATGAGGAACAGGTAGATCGTCTTGAGGCGGGGGGTGCCCTCGCGGGTGTAGAAGCCGTACCGCACCGAGCCGAGCCCGCGCACGAGCCGCACCGGCACGGTCACGCCCATCTCCTCGCGCATCTCCCGCACGGCCGCCACCTCGGGCGGCTCGCCGGCCTCCAGCTTGCCCTTCGCCACCTCCCAGGTGGAGGCGTGCCGCCTCGCCACGCGGATGAGGCCGATGCGGGGCGCACCGGTGCTCCAGTCCACCACGAAGCCGCCCGCGCTCGCCTGCTCGGAGTAGCCCTCCCGCAGGTTCAGCACGTGCCGCATGGGGATGTTGCTGGCGAGGAACAGGCCCGCGCGGGTGCGGAGGATGCGCACGCCATCGCGGCGAGCCCGGGCGGCATCGACCACCAGCACCATGGGGTCCACGAAGGTGCGGTGCGCCACCCGCCAGGCCGCCGGCTCGAGGCGGGAGAGCGGTACCCCCGCGCCGTTGGGCGCCCACAGCCCGCCTTCGCGCTCGTACAGCGGCAGGCGCCCGCGGGGCGCGGCGTGGAACAGGAGGTCGGGGCCGGAATATCGCTCGGGGGTGCTCTGCAGGATGAGGCGGATGCGCCCCTCGTCGAACTCGATCCGGGCGCCGACGAGGCAGCGCGAGGCGCCGTTCACGTCATCCACCGCGACCGGTCGACGGATGGTCCGCGCCGTGACCCGCGCCACATCCTCCACGCAGAACCACCCCTCCCCATCGGGGACCAGCCCGGTAGGAGCTGGGTGCCGAAGGAGATACTGGATCGTCTTGCTGAGCCGGATCAGATCGAGGCCCGCCAAGGGGTCTCCTTTTTCGCCAATACCCGATCGTGTCCCTCTCTCGCCAGACTGTCAAGCGCCCCGGGGCGCTCGGTCACATGGGCGGGTCGACCAGATCACGCCAGATGCGGTCTACCCGCGCCGCGGCTTCGCCGACCTGGGTGCTGAACCACCGCCAGCGCGCCAGGCGCTCGGTGGGCGGCGGATCGGCCGGAAGGTCGACGACCCACTCCGCATCGGAAACGAACGTGCCGCCGAGGAAGCGGAAGGTTTCAAAAAGCGGGAGCTGCGCCTGCCCCTCGCCCTCACTCGCGCCAAGCGCGCGGGCGAGGCCCACGGCCACGGCATCGGTGGAGGGGTCGAGCGGGGGCAGCATGCCGCCGGGGGGAAGGAGGCCGAAGTGGCCGAGGAGCTCATCGAGCGCGAGCGCGAGGGCGGGCGAGCCGCGGTCGCGGAGCGTTGCGGCGTGGGCGAGGAGCTCGACCAGCGTGGCGCGCACCGTGGGGTGGAGGCGGGCCACGGTGGCGTTGGCATCGAGGTCGAGGTCATCGTTGCCCAGCGGCGCCACCAGCGCCGACGTGATGGGCTCGCCCCGCTGACCGCTGAGCGTGCGGCCCGCGCGCAGGGCCACGGCCACCCGCACGAGCGGGGCAGCGGGCGCGCCGAAGAGCAGGTCGAACAGCGCGGGCTCCATCGGCATGCCGAGCCGGGCGAA
Source organism: uncultured Pseudomonadota bacterium (assembly GCA_903885375.1). Classification (GTDB taxonomy): domain Bacteria; phylum Myxococcota_A; class UBA796; order UBA796; family SXON01; genus SXON01. The sequence goes on from CAISIK010000083.1 coordinate 58,133, forward strand.
CCCACCCGCCACGCGCGCCGCCAGCGCCTGCGACGAGGGGTCGACGCCCTCGCCCAACGCGAGGAGCGCGCGTGTGGCCGGATGTTCGCCGGGGCCGCTGCGCGCCACCTCGAACCACGCTCCCCGCCCATCCACCGACAGGCTCATCGCCAGCGGCGCCTCGCGCGGGCCGGCCACGACGACCAGCGCGCCGGAGCCCAGCTCCCGGCCCACACCGCAGGAGGCGAGCGCCGCCGAATGGAGCACCGCCGGACCGGAGATCACCCCGATGTCGCCAGGATTTCCGAGGATTTCGACGCGGATGCGCTGACCGAAGGTGCGCGCCCGGGAGAGCAGCAGGATGCCCGCCACCATGGTGGCGGGGCTCGATCCGCGCAGGCAGACGTTCACGGGTTTCGACCCTCCCTGGCCTCGGCCATCCTTCGACGAACGGCCATCGCCAGCAGGATCGCCGGCGTGCCGCTGAGCAAGGATACCAGCGCCGCGACCGCCGCGCCCGCGAGCAGCACCAAACACGCCCAGAGCGCCGCCGCCGCCGCCGCGATCCGCAGCCCGTGGGCGCGCAGCTCGGCCGGCGCCAACCAGGCCTCGGCGAGCGCGCCGAGCGCTTCGTCGCTCGTGAGGCCCGCGCGCCAGCGCTCGAGGTCGACGGGCGCGAGCAGCACCCGCGCGCCCACCACCGTGAGCTGCGCGGCGGCGATCGCCACGAGGAGGACCAGCGGCGTGCCGGCCTCCTCCGCATCGAGCAGGAGGATTCCGGCCGCCACGAGCGCGCCGGAGAGGACGAACCACACCTGGAAGGGCTCGTAGGCGAGCCCGAGCGTGAACCTCAGGAGCCCCGGCCTTGCCACACCCGGCACCGGGCCCGCCGCGCGCCGACGCCCACCCGGCGCCTCTTCCTGGAAGTCCACCGTTTCCGGGTAGAACGGGCAGGCGATCCAGCCCACCTCCCCTTCCGGGACCCAGTGCGCCAGCTCGGCACGCCGGGCCTCCCCCGCGAGCGGCTTGCCCCGCAGGATCCGCCCGCGCGCCAACAGGCTCCAGGCGCCGCCGGCCCCCTGCGCCGTGACGCTCGCCGTCGTGGTTTCTTCCATTGCCGCGACCGCCGCGGCCGTGGGGCGCATCAGCACGTAGGTGCACCCTCGCAAGGGGGCGCACAGCCCCGGGATCGCCGCCTGGCTGCCGAGCGGCCCCACATGGACCTGCACGCATTCGCTCGTGGCGAGCCGGTCGAGGACTTCCGGCGGAAGTTGCGGAAGCGAGGGCAGGCTCATCCCCGCCGAAACTATCACGGACGCTTCGGAACCGAATAGGTGTCCAATCGGCCATCCATGTTGCTCACCGTCCTCCTTGCCACCTCCCCCGCCCTGGCGGCAGAGGCCGAGCCCTCCCCGCCCATCCTGCCCGACGCCCGCTTCGCCCTCGCGTTGTACTGCAACCCCCGTTGCGACGACGAGGTGCTCGACAAGCTGGACGATGCGTTGGCCGGGATCCCGTCCGACGAGAGCTTTTCCGAACAGGTGGCTTCGCCAGCGCGGATCATGGGCATCGGCGGCGTGGACTTCGGCGTGCCCGACGCCGATTTCATCGAGACCTTCGGCCCCGGCATCGAGAACCCGGAGGGGCTTCAGAAGAGCGAGATGGTGGTCCTGGCCTGGTTCGCCAGCCCCCGGGAGGCCTCGCTCACCACCCTCCAGGTGGCGCATGCCGCCTTCGCCGAGGCGGCCGCCCGGTCCCACGGCTGGGTCGAAGACCTCGACACGCAGCTCCTCTTCGACGCGGCGGGATGGCGCGCGCGCAATCCGCGCGGCCCCATCACCGACTGGTTCGTGGTGGAGGAGCTCCCCATGGCGGAGGGCGATCCGAACCTGCGCCTCGTCACCCGCGGGCTCCGTCGTTTCGGCGACTTCGAGCTCGTGGTGGAAGGTGTGGCCCCTGAAGCGGCCACCGACGTGGGCTGGGTGCTCGACGCCGTGTCCGAGACGCTGCACCCGCTCGCCGACGTGGGGCCCGAGGTGCCGGTAGACACGGACGATGCCCGCGGTCTGGCGCGCCTCTCCGTCGCCACCCCCCGCGAGGAGGACCCGCAGGGCCCGCTCCTGCGCGTGCGCTTTGCCGGCGAGGTGCTCGTCGACGCCGGCCCCGTCATCGCCGCAGCCGCCGATGCGCCGAGCGCCCCGCCCCCGCCTGCCCCGCAGGGGCCGCCCGCCACCCTCGAGGAGGCCACCGCCCGGGTGCGGAAGGACCTCGTCGACCTCGAAGCGGCCTGGGCCACGGGGCTCCCGCCGGGCGATGTGCTCGCCGTGAACGTGCCCTTCCGCACGCGTTTCGGGGGCATGGAATACCTCTGGATCGAGGTGGCGCGCTGGCAGGATGGCAGCCTCTCCGGCACGCTCGTGACCGAACCCACCGAGGTGCCCGGCGTCCGGAAGGGCGACATGCTCAACGTTCGGCAGGCCGACGTGTACGACTACGTGTACCGGCGGGCCGACGGCTCCCGCTCCGGCTCGCTCACGAAGGCCTTTCGATAGGCAGCCCGCGAAACGCGGCGTAGGCAACGGGCACGTCGAAGGTCTCGCCAACGGTTTCCCCCTCGCCTTGCCGCACCTCCGCGAGGAGAACCGCTCCGCCGGGCAGGCTCGCCAGCCGGGCCACGTAGGCGCTGCGCAGCTTCAGCTCGGCCACGCGCTCGGGCCGCGTGACCACGCACACCCGTGGCGCCAGCCGGAGGCCCGCCTCCACGAAGTCCTGCACGGTGCCGTGCAGCATCGTCCGCGCGGCCGCCTTCCGATCGTCAGGGGAGATCGGGCCGGCGGTAGGCGAGAACCACGGCGGGTTCGCCACGACGACATCGGCCGGGCGCGCCCGGGTGGGCGCCCGCACGTCGCGGACGGTGAAGCGCACCGACCCCCGAACCGTGCTCCGCCGCGCGCTCTCCTGGGCCAGCGCCACCCACGCCGGATCACGCTCCCAGCCGCGCACAGCCACCCCGCAACTGGCGAGCAGCAGGCTCACCACGCCGCTGCCCGAGCCCAGCTCGATGGCGCGCGCCACGGGGAACGCCATCGGGCCGCCCGCGCCCAACGCGAAGCCCGCCAGCGCGTACACCTCCACCCCCCACCGGTAGCCACGGCGCGGCTGCAGCACACGCAGGCCGGGCGCCGGGGTCTCCTCGGAGAGGTCGCCGAACGTGGGGATCAACGACCGATGTCGCTGCGCCACGCCGCGCCCGAGAAGCGCACCTCGGCCACACCCGCGTAGGCCCTCAGCCGGGCGGCTTCCGGCGTGTCGGCCACCCCGGTGATGCCGAGCACCCGGCCGCCGGTGGCCCAGAGCTCCCCCGCGCGCAGGGTGGTGCCGGCCTGATCGACGAAGAGGTCGCTCTCATCGGCGGGCAGGGCATCGATGCGCGCGTTGGCGGCGCCGGCCGGGTAGGACTCGCCCGCCACGACGACACAGCAGGCTGCGCCCGCCCGAAAGCGGGGGTGCCCCTCGGGAAGCGCGCCGCGGGCGGCGCTCGCGAACCACCGCACCGGATCGTCCTCCCACAGGGCGAGGATGGCCTGGCATTCAGGGTCGCCAAAGCGGACGTTGAACTCGAGCAGCCGAGGGCCCTCGGGCGTGAGCATGAAGCCGCCGTACAGGACGCCGACAAAGGGCACGCCATCCTGCGCCATGCCCTCCACCGCGCGCTGCAGCACGTCGTGGCAGACCGCCAGCACCTCCGCCGGCACCTCCACCGGCGCGATCGCGCCCATTCCGCCGGTGTTCGGGCCCTGATCGCCATCGAACCGACGCTTGTGGTCGCGCGCCGCGGGCAGGGGCACCACGCGCTGGCCATCGCAGAGGCCGAGCACGGACAGCTCGGGGCCCACGAGGCGCTCCTCCACGAGCACCTCCGCATCGGGCCGGGCGGCGAACGCCGCGGCGATCGCGCTTTCGGTCTCCTCCGCGCTCTCGCAGACCCACACGCCCTTGCCGGCCGCGAGCCCATCGAGTTTTACCACCCAACCCCGGTCGGGCGTGAACGCATCTCCCCGACGGAGCACGTGCGCCGCCGCCGTGGGCAGGCCATACCGCAGCGCGAGGGACTTGGTGAAGACCTTGCTCGACTCGAGCCGGGCGGCGGCGGCGCTCGGTCCGAAGGCCAGGATTCCCGCGGCCGTGAGCGCATCCACCACGCCCTCGGCGAGGGGCCCCTCCGGCCCCACCACCACCAGCTCCGCACCGCAACGCTCGGCCGCGACCACCACCGACTCGGCGGGGACCACCCGCCCGAACCGCCGGAACGACGGGTTGTCGTGCGTGAAGCTCAGAACGTGGCCATGCCGCGCCATGGCTCGCGCCAGCGCCGCTTCCCGACCCCCTCCACCCACGAGAAGTACCCGCATCACCCGCCCTTGCGGAGCTCTCTTAGCCGGGCGCGCGACACCAGGTCGAGCGGATCGGCCGCGACGGCCCGGGTCAGGAGCTCGACGGCGCCTGCCCGATCGCCAGCCGCGAACCGGATCTCGGCCAGCATCGCGGGCCCGAGCGCCGGGTTCACCTTGGACGCCCGCACGAGCTCCGCGAGGTCGGTGGCGCTGCCGAGCTGGCCGGCGAGCACATGCGCCCGCAGCGCGGCGAGGAGGAAGTCCGATTCCTTGGGCCGGAGTGCCGCCACCTGGTCCCAGTCCTTCATCGCCCTTGGGTAGTCCTTCAGCCCCTCGTACAGCCGGGCGCGCAGCGCGAGCGCATCGGCGTCGGTGTCGAGGTTGGCGGCCTGCCCCAGCGCGGTGCGGGCGCCCGCCTGATCGCCTGCGAGCCACGAGCCGGTCGCCCGAACGAACGGCAACGTGGTGGCAAAGCGCCCCTCGTTGCCCAGCGCGTCATCCAGGTGCGCGCGGAGCGTCTTCGCGGGCGCGCCCGTTTCGAGCGCGACGAGGTCGGTGCGGCGGCGCGCCATCTGGCCATCCACCTCGCGGATCGAGCGCCTCAACGCTTCGATCGCCGCCCCGTGGTTGTGGCCGATGAGGTGCACCTCCACGAGCCAGATGTGCACGTTGGGATCGGACGGGTCGGCGAGCCGCGCCTTCTCCGCCAGGGGCAGAAGGTCGTTGCCGGGGAGCTTGGCGTCGTTGAGCAGCGCGAGCTGGGTCTTGTAGACCCGCGCGAGGTCGGGGCCGGTGCGCGCGTTTTCGTCCAGGCTGGACCAGGCCCGGGCTTCTTCGGCGCGGTCGCCTGCCATGTGTGCGACGAGCGCGCGCACCTGCGAGACGGCCGGGTCGGTCCGGTCGAGCTCCACGAGGCGCTCCACCGCCACGCGGGCCTCGGGCAGCGCCGCCGGATTGTCGCGGGCGGCCACCCAGCGGGCCTGTGCCACGAGGAGACGGACCTCCACGCTCCGCGGGTTGCGGGGGGGCTTCTCCACGTCGAGCGGGGCGAGCAGGGCGAGCGCCTCCGCCGGCTTGCCCGCCTGGACCCGGTCGCGGGCCACCGTGACGGCCAGCTCGGCAGGCGCCTCGCTCCCGAGCGTGGCCGCGATCCGGACCGCCTCGGTCATGCGCCCGTTCCGCGCTTCGAGCACCCCCCGCGCGCCGGCCACGATCGGGTCGGTGGCGGAGAGCGCCGCGAGCCGGCTCTCCGCGGAAGGATCATCCGCGGTAGCGGCGATGAGCGCGGCCGTGCGCGGCGGATCGAGGTGCTCGGGCCAGGCAGCCGCGAGGCCGTCGTACGCGGCGAGCGACTCCGCCTGTCGACCGGGAATGCTGGCGAGGGCGTCGGCCGTCACCAGGCGGCAGACGAGATCGCCGGCCGCGAGGCACCCGCGAAGCGAGCTGACGGCCTCGGCGGGATCGTTGTTGTTCAGCGCCAACGCCGCCCGCCCCAGATCACTTGCCACGCCGGCCCCGCCGAGCGCCACGGCCTGCTGGCCGGCGAGCAGCGTGAGCCCCGGTTGGTCGCGCGAGAGCGCGGCGAGCACCGCGAGCAGCGCGACCGCGTCGGCATCGGTGGTGGCGCGGGCCACCGCGCGTCGCGCGATCGCGAACGCCTCTGCCCGGCCGGCGGGACCGCCCTGCGCCCAGGCCTCCATCGCCCGCGCGCCCAGGTACGCGAGAGGCTCCTCCACCACGCCCTCGGCTGTGCGGATCGACGCGAGCGGATCGGGCGGGGGCTCGCCCGGGGCAAGGACCGGGGCTGGCGGAAGCTCGGGCGTGTCCGCGGCTGGGGCCAACACCCGGCCGGCCTGATCGGCCCATCCGGGAATCTGGTCCCGGACGCTGAGCACGCCGGCCACCATGCCCCCGGCGAGGGCGAGACCAGCGGCGCCGCGGAGGATCCGACCGATCGGGAGCGGCGGCCCGCGCCGGGCCACGGGCTGCTTCTTCTTCGGCGGGGGCGCGTGAGCCCGCGCGACGGGCTGGGGAATCTCTCCGCGAAGGTAGCGGCGCGCGATGGCCGGATGGGCCGCGAGGGGAACGCTGGCGCCCCCCTCCTCCTCGAGCCAGTCCCGACCCTGGAGCTGCCCGGAGCGGAGCCGTTCGAGCACGGAGGCCTCATCCAGGGAAACCGTGCCCGAGAGGGTGCGGACGACGAGCGCATCCGCGCCGAGCGACTCGCGCGCACACGACCCGCACACGGGGAGGGCGGCGGATGGCTCGGGGCTCGAGGCCAGCGCTCGACCGCACACCGCGCAAGAAACCGAAGCGGGGATGCTCACCTGCAGAGCTTAGCGCACCCCGTCAGTGGCGGAAATGGCGAACGCCCGTCAAGAGCATCGCGGCCCCGGCCTCGCGGGCCGCCGCGAGCACCTCCTCGTCGCGGATCGAGCCGCCCGGCTGCACCATCGCGCGCACGCCGGCCTCGAGCGCGAGGCGCACGCCATCGGCGAAGGGAAAGAACGCATCGGAGGCCAGCACGCTTCCCGCCACGGGGCGCGCGGCCTTGGCGATGGCGAGGCGAACGCTGTCGACCCGGCTCATCTGCCCGGCGCCCACCCCGTTGAGCACCCAGCCCCCGGAATCAGCGCAGGCCAGGACGATCGCGTTGCTCTTCACGTTGCGACAAACTGCCCACGCGAACTGCAGGGCGGCCACCTCGGCATCGGAGGCTTCGCGCGCGGCCGAGCTCCAGGCGACGGGCTGGGCCACATCCCAGTCCTGCAGGAGCCAGCCGCCGTGCACCCGGCGCGCATCGCGTCCGGGAGAGGCGCTCTCGGCCCAGTCGGCCGGCAGCTCCATCACGCGCAGGTTCACGCGGGGGGCGAGCAGCGCGCGGGCCCCCTCGTCGAAGCCGGGCGCCGCGATGACCTCGTAGAACACCTTGCTGGCGAGGACCACCTCGGCCACCGCGGCGGTGACGGGGCGGTTGAACGCGAGGATGCCGCCGTAGGCGCTCACCGGATCGGCGGAGAGGGCGAGACGGTAGGCCGCGGCGAGGCCTTCGGGGTGCACTGCGGCGCCGCAGGGGTTCGCGTGCTTGATGATCGCGACCCCGGGCCCCGCCAGATCGAAGGCGATGCGCAAGGCCCCCTCGAGATCGCCGAGGTTGTTGAAGCTGAGCTCCTTGCCCTGCAGCTGTACCGCCCGCCCCAGCGCGCGCCCGCGCTCCAAAGGGGTGGTGTAGAACGCGGCGGACTGGTGGGGGTTCTCGCCGTACCGGAGCGTCTGCGCGCGGCGGATCGGGATGGCCGTCTCGCTCGGGAAGGGCTCGCCCGCGTCGGCGCCGAACCAGCTCGCGATGATGGCGTCGTAGCAGGCCGTGTGACGGAACGCGCGCGCGGCGAGCCGGCGCCGGAGGGCGGGATCATCGCCACCGAGCGCCGCGAGCACCTCGGGGTAGTCGGCGGGATCGACCACCACGTGCACGCGGTCGTGGTTCTTGGCGGCAGAGCGCACCATGGAGGGGCCGCCGATGTCGATGTTCTCGATGACCTCGTGGTCGGGCGCGCCCCGGTTCACGGTGGCCTCGAAGGGGTAGAGGTTCACGGCCACCACGTCGATGAACTGGATGCCGTGCTCGGCGGCCACCGCGTCGTCCACCCCGCGGCGCCCGAGCAGCCCGCCGTGGATGCGGGGGTGGAGCGTCTTGACCCGACCGTCCATGATCTCGGGCGAGCCGGTGTGCGTGGAAACGGGCACGTAGGGGATGCCGGCCGCGGCGAGCGCCGCCGCCGTGCCGCCCGTACTGAGCAGGTCGAACCCGGCGTCGACGAGGCCGCGGGCGAACTCCACGAGCCCCCGCTTGTCGGACACGGACAGGAGGGCGAGACGAGCGGACATGGCGACCCCGGGTGGGCGGCGGCTAACCCGCGGCGCCCGCTCCGGGAACGGATGCGCGCATGCCCGCGCTCAGCCCCGCCGCACGGTCACGGCGCATCCGCCTCGTACCCCTTTGCGAGCACCCGATAGGCCACCACCGACACCGTGCCCCGCGCCACCACCGTGCCCACGAGGAGCACCGGTTGGCCGACGAATTGACGCAGCTCGGGAACGGCGTCGGCCTCGATCAGCACATCGCCGCCGGTGTTGCGGTCGGCCACGAGGAGCCGCGCACCCCACGCCTTCAGCTCGCCCACGAAGCCGCCGGAGCCATCTCCCGCGTCGGTCACGTGCCAGTCGTTCACCACGAAGCCGGCGGGCGTGGGCATGCCGACCACCACCACCGTGCACCCCGTGAGGTAGCGGACGGCCTCCGAGTCCTCGCCCAGGAGCAGCGCGGTACGGCCTCCCTGGTAGGCGCCGAGCCACACCCGATCCGCCACGACATCGACCATGCCGACACGTTCCTGCCTGGCCGCGCACGCGGCAAGGAGGAGCAGGAGAAGGGATGAGGGTCCGGGCAAGGCTTGACGGGTTAGAGCCCCCAAAGTAGCCTGCCCGCTGGGCAGGACGCCGTCGGGAGCCGTCATGTTTCTACTTCCGCACTCGGTCGGCGGGTATTCGCTCACGAGGAAGCTCGGCACCGGAGGCGTGGCCGAGAGTTACCTCGGCACCCACGAGGCGGGGGGAAAGCCCGTTGTCGTGCGGCGAATCCTGCCGTTCGTCCTCCGTGACCCGGCGCGCCTCTCCTCCATCGAGGCCCGCATCCGCGATCTCCTCGGCGTGCGCCACCCCTTCCTCGTGCACGTGATCGACCACATCGCCGAGGGTGAGGACCACTTCCTCGTGGAGGAGTACGTCAACGGCGTCACCCTCGAGCAGGTGCTGAACTGGTGCCGCCAGTCGGGCCATGTCGTTCCGCACAACGTCTTCTTGAACATCGCCACGCAGATCTGCAACGGCCTCGAAGCGCTGCACGGGCGCAGCGGGCGCGGGTCGAGCGCCGAGCACGTGCTGCACCTCTCGATCAAGCCGGGTTCGATCTTCCTGAGCCCCGAAGGCAAGGTGCTCCTCGGCGGCTACGGCCTCACCCGGAGCCCCACCACCTACCCCCAGGGCGGGGTTGCGGGGCCCGTGCCGGTGCGGATGGAGTACCTCTCCCCCGAGCAGACGCACACCGACCAGAAGCTCACGCCATCGAGCGATGTCTTCTCCCTCGGCTCGCTCCTCTACGAGCTGCTCACGCTCGAGAGCCTGTTCCGCGCCGAGTCCAACCTCCAGACCATCCACCGCCTCCGCCGAGCCGAGGTCACCACCCCGCTCCTCGCCGTGCGCGACCGCCTGCCGGGGCTCGACAAGGTCCTGTTCCGCGCGCTCTCGCTCAACCCGCGGCACCGCTACCAGCGCGCGTTCGTGCTGCGCGAGGACCTCCGCGGCCTGATGGCCGGCTACAGCTTCGCCACCATCGGCGAGGACACCCGCAACTTCCTCCAGCCCATCTTCCAGTCGGCGGCAGGCGGCGCCGAATCGCCGGGACGCGGCTACGTGGTGGGCCTCGACGAAGCGCCCGACAGCCCTGCCGGGGCCGACAGCTTCGCCGACTTCCCCACCACCCGCATCGACCCCGATCCGATGTCGAGCGCGGCGCTCGCCGCGTCGAGCCTCGCGGAGCGCGTGGCGCGGGAGCGCGCGGAGGAGAACAAGCCCGAGCGCACCGAGCGCACGGAGGTCAACAACGACGCCGAGCTCACGCCGCTGCCGCCCTACCCCCTCGCGGCGCCTCCGCCCGAGCCCCTGGCCGCACGAGCAGCGCAGCTCCCGGAGTCGGTGGCCGCGCCCACGCCGCCGCCCTCGCTGTCCCTGCTCCCGCCCGCCTCGCCGAACGACCAGCCGGAGGACACGGCCTCGTACCTGCCCGGCCAGGAGCCGGACCCGGCGCGCTCGCCGGAGGACACCTCCTCGTTCCTCGCGGCGATCGACCCGGTCTCCGCCGAGTCGGCGCCCCCCTCCTCCGTGGCGAAGAAGCGCAAGGGGCGCGGCCAGCCCAGCGTGGTGCTGGTCCCGGCCAACCCGCCTAGCCCCACGCTCGCTCCCTCCCCTTCGCCGCTCGCCCCGCTCGCGGCGGATCGCCCCCTCCCCCCGATGTCGGCGCCGGGCCGCGCGCCCACGCCTACGCTCGCGCCCGATGAGCGCTCCGAATCCGACGTGGTCCCGCCGCCCGTGGCCGCCGCCCCGCCGCCCGCGGCCCCGTCGCCGGGTGCCGGGGCCACGCTCGCGCCGGCCGATGCGCCCCCCGAGCGGCCCTCCTCGCCGCTGCGGGACTACCTCGCCCCGCCGGCCGAAGCGCCGCCGCCCGAGGAGGAACCGCTGCCCCCGAGCCGGGCGCCGCTCTTCGCCGGTGTGGCGCTGCTCGCCGGCGGCGCCGTGCTCGCGTGCGCCGGCCTCACCTACTGGGGCATGCTCGGCACCGCCGAGGAGGTGCCCCCTCCCCGCCCCGAGGTGGTGGAGGCGACCGCGCCTGTCGTGGCCCCCGCCGAGGACCCCGCGGCCGTGCTCGCCGCGATGAACCCGGAGCCGGCCGTTGCCGCGGAGGAGGCCGCGAGGGCGGCGGAAGCGTCCGCGAAGGCGGCCGCCGAGGCCGAGGCGAAGGCGGCCGAAGCAGCCAAGGCCGAGGCGGCCAGCGCAGAAACGGCCAAGGCGGAAGCGGCCCGGGCCGAGGCGGTACGCGCTGCAGCCGCCAAGGCCGAGGCCGCGAAGGCGGAAGCTGAACGCGCCGCCGCGGCCAAGGCCGAAGCAGCGCGCGTGGCCAAGGCCAGCAAGGAGTCCGCCGCCAAGACCGAGGCAGCGCGCGCCGAGGCGGCGAAGGCCGCGAAGGCGCGGGAAGTGGCCGCCTCGGCCAGCGCCGAGAAGTCGGCGCGCGAGAGCGCGGCCGCGCGCGAAGCGAAGGCCCGCGCCGCCGAGGAGGCGAAGGCCGCGGCCGAAGAGAAGGCCCGGCGGGCCGCCGAGGCGAAGGCCGAGGCGGCGGAGAAGTCCCGGGTGGCGGCCGAAACGAAGGCCGCGGCAGCCGCGGCCTCGAAGGCGGCCGCCGAGGAGAAGGCTCGCGCCGCCGCCGAGGCGAAAGCCGCGGCCGCGCGGACCACCGCCGGTCGCACGACCACCCCCGCCGCCGATGCCAGCCTCGCGGTGGTGGAGGCTCCGCCGTCCACCGTGCTCGATGGCTTCGTGGCCTCCGCCCGCGCCGGAAAGCTCAACGCCACCGATGTGAGCACCCTCACCGCGGTCGGCACGACCGACCCGCAGTACACCCGCTCGCGCGCGTTGCTGCTCGTCGATGCCCAGAAGCGGGCCGACGACACCGCGGCGAAGAAGTACCTCGACCAGCTCATGGTTCTCCCGGAGAACCAGTACAACCCCGTCTTCCTCACCGACCTCGCCCGCTGGCACGCCAACCACGGCGAGTACGAGCGTGCGCTGGAGAAGGCGGAGAAGGCCGAACGGTACTGGGCCCGCCTGCCTTCCGAGCTGGTGTTCAGCAAGAAGGCGGAGATCTACGAAATCCAGGCCGCGGCCACGCAGGGCCGCTTCTACAAGGCCAAGGACGACCTCGAGCTGCTCGAACGCGCCTCGGCCGCGTGGCAGAAGTACCGCACCCACGTGGCCACCCGCGACCGCACCGACCTCGTGAAACGTGCCGACGGCGAGCTCGCCAAGCTCGCCGACATCAAGGAACGCCTGCAATGAGAACCCTCCTGCTCCTGGGCCTGCTCGCGAGCGGGTGCGCGAAGCACCACGCCATCATGGGACAGGTCGTCGATCGTAACGGCAAGCCGATCGCGCGCACGAACGTGACGCTCGCGCCCGGAAACGTGGAGATCATCACCGACGACGATGGGCGCTTCGTCATCGACTACCTGCGCGATGCCGAAGGCACCCGCACCCGCCTCGCGCGGCGCAGCGAGTACTCGGTGGAGTACTTCAAGGTCGGCTACCACGTAGAGAAGGCCACGTTCTACTTCAAGAACGGCGAGCTCAGCCTCGAGCCGGTGGCGCTCACCGAGGACACCGTGCGGGTTTCGGCGTCGCCCACGGAGTTCGACCCCGCGAATTTCGGGGATCGGGGCCAGGAAGCTGGCGGAAGCTACGAGGGCGAGTAGGTGCCTGCAATGCCCGCGTGGCTGGTGCTGGCCCTCCTCCACGCCTGCTCCACCACCCCGGAGGAGTCGGCCAGCCCGGGCGGCCTGCTGGAAGGCAGCTGGGTAGACCAGATCGTGAAGGATCCCGGGTCGTTGGCGGGCAGGATCACGGAGCATCGTGAAGGATGGACGGCGCTCCACCGCAACGACTGGCGGGGCGCACTCGCCTCCGGCGGCGACCCGGCGGCGCGGGCGCACGAGGAGCTTTCCCGCTTCTACCGCGTGCTCGCCAGCCTCGACGCCGAGGCCTGGTCGCGCAGCGGAGCCCGCTGGCAGCGCCGGGGCGACCTCCCCGCCGGCTCGCTCCTCCCCTGGCTCGTGGGCGCCTCGCTCCTCGACGCCGGCCGCGACGAGGAGGCCTCGGTGTGGCCTGCCGGGCCGCCGCCCGCCCCCGAGCTCGAAGCGCGCAAGCGCGTCCACGACGCCGCCCGTGCCGGCGCGGAGTCGGCGGCCCGCCTCGGCGAGCTGGGCTGGTCCGCGGCCAGCGAGGCCGGCGCCGACGGCACCCGCGAGTTCGCCGACCCCTGGCTCCTGCGCTCCTTCGCACACGTGGAGTCACGCGCGGCCGAGGCGCAGGCGCCGCTCGAGCGCGAGCTGTTCTCCGGCGTCCTCCGCACCCCGATCGACCTCGTCGCGCGCGGCGCGGATGCCGTGACCGACGCCGAGGCCTGCCGCGAGCACGTGCGCCGCCTCGACGCCGACCTCGACGGCTGGCGCACGAGCGCCGGTCTCGCCGCTGCCGTGGAGGGGCGGCAGCTCCTCGAGGAGCTGCGGCTCGTGGAGGGTGTGCGCGCCCGCCTGCTCACCGACCTCGGTGTCGCCGCGCTGCGGGCGGAGCGCCCCACATGCGCCCTCGCCTACGGTCAGATGGCGCTCGACTACGAATCGCCCCGCGCCACCGGGGTCGTGAACTCCCCCACCCTCTTCGCGGTGGTGGCCAGCGGCCAGCTCCAGACCGGCCGCACCCGCGAAGCCCTCGATGCCATAGAGGTCCTGCGCGCCGACTGGCCGGAAGTCGCCGGCCTCGACGAGACGCTGAGCACCCTGGTCGTGCTCGAAGGCATGGACCGCAGCGGCGACAGCCGTGAGTGAACCCGGAAGGCCCCTGATGCGCGCATTGACCCCCCTCCTCCTGCTCCTTCCCCTCGCCGCCCAGGCCGGGAACCTTCGGTACGCCGAGGACCTCGCGCCCGCCATCGTCCATCCGCTCTACGGGTCGAGCATGGCCGAGGCCCGCGCGAACGAGCTCGCCTTCGAGGGCCTGTACACCGACGACGTGGAGCTGGCGACCACGCCCGCCCTCGCCCTCTCCACCGAGCTGGCGGCCGACAAGCTCTCCGCCGTGGTCACCCTCCGGAGCGACGTGGCCTGGCACGACGGGCAGGCCTTCACCGCCGCCGACGTGGTGTTCACCATCAAGGCCCTCCAGGACCGCGCCACCGCCAGCACCGAGTCCGGCCGGGTGGCGTGGATCAAGGAGGCCGTGGCGCTGGACAACACCCACGTAAAACTCACCTTCGTGCGCCCCGAAGGCCGCCCGGAGGACAAGCTCTACTTCAAGATCCTCCCTCAGCACGCGTTCGGCGCCCTCCCGCTGAAGCGGACCGACGCCTTCCGCACCCATCCCGTGGGCACGGGTCCCTGGGCGCTGAGCCAGTTCAACGAGGACAACTCCATCACCTTCAGCAAGTGGAAGAGCTGGCGCAACCCCGTGGGCATCGACCAGATCACGCTCCGCGAGGTGGCCGACAAGAACTACCAGGCCAAGCTGGTGCTCTACGAGAGCCTCGAAGCGCTGGTCCGGGTGCTCCCGCGTGACCTCGCCATCCTCAAGAACAACCGCAAGGTCGACCTCTACCCCTACCAGACCAACTCCTGGTGGTACCTCGGCTACAACAACAAGCGCCCCGCCCTCGCCAACCCCGCCGTACGGCGGGCGCTGAGCGAGCTCGTGGATGTGGACAGCCTCCTCGCGCCCGTGGGCACCGGCGCCAGGATCACCGGCCCCTTCGTGCCCTCGAGCCCCTACTACAACCACGACGTGCCCATGCTGGCGCCCGACGCCGACGACGCCGAGACGGCGCTCACTGCCGCCGGCTATGCCCAGGAGGGCGACCACTGGACGCAGGGCGGCAAGCCCGTGGTGCTCAAGGCCGTGGCCCACCAGGCGCTCGAGAGCGTGCAGGAGGTGGCCATCAACCTACAGTCGCAGCTCGAGTCGGCCGGCATCAAGCTCGAGGTGCAGTTCCTCGACGACGCGGCGTGGAAGCAGCGCGTGTGGCACGACCGCGACTACGACCTGATGCTCAGCCAGTGGACCTTCGACCGAAATGAAGACATTAGCGAGCAATTCCATAGCACTGGAACGCGAAACTTCGTGGGCTACTCGAACCCTGCGGTGGATGCGCTCCTCGACAAGGCGCGCGACGCGACCGACCCCTTCGCGCGCAAGGCGGCGCTCCGCGAGGTCCACAAGCTCGTGGCGGCCGACCAGCCCATGCTCTTTCTCTGGACGCTCGACAGCTACGCCGCGATGGCGGTGAAGGTCCGGAACGTGGTGGTGCACCCCTTCTACTTCTTCACCTTCGCCCCGCAGTGGTCGATGAAGTAGGGCCGATGCGCCTCGTCCTCCGGGCGCTGGCGCTGCGCGCCCTCGCCTTCCTCACCACCACCGCCGGCGCCGTGCTGCTCGTGAGCGTCTGCTTCGCGCTGGTGCCGGGGGATGCCATCGATGCGCTCCCCAACGGGCCCGAGCTGCGGGCCCAGCTCGAAGGGGAATGGGGGCTCGTGGGCGGTCCTGCGGAGCGCGTGCTCGGCACCTTCTCCCGGGCGGGCCGCCTCGACTTCGGCCACTCCCTCACGGTGTCGCCGGGCGCGCCCGTGGCGGAGCTCATGGGTAGCGCCGCCGCCCGCTCCGCGCGCCTGCTCGCGCCCGCGGCGCTCCTCTCGCTCCTCGCCGGCTTCGCCGGCGCCGCGCTCGCGGGCGCGGGCGCCGAGCTGCCCCCTTCCCCCTGGCGCCCCCGCCTCGTACGCGCGCTCGCTTCGCTCTCCGCGCTGCCCGCGGTGCTCGCGGCGCTGGCCACCGTGAACGGCGTCAACGCGCTGGCCTGGCCGCTCATCGAGTCGGCCCGGCTCACGCGGCCCGTGTGGTTCGCCCTCCCGGAGACCGACCACCCGGTCCGCTCCTTCCTCGCGGTGATCGTGCTCACGGGGGCGAGCGGCTCGTTCTTGTGGGGGGTGCGCCGGGCGGGCGACACGCTCGCCGACCTCGCGGCCCGCCCCTTCGTGGGTGCGGAGCGGGCTCGCGGCGGGCCGATCGCCCCGCTCCTCGCACGCCACCTCGTCGTCCCCGCCGCGCGCATGGGCGCCGCCCACCTGCCGCTCCTGCTCAGCGCGCTCGTGGTGGTGGAGCGCGGGTTCGGGATGCCCGGCGCGGGCAGCCTCTTCTGGGAGAGCTGCGGCCGGCGTGACTGGCCCGTGACCGTGGGGCTGGCAGTGGTGGCCGCCGTGACGGTGACGACCGCCCGGTTCGTGGCCGATGCGCTCGCCGTGGTGTTCGACCCGCGGGAGCGCGCGGCGCTCGCATGAGGTTCGCGCTGCTCCTCTTCGGACTCCTCGCCGCCGGCGCGCTGCTCCCCTATGCGCCGCAGGCCGACGTCCATCCCGCCGCCGCCGACCTGCCGGCCTCGGCCGCCCACTTGCTGGGCACCGACCACCTCGGCCGCGACGTGCTCGCGCGCCTCCTCGCCGGCTCCCGGGCCTTCCTCGTTCCCGGCGCGGGCGCCGCGCTCCTCGCCGGCCTCGGCGGCGTGGGGTTGGGCACGCTGGCGGGTTGGTACGGGGGGGTCGTGGAGGGGCTCGTGCGCGGGGGGCTCGGCGCCATCACCGCAGTGCCGCCGCTCGTGCTCGCGCTGCTCGTGATGATGGCCGTGGGGGCCACGCCGACGGGGTTGGCGCTGGGCGTGGGGCTCGCGGCGCTCCCGGGGCTGGCCGAGGTGGTGGCCGATCGCCTCGCCGAGCTCCGCCGCGCCGAGTTCGTCGTGGCCGCGCGCGCCCTCGGGCTGGGCGACCTCCGCATCCTCGCCTGGCACCTGCTCTGGGTGAACACCCGCACGCTGGTGGGGCGCGAGGCGCTGGCCATCGTGGGCCAGGCGCTCGTCCTCGAGGTGACCCTCTCCTACCTCGGCCGGTTCGGCGTGCAGGAGCCGGCGCCCTCGTGGGGCAACATGATCGATCACGCCCTGCGCACCGGCTCCGTCAACCCCTGGACCTGGGCGGCGCCCGCGGGGGCCGTGATGCTGGCGGTGTGGGCGGCCAACCCCGCCGGGGGGCGCCGTTGAGCACGCTCGAGGTCGAGGGCATGCGCGTGTGCGCCGGCGAGCGGCTCCTGCTCGACGACTTCGGGCTCCGCGTCCAGGCGGGCGAGGTGGTGGCCGTGGTGGGGGCCTCCGGCTCGGGGAAGACGCTCGCCCTGCGCTCCATCCTCGACCTGCTGCCCTTCCGTCCCGGCCGCATCGCCGGCGAGGTGCGGGTGAACGGAGCCCGACGCGATGGCCGCTCCCTGCGCGGCGACGTCGGCCTCGTGTTCCAGGACGCGCGTGGCTCGCTCGACCCCCTGCGTACCGTGGGCGCCCAGCTCGCCCACGCGGCGGGCCTCGCGGGGGCGGAGAGCCCCGGCCCGGCGCTGCTCGAACGCCTCGGCTTCGCAGAGCCCGAGCGGGCCGCGCAACGTTACGCCCACGAGCTCTCCGGCGGCATGGCCCAGCGCGCGGCCATCGCCGTGGCGCTCGCGCGGCAGAGCCGCTTCCTCCTCTGCGACGAGCCCACCACCGGCCTCGACGCCCCCGTGCAGGCGGCGCTCGTGCGCGAGCTGCGGAGCCTGCGGGAGGTGGGCATCCTTTTTGTCACCCACGACCTGCGCCTGCTGCCCGGCTTCGCCGACCGGATCTTGGTGCTCGCCGGCGGCCGGGTGGTCGAGGAGGCCACCTCGCTGGAGGGGCTCCGCGGCGCCGGCCGCGCGCTGGTGGAGGCGACCGCGGCCATCGCGCCCCCCAGCTGGCCGAGGAGCCGCGCATGAGCGTGCTCTGCGCGGTGACGGGCCTGTCCGTCGCGTACCGCCGCCCCCTGAGCCTCGCGCCCGCCGTGCTCGCAGTGCAGGATGTGGACTTCACCCTGCGGGCTGGCGAGAGGGTGGCGCTCGTGGGCGCCAGCGGGTGTGGCAAGACCTCGCTGGTGCGCGCGGTGTGCGGCCTCGCGTCGCGTGCTGCGGGCACGGTGTCGCTCCTCGGCGTCGACCCGGCCGCCGCCCGGCGCCCTCCCCGCGGCGTCCAGCTCCTCCTCCAGGATGCCCTCGCCTCGCTCAACCCCGGCCTCCGCGTGCGCGAGTGGCTCGCCGAGGCGGCGCGGCTGCATCGGCCGGGCGAGGCGGGCGTAGTGGCGGAGGTCCTCGGCCGCTACGGGCTCGACCACCGGGCCGACGCCTTCCCTGCCGAGCTCAGCGGCGGCGAATGCCGGCGCGTCACCCTCGCCGCCCTCGCGCTCGCCGCCCCGCGCGTCGTCTTCGCCGACGAACCCACCGCGGGCCTCGACGCCGCCCGCAAGGCCGAGGCCCTCGCCCTGCTCCTCGCGCTCACCGGCCCCGAGCAGGCGCTCCTCCTCGTCACCCACGACCTGCTCCTCGCGCGGCACGCCTGCGATCGTCTCCTCTTCATGCACGCGGGCCGCCTCGTGGACGAGGTGCCCACCGCCGACCTCGCCCGCGCCCGCGATCCCTCCGCCCTCGCGCTCCTGCGTTCCGCGCAACTCCTGTCCCCGACCACCCCATGATCCTGCTCCTCACCGCCGCCCTCGCCGCGGAGTCTCCCGCATGGCGCGCCGCGCAGGCGCGCCAGTTCCTCAAGCGCGGCTGGATCGACGACGCGAACGCCGAGGTGGTGGCGGGACTCGCGCTCGCCCCCGAGGACGTCGAGCTGAACTCGCTTTGCGTGGACCTCGCCCGCCGGCAGGGGGACATCGAGCGCGCGTTGCACTGCGCCGCCGTGGGTGCCGCGGCCCCCGACGGCGACCTCGACGCGCGGGCCGCCCTCTCCCAGGTGGAGGGCTGGATGCGGGCCAACTTCGGCTTCGTGGAGGTGCGGGGGCCGGACGGGATCGTCGAGGTGAAGGGCGCGCTGGTCTCGACCTCGCTGCTGCTCGAAGCCGAGCTGCACGAGGCCGTGGCCACGGTGGAGGCGCGCGCGCGTGCGGGCCTGCCGCTCCCCTCGCGGGTGGCGCTCCCGGCGGGGGACTACACGTTGCACGGCGAGGCCTTCCACGTGGAGGCCGGCGGCACGAGCCAGGTCAACCTCCCCGCCACCCGGTTCGGCGCCGCGGCCGCGCGCGGCCGACGCCTCGACCTCGGGCTGGGCGTGGCGGGCTTCTCGGGCGCCGACCTCGGAAACCAGCTCCCGGGCTTCGAGACGGAGCTGGGCTTCTCCGCCCCCATCGGCGCGCTCCGCCTGGCCGGCGCGGCCACCTGGGCGCTGCGCGGCTACAGCGGGGTCGGGCTGGTCGACGAGGTGAGCCCCTACACCTTCGGCGGTGTCGTGCGCCTCGGACTGCCGGTGGACCTCGGCGCGGCCATGGTCTTCGTGCCGGCGGTGAGCGTGGCCGGCGCGATGCTGCCGGGGCTCGAGCTCCGCTGCACCGATGGGGAGCCGCCGCTCTCGTGCAAGCCCGGTCGGGCAACCCGGGCCGAGCTCCCCGTGTATGCCACCGGCTTCGTCGTCACCCCGGGCGGCTCGCTCGCCGTGGAGCTCAACGTGGGGAGGCTGGTGCTCGGCCTCCGCGGCGCGATCGGCCACACCCTGGTGCTGCTGCCCGACCCCGGCGAGCTCGACCGCGGCGGCGTCATCGACACCTGGACCAGCGACCCCGCCCTCCTCCACGGCGCGGTGTACAGCGGCGCGGCGACGGTAAGCTTCGGGCTCTAGGCCCGGGAGCGCTCGGCCAGGGCCAAGTCGAACGCGGCGAGGAATCGATCGGGGCCGTGAGTGGCGCGGAGCCAGTCCTGCACGGAAGTCGCGTCCGGGAGCGCGGGAACGTCGTCGTTTTCGGGGTCGGCCAGCACCACGGAGGCGGCCTCGGGGATGCCTCCGCAGGCGCTCCCGATGGAGGGGATGCCGCGCGCCGCGGCCTCCAGCAGCACGAGGCCGAGGCCCTCCTCGCCGCCGCCGCCCTCGTGGGGGCGGGAGAGCAGCGCGAGGGCCCAGGTGCCGCCCCAGGGCACCTCGCGGGTGGCCCCGAGGAAGGTGGCGCGGACGCCGAGCTCGACGGCCAGCGCTTCGAGGCCCGGGCGCTCCGGACCTTCGCCCACCACCACCACCGGGCGGCCGAGGCGCGCGCCGAGCCGGAGCACCCGATCCACCCCCTTGGTCTTGACGAGCCGGGCGACGACAAGGAGCGCATCACCCCGGACCACGGGCTCACGCGGAACGATCGGGAAGGGCAGCCAGGTGGACGGCGCCCCGAGCCGGGCGCCGAGGAAGCGCGACACCACGAGGTTGACCGCCCCGTCGCGCACCCGCTCCCGACCCTGGATGCCCGCCGGACGGGTGAGGTCCGAGCCGTGCCACGCCACGAGCGGCCGGGCCTCGGCGGCGAGGCCCGCGGCGAGCGGCCACGTGCTGGCGAGCACCACATCCCCCGACCGCAAGCGCGGCCGCACCTGCAGGGCGGTGAACTGGTGGCCGTGCCGATTCCAGCTGCGGCCCCACAGCCGGGTGAAGGGCACGGGCCCCTCCCCCTCGCCCCAGTGGCCGTACACCCGGATCGGCACGCCCGCGGCGTGCAACGCGCGCGCCACCGCCGCGCTCCACGTGGCCACGCCGCCGGGAAACGGGGGGTACTCCGACGTGACGAGGTGGATCACCCCGGGCGGGCCAGGCTCGGGAACGTGGCCACCGGGCACGCGATGTCCTTCGGCGCGGGCGGCGGGTTGCCGGTGTAGTAGCACACGCAGTCGGCCTCGGGTTCCACGGCGGCGAGGTGCACCTCGCCGTACTCGCAGGCGGCGTAGGCCGGATCGGACGCGAAGACCGGGGGGCAGGGCACGGCGCGGGTGGGCGGCGGCTGGACCGAGGTGGGCGCAACCTCGAAGGGCAGGTCCACCCAGCAGGAGCCGCCGCCGTGGTGGATCACGCGGCCGGCGTCATCCTTCGGCTCGAGCACGGCGTACTGCGCGAACGGGGGCTCGGGAAACACGACCGTGGCGGGCGGCGGGGGCGGCGGGTTGCCGATCGGCGGGTCCAGCGGCACGACCCGATCGGCCACACCACCGCAGCCGAACGTGCCGGCCACGGCCCCGAGGGTGACAAGGATTCCCGGGCGGTGCGTTCGTTTCACCCCGGCAGCGTAGCACGCGCCCCGTCGGCGGCGAGCCGGGCGGCGAAGCGAGGCCGCCACCAGGTTCGTTCCACCTGCCGGAGCACCTCGCCGTACGCGGCGGGCGCCAGGAGCCCCCACTCCCTCGCGCCCTCCGGCAGCGTGGAGGCGCCTCCGCTGTAGGCTTCCCGGATGCGGGCGAGGGCGGCGGGGAGGCCGACCCCGAGGCGGAGGCGCGCCTCCTCGCCCCAGGGCCCCGCGAGCAGCGAATCGAGCAGGGTCCAGCCGAAGTCCCGGTGCCGCGCCTCGTCGGCCACGATCCGGCGAAGGAGACGGCGCGCCTGCGGCTGCGTGGTGCCCGCGAGCATCTTGCGGAACAGCGGCACGGCCACCGTTTCGCCGAGGCAGAAGATCTCCACGTTCCAATGGAGGACGGCGGCTTCGGTGGGCTCCGCGCGCGGCAGGCGGAGCGCCGCCCGAGGCAGCGGCGGGACGGGACCGCCTCCGGCCAGCGCGAGCACCTCGGCGCTGAGCTCTGCGTGAACGAGCTCGTCGTCCACGATGCGGAGCCCCTCGCGCACCAGGTCGGGCGAGGCGCCGATCTCGATGAGCCAGCCCACGAGCGTGTGCGTGTGCGCGGCCGAGGTGTACTCCGCCACCACCCGCCGACTCCACTCCCCGCGTACCGCCGCCGCAGCACCCTCCCCGAGCGGGGCGGGCTCGGTCAGGGGCAGACGACCCCCTCGAGCCGGAAGCTGTTGTTTTCTTCGTGGCACTCGCCCACCACCTCGCCGCCCGAGCCGTCGTCGTCGAAGCGCACCACGAGCACGCCCTCGGGCACCAGCTCCGCGCGGACCTCGAACGAGAAGGTCGGCGTGGCCGACCCGGGCGTCACCACATCGTCGCTGCGGAAGGTCTCGAGCAGCACCTCGCTGCCCGCAGACTCGGCGTACACGCTCACCGGCACGCCGGCGCGCATGGAGGCCATCCCGCCGTTCCACAGGCGCAGCTCCACGCCGATCTTGTCGTCGAGGCAGGCTTCGTAGCAGGCCTGCATCACGCCGAGGGCGTCAGGGAGGGCGCCGCCGGCCGAAGCGCCGAGATCGCCGCTGCGGAAGGTGTTGGAGAAGGGCCAGTTGGGCGGCGCCGGGTAGGGCGTGGTCAGGTCGTCCCGGATGTTGGTGAGCGTCCAGGCGTGCTGGTTCCATACCTGCCGGTCGCCCAGCCAGGGCGCGGCCGCCGAGCCGAGCACGTATACGCCGCCGTTCTCCGTGCCGTAGTGCCCGCCGCCCTGCGGCACGACGATCTCCGTTTCGCCATCGCCGTCGACATCGGCGGCGATCGGAAACTCGTGCAGGGTGCGGGAGGTGTGCAGCGGGTCTTCGAGGCGGACGGCCCCGGTAGCGCCATCGAGCACCCAGAGGGTGATCTCGTCGGCGTAGAGCACCTCGGCCTGCCCATCGGCGTCGAAATCGAAGACGCTCGACCCGGTGGCGTGCGAGGAGGCGTCGGTGCAGGGGTGGCTCCAGAGCACGGTGCCATCGGCCTCGTAGACCGAGTAGACCTCCGCGTTCGCGAGGCCGATCTCGGGCACGCCGTCCCCATCGAAGTCCGCCACGGTGGCCGGCCCGCCGTTGCCGGAGCCCACCAACACCCAGTCGGCCTTCGGGGCGCAGTCATCGCCATACACGTGCACCTGGCCATCGCCCACCACGATGAACTCGCCGAGGCCATCACCATCGAGGTCGGCGGCGGCCGGGAAGCCGTCGGGGTGGCCCGCCGGCACCTCGCAACGCAACGTGCCATTCCCCTCGTACACGGCCCGGCCGGCCAGCACCTCGGGGGCGCCATCCCCATCCAGATCGATGGCCACGGGGTCGCTGCCCATCTCCTCGTAGGCGGCGGCGCTGGAGAGGCTCACCATCTCCCACAGGAGGTTGCCGCTGTGATCGAGCACGGCATCCTCCACGAGGATTTCGCCGAACCCATCTCCATCGAGGTCCGCGGCGGCCAGAAGGTGCCCGGAGCATGCCACGTAGTGGGGCGAGATCCACTCCACCTCGCCATCCGCGTGGAAGGCCGCGGCCGCGCACCACTCGTTCGGGTCCTCCGGCGGGCCGATGGCATCGCCGCCGCCCCCGCCACCACCGGAGTCGTCCGGCGGCCCTGCTTCCGCCGTGTCCGGCAACAAATCCCCGGAGTCGTGGGGATCCTCCCCCGTCCCACCGCCGGGGTTGCCCACGCGCACCACGGTGACGATCTCGGGCAGGCCATCGGCCGCGAGGTCCACGAGGACGGGCGTGGCGTACCGGTACGGGTGCACCTCCACCTCCCCCAGCCAGGCCGAGAAGATCGCCGTGACCGTTTCGCCGGTGGTGCCGTCGAGCACCACGAGCAGGCCGAAGCCATCTGCGTTGTCGGTGCCGTTGTCGTCAGCCACGATCACCACGTCGGGGTGGTCGTCGCGGGTGATCACGCCGTCGCCATCGTCGTCGGTGAGCTGCCCCACCAGCGGAGCCACCACGACCTGGGCGTACTCCCGCATCGAGCCGAAGTCGGTCCGCTGCCACTCCACGCGCGTGCTCAGCGGGCCCGTTTCTACCTCGGCATCGCAGGACTCGTCGATGGCGGAGAAGCCGGGCAGCTCCACGAGGTCGGGACAGGCTCGGGCGTCGGTTCCCTCCGCGTTGCCGTCGTACTCGCCCGCGGTGTCGTAGGGCGTGGCGTTCTTCTCGTCGCCGAACAGGCTGTAGTCGTTGCAGCCGCTGGCAAGGCCGCCCAGCAGCCCGAGCAGACTTGCGCCAGCAGCCGCTCGGACAGACACCCGCACGAAGGCACCATAGCGGCCGAGGGGGCTGCCCGTCAACGCCGTCCCATCACGATGGCCACGGCGCGTTAGCCGGCGCCATGACCCCTGACATCGAGCTCGAACGGTTCCTCAAGCGGTACGAGCCCGAGGTCGCCGATACCGGGCGACAGGTGCTGGCCCGGATGCTCGCCCGCGTGCCGGGCGCCAACGTGCTGGTGTACGACAATTACAACGCCCTGGCGATGGCGCTCGCCCCGACCGAACGCTCGTCCGACGCCGTCTTTTCCATCGCAGTGTACCCGCGGTGGGTGAGCCTGTTTTTCGCGAACGCCTCCCGCCTTCCCGACCCCGACCACGCGCTCGAAGGCAACGGCAAGAAGATGAAGCACGTGAAGCTCCGCAGCCTGGCGGACTGGGAGGCGGCGCCCGTGCAGCGGCTCATCGATGCCGCCCTTGCGCAGGCACCCAAGCCGTTCACCTCGGCCGGCAAGATCGTCCTGAAGTCGATCGCCCAGAAGCAGCGTCCGCGGCGACCGGTCGCCGAGTAGGCTGCGGAGGAGGGCCACCCCTCCGCCTTCCCGTCGGCTCGCCTCGCGCTTACGCTCAACATCTCCGGACCTGCCATGCCGCACCCCGAAAGCTGCCAGCACTGCGGAAAACCGCTCGGCGCAGAACGCAGCTTCCTCGCCGAGTCGCTGCCGGCGCCGCTTCGGGATCGTTTCGGCCCCGTCGAGAGCGGCGGCCGCTTGTGCCGCCCCTGTGTCTTCGCCGAGCGGACGGCCTCGCTGCTCGCGCGCCTGGAGAACGAACGGGGCGAGCTGGGGGAGCTCGAGCGCAAGCTCGCCGAGCGCGCTGCGAAGAACGAGCTGGTCGCCTCGAACATCGACGCGGAGTTCGAGCGCTCGGCCACGCTGGCCGACCGCGCGGCCGACGGGGTGGCGCGGCGAGGCGGCTCCTGGACCTTCGTCATCCTCATGAGCGCGGGGGTGGTGGCGTGGATGGCGTTCAACGCCCTCCGCGGGCCGGCGGCGGCCGACCCCTTCCCCTTCATCCTCCTCAACCTGCTGCTGTCGTGCGTGGCGGCGCTCCAGGCGCCCATCCTGCTCATGTCTGCCAACCGGCAGTCGGCGCACGATCGCCGGAAGGCGGACCAGGACTTCCTCGTGAACCTGAAGGCGGAGATCGAGGTGGCTTCGCTGCACGACAAGCTCGATCATCTGCTGCATGTGCAATGGGAGCGGCTGCTGGAGTTGCAGGCCCTGCAGATCGAGATGCTCGATGCCGTTTTGAAAGGGGAGCCCATCCCCGCGCCACCCGCGCGGCGCTCGCGCAGCAAGGAAGCGTAGCCGGCGCGGAAACCGCGGCCCGGCGTTACGATGGGGACCACGCCGCGTTCAGACCCACGCGCCAGGGAGCCCCATGCTGTTCGTCCTCCTGGCCTGCACGGATCCGTCCAACGGGGAAACCGGCATCGACAGCGGCGAAGACCCGGAGCGCTCCCCGATCGGGGTGGGAGATGGCTCACCCGAGTCGGTGGACTGGACCGCCATCGTCGGCCACGACGAGCGTGCCGACGACCCGCGCGACCTCGGGTTCGACGCCGATGGCAACCTGTGGGTCGCCAACCGCAAGGACGACCGCACCTTCGTGGTGGTCGATCCCGGCACCGCCGACCAGGAAACCCTACGGCTGAAGGATGGGTACGCCGAGCACTTCATGGAGGAGACGGCGGCCTTCTCCTTCGATGGCAACGTGCAGATGGGCAGCTGCGGCGAGTCCAACAACACCTACAACGACACCCGCGGGCGGGGCAACGGGTACATGGGTCCGGTGCTGTGGTCGACCGACCTCAACATCTTCGGCGAGGAGAACCCCATCGGTCTGGGCTCCCACCTCGACATGTCGCACGAGAGCCCCTACTGCGTGGGCATCGCCTGGGAGAAGGACAACGTCTACTGGGTGTTCGATGGCAAGAACAGGGCGCTCGTCCGCCACGACTTCCAGCGTGACCACGGCGTCGGGATGGACGAACACTACGATGGCATCGTGCACCAGCTCACCGAGCCCAGGATGACCCGCGTGGAGGAGGCGCCCGGTCACCTCATCTTCGACGACACGACCGGCCTCCTGTACGCCGCCGACACCGGCGCGGGCCGCGTGGTGTGGGTGGACACGGCCACCGGCGAAAAGGGCACTACCCTCGAAGCGAACGATCCGGGGGTGGTGCGTGTGGAGTGGGACGATGCCGATTGGGGCGAGCTCGCCACCGGCTTCGAGCAGCCGGGTGGGCTCGCGTTCGATGGCGCACATCTCTACGTGGGCGACTGGGCCACGGGGGTGATCACGGAGCTCGATCTCGACGGCGAGGTGGTCCGCACGCTCGACACGGGCTTCGGCGCAGAGCGCCTGTATGGCATGGAGATCGGCCCCGACGGGCACCTCTGGGTCATCGACAACGCGGAGGGTGTGTTCCGGATCGACCCCTGATGCTGCTCCTGCTCGCGGTCGTCGCGTGCGGCGGGGAGTCGGAGGGAGACGGGCCCACGGGCGACAGCGGCGCGGACACGGGCGAGGACGGTGGGGGCGGCCCGGTCGATGCCGAGTGGGCCCGCGTGGCCGGCGCGCCGGCCGACGGGCTCGGCAACGCGATCACCCCCGCCGGTGATCTCGATGCCGACGGCGCGCCCGACCTGCTCGTGGCCGCATACCTCGGCAACCGCGTGTGCGTGCTCCCCGCGGGCCTGCCGGGCGGAGAGGCCGCGCTGGACGCGCTCCGGGTCGCCTGCCTCGTGGGCGAAGGCGACCAGGACTACGTGGGATACGGCATCGCCGGGGTGGGTGATGCCGACGGCGACGGCTTCGACGACGTGATGGTCGGCGCGATCGGCAACCGCGACGCCGGCTCGAACGCCGGCAAGGTGTACCTCGTGCGCGGCCCGCTCGCGCCAGGCTCGTTCGCGCTGGCCAACGCAGCGTCGAGCTGGAAGGGGGAGACGGCGGGCGACTACGCGGGGGTGTCGGTGGCCGCCGGGGGCGACGCCACCGGCGATGGCGTGGAGGACTACCTCGTGGGGGCGTCGGGCTTCGATGCGGGCGCCACCGCCGGCGGTCGTGCCTACCTCCTCTCCGGCCCCCTCCCCGAAGGCGACTTCTCCCTCGCCGATGCCCCCATCACCTTCACCGGCCTCGGCGCCCCGGCCGGCCCGCCCCCACCCCCGCACGGCGCCTTCGGGGTGGGCGACTTCGTGGGGGATGGCCTCCTCGGCCCCGGCGACCTCGACGGCGACGGCTTCGACGACCTCGTGCTCGGCGCCACGGGTGATGCCACCGTCGGCGCGAACACGGGGCGCGCCTGTGTCTTCCGGGGGCCGATCGGCGCCGGGGCCTGGAGCATCACCGAGGCCGACCTCGTGATCCAGGGCCTCGCCGCCGGCAGCTACGCGGGCAGCCCGCTCGTGGGCCCCGGCGACCTCACCGGCGATGGCCTCGCCGACCTGCTCGTGGCCGCCGATGGCGCCGGGCCGGGCTTCGTCTACCTGCTCGCGGGCTCCGGCACCGAGGGCACGACCTCGCTCTCGATGGCCATCACGCGCTTCGAGGGAGAGGCGGAGGGCGACCTGTTCGGGTTCTCGGCCGCGGCCGCCGACGTCACCCAGGACGGCGCTCCCGACCTGCTCGTGGGCGCGCCGGCCAGCAACCGTTCCGGCGCGCTCACCGGGTCGGCGTGGCTGTTCGAAGGCCCCTTCGCGGCGGGCGCGATGCCGACTTCCACCGGGCGGCAGGTCCACGGGGAGGCCGGCGCCGGCTCGTTCGGGAGCGCCGTGGCCCTCGGGCCGGACATGAACCTCGATGGGGTGCCCGATCTCGCGGTCGGGGAGTACACCAGCGCCGCCGGCGGCGGCTTCTCCGGGGCGCTGTACCTGATCTCGCCCTGATCCTCGGGATGTGTGCGCTATCGCACAATCCCGCCGGGCCAGAACGCCCCCGTGGGCCAGATTCCCCACGTTGTCGGCGGGGACGGCGCTGGCCCGGAAGTTGCACTGGGTCTCCACGTGATGGTCCTCCTCCTCCTGCTCACCGCCTGCGACCGCGGTTTTGTCGACTCCGCCCGGAAGTCGGGCGCCCCCGTGGCCGAAGCGCAGGCGCACCCCACCACCGTGCACCAGCCCCTCACGCTCGGGGTGGTCGATACCCCCGTACAGGACGCCAACGGCACCCCCATCGGCGTGGCCTGCGTGACCTGTCACGGGCCCGACGCGACCACCGCCTGGGCCTCGGGGGAGGGTGAGCCCTTCCACACCGGGGTGAAGCTCGAGCACGGCTCCCTCGCCTGCAACAGCTGCCACGACACCGACCGCACCCGCCTCCACCTCGCGGATGGCGCCCCGGTGGCGTTCGCCGACACGATCCAACTCTGCGCCCAGTGTCACGGCGCGAAGTACGACAGCTACACCCACGGCGCCCACGGCGGGATGAACGGGTACTGGGACACGCGGCGGGGGCCGCGCCTGAAGAACCACTGTGTGGACTGTCACGCGCCCCACGCCCCCGCCTACGGCCAGGTGACCCCCGTCTTCCCGCCCGCCGATCGCAATCCCCTCGAGGAGCACTGAGCATGGACGACGCGAGCCGCCGCGGCGCGTTGAAGGCGTGTGGCGCCCTCCTGGGCAGCACCGCGTTCGCCCGCGCCCTGGCCCCGCTGACCGAGTGGACCGACGATCTGAGCGTCGATGCCTTCCTCCAGAAGCACTACAAGGAGCTCACAACCGACGAGATGGCCGCGGTGCTCACCCGGCTCGAAGACGAGACCGCGCTCGACCACGGCGTGGAGGTCACCATCTCCGACCCCCGCCCCACCCCGGGGGTGTCCTTCGGCTATGCGCTGAACCTCTCGGTCTGTGTCGGGTGCCGGAAGTGTGCCCAGGCCTGCCACGTGGAGAACAACCACGATCGGGCCACGCACAACTCCTACATCCGCGTCCTCGAAATGAAGAAGGGGAGCATCGATCTGGAGCTCGGCCGCACCGACTACGCGCACCCCGTCCCCTCCCCCGAACGTTTCTACATGCCGGTGCAATGCCACCAGTGCGACAACGCGCCGTGCGTGAAGGTCTGCCCCGTGGAGGCCACGTGGAAGGAGGAGGATGGCATCGTGGTGGTGGACTACAACTGGTGCATCGGCTGCCGCTACTGCGAGGCCGCCTGCCCCTACCACGCGCGGCGCTTCAACTGGGAGAAGCCGGAGATTCCCGCGGAGGAGATCAACCCCGACCAGGGGTACTTGTCCAACCGTATCCGCCCGCAGGGCGTCATGGAGAAGTGCACGTTCTGCCTGCACCGCACCCGCAACGGGCGCCTGCCGGCCTGCCTCGAGGCCTGCCCCACCGGCGCCCGTGTTTTCGGCGACCTGAACGACGCCGACTCCGACATCCGTTGGGTGCTCGCCAACAAGCGGGTCTTCGTCCTCAAGGAGGACGTCGGCACGCGCCCCCGCTTCTTCTACTACTTCGACAAATAACCATGTCCGAGCCCAACCCCACCGCCTCGAACCACACGCTGAGCTACCCCCGCTTCCTCTGGCGCGCGCTGGGCGTGGCCACCGATGGGAATGTGGCGTTCTACACCTGGATGGTGGCGCTCACCGCCGTTTGGCTCGTGGGCGTGAACGCCTTCGCACACCAGACGGCCGACGGCCTCGGGCGCACCGCCATGACCGACCACGTGTCCTGGGGCATGTACATCGGCAACTTCACCTTCGGCGTGGGCCTCGCGGCGGGCGCCGTGATGATGGTGATCCCGGCGTACCTGTACCACGACCGCGAAATGCACGATGTCGTCATCGTGGGGGAGATCCTCGCCATCTCCGCCATCCTCGTGTCCCTCGCCTTCGTGAACGTGGACCTCGGACGGATCGACCGTTTCTGGCACATCGCCCCGGGACTCGGTCGCTTCAACTGGCCCATCTCCATGCTCACGTGGGATGTCGTGGTGCTCTCCGGCTACCTCGCCATCAACCTGCACGTCGTCGGGTACCTCCTCTACACGCGGTTTCTCGGTCAGACGCCGAACCCGAAGTGGTACGTCCCGTTCGTCCTGCTCTCCATCGTTTGGGCGGTGTCCATCCACACCGTCACGGCCTTCCTGTACAGCGGCCTCGGCGGGCGCCCCTTCTGGAACTCGGCCATCCTCGCCCCCCGCTTCATCGCCTCTGCCTTCGTGACCGGTCCGGCCTTCATCGTGCTGGCCCTCCAGGTCGTCCGGCGGCTCACGGACTTCCATGTGGGTGATGGCCCGATCACCACGCTGGTGCGGGTGCTGCGGGTCACCGTCCTCCTGAACCTGTTCATGGTCGGCTCGGAGATCTTCACCGAGCTGTACACCGGCGGGAGCCACACGGCGTCCGCCCGCTACCTGTACTTCGGCCTGCACGGCCACAACGCCCTCGTGCCGTGGATCTGGAGCGCCATCGCCATGAACCTCGTGGCCGCGTTCCTGTTCAACTCGTCCTCCACCCGCACCCAGCTCTGGCGGCTCGACATCGCCTGTGTCCTCTCCCTCGCCGGCATCTGGATCGAGAAGGGCATCGGCCTCATCGTTCCCGCATTCGTGCCCAGCACCCTGCACGAGATCGTCGAGTACCTGCCGAACGCGCTCGAATGGAAGGTGACGCTCGGCATCTGGGCCTTCGGGCTCCTCATCTTCACCGTCGGCCTCAAGCTGGCGGTGGCCATCTTCACGGGTCGGATGCGGCTCGAGGAGGGGGTCTGATGCCTGTCCTCGGCGTCGTCGTCACCCTTGCCCCGGAAATCGGCACCTGTCCGGGCGGGCTGGCCTCCTTCACGGACGCGATCGCGCGCACGCCCGGCGTCGCCATGGTGGGCGAACCCGACCACGGGCGCCTGCCGCTGGTGCTCGAAACGGAGGACCGCGAGGGCGACGAGTCCGTCTGGGCCGCGCTCGTGTCCCTCCCCGGCGTCCTCGCGGTGGACCTCGCGTTCGCCGACTTCTCCGACCTCTCCGAGCCTCCCTCGCCCCTCCAGGGATTGTCGTCATGAACTCCGAGCGTCGTTCCTTTCTGAAGCTCACCGCCATGGCCGCGGCCACCGCCGCTGCGAGTCGCGCCACCGGGGCGCCGGCGCCGGCCAACCCAGATCTCCGCGACCGCCTGGGCGGCGGGGTGAGCTGGCAGAAGGCGCCCTGTCGCTTCTGCGGAACGGGTTGCCACGTGCAGGTCGGCGTCGAAGCCGGCACGGTGGTGGCCATCGCCGGCGACACCGCCGCCGAGGTGAACAAGGGCCTCCTCTGCGTGAAGGGCTACCATGTGGGGCTGGCGCTCTACGGCGCCGACCGCCTCACCCGCCCCCTCCTGCGCGTGGACGGCAAGCAGGTCCCCATCAGCTGGGAGCGGGCGATCGGGATCATCACCGACCGTATCGCCGCCGACCCCAAGGGTTTCGCGCTCTACGGAAGCGGGCAGTGGACGATCCCCGAAGGCTACGCCGCCAACAAGTTCATGAAGGCGGGCCTCCGGAGCAACCAGATCGACCCCAACGCCCGCCTGTGCATGGCGAGCGCGGTGACGGGGTTTCTCGCCACCTACGGGGTGGATGAGCCGGCGGGCTGCTTCGACGATCTCGAATCCGCCGACGTGATCATCCTCTGGGGCAACAACCCCGCGGAGATGCATCCCGTCCTGTTCTCGCGCATCGTCGACCGGCGCTCCCGCGGCGAGACGGTCACCATCATCGACATCGGCACCCGCCGCACCCGGTCCACCGCGCACGCGCAGCACTTCCTCCAGTTCAAGCCGCAGACCGACATGGCCATCGCCAACGGCGTGGCCCACCTGCTCCTGAATAACGGCACCTGGGACAAGGACTTCGTGTCCCGGTACTGCGCCTTCCGCGGGCCGCTGGAGGGCGAGCTCAACGGGCAGGCCATCACCTTCGAGGCTTACACGGCCGCGCTGGCCGAGTACACGCCGGAGTACGTGGAGAAGCTGTCGGGCGTACCCGCCGCGGACATCCGGATGCTCGCGGGGCTCTTCGGCGACCGCAAGAAGCGCATCACCAGCCTGTGGTGCATGGGGATGAACCAGCACACCCGCGGCACCGCCATGAACACCCTCGTGCACGGCCTGCACCTGCTCTCGGGCCACTTCGGGCGCCCCGGCGATGCGCCCACGAGCCTCACCGGTCAGCCCTCCGCCTGCGGGACCGTCCGCGAGGTTGGCACCTCCTGCCACGCGCTACCCGGCGGCGGCGTGGTCACGAAGGAGAAACACCGTCACCTCGCCGAGAAGGTGTGGAACCTCCCCGAAGGCGGCATCCTCGACAAGCCCGGCTACCACGCGGTGGAGATGTGGAAACGTTTCTCCACCCCGAAGGCCGAGGGCGGGGACATCCACACGATCTGGGTGCAGGTGACGAACCCGGCGCAGACGCTGCCCAACCTGCACACGCTGGTCGACCCGAGCCGGAAGGACCCGGACAAGTTCCTGATCGTCTCCGACGTGTACCCCACGGCCACCACCCGCATCGCCGACCTCGTCCTGCCCTCCGCGATGTGGGTGGAAAAGAACGGGATGTACGGCAACTCGGAACGTCGCACGCAGCAGTGGTTCAAGCAGGTCAAGCCGCCGGGCGAAGCGCGGGATGATGGCTGGCAGCTCATCGCCGTGGCGCACGAAGTGTACCGCCGCGGTCTGGGCATGAAGGACAAGGACGGTGCCTTCCTGTTCCACACCGTCGATGCCAAGGGCGCGCCCGTCCCGATCTGGGACTGGCCGCACTACTACGACGTGAACGTGGATGAGCGCCTGTTCAACGAGTACCGACTCTTCTCCACGATGAAGCACAAGAACCTGGCCCCGTACCAGGAGTACGTGAAGGCCCACGGGCTGCGTTGGCCGGTGGTGGAGCAGCCCGACGGCACCTGGAAGGAGACCCGTTGGCGCTTCGCCAGCTTCGACGACTCCTTCGTGGCCAAGGGCAAGGAGTTCGAATTCTACCACTCCACCACCGAAGACGGCCGGGCGCAGATCTGGTTCAACCCCTACACCCCGCCGCCCGAGTCCCCCGACGGCGACTACCCGTTCTGGCTCTGCACCGGGCGCGTGCTGGAGCACTGGCACAGCGGCACTCTTACCGGGCGCATCCCGCCGCTGCGCGAGGCCATGCCGCAGGCCTACGTGGAGATGCACCGGGCCGACGCGAGAAACCTCGGCATCACCAACGGCGAGACGGTGATCGTGGAATCCCGACGCGGCAACCTCAA
This sequence comes from uncultured Pseudomonadota bacterium, assembly GCA_903885375.1. Lineage (GTDB taxonomy): Bacteria > Myxococcota_A > UBA796 > UBA796 > SXON01 > SXON01. The sequence goes on from CAISIK010000083.1 coordinate 91,072, forward strand.
GCTACCGGTGTGGATCGACGGCCGGGGCTCCCCGCCGCCCGGCAGCCTGTTCATTCCCTTCTTCGACGAACGCCTGCTCGTGAACCACGTGACGCTCCACGACTACGACCCCTTCTCCAAACAACCCGACTACAAGAAATGTGCGGTCCGGGTTCGGCGGGCAACGGCGTAGGCCATGCAGTCCGCCAGCCAACTTCACGTCCTCTTCGCCGCCGTGATGGGCGTGGCCGTGATCGGCTTCGTCAGCGGGACGTCGGGAAACGACCTCGCGGACGAGGTCGACGGGTCGGGCACCGGCGAAACCACGGGGATGCAGGCCGACGGCCTCGACGGCGGCGTGGCCGCGGCGAAGTCCTACGCCGAGCTGCGCCAGTCGCCGCGGGGCAGCGGATCGGGCTGGGAGGAGGACCTGGCCTCGCTGCGCGCGGCGGGCCCGGGTGTGCTCGATCCCGTCTCCTTCGAGGGCAGTTCCAAGGCCGAGGACATCGCCGCGCGGGCCAGTCGCCGGGCCTACGACGGCGCCCCGCCACGCGTCCCCCACTCCGTGCGACAGGACTCCGCGCCCGAGTGCCTCGCCTGCCACGAGGAGGGTCTGCGCTTCCGCGGGCTCCTCGCCACGCCGATGAGCCACACCAGCTACATGAGCTGCACGCAGTGCCACGTGGTCACCGAGGCGCCGATGCCGGGCGGCGCGGACCTGCCCCCCGACCCGCGCGCCGTCGGCAACACCTTCTCCGGTCTGTCCTCGCTGGAGTCGGGGCCGCGGGCCTGGGCCATCGCCCCGCCCCGGATTCCCCACCGCACGTTCATGCGCGAAACCTGCGACTCCTGCCACGGCGTCAACGGCCGGGCGGCGCTCCGGTCGTCGCACCCGGCGCGCGAGAACTGCCAGCAATGCCATGCGTCCTCGGCCGAGCGTGAGTTGCGGCCGGGCGTGAGCCCTTGACCTCCCGGCGCGCGCTCCTGGCGTGGTGGGCCGACGAGGACCCGCCCGCGCGCGTGACGCTCGACCGCTCGGCCTGCCTCAACTCCTTCGCCGACTTCTGCGCCACCTGCGTGGAACGCTGCCCCGTGGAGGGCGCCATCCTCCTCGTGGGGCGGCATCCCGTGGTGCAGGAGGCGTGCACCGGCTGTGGCGTCTGCATCCCCCTTTGTCCCGCCCCGAAACGCGCGCTGAGCCTCTCTCCGGACCCACCATGAGCGACCTCCCCCCGGAGCTGCCCGAGCTGCAGACCGGCGACCTCGACGCCCCCACGCTCGCCGCGCTGTTCGACGATCTGGAGCGCCACACCGACGTCCTCGACGTGCTGGTGAAAGGTTCGCCCACACGCCACGTGTCGCCCACGCCCATCCCCTTGCGTGAGGCGCAGGCGTTGCTCGCCGCCGGCGAGGTGCGAGGGGTGCAGGTGCGCTACCGGTGGCAGGGCGCCGAGTGGCGCGACACGCTGATGCAGTTGCCAGCGGTGGTGCGCGTGGTCCGGATGCAGATGCCCTGACGGCACGAGCGGTCGCCGGGGATCGGCGGGTGACGGGCGTCGGGCGGCGGTGTCGGACAACCGTCGGTCCACCTTGAAACTCCCGGCGTTTTCCCGTTGGCTCGGGGCGTGCACCCTCGGCCGGGCATGCAAACCGCCGTCGCCCAGTCGCGCGCCCCTGCCCAGACCCCCGCGCCCGCCACCAGCACGGTCGCCCCGGCCACGACGGCCTCCAACCAGGAGGTCCAGGCCGCGGCCGGCCTCGCCGCCGGGCCTCCCGAGCAGGCGGGCGACCTCGGCGCCACCCTCGTGCTGCTCGGCGCCACCGCGGTGGTGGTGCTCGATGCCATGCCCCTCGCCCTCGCCATCCCCTACGTCATCCCCCTCCTCCGCACGCCCTGGGCGCGCGCGTGGCTGGCGGAGAACGCCCTCCCGGTGCTGGACTCGCTGACCACCTCGCTGCAGGAGCAGGTCATCGACGTGCTGCTGCCGCCCGGGGCGTCCTACGAGCAGCGTTTCGAACAGACGCTCATCGTCGGCGCCGGCGGCCACTTCACGGGTTCGGGCCGGCTGGCACGCCCCCACGGAACGTGGACGCTCACGCTCTCCGGACGCCTCCTCGGGGCCGCCCAGGCGGGCCTCGGCGCCGGGGAGTCGGCCGGCGGTGTGGGCGCCGCGCTCGAGGGCCATCTCCGCGTCGAGCTCGGCCCCGCCGCGGAGCTGGAGTGGGTGCTCGCGAACGCGGGCCTCACGGCCGCCCGGCTGTCCGTGCTGGGCAGCCTGCTGGCGGGCACCCTCCCCGACCTTCACCCGCTCGTCGAGCTCGCTGGCACCCAGGTTCCGGACCGCGTGGAGCTCACCGAAACCCTCGCGGTCGAGGGCGAGGCCAGCCTGGGCCTCGACACCGGCGTGGCCGGCCCCGGAGGCGGCACCTCCTTCGATGCCGCCGGTCTGGTGCCGGGCCTCACCGGGAGCCTTCCGCTCGTGGGCGCGTTGGACAGCGTGCGCACCGCCGTCCTCGGGGTGCTCGAAGGCGTGGAGGGCAGCCTCGGGGCCACGCTGAAGGGTTCGGTCGGGTACGACCCCGACCCCTTCGTGGCCGTGGAGGCCGAGGGCCGCATCGCTGGCGCTGCGGGTACGGCCGAATTCGGCTCGACCATGGGCGTGCGTGCCCAGGCCTGGGTGATGGCCGACGAGCGCGGGATCACGATCGTGGGCGGCACCGTGGCCAGCACCGCTTCGAACAACGGCGACTCCACCACCGTGGAGCAGCCCTTCAACGGGTTCGACGGGCTCATGGAGCGCCTGCACAACCTCGTGGGCACCGGCGCCGCCGAGGATGTCGGCGAGCTGGTGATCGACACGGAGCACACGGTGGAGGACGTGGCGGCCCTCGAAGCGGTGGTCGGCCCCCTCGAGCGCGGTATCGACGTGCCCCTCTTCGAGCAGGAGGGCGAGGTGAAGGCGCGCGTGAAGGTGCGGGTGGCGGGCGACACCTCGTCCGCCTTCCCCGCCGCGCACCCCGCCAACGAGGAAGAGGCCCGCGACCTCCAGCGCGCGCTCGCCGGCGTGGTGACCGGCCACGCCTACCTCGCCGACAGCGAGCTCCGCGAGGAGGGCGTGATCGACGCCGTCACCCTCGACGAGGCGGTGGTGGAGTCGGCGTGGGAGAAGAAGCTCGAGGTGGAGGCCAACGCCGCCGCGGGCCTGGCCGCCGAAGGCCAGACGGCTTTCTCTGCCCGGTTCGCCACCACCACCGACGTCACGCAGACCGTCGCCCTCGAAGGCGTGGCCGCGATGCTCGAGGCGTGAGCGCGCGCCCTACTCCGGCGAAACGATCACGGGCGCGGCGGTGAGCTCGAGGGTCACCACACCCCCCTCCCCGCTCACCATCTCCTCCACCGGCTCGGCACCCATCGTGAGCACCGTACGCGTGAGCCGCACGCTTCTCACGCCCTCCGGGAGGGTGAGCGCGTAGCTCTCCACGGCCTCGGCCGGGTCGCCCGGCAGGTGCAGCTCGCCGTCCTCGTTCCAGAGCACCCATGAGGTCACCCCGCCGCGCCGGAGGGCGTAGCCCCGCGGGCCTTCGTTGGCGCCCACCCGCTCCACCTCCTCGACGGCCTCCCCGCCGAGGAATTCGAGCACGAGGCCGAGGTTGGTGAGCGCGGGTCGGGCCTCGCCGGCCTGCCGTTCCGCACAGAGGTCGTAGCCCGCGGGGTGCGTGACCTCCGTCATGCCCATGGTGGTGGAACCGCCGAGGAGGAAGACCTGCCCGTCGCGGAGGGACTGTCCCGAGTCCACCATCCAGTCCTCGGTGTTGCCGATCATGATGCCGGCGGCGCCCTCCCCGAGCGCGGTGACCACCTTCTTCACGGTGTGGGCGCCGTAGTAGGCCAGGACCCACTCGCGGGCCTCTTCGGGCGAGAAACCGTCCACCTCCTCCTGGCGGGCCAGCGCGCGGAGCAGCGCGTACACCTCGGGTTGGGAGGCGGCGGTGACCGGGTAGTTGGCCGGGTAGTTGGCGCCGTTGGCGAGCACGCCGGCGGGGAAGGCGTCGTCGATCCAGATCGGGGTGGTCGAGGATGGCCTCGCTGCCGGTGTTGTCGTTCCGGAGCGTGTAGGGCGCGCCCATCTTCGCTTCCACCTCCGCCTCGGAGGGCTCGTTCCCGGCGAACTCGTCGGCGAAGAAGATCGGCATCGCGCCGAGCTGCACCTCGGGATCGGCCGCCCGGGCCTCCTCCGCCACCAGCGTGGCGAACGCGAGGTAGTCCTCCGCGTTGCCGCTCGGCCAGAACCCCGTCCACTCCGGGCCCACCACCCAATGGTGCACCCCGGCCACAAGCCCCGCGGCGTCGACCGACCCCCACGCGCGCTTCGGCGAGAGGTAGGACTGCAGGTTCAGGATGCCCGCCTCCTGGGTTGCGAGGACCATCCGATCCGGACAGCTCCAGTCGTAGGTGTGCACCCCGTTGGTGGGCGCCGCGGGCTCCGACTCCCCCCACGCGAAGGCCTCGAGGCGGGTCTTGGCCCAGCCCACCCCCACCGCCGCGTAGGGCTCGGCGAGGCCCTCCTGCGTGTACTCCACACCCAATGCAAAGTCGCCGACCTCGATGGGGTCGCGATCGGGGTCGCCGTCTTCGGGGGGCGTGCAGCCGCCCGCGCAGCCCGAGAGGAGCGGCAGGGCCAGCAGGCTCGGCATTGGACCGTTCATGGCGGTCTCCTTCCCCATTCGACCCGCTGGCGGGTCGGCATCGAAAGCGTATCCGCATCGCAACCGAGAACCTGTCCCGCCACGACACAAGTAATCCGATGGCGCCGCAAACCGCACCAACCCACGCCCGCCCCGCGACCGGTCGCGGCGGTTTGCCCAGACCCTTCGGAAGCCGCGCCGCGACCCACCTCGGGGGTTCCGCGCGCCGGCGCGCGGCTCGGCGCCATCGGGTGTGGCTCCCTCCCGCACCCAGGGCGGCTCGACGCGAAGCGAAAATCCGAATCTCCTTTGCATGTTCATTTTTCTTGCGGGCCGCGCCGTGAGTCCCGCTCCCGCACACGCCGCCGAACGCACCGATTGCGATGGGATCGCCGGTCGCGAGATGCTGACCTGCATCGAGGAGCGTTGGCCGAAGGTGTCCACCACGGTGGAGGGCACCTGCAAGGACGCGGAGAAGCCGCGCGACTGCCGCGTGACCGAGCACGCCGCGCACCGCATCACCTTCGTTCCGGGCTCGAAAGACGGTGGCGGTGGGTCGAAATCGAAGTCGTCGGGGAAGGCCGCTTCCGCGGATGTCAGCGCGCCGGAGTACGTGAACATCCGATTCGTGGGCGCGCAGATCGGTCCCGGCAAGGCCGGAAGAAACAACTGGGACGGCACCGGCAGCATCCCGCCTCGCGACACAAGGTGCGTCGCTCGGGGCGGGTGGTGCCGCGGGAACGGCGACCTCCGCGGCGCTGAACGCCGCAGTCCAGGGCACCGCGGCGCCGGATGTCATCGGCTCCGTCCGCATCGTGGGTCCAACAAGAACGGACCTCGCCACGACGGCGGGTACCCAGATGGCGCTGGCCAGCAGCGGGATGCGCGGCGCAAGCGGCGCGAAAGACGCAAACATGAGGGGATACAGCCAAGGGCGTTGAGCGCACGGATCCTTCGCTGACCGTTCGTCCAGGTGGGCGCTCGTAGCGACCCCAAGGGCCCGTGACCCGGCCCTCAAGCGAACGGATTGACCACGCGTACCGGGCCGAATCGCCTGCCCGCCTGGAGCTCCTCCGAGAAGAGCGTGTCACAGCCGGCGTGTTCTGCGGCACGGATGGCGAGCGCGTCGAGCACGAGTGCGGGCGTCACCATCACGACATCGAAGCCAAGGTAGACCGCGATCCGGGCCCGAGCGGCGGCGCCGTCGAGTTGCAGCTTCTTCCTCGCGTTGACGTAGAACGCCTGGAGCACCTGGGTGGAGACCACCCCTGTGCGTTCCGTCATCGAGCGGCGGAGGAGCTCGCGGGCAATACCGGTCCTGGCACCCGCGTCGGCATCATCCGCGTTGAGCGTGATGTTCGTGTCGAAGAAGACGCTCACTTCAGCCGATCCTCTTGGGCATCCTCGCGGCAGATGCGCGCGCCCCCGGAATGACCGTTGGAGGTCGCCCAGAGTTCATCCAAGACGCGGGCACGCGCCGCGCCGTCGTGGCTCCCCGTCTCGGCCTCGACCGGGTGGCGCCTTCAGTTCACCAGCTCCCGCCCACGCCCCCATAAGCCCCAATGTCGCTCCGCGACCCGTCCGTGTCCGAAATCGCGGTGTCGCCGGTGTTCTTCAGGCCCGAGCCCGCGGTAAGCGTAAAATTCCAGGACGTAGAGTCCGCGGCGGCCACCGATGTGTACCCAGGGGTCACCGCGATGTTTCCGCTCGACCCTACCGGCGTGCTCACCCCACTGAACTCCGTGGAGCTGTTCCCGTAGAAGTCGGAGTAGGTGAAGCTCTGCCCGTAGGAGTACGTGCTGCTGTACACGTACATGGCGCCTCCGCCGCCGTTGGAGCTGTAGGAGGCGCTGTTGCTGCAGGTGGACACGTTGTTGCCGGACATGCCGGTGTAGTAGTAATCGAAGTAGTAGGCCCCGCCGTAGGCATATTCACCAGACAGCTTGTTGGCGTACACATCCACGTTTTCGAGGTATGGGTAAGCGTACTGTCCGAGGTAGATGGCCCCGCCATAGGCGTAGTTGGTGCCCGTGGTCGACCACGACGCTTTGTTTCCCGCGATGATGGCGTTGGTGATCTGCGGTTGGTTGGGGTAGCTGGAGTACCCGGTGGCGTAGAGGCCGGCCCCAATCACGTAGTACGCGTCGCTCGAGTTGCCGCGCACGTCGAGGTGATCGTAGGTGGAGGTGTCGCCGTAGGTGGACATGCCGCCACCGTACACGTACGTGTAGGAGCCGTAGCCGTACACCACGTTCTTCTGCACCGTGAGCGAATCGAAGCTGGCGCTCGCGTACTGCACGCTGAGTCCCGCGCCGTACACCTGCACATAGGCGGTGCTGCCCGAGGCGTCGTACACATAGTTCCCCGTCACCGTGAGGTCGTCGATCGCGCCCGTGACGCTGTTGAGCTGCGCGCCGGCACCGTACACGTAGAGGTAGGCGCCGGCCGCCGTGTTCGAGCTGTACACGTAGTTGTTGGAGACGGTCATCCCCTCGATGGTGATGTCGCTCGGGAGGTAGGCACCCGTGCCGTAGGCGTAGCCGTACGAGCCGGAAGCCACCACGGGGTTGGCGTAGTTGCCGGTCACCGTCACGTCGCGGACGGTGAGCGGTCCGTAAGCATACATGCCGGTGCCGTAGCAGCCCGAGTAGGTGGTACAGGTGTTGCCGCTGATGACGAGGTCTTCGAGCTCGCCGTACATGTAGGGGGCGTACAAGCCGGCGCCGTACTGGGCCTCGCCGCCCGTGATGGTGAACCCGGCGAGGCGCAGGGTGTAGCCGCTGCTCCCGGTGCTGACCGTGCTGCCGGTCCCTGTGCCCTTGATGGTGGTGGCCCCCGAACCGTCCACCCCTTCCACCGCGAGATCGTGGGCGGGTAGCGAGATATCCTCGTAGTAGCTGCCCGACTCCACGCACACGTAGTCGCCGCTGGCCGAGGCATCGATCGCGTCCTGGATGAAGGCGTAGTCGGTCGGCACACGCAGGCCGCCGTCCACATCGCCATCGCAATCGTCATCCACCGCGTTGCAGATGTCGGCCGCGCCCGGGTTCACCGCGGTGTCCCCATCGTCGCAGTCGCTGTACGCGAAGCTCGTGCCGGCCGGAGCCGTACACGCCATGCCCGCGTAGGTGCCCACGTAGCCATCGCCATCGGCATCGCTGTAGTACGCCGCCACGTCCACGCTGCTGGCCTCGTTCGCCGAGCCATCGCAGTCGTAGTCGGTGCCGCCGCAGTACTCCGGCGCGCTCGGGTAGATGCTGCCGTTGCGGTCGTTGCAGTCGGTGGCGTCGGCCGAGTAGCCCGACGGCACGTCGCATGCGCGGCGCGAGGAGGAGATGTCGCCGTAGCCGTCGCCGTCCTGGTCCCGGTAGAAGCTCACCATGTCGCTGGCGTTGTTGTCCACGTCGCCATCGCAGTCATCGTCGAGCCCGTTGCACACCTCGCTCCCCCCGGGGTTCACCGAGGCGCGGGTGTCATCGCAGTCGTTGCGGGTGTCGGTGTAGTTGTCAGGGGCCGCGCAGGCCACGATGGTGTTGTCGGGGTCGCCGTAGAGGTCGCCATCGAGGTCGGCGTAGAAGGTCTGCGAGCTGCCGGCGCCATCATCGATGATGCCGTTGCAGTCGTTGTCGGCGCCGTCACACTCCTCGTGGCCGCCCGGGTGGGAGGTGGCGTCATCGTCGTCGCAATCCTCGCAGGCGAGCGTGCCATCGCCATCCCCATCGCCTTCGTCGAACTCGCCGTTGCAGTTGAAGTCGGGGCCGCTGCACCCCGTTTCCGCCGCGCCGGGGTGGTAGGCCGTGCTGCTGTCGTTGCAGTCGTCGGCGTTGGTGACATACCCGTTCGGCTCGGAGCACTCCACGCGGAAGGCGGAAGGGTCGCCATACCCATCGCCATCGGCATCCGCGTACCAGGTCACAACGTCCTCGGCGTCGTCATCCACGACACCGTCGCAGTTGTCGTCCAGCCCGTTGCAGAGCTCGGCGGCGCCGGGCGAAACGAGCTCGTTGCCATCGTCGCAATCCGCTTCGCTGTCGTACCCATCCCCGTCACGATCCGGCAGGCCCGGGGGGGGGCTCTCCGTTTCGTCGGGAATTTCGGGGCAGCCGGCGAGGATCAGGGTGGCGACGAAAGAAAACCGCAGCATGGCAAGGCTCCAGCGCGCCCATCGTAGCTGCGTTTTCGGCAGATTGCACCCCCCGGGCACCCCAGGGCCCCGAAATTTTCCTTTCGGCGGTCGAGCGTTCATGGGTCCGATAAGCGCAACCCGAACCCGGACCTTCCGATGACCGCCCTGCTCCTCTCCCTCGTCGCCTGCGGCCTGAACCAGGACACCAACCCCTTCGGCGAGGACATCATCCCGCAGGAAGAGCAGCTCCGCGTGAACCTGCCCATCGCGTCGGAAGCCGCCAAGTCCCCCGACGATCCGAGCACCTGGGCGATGTACTACGACACTACCCGCAACGTGACCGAGAGCGTGAACGGCGTGATCACGTTCGTGCTCGGCACCACCGCGCTCGTCGTCACCACCCAGGAGCCCTCCTGGACCGACGAGGACGAGCAGAAGGCGATCTGGGGCCCGTACAAGGACAGCGGTCTCGATCCCGTCAGCACCGGCGTGTACGTGGTCCACAACGAGGATGGCACCTACGCCTGGTCGCTGTTCCAGGTGCCCAATGGCGGCACCGTCGAGGAGGATGCCGTCTCCATCGTGCTCGGCGAGGTGGATGCCGGGAGCACCCGCGAGGCCGCCACCGGCCGCTTCGTGATCGACTTCAACGCCGCCGCCGCGCTCGACCCCTCCGTTCACCTCGTGGGCACCTTCGCCACCGAGTACGGCTACGACGAGCAGGGCGTGAGCGCGCTGGTGATGACCGACGACTACGGGTTCGACGTGGGCCCCACCTGGGATGCCGTCTACGACTACGACGAGGACTACGCCGGCTCCGGCGAGATGGACCTCGCCTACCTCGCCGACCTCAACGCGAGCGGCGTGGAGGAGGTCGTCACGCTCAAGTCCCGTTGGCAGTCCGACGGCATGGGCCGCGGTGATGCCCGCATCCTCGAAGGCGACCTCGACGTGGAGGAGGCCACCGCCAGTGAGTGCTGGGGCACGGATTTCCTCACGAGCTACTGGGTGGACAGCGTGGGCCTCTACGACAACGTCGGCGAGGAGAGCGGGTGCGCCTACACGCCCGCCAGCTACGCCGACGAAGCGAGCTTCTCCAGCGCGGATTGATCAGGAGTTGCGGGCTGCGCGTGGGGCCCACCTTCGCCGGCGGCTCCCGCCGCCCTGGATCCCCCTCGACCCGGTGATGTCGCCTCCGCGCGGCACCCCCGGGTCGAGGCGCGTTAAGACTCCTCGATCCGAGGTCTGCCATGTCCGCCGTCCCTTCCGACACCCGCCCCGCCACCCTGCGGATCGTCTCGCCGGCCAACGGAGAGCTGGTGGGCGAGGTGCCGATCGACACCACGGAGTCCGTGCGCGCAGCCGTGGCCCGCGCCCGGAGCGCCCAGCCCGCCTGGGGGGCCCGGTCCGTGGCCGAACGTGCGGAAGTGCTCCTCGCCGTTCGCCAGAAGATCCTCGCCAACACCGATGCCATCGTGCAGAACGCCGCAGCCGAGAACGGCAAGCCGCGACACGAGGGGCTCCTTCACGAGGTGATGACCCAGCTCGAGCTCCTGTCGTACTTCGCCGCCGAAGCCGAGCGCATCCTCGCGCCGCAGCCCATCCCGCTCCGGCTCCTGAAGCACCGCACGAGCTACATCCACTACCAGCCGCGGGGCGTCGTCGCGATCATCGCGCCCTGGAACTTCCCGAACCACCTCGGCTTCGGCGGCGCCGCGATGGCGCTCCTCGCGGGCAACACCGTGGTGCTCAAGCCCAGCGAGTTCACGCCGCTCTCGGCGGTCCTGCTCCGGCGCCTCTACGTGGAGGCGGGCGTGCCCGAGGACTGCCTGCAGGTGGTCAACGGGTACGGCGATGTGGGCGCCGCGCTCATCGATGCCGGGGTGGACTTCGTGGAGTTCACCGGCAGCGTGAGCACCGGCAAGAAGGTGGCGGCCATGTGCGGCGAGCGCCTCATCCCCTGCGTGCTCGAGCTCGGCGGCAAGGCGCCGGCGCTCGTGATGGAGGATGCCGACAACGAGCGCACGCTCAACGCGGTCCTGTGGGGCGGCTATGCCAACGCCGGGCAGGTGTGCGCCTCGGTGGAGCGGCTCGTGGTGCACGAGAAGGTGCACGACAGCTTCGTGGCGAAGTTCGTTTCGCGGGTGAAGGCGCTCCGCGTGGGCGATGCCACGAAGTCCGCCGAGGTGGACGTGGGGCCCCTCGTGAACCAGCGCCAGCTCGAGATCGTGGAGCGCCTCGTGGCCGACGCCGTGGAGAAGGGCGCCACCGTGGCGTGCGGGGGCCGGCGCATCGAGGGGCCCGGCTACTTCTACGAGCCCACCGTTCTTCTGGGCGTGACCCCCGCCATGGACATCGCGAACAAGGAGACGTTCGGCCCGGTGGTGCCGGTCATGAAGGTGGGCAGCGAGGCGGAGGCCATCCTCGAGGCGAACCGCAGTCACCTCGGCCTCCTCGCCTACGTGTTTACCCGTAACGGCGCCCGGGGTCGGCGCATGGCCCAGCAGATCCGGTGCGGCACCGTGATGGTGAACGACGTGATCGCCACCGCCGCCGCCGCCGAAACGCCGTGGGCGGGGCTCAAGCAGTCCGGCATCGGCGTGGCCCACAGCGATGAGGGCCTCCGGCACATGTGCGAGGCCCGCCACGTGAACCATGACGCCGTGCCCTGGCTGAGCCGCGAGCTGTGGTGGTTCCCCTACCACGAGGCCAACCTCGGCCTGCTCAAGCGGCTCCTCGCGTTCCTCTACGGCTCGGGTCTGGGTCGCCTCTTCCCGCGCAGCTGACGATGCCCCCTTCGACCGGCTACGGTGCTGTCGTGCGGTACCCGCTGGCCTTGCCTGTCCTCTTCGCCCTCCTCCTGACCGCCTGCGAGGACCCCGATCCCAACGGGGGCCGAAAGGAGAACGAGGACACCGGGGGCCACACCGGAACCCTCCACGCCGACACCGCCCGCGACACCGGGGACACCGCCGAGGAGGGCCCGCGCGATCTCGACGGGGATGGTTACAACAGCGATGTCGACTGCGACGACTTCGACGAGCTGGTGCACCCCGGCGCCGAGGATGCCTGGTACGACGGCGAGGACAGCGACTGCGCCGGCAACAGCGACTACGACCAGGACGGCGATGGTTACCTCGCCGACCACATCGGCGGCGATGACTGCAACGACACCGACGCCACCGTGCACCCCGACGCCCCCGAGGTCTGGTACGACGGCGTGGATCAGGGCTGCGATGGCGGCGACGACTACGATCAGGACGGCGATGGCGACCCCATCTCCGACGCCGGCGGCGGCGATTGTGCCGACACCGACGCCACCGTTTCGAGCCTCGCGCACGAGGTGCTCGGCGATGGGGTGGACCGCGATTGTGAGGGCACCGACAACGGCTTCCACCTCTACCCGATCGACACCGGGAGCGCGGCCGGCCTGCAGGGCCCCCGGCTCTCGGCGAACAGCACCGAGCTGCAGCTCACCTTCCTCGCCGACACGTTCTACGACCCGGTGCGGGGCGATGCCACCACCACCGGCAGCTTCACCTACGTGTACGACGAAGCCGACCCCTGGTCGGGCCAGATCGGGGCGAGCACCTGGGCGTGGGGCAGCGGCGCCACCTTCGGCGACGGCTTCGACTTCCTGCTCGACGACAGCTACTCGGCCTGGTCCTACGGGGTGGTGTACGAGGAGAACCGCTACCTCTACACGGACATCTACGACCCCACCACGGGCGCCTTCACCGGCGCCGGCCTCACCTGGCCCACGAGCCTCGCCTACACCGACGTGGAGCTCTCCGAATCGGCCGACGGCAGCCTGCACGTGGCTGGCATCGACCCGCGCACCGGCCACCTCGACTGGGTGCACGGTACCGCCGATGAATTCGCCACCGACCCCACGAAGCTCAACTACGACTATGCGGTGGGCGTGACCGCCGACAGCGCCGTGGTGAACGCCGCCGACCGGCTCGTGCTCGCGGGCAGCAGCTCGGCCGCCGGCATCCAGAGCTGGACGTGGTCCGACACCGCCGGGCTCGCCGCCGCCGACGACGCCTCCACCCTCACCGCGCTCGACCTGCAGTGGCTCCGCGCCGGCCTGGTGGATGCCGAGCTCATCGCCGCGGGGTCCGACGGCGTCGCGGTCACGGTGGATGGGGCCACCACGCGCCTCACCACCCGCGCGGCGCACACCGTGCGAGGCAGCCTACGGTCCACGGGTCGGGTCGCGCTCGTCTACACCGACGGGTCCGATGCGGTGCTCGCCGTCGGCGACCCCACCTCCGGCTTCACCGAGGTGCTCCTCCAGCACGGGATGCTCCGGGCCGACGATGCCGACGCCTGGCTCACCTCCACCGGCACCGTCGTGGTGTGCGTACGCGGGGCCGAGGGGGCCGTCCTGGGGATGGTCGAAGCGCCCTGAGCCGGCCGCTCAGCGCCGACATACCGTCGCGCGCCCGATCCAGGAGCCGGCGGCTCCCTCCACCGCGAGCGACACGCCACCCGCCCCGCTCGACATCCCGATGAGCAGGGCCCCGTCGAGCCGCACCCGCACGGCTGTGCCGGCGGTATCCACCTGCAGCACATGGCGACCGGACGTGGGCAGGTCGCGCCCCATGGGAGGGCCATCCGGGAGCTGGCGCATGAGCAGCCGGCCGGGCGAGAGGCGCACCGCCACTCCGCTCTCCTCGCCGGAGGTGGCGAAAACCCGCAGGCCGAAGGTGCCCTCGCCCTCCACGCGAACGCTGGCATCACCCCCCGGCGCGGACCGCAGCCAGGCGACGCCCGCCGTGATCACGCGGCCCTCGTCGGTGCGGAGGGTGCCGGCCCACGCGGCGTCGCCCACCTCGCCCGCGTAGGCGGGCCCTTCGCCTTCGCAGGAGAAGGGACCCTCCTCGACCGCGGGCGGCTCGGCCTCGAGGCGCCCAGCCGCGGCCAGCGGGGCCGGCGCCGGCGGGGGGCGGGCCGGCGGCGGCGGCGGCGCTTCCGGCAGCCCCGAGAGCCGGAGCGTGGAGTCTGCGAAGTAGCTCCCGAAGAGGGCCATCTGGAGCAGGTCGGGGTCCACGTCGTCGGCCAGCACGGCCTCGTTCACGCCGCCGGCCTCTTCCCGGCCGGAGCCCCGGCGACAGCCGGTGCTCAGCGAGGCGCCTTCGTTCACCTCGAGCCACCGGCTCGTCACCGCACCGTCCGGGCAGCGCACCTGCAGCAGGTGCGGCCCCGGCGGCACGCGAGCGCCGGGCGCGAGCCGCTCACCGTCGCGCAGCACGAGCACGCCCTCCGTCTCCCCCGAAATCCGGATCGGCACGCCGTCGGCGCCGCCCTCCGCGCGCAGCGCGCGGAGCACGGCCATGCCCTCGTCGTCGAGCAGCCCGTCGTCGTCGGGGTCCCAGCCGCCGATGCTCCAGAGGCGCCGCCACGCACCGAGCGCCTGCGCCTGCAGCCCCCCGCGCCACGCCACCACCCCCTCGTAGTACCGGAGTCGGCCCAGCTCCCTGGACGGAACGAGCAGGCCGGACCCGCCCGCCGCCCGCACGGCCGCCTCCAACGCATCCGTGGCTGCATCCTCCTCGCCCGCCACGAGCGCCCGCCGCGCCAGCTCGAGCGCCACCGGGAGCGACGTTGCCGGCGCCGGGGCGGCGACGGCCGGCCGCACGAGCGCCAGCAGGAGGGGGAACATGGCCGCAGCGGAGCATACCGCACCTCGGCGCCGGGGAGGACGCTGCATCTTCGCTACTCGTCGTCGCCGTCGATGTCCGTACGAAGCACGGGATCGGGGTCCTGGCTGGGCAGGATCGGCAGGCCGCCGGGGATATGACGTTCGGAAACGTACGCGCGCTGGTCGCTGTCCCACCGGATGGTCCCGCCGCACTGGGAGTAGAACTCCATGGCCTCGTCGGGATCGACCCACGCCGCGCAGTAGAAATCTTCGCCCTCGCGGAGGTCGGAGATGCCCTGGATGACCTCGCAGCCATCGTGGCGCGAGCGGGTGCCGAGGCCGGAGCGGGGAAGCACCCACCACACGCAGCCGGGGCACTCCTCCATGAGGCGGAGCGCGGCCTTCTCGTAGCGCACGCGGTAGGTCTCCACGCGCATGCGCCGCTGCGCATCCTCGAGGCCGATCGCGAGGAGCACCGCGAGCCCGACCGGCAGCAGGTACATGAGGAGCCGCTGCCGCGCCACGAGCGGCGCGAGCGCCGAGCCCAGCACCGACGCGGTCACCACCGGGATGACCACCATCCGCGAGGTGGAGACCTCGAGGCCCGCCAGCCACACCATCGTGATGCCGAGCTGCGAGAGCCCGATCGCGGCGATGAGCAGCGTGAGCGGCGAGCGCCGGTCGAGCCAGGCGTAGATGGCGGCGGCCCCGATCCACACGCCGCCGCCGCTGTTGGAAACGCGGTAGCCGAACATGTAGAGGTCGTCGAACCAGCCCATCAGCGTGAACCGGTCGGCGAGGCCCTCCCAGTCGGCAAAACTCACCGGGCTCGCGTGGTAGCCCTGAACACCCGCGCCGCGCAGCGCGAGCCACAGCGCCATCCCCCACAGCGACACCAGCGCGGCCGGCCGACGCCGCCACAGGAGGTACATCAGCACCACGGGGAACCCCTCGTAGCGCACCAGCCCCAGCAGGCCGATCACGAGGTCGGCGAGGAGGGGGCGCCGGCCGAGCGCGAGCGCGAGGCCGCCGAACAGCACCAGCAGGAAGGTGGACTCCTGGTAGAACACCGTGCCCCAGCTGCACCAGGGGCCGAACGACGCGGCCACTACGAAGGCCCAGCCGGCCGTGGTGGCCTCGCGCGGCCCCACGCGCTCGGCGGCGAGCGCCTGGGTGAGCCAGCAGCCCGCTCCGGCCGCGCCCGCCGCCACGAGCGACATGACCAGCCGACCCGCGTGGATGTCCCCACCGAGTCGAGCGGTCAGCCAGATGAGGAACTGCGTGACGGGGAGCCAGTCCTGCACGAGGATGTGGTCGCGGCCCGCCCAGCGCTGGTACCCGTCGAACGAGTACGCCACCGGCGCGAACTGGATGAGGGCCACCCGCCACACGAAGGCCACCACGGCCGCAACGGCGCTCGGCAACCAGAGCGTCGGGGTGCCGGCCCTTGCCGGCGCGCCCGGCTCGCCGCTCATGCGGGCGAGGGGCCGAGCATGGTCGGCAGGAGCGTCGTGTCGTAGTTGCCGGAGCGGAAGGCCGGGTGCGCGAGCACCCTCCGCTGGATGGCCGCGGAGGTGGGCACCCCCTCCACCACCAGCGCGTCGAGCGCGGCTTCCATGCGCGCGATGGCGGTGGCGCGATCGGGCCCGTGGGCGATGATCTTCGCCACCATCGAGTCGTACTGCGGCGGGATGCGATCGCCCTCGCGGAGCCAGGTGTCCACCCGGATTCCCTCCCCCGCCGGAAGGCGCAGGCGACTCACCACGCCGGGAACGGGCCGGAACTGGTCATCCTCCGCGTTGATGCGGCACTCGATGGCGTGCCCCTCGGGGCGCCACTCGGGGCGCACCACCTCGTTGGCCGCCCCGCGTAGCATGAGCTCCACCAGGTCGAGCCGGGTGACCATCTCGGTGACCGGGTGCTCCACCTGCAGGCGGGTGTTCATCTCCATGAAGTAGAGGTTGCCCTCGGCATCCCGAAGCATCTCCACCGTGCCGGCGCCGTGGTAGCCGGCGCGCCGGCAGGCCTCGACCACGCGGGCGCCCATCGTTTCCCGGTCGGCCGGCGTCAGCCCGGGCGAGGGGCTCTCCTCGAGGAGCTTCTGATGGCGGCGCTGCACGCTGCACTCGCGCTCGCCGAGGTGCACCACGTTGCCGTGCCGATCGCCGAAGACCTGGAACTCGATGTGCCGACCGCCGACGATGAGCTTTTCCAGGTAAAGGGCGGCGTCGCCGAAGGCGCTCGCCGCCTCGGCGCTCGCCTCGGCAAAGGCGCCGGCCATCTCGCCAGCCGAGGCCACCACGCGCATCCCGCGCCCGCCGCCGCCGGAGCGCGCCTTCAGGAGCACGGGATATCCCACGGCATCGGCCACGCGCACGGCCTCGACGCTGGTCTCGAGCGGACCGTCGGAGCCGGGGATCAGCGGGAGCCCGAGCGCCTTCATCGTGGCCTTGGCCACCGACTTGTCGCCCATGCGGCGGATGGAATCCGGCGAGGGGCCCACGAAACGTACGCGCTCCTGCTCCAGCCGGGCGGCGAAGAGCGCGTTCTCGGAGAGAAAACCCCACCCGGGGTGCAGCGCGCTACAGCGAGTGGCGCGCGCCGCGGCGATGATCGCGTCGGCATCGAGGTAGGCGCGGGGGCCGCCGATGCGGGCCACCTCCACGTCGGCGAGCCAGGCGGCGCCGGCATCGGGATCGGTGACGGCCACCACGGGGGTGATGCCCATGCGGCGACAGGTGCGGGCCACGCGCTCCGCCACCTCTCCCCGGTTTGCGATGAAGACCCGCCGGAACACGCTACCCGCCCAGCTCGCGCGTGAGCAGCTGCCGGGCGAGGCCGGCATCGATGTCGGCCTTGTGGGCCTTCATCAGCGCACCCATGGCCTTCCCCATCTCGCGGGCGCTCGTTGCGCCCGTCTCGGCAATGGCCGCGCGCACCCACTCGAGCGTGGTGGCCTCGTCGGCGAGCCTGGGAAGCAGGGAGTCGATGATGGTCATCTCGGCGCGCTCGACCTCGGCCAGGTCGGCCCGGCCCGCCTGCTCGTAGGACTGGATCGAATCCTCCCGCTGCTTGCGGAGTCGGCGCAACGTTTCTACGCACCGCTCGTCGGTGACCTCGCCCTTGCCGTCCTTGGCGAGCTCGATGAACGCGGCGCGGATCATCCGCAGGGCGCCGGTGCGCGCCGCATCGCGGGCGAGCATGGCGACCTTGAGCTCGGAAGATACGGTTTCGACCAGCGTGGACACGGGCACCTCGGAGGGACGGAGGGCTAACCCGGTTCCGAGGGGGGCGCCCCGGGAGCGCCGCCCGCGGGGGGCGCGGGCGCTGCGGGCTCATCCTCCACCCGCTTGCCGAGCACGAGGCGCAGGAGCATGAGCAGCAGGCCGGCGGCCAGCGCGCCCACGACGAGGAGCACGACGACGCGCTGCCCGGCCGGCAGGGCGGCCCCCTGGATCGCCTCGGCCGGTCCGAGCGCGCCCACGGCCAGCCGCCGGCGCACGAGCTCGTCGGAGAGGAGCGAGAGGTCGTACACGGGGCTCCCCTGGCGTGCGGAGCCGTATACCAGCCGGCTGCCTTCGGGCACGCGGGCGCGCACCTCCCACTCCGGGAAGGTGAGCTCGATGTCCTCGATCTCCAGGGGGGCGTTGTCGCCGTTCTCCACCTGGATGAGGAGCTCCTCGCCGACGACCGTGTTCAGGGCGATCGCGAGCTCCACGCCCTGCTCCTCGCCGCTCCACGTCAGCGATCGCAGGGGCTCGGTCACCGCGCCCCGGTCGCGGAGGATCGTCACGTTCCGCGAGAAGACCCCGCGCGAGGTCTTCAGGCGCACGGTGCCCACGGCGGCTTCGTCGAGGCCGACCGGCACGCGGATGAGCGAGCGCGAGCCTTCCTCCTCGCGGGTGAACTCGGCCTTCGGCCAGAGCGCTTCCCGGCCGGTGTTGCGGAGCACGAACGGAACCTGACGATCCTCGGCGTCCACGAGCCGCACGTCGGCGAGATCGGCCCGCGCGTGGGCGAGCACCTCCCGGTCGAGCGGAATCCGCAACCAGCCCGCGCCCTGCACCGCCCGGGACCAGCGCCACTTCACGAGCGGCAGCACGGCGCCCGGCGCATCCACCCCCTCGCGCGTTTCGCGCGGCACGTAGGCGGGGTTGTCGCCGAACGTGAGGCCGCCGACCTGGGTGGACACGAGCGAAACAAGGTCGCCACCGGCGAACGCGAGGTCGGTGGAGCTGCCCCCGCTGGCGCCGCCCACGTAGAGCGAGAAGGGGCCGGGCCCCGGGTCCCGCACGAGGAGCTCGGCGCCGACCGAGCAGACCTCCACCGAAGTGATCGGCAGGAAGCGCCCGGCGTCGGTGCGCACGTCGAAGATCAGGGCGTCCGCGCCGAGGTCGAGCCCCTCGATCCGGGTGCTGTCGAAGCTCGCCGTGCCGACCCGCAGTCGCGAAACCTTGCCCACCGCCGCGGTGCTGCCCCACTCCTGCGACTCGCCCGGCAGGGACACCGCCACCTCGCGCGCGAACAGGTCGGCGTCGGTCTCGATCGCCAGGGAGCGGACGCGGCGCGGACCGCCGAGGTCGAGGCTGTAGCGGCCGAAGCCCGACTCGGTGAGCGCGGGCGAGCCCGGGTCGATGGTCACGCAGTCCGGGGCCACGAAAGCGTCGGGCAAGGAGCGGCCCACGGCCGAGTCGAGGTGGGTGCTGCTCCGCACGATCCAGGGACCGCGCCCCGCAGGAACCGGCACCGCGTCGAACCGCGTGGCCTCCCCGTCCACCACGCCCACCGGGAAGACGAAGCGGCCGATCCCGTCGATCGTGAGCTCCCCCGGATGCCAGCCGCCGATGAGCTCCGGGAACTCGAGCTCCCGCAGCTCCCGCGTGCTCGGCCCCACCTTCCACACGTGCGTGTCCACCTGCAGGAGGTCGAGGCCCTCGGCGTTCCAGGGGAGCGATTCGGTGGTGAGCACGGAGAAGGGCACCGGCGTGCCGTTCGCATCGAGCAGGAGCAGCGCGGCGCCGAGCTGCGCGGGGTCGGCGCCGGTGGCATCGGGGGGGAGCCGCACGCGCGTCACGCCGGCGGCCGGCGCCTCGAAGGTGAGGAGGCCGGGAGCATCCGCCGGGGGCGCCGCGAGGGCGAGGGCGATCGGGAGGATCATGGGGTGGACTCCGGTTTCGATTTCTCGGCGGCATCATCGCTGCGCGCCAGCCACGCAAAAGCCACGGCCGCCGCGAGCAGCGTCACCGCGAGGCCGCCGAACGCGCCCACCCGTGCGAAGCCTTCGAGGCTCCACATGTCGACGGCGAAGACCTTGCCGGCCGCCGCCACCGCGAACGCGAGCCCGCCGAGGCGAACGGCCCGGCTCCGGTTCAGGATGCCCAGCAGGATGAGCATGAGGCCGTAGGCGCCCCAGCTGATGGACCGCACCATCTCCTGCCCAAGCTGCTCGCTGCGGAAGGAGAGCTCCTGGTCCCGCGCGAAGGCGTGGGCCACCTCGAGGTTCACCAGCGCGAACCCCGTGAGGACGGCGGCCGTGCGCAGCCCCGCGCGGAGCCAGCCCACCTCGAACCAGCGCGCCGCGAGGAGCAGGCACACCGTGGGGATTCCCCAGGTGTAGAGCGTC
Source organism: uncultured Pseudomonadota bacterium (assembly GCA_903885375.1). Taxonomy (GTDB): domain Bacteria; phylum Myxococcota_A; class UBA796; order UBA796; family SXON01; genus SXON01. The sequence continues at coordinate 111,133 of CAISIK010000083.1, forward strand.
CAGTTGAAGATGAACGGACCCTCGCCGCGGCCGTACTCGAGCACGTACGGGTTCACGAGCAGGCGGGCGGCCACCGCGAGGGCGAGCACGGCCGCGAAGCCGACGAACAGCGGGTGCTTGAGGCGCCGGTGCACCTGGGCCAGGAGCGCCACGAGGATCGCCCAACCCACGGTGAGCCAGGCGCGGTCGAGCTGGAGCGGCACGGCGATCGCCACCCCGGCGAGGGCCACGGCGGTGAGGAGCGCCACCTCGCGCTCGAAGCGCGCCTGCGGCGAGGAGCGGACGACCACCAGCGCGCCGACGAGGGCGTTGGCGCCGAGCAGCACGGGCAAGACACCGTCCACCTCGGAGCCCATGGCGGCGTGCCAGAGCAGGTAGAGCGGGTAGGCGAGCGTGAACGGCGCGACGGCGCTGGTGAGGGCGCCGGGGAGGTCGCGCGTGCGGATGCGCAGGAGCGGGAGCACCGCGGTGGCGAGATACACCACCGCCACGCTGATCGCGAGGGGGGCGGCCTCCCCTTCTTCCACGCGGGCGGTGAGACCGCCGTAGAGGGGCAGCGCGCCGATCGTGGCGAGGAGCAGGAGCGGCAGGCGGCTGTCCTCCTTCCAGGCGCCGACGAGCGCCGCGAAGGTGGCGCCCACCATGAGCACGGGCAGGAGCTCGGCGGGGACGGGCTGCGCGAGGGCGGCCACGCCAACGGCGGCCCCCACCCCGAGCGAGACCACCGCACCCCCGCGCCCGCCGCCGCTGAGCCAGCCCAGCAACGAAGCGAGCACGGCCACCGCCACCGCCACCTCCCAACGGCTCTCCCCCGCGAGCACCCAGGTGATCAGGAAGACGAACGCGCCGAGGCTCGTGGTGGCCGACGCGATCACGCGGAGGATGGCGTTGCCGCGGAGGAGGAGCGGCAGGAGGACCACGCCGCCCACGAGCCACGCGGCGCCGATCCACGCGGTGTTCCCGAGCTCCCAGCTCAGAACGGCGGAGGACATCGGGTCGAAGCGGAGGGGGTCGGTCGGCGTGGCGAACGTGAGCGTGGCGCCCAGCCAGAGGAACAACGCCACGGCCACGCCCGAAACCGCGCGCGCCGTTTCCTGCCAGCCACCCGCCTTCCCGCGCGCCGCGAGGAGGTACAACCCGGCCAGCACGCCGGCCGCGCCCAGCCCCACGAGGACCTGATCGGGCGCACGGAAGCTGAAGGACCAGCCGAGGTACAGCACGAGGGTGACGAGGCCCGACGCCGCGATGAACTCGGGCCAGCGGCGCCGATGGGCCACCGCGAGCAGGCCCGCATCGAGCAGCGTGAGGTAGGTGAAGAAGGCCACCGCCCGGTTCTCACCCGTGCTCAGGAGCAGGGGCGTGGCATACCCGCCGGCCATGGCGAGGAGCGCCACGAAGCGGCTGCTGCGCCGCTCGGCGAGGAACATCGCCACCGCGCTCACGCCGGCCATGCACACGAACGTGGGCGTGGCGGAGATGAGGCCCCACCGGGAATGGGCCGCGAACAGCGCGGCGTAGAGCGTGGCGGCACCGGCTCCGGAGAGCGCTGCGGCCGGGGTTTCGTAACGACGCCAGTAGAGCAGCTCGCCCACGAACCAGGCCCCGAGCCCCACGAGCACGGCGCCCGCGAACCGCGCCACGGGGCCGAACCAGCCCGCCGCGATGGCCTCGCGGAGGCCGAACAGCACGGCGATGACGAGCAGCAGGCCGCCGAGGCCCGCGAAGGCCCAGATGGCGCCCCGCTCGATGAGCAGCCCCAGATCGATCGGCGCCGACGGCTTCGCGGGCGCCGGCGAGCGTGGAGCGGAAGGCGCACCGGCCGGAGAGGGCGCCGCGGCCGAAGCCGACGCTGCCGCCGGAGCCGCCGCCGCTGCCGGAGGGGCGACCGGGCGCGTGGGCGAC
>CAISIK010000084.1 GCA_903885375.1 uncultured Pseudomonadota bacterium
GCCGCCGCTCCACCCTCGTCGCAGAACGCTTCGGCGGTCCTAGGTGCCCGTGGCGCCGAGACCCGCCGCGATGCCCTCGCCACCCGCCGCGCCCGGCGCCCGAGTCGAGCCGGCGCCCCTCTGTGGCCGAGTAGCCGTCGTGCCCCCGACGGCGTTGCCCTGGCGCCCAGTCCACCGTGGGTGGGCCGAACAAGGAATTTCTGCCGACGAGTCCGCCTTCGGCGGCCTCGCGGCAGAATTCCGGCGTTCGGCGGGGGCGGCTGGCGGAAGAGGTGGTCGAGGCAGGGCGTCTGGCAACGTCGCGACGGACGCTGGACGGCGTGCTACCCGAGAAGGCGGGTCAACTCCACGGTGTCTCCCTTCGCGTTGGCCAATTCGCTCGTCGCCCACACTTTGGCCGCGGCCTCGACCTCACCCGCCGACCTTAGCTGCAAGCTCCTGAACGCGAGCGCAAATCGGATCGTAGCGTCCAAGTTTGAGAACATGAATGCCTCATTGAGCCCACTCTCGGTCGAGAACCTCAGCTCCGGGTACGAAACGATTGGCCGTCGGTAGTTCCCCGCGAATCGCTTGTCTCGCGACCCATCCTTGTTCACCTTGGCCCAGGTTTCGCCAATTACCTTCGCGTCGGAAGGGATACTGCTCTCGGAGTCCTCGGTGAAGCGAGTGAACGAGATAGCGACCTTAAGGTCAACGAGTGAAACCAGCGCGAACATCCGCTCGCTCCCGACGAGGAGAAACCCCGGGTAGAGATAGAGGTCGCCCCCGTTCGCGTTCTGAAACTTCAGTGGCTCTCGCTTCGTCCGCACCCAAGGCGTGCTGCTCCGCGTCAACCGGATATCGCTTCGTTCAACCGCCAGGCCGGCGGAGCTTCGCTCGCGTTTGCGGTCGATGTCTCTCTCTGATGTCAAGTCCCAAGCGCGGCTGACACGCGAGAGCTTGTCGAAGGCATCCTCGACCGACTTCCACGGTCCTACCAACCCCTCGGGCGTGTTGAAGTCCATGCCGACGAGCGACGCCTGCATCCACTGATCGCACTCCAGAAGAGCTTCGTCCTCGGCCGCAATCGCTGCCGCCAACTCTGCTAAGCGGGCACGGAATATCCAGGACAGGAGGAACATGCTTCGCCAGCTCTGCTCGCGACGAAGCTCCGCAAGACGCTCAGTCGCCTCCTGCGTCCGCGTGATGATCTCCTCGCGCTGCCGAACCACCGCAAGCATCATCTTCTTCAACGACGCCATGCTCGGGCTCGTGAGCCGATCCACGCCCTGGCTCTGAATGAACCGTGTGCCGGGCACTACGCCGCCGCCAGATCCAGGATCCAAGCCCGTCGCGGGACCTTGTTGGCCTTGATCCCATACCATCGGCTCTTCACCCGATCCTCCGAGCGGCAATCGCGTGGTGTATGAGAGGCCCGTTCCTGGCATCCCGACCGTGGCCGAAAGACCGTTCCCCGACAGGTTCACCGAAGCTCCAGGCACCCCGAAGGACACACTGGCTCCGTTTTTGCCGAGGTTCACGCGCACGCCGGGAAACAGCGTGAAGCTCTGGCGAAACCGAAGACCCATCGGGCACAACCTCCGTGAAGCTCGTAGCCAATCTCCACGTCGAGGTCAACGACGCTGGGCCCGGTGCTTACTCCTCGCGCACCACAACTCCGCACGTCGGCAAAGGCCGAGCGGTGGGCGCGTCGCCGCGTCGCAGTTCATATCCCACGGGCGTCGGTGGCCGTGTCGCCGGACACGCTCCCCGTGCCTTCAACACTCGCCACCAAGTCGAGCCGCACCGACATTCAGGCTGAGGTCACCGTCACCCTCATCGCCGGCGTCAGCGCCGCACCCGTGGGCGAACGGAATCCGGCAGCTTCGCTCCGCTCGCTATCGGATGCCGCCGCTCCACCCTCATTGCGGAATCGCTCCGGCGATCTTCGGTGCCCGTGGCGCCGGGACCCGTCGCCCAGCCGCCGCTACCCGCCGCGCCCGGCGCCCGAGTCGCGCCGTCCCAGCCTCGGTGGCCGGGTCACCGTCGTGCCCAAGACCACGTTGCTCCAGCGCCCGGCTAACCCTCGGCGGGCCGAACAAGGAATTGCTGCCAACGGGCGAAGGGCCCGCGGCAGAATTCCAGCAATCGGCGGCGGGAGGGGGCAGAATCGTGTGTCAGTTCGCTGGGCTTTCAGGCGTTGGCCACCATCCTAACGCCGCGCCGCTTCTTCTCGGCGAGCGAGCACCCGCGAAGGTCCTCCGCCAGGGCGTCCACGTTCGGAAGTCCTACCAAGTAGACGCGGGGCGTGTTTCGGTCAGTCGAGCGGAGGTAGAGCACCCCGAACCCGAGCACCCGCATGGTCCACGGCTTGATTACGACGTAGTCATCCACGCGGTACAGCTCGATGGTGTGACTGGTCTTGGAGAGCGTACCGCTGGTGACCTTGATGCGTTGGCTCGTGATCTCGTACCTTGTGCTCTGCGCGTTGATCGCGTAGTAGAGCGCTGCTACCCCGAACGTACAAATGGCCCATAAGTACTGCGTTAGGTCGTAGAAAGCCGCTGGGGAGCCCGTGAAGACTAGGCGTTCCTTCTCCGCCTCCTGCGCCTCCTGGAGGGCCCTGAGGTCCTCGCCGCAGAAACGGCATTTCAGCGCCGCGGCCTTGATCGTCTCCCCGCACACTGGACACGCCTTCGATTCGGCATCCATCAAGTCTCCCGAGTGGGGCTGAACATACAGGGCCGGCGCACACTCGGTCAAGGTCGCGTTCGCACTTCTGGCCCGCACCGGTCGGCCGATCCGCCGGTCGAGCGGGAGTACGAGCGGTCTGACCGCGGCCGGCGGAGGCACAGCCCTACCAGCCCCCGTCGCCGCCCCCGTGCCGGAACCAGTCCGGAACGCCGCGGCGCATCGACCACCGGGACGCCGCGTGGGCAGTTCGGCTCCCCCTCGGGCGACCCTGCCTGGATGCGCGGCGATCCGTCGGGGACGCTGTCCGAAGCCGACAACTCCGCCAAAAGCCACTATCGGGCACGAGGTTTCGCCGGTTTGCACATTGACAATCCGAGGACATGCTGTTTCAGCTATCCACAGGCGGGGCTGCACCAGTCCCTTTGTGGACAACCTGCGCGCACCGCCAGCGCGTTCCCACTAGCTTGTTGTGAACGATGACAGGCATAGAACGCCTGACATTTGGCTTGTCAATAGTCCACCCTCAAACGCGTGGCACCACATCACCTTCGCGGGAGGTAATAGAACATCGATCTGGTCTACCGCAACGCATCAAGGAGAAGGTCTTGGCCATCCGCAATCAGCCTCCCGCGATCCAGATCTCGCAGCCCGCGTGGACCACCGCCGTGATGGCGGCGCTCGTCTACTTTGTCGTCCGATACTGCGATCCGAACCAACTCCAGTTCCTCATTCTCCCCATCGGAGCGGGGGTTGGGGTGGTCGCCCTCGTTCCGGGCCTGAGGAAGCTGCTTCCCGGTCCCTGACGGAGGAGAACCGCAGCTGGCCACCCGGCCTCACGTTCGTTTCGGCGCCGCACCCGACGGCGAACGGAACCGAACACGGTCGGTGATTCGCTGGCGCCGCTCCACCCTCGTCGCAGAACCGGTCCGCCGGTCCCCGGTGCCCGTGGCGCCGGGACCCGTCGCGATGCCCCCGCCACCCGCCGCGCCCGGCGCCCGAGTCGAGCCGTCCAGGCCTCGGTGGCCGAGTCGCCGTCGTGCCCCCGACTGCGTCGCTCTGGCGCCCAGTCCACCGTGGGTGGGCCGAACAAGGAATTTCTGCCGACGAGTCCGCCTTCGGCGGCCTCGCGGCAGAATTCCGGCGTTCGGCGGGGGGAGGTAGAAGAGGTGGGCGGGGAACGGATGGTGGAGACCCACCCATCGCCGTCTTGGTCAGCTCGCGAGTGCCTTGCCCCGAATGAACTCACTCCGAGAGCGTTCACCGCGGAGGCGGTCGAGGAGCCGGAGCTCGCTCGGCGTGAGC
>CAISIK010000085.1 GCA_903885375.1 uncultured Pseudomonadota bacterium
CCGCGCATACTCGGGTCGGCCCACCACGACGCCGTCCGCGATGGTCATCGAGGTGGAGCCCCTGCCCGAGAACACGGGCGACACGGCCGAGGACGCCCCCGACACCGCCGAGGAATAGGGGATCAGGGCGATGTCGTGGGCCCGGTCGACCCGCTGACCGATGCCCGCCTGATGTGAACGAACCCAGAAGGGATGCGGCGTCTCCCCCCACTTCGTTCGCATCGGGCCCTCCTCCCATGCCAGCGCGCGACCTCGTTGTCGCGGGAGGGCCTGCGAGCGCGACGCCGTCCTGACGCGGGTGCGGGTGGAAAGCAGGTCGCGAGAGGTGAAAATCGACGCGGCGTTTCCCAGCGCGCCGTGGCACAGTGCTTGCGGTCCGATCGACCATGCCCACCCCGCTGCACCGCCGCCTCTCGTTGCTCGCCCTCCTCGCCTCCGGGGGCGCGTCCATCGCCACCAGCGCGCCCGACGTACCCTCGGAGCCGTCCTCGTCCGCTCTGTGGCGCGCAGCCGGCTTTGCAGACGTCGAAGTGCCGCAGTTGGCTACGGAAGAGCGCTGGCGGGCGGTGGTCTCCGTCTCCTTCGAGCAGCCGACCCCCGACGCGCTGGAGGGTTCCGCGACCTTCGAAGCGTCGGCCACTGCCGACGGCGAGTCCGCTTACACCTTGGTGGTGAGCGACGCCGACGCCGTCGAGCTCGGCTCGGTGTCGGCGGTCCAGGGCGCGGCTCCCCAGGCGCTCAAGCTCTCGGCGTTCGGCGAATGCAGCGGCGTCCTCGCGTGCCGGGTCGAGTACGTCATCGAGGTGCGGGCCACGGCCGGCACCCCCGAGCCGACGGTTTCCATCACCACCGAGGCCACGTCGGAGGCGGTGACCAACGGCGGCGCCCCCACCCTGATGGTGATCGAGGTGGAGCCCCTGCCCGAGGACACCGGCGACACCGGCGAGGACGCCGTCGAGGACACCGGCGAGGACACCGGCGATACCGCAGAGCCGTAGGGGATCGGGGCGATGTCGTGGGCCCGGTCGCTCGGGGAGCGGGCGCCGCCCGACATCGCGGCGCGATCGGCGGCGAGGCAGCCGGGCGAGCTGCCGGTTGCGGCCGATCGCCCCCTCGCCCGCTACTTCTCGCTCTCGACGTTGTCCTTGGCGGTCTCCACGGGCGCCTTGTCGAACCAGACCGGCGCGGACGACGGGCTCGTGAGGCCGCCCCGGGCGGCGTGGGCGACCTTCTTGCCGCGGCGTGGGCGCGCCGGTGCCGCGATGAGTCCGCCCGTGCTCTCCGCCTGGACCTGTTCCGCGCTGGAGTCCGTGCCGCCCTGGCTGACCTGCCCGTCGTCGTAGCGCGCGGGGCCGTACGGGGGCGGCTCTGTCGGCGCGAGGCGGAGGTCCGGGACCGGCGCGGACGGGGGCGGGTAGGCCCACGCCCGCAGGCTGAGGCTCTTCAGCGCTCCGAGCGGCACGGTGAGCTCCTTCGGCCCCATCGGCAGGGCCACGGTGAGGGCATCCCCCTTCAGCTCGCCCACGAGCACGGTGCCGGTGGTGAGCTCCACGCGCCAGTCGCCGTCGGGATCGCCCACCGGGGCGGCCGAGCGGCACTCGGCGAGCGAGGGCGAGAAGCTGCCGAGCTGGTTCTCGAGCTGCAGGCGGGTGCGGGCCGGGTCGATGAGGAAGTCATCCCCCCAGGTGGTCTGCACGCGGTACACGGGGCTGTCGGGCCACGCCACCTGACCCTGGAGCTGGAAGCGGGTGAGCTCCTCCATGGGCAGGTCCACGCCCACCTTGTCGCCGCCGACCGAGATGCCCATCGCGAGCTCGGGCTCGCTCCAGGTGCCCCGCAGCTCGCTGCCGTTGCGGAGCCACACGTTGACCTGGTGGTCGTCCTTGCCGAGCTGGCGGTTCTCGCTGGGGCGGACCTCGCCGACGTCGCTGAGCGGCACGTCCACGAGGCCGGCGCCGGTGACGAGGCGCAGGATGCGGGTGCGCACCTGGCCCATGAGGACCTGTCCGTCGGCGAGCGTGGCGCGCACCGGGGTTTCGACGTTGTGGGCGAGGCTGAAGGCGGTGAAGAGGGCGATCATCGGGGTCTCCGGGGGTTGACGGCACCACAACGCCACACCCCGGAGCGGCCTTACACCCGCGCGTTCATTCCCGACGGCGGCGCGCCAGGAAGGCCAAGCCCGCCGCGAACAGCCAGGCGGAGCCATTGCCGCTCGAGCAGCCGCACCCCGCTTCGGTCACTGTGAAGGCCCCGCGCAGCGTGCTGCTGCCGCCGCCGGCGTTCTGCACCACGAGGTCGTGCACGCCCGCAGGCAGCGCGCTCGGCGAGGTGGCGGTGATGGCCGTGTCGCCCGAGAGGCTCAGGCTGGAGACGGACAAGCCGCCGATGTAGACCTGGAGGCCCTCCTCGAAGCCGGTACCGAGGATCGCCACGCTCACCGGCTCGCCGATCACGGTCTCGGCGGGCGTGATGCTGCTCACACCGAGCGTGCCGCTCGCGGTGTCGGTGTCGGTGTCGGTGTCGGTGTCGGTGTCGGTGTCGGTGTCGGTGTCGGCATCACCGCCGCCGGTATCGATACCCGAGCCGCCGTCGGGGCCGGCGCGGATGATCCAGCTGCCCGCCACGTACTTGGAGAGCGCCGTCATCTCGTCCGCCGACCAGAGGTAGTTGCCCGCGCTGGGGCTCTCCACGTCGATGACGATGCCGGAGGTGTCCCGCGCGCTGGCCCGGGGCCAGGACTCGCCGGTGGTTTCATCGGGGGGGCACACCCACACCGCGATGCTGCCGCCCTGGTAGTCGAGCGCGGTCCAGCCTGCGGTCTCGTCCACGAGGCTCAGCGCGTTGAGGCCCTGGCTCGACACGGTGAGGTTGAAGGCCTCCGGCCCCCAGTCCATCGGGCCGTTGGTGGGCACCGCGCCCTCCTCGATGAGCTGCACGCCCACCTCGGCGTAGGTGGCCGTGCCGTCCTGGTTGCCGGTGTTGGAGCCGAGGTACACGTAGATGGTGCCCACGTCCATCGGCAGATCGGCCGCGTCGGCGGTGAGCACGGTGACGGCGCATTCGGGGAACTCCAGCCAGCCCACCTGATCGTTCTCGTCGTACTCGTCGGTGGTGTTGGTGTCGTTGCGGAGGATCGTGTCCCCCGCGAAGGCGAGCGTGGTGAGCAGCAGCATCCGGACCTCGTCGTGACAGCGTACCACGGGGGCCCGGCCCCGACGGGGCGCCCGATCAGTGGTTGCGGACCCGCTGCGGGATGCGCGCCTTCAACTGGTCGAGCAGCGCCTTCCGGCTCGCGCCAGTGGAGGCTCCGGCGGCGGCGAGGTGGGCCGCGAACTTGAGCAGGTCGAGGTTGGGGTCGGTGGCGGCCCACACCGGCGAGGCGGCGAGCTCCTGGAGCCCGCGGGCGTAGCTGGCGATCGTGCGCCCCGACTGCTGCCCCTGGGTGTTCGAGGCGAGGTCGACGAGCTGGAGCAGGGCCTCGCAGTGCCCGGTTGCATCGGCCACCATGGCCCAGGAGGTGGGCGTGAGGTTGCGGATGGCGAGGTACAGCGTGGAGTTCGCGGCCGGGGTCTGCAGGAGGAAGTCGCAGCCGCAGCCGGCGGCGGCACGCGCGGCGAGGTCGGCGGCGTCGGCCTCCACGCACGCCGGCACGTAGGCGGGGAGGGCCTCGTTGACCGGGATCACCGGGCTGCCGGCGAGGCCGGAGACCGCCCACGCCATGAGCACGCTCCGGTCGGTGTTGGCGTGGCTCAGGATGACGGCGGCGTCGGCTTCGGCCACGATCAGGCCGAACTCATCGGTCCACCGCACGCGGCCCAGCCGGATGTCGGCCGTCCAGTCCACGCGGGCCCCCCCGGACCACACCTGGAGCGTGGCGTCGAGCGCACGTCGGCGGCGGTTCCAGGGTTCGGGGAGGTCCATGGCTCGACAGGCCGTAGCCTACATCGATTCGACCTGCGCGGAGATTCCTCCCGCCCGCTGCATGCTCTGCAGGATGACGATCAGGTCGCGCGGGCTCACCCCCATGGCGTTGAGCGCCGCCACCACGTCGCCGACCGTGGAGCCGCGCAGGACCGAGACTTTCCCGGCCTCCTCGCGCACCCGCACCTCGGTGTTCTCCACCACGGCAGTGTCGCCCGCGGCGAGCATGCCGGGCTGGCTCACCTCGGTGCGCTTCGACACGTCGATCGTGAGCCCGCCGTGGGCCACCGCGACCGGCGCGAGCGGAATGTCCGCTCCCATCACGACCGTGCCGGTGCGCTCGTTCACCACCACCTTCATCACGTGGTCCAGCGGAATGTCGAGCGCTTCCACCGCCGCCACCAGCTCCGTCTGGCGACCCAGCCAGCGGTCGGGCACGCGCACCCGAACGGTGCCGGCGTCGATCGCGGAGGCGGACTCGGGGCCGAGGAGCGCGTTGACGACCGAGGCCATGCGCGCGCTGTTGGTGAAGTCGGGCACGTTGAGCACCCACTGGAAGTCCACCTGCTCGCCGATCTGCAGCGAGTTGGGAATCTCCTTCTCCAGCGTGCCGCCGCCCGACACGATGCCCACCGTGGGGTGGTTCTTGATCTGCTCGTTTCCGCCGCTCTGGGCCGAGTAGCCGCCCACCACCAGCGAACCGCTGGCGCTCGCGTACGGCGTCATCTGCGCGTACAGGGTGCTGTAGAGGAGCACGCCGCCCTCGAGCGAGCGCGCATCGCCCGTGCTCATCACGGTGAGGTCGAACTTCGACCCGGGCCGGGCGCCGGCGGGGATCGTCGCCGTGATCATCACGAGGGCCACGTTGCGGGACTTGATGTCCTCGTCGGAGAGGAGCACGCCGAGGGGCTGGAAACGTGCGGCGAGGGCCTGGATCGTGGCGCTGTTGGCGCTGCTGTCGCCCGTCTTGTTGAGGCCGGCCACCACGCCGTAGCCGGTCACGAAGTTCTCCCGCATGCCGTAGAGCGAGGCGACCTCCTTCACGCGGGCGGCTTCGGCCGGAGCGGTGAACAGGAGGCTCGGGAGCAGGAGGAAGGAGACCATGCCGCGCTATCGGTCAGGCCCGCCGTTGGTTTAGCGGAATTCGCCGTGGCGGCTTCAGCCCCCGGCGCGCAGCACGGCGAGCGAGGCTGCGGCGAGCTCCTCGGGGGTGGCGAGGGTGCGGGCGCCGGTGCGGAGGTCGACCGTTTCGCGGTACACGTAGCTCAGTCGCGGGTAGGCGAGGCGCAGCTCGGCGGGGAACTGGGGCCACAGGGCGGACAGCTCCGCGTCGGGCGCGGCGGCATCGAGGGCGGCGGCGTTCTCCTCGGTGACGCGGATGTGCTGGACGGTGACGACGAGGCGCGCGGCGCCGGGGGGGCGGGCCACGGGCGGCGTCCACTGCCGCGTGGCCCCGGCCTGGAGGCGGTCGTCGGCCACGCGGCGGGCAGGGTGGGCCGGCGTGCCATCGCCGAAGTCCCAGGTCTGGCCGATTCGGAGGGTGTCGCGGGCGAGCACCGCGCCGGCGTCGTCCTCGTAGCGGGCCTCCACGCGCAGGAACCGCTCGGGGTCGGCCGTGGGGACGGCATGGCCGGCGGTGTTCGTGAGCGTGACCGCGAGGGGCTCGGTGGCCACCGCCACGTCCATCCCGAGGCGCCAGCCGCGGGCCACGAGCGAGGCGTAGCCCTCCGCGTGCTTGGGGATGCCGCCACCCGCCCAGCCGTGCCGCTTCAGGGCCACGACCGGCGCGCCCACGGCGGCGCTGCGCTCCACCTCGGGCATGTGGCAGTCCACGCACGACCGGCCGGCCTCCGGGCCCCCGGCGAGCTCCTCGCGGGTGGTGAACCAGCAGGGGAGCGAGGGGTTCACCGCGTAGGCGAGCGGGTCATCGACCGGGGCGTGGCAGCGGTCGCAGACGGCGGTGAGCGCCGCCCGGTCCGCACGGACGCGGTGGGGCGCCCGCCCCGAGCCGCGGGGGCCGACCACGGTGCCGACGCCGTCTTCGTCGCGGCGCACATGGCACGTGGCGCAGCCCACGCCTTCGCCGATGCGCCCGGCTTCGTGCTCGGGGTTCTTCTCGGCCTGCAGCGCGGCGGTGCTCCCGACCTCGGCGAAGCGCGTGTCGAGCGTGATGCGCTCCGCCCGCTGCACCGCCGTGGGCGCGTGGCAGTTCAAGCACAACCAGCGCGGCTGCCCCGGCTTGGCCAGCTCGGCCACGAACTGCGCGTCGTGGACGGCCTGGGCGTGCGAGGAGGGGGCCCACTCCGCGAGGTGGTCCGTGTGGCAGGCGCCGCAGGACTCAGGGGTGGTGGAGAAGGTGCCGGGCCCCGTGGCCGCGGCCACGGAGGCGGGCGCATCGATGGGGGTGAGGAAGGCGTTCTCGCCGAGCAGCTCCCCCACGGTGGGTGGCGCCACCGGGCCGCCCGCGCAGCCGAGCGCGCAGAGCGCAGCGAGCGCCGCGAGCCGGGGCGGGCGAGGGCTCATCGGCGGC
>CAISIK010000086.1 GCA_903885375.1 uncultured Pseudomonadota bacterium
GGAGCCCGTGGCGCAGGCGAGGTCGTTACGTTTCACCCGGACCGGCTTTTCTTTCGGCTCGGGTTCGGGCTCCTCTTCCGGCGGGGGCTCCGCTTCTGGCAGGTCGCTGCCGTCACAGTCCTGGTCGATTCCGTCGCCCGCAACCTCTTCGGCATCCCGATGGATGGTGGCGTCGTCGTCGTCACAGTCGCCGGCCACCGTGACGCCGGTGCCTGGACACATCTCCCGTCCGCGCCCGTCCCCGTAACCATCACCATCGTTATCGGTGTAGAGGGGTTCGGTGTCCACTGCGCCGGCCGTCGGGTCGCCGTCGCAGTCCCGGTCGGTGGCGTCGCAGAGCTCATCGGCTCGGGGGGAGATCGAAGCATCGGAGTCGTCGCAGTCGTCGTTGTTGGACGACGCCCCCGCGACGCCACCGCAGGACCGTACGGGGAGGCTGGGATCACCGTAGCCATCGCCGTCGGCGTCCTCCCATTGGCTCCGCCACTCGTCGCCGTTGCAGGGGTGCACCTCGGGATCGGCGTCGTCGCAGTCGTCAGCGTCGCCAAAACCGTCGCCATCGTCGTCGTCTGGCAGCGGAATCTGCAGGTGCGTGACCTCGTCGTACTGCCGCCCCTCGCCATCGTAGGACACCCAGACGGTGCCGTAGGGGCTGCAGGCCCATCCCAACACCTGCCGCTGGTATCGGATCACGTCGTGGGTGCCATCGCTCGCCGCGTACGACTCGTAGCCCTCCAGGTTTTCCTCGACGCTGCGCTCGGTCCAGCTGCAACCTGCCAGGGCGTACGTGGTGGTGGTCGTTTCGTCGTCCTGTCCCGTACCAATGTCGAAATTGTGGAGGTAGCGGTACGAAGAGGTGGACCGCGCGGTTTGTCCGTTTTCGAAGGTGAATTCGCCCCAGCCCACGATCCGCGGATAGCCCGGCTCCAACGCTGAAACGGTGGCCACCCTCGCCGTGACCAGGCCCGCCGCCGTCGGTGCCGCGAGCTCGTACACGACGCGCTCGTCGACGTAGTCGGTCTCCGTGTGTACGCAGTCACCCTCGTCGTAGTCGAACTTGATCGCGCTGTACATTTCCTCCCACCGACTCGCCGACCCGCCGCTCGTGGCCTCCGTCGCGGTCCCTCGGGTGCTGCTCGCCTCTTCACATTCGTATTCGCCGTCCGTTGCGCTCTCCACCCAGACCCACGGCAGCGCCTCTACCTCGGCCATGAGCGCGTCGGGGCCGGCGTCGGGCAGCGTTCCCCACATCCAGGCCTCGACCGCCGCCCAGTCCGGCAGGCGCTCGCAGTCGGCGCCGGTGTAGTCGTTCGCGATCCCGTCCGCACCGTCGCAGTCACTGTCCACCCCGTCGCCATCGACCTCCTCGACGGAGGGGTTCACGGCAGAGTCGGCATCGTCGCAGTCGTAGTAGGGGTCGGCCACCGTGCTCCAGCCGTCGCCGTCGGCATCGAGGCCGAAGTGCCGGGCCTGGAGGTCGTCGCTGCCGGTCGCGACGATGAGCTCGGCCAAGCCATCCCCATCGGCGTCGGGCGCAACGAGGAAGGCGCGCTCGCCTGCTGCGGGAAACTCCTCGGCGTCCCCGGCACGCGCCGAAGCCCCGCTCCACACGATGGCGCCGGCGTAGTTGGTGGTGCAGTTGCACGAAAGGTCATCCGCGGGGCTGATGTCGCCCGTGACGCTGATGACCACGTCGGCGAGGCCATCGCCGTCTGCATCACCGAGGGTCGCGGCCATGGAGCCTTCGAAGTCGGGCCACAGGCTGTTCCAGTACTCCCACGTTCCGTCGAGGCCCGTGGAACCGCCCCAGTACCAGTACACGCCCTCCCAGGGGCTGAGCGCCACCAGCTCCTCGTACCCGTCGCCGTCGAGGTCGGCGGCAGCGACATCCGCCTCGGCGAGGGACGACGTGAAGCCCGCGACGGCCGCGAGCCCCCCCGATCCGCCCTCGAAACCCTGGACCGAACCGGTGAGTCCCAGCCCCAAATCGTCGTACCCATCTCCGTTGAAATCCCCGAGGGCCACGCCTGTGCCCACACCGTCGCCGGCGGCGCCCGCCAGCGACCACGTGGGGCTGCCCCAGCCGCCGGCGCTGGTGAACAGGTGCGCTTCGCCGGCATCCCCACCGGCATCGGGGCCCCCAACCACCACATCGCCCCAACCATCCCCATCCACATCGCCCCCCGCCACCCGGCTGCCAAACGCGGCGCCGGCTGTGCCGGAGGACAAGGTCGCCACCGTGGTGCCCCCGCTCGCCACCGCGGCAACGAGCGTGACGCTGCCCGCACCGCCATTGGCCGAGGGGGCCCCAATCGCGAGGTCGGGCAGGCCATCGCCATCCGTGTCGGGGACAGCAGCCATCGCGCTGCCGAAGCGGGAGCCGCTGTCGCCCGTGAGCGTGACATCGGCCGCCCCGGAGATTCCCGCGCCGGTGCCGAGCCAGATGTACACGGCGTCCGCGCCCGGCGCGCCTGCCACCACCTCGTTCACGCCATCGCCATCGAAGTCTGCCGCGAGGAGCGCAGCGCCCAGCTCCGATCCGGCGCTGCCGGCCACCTCAAGGAAAGGAATCGCGAGGAGGAGCATGGGGCCCGCTGGTGAGTACCCCAAGGATAACCGGGGTGTCGCCTCAGCCGTGGTGAAAGACAGGATTCCGCGGACGCAGGGCCGGCTGGCCACGTCGAGGAAGGACCCATTTGCGAAGGTGGCCGACGCCCCGGACCGGCCGACTACTCGCCCGCTGACTCGTACAAATCGAAATTCGATCCCGTCGCCGAAGCAACCTCGTAGAACGCGATGTCCCGCACCCAGGGCAGCCGGGTCGGATCGAGCAGAGCGCTGCCGGCCATTTCGGTCATCACCTCGGCGGTCCACTCGGGGTGGCTCCAATAGGCCCGCGGAACCGGGAGCGAACAGGGGGTGGTTTTGAGCGCGGCATCGAGGTCGCGGATCGGCTGGTGGTGGTCGACCTCGAAGGGGTACGGCTCGCCGAGCACCGCCTGTTGGAGCGTGGCGATCTCCAGGGCTTCGCCGAGGGCGCCGCACCGGCCGGGGACGGCGCCGGCGAGGGCATCCACCCGCTGGAAGGTCCCCTCCGGGGCGAGGCCGGAGTACACGGCCACCAGGCCGAAGCTCACTCGCTTCAGGGCCTTTCGCTGCTCGGCCGGTACCGGAGACCAGGCGTGGGCGGGCAGAAGTCCATGCTCAACCGCCAGTTCGTAGCCCCTGGCTTCGACGTTGAGGATGGCGGTGGTGACCATCTGCGGGATGAGTTGTTCGCCGCAGGACACCAGCCGAGCGAGGTGGCGTACCTCCTTCAAAGCGGGGAGCGGCTCACGGCTGCGCAGGCCCTGCAGAATGCGCAGCTTCGCCAGCGTATGCAAGCTCATGACGTTTGGCCTTGGGAACTGGAAGGCGATGACCCCCGGCCCTCCCTCCCGCTCCAGGGAGGCGCGGGAGGTGGGCAGGAGCCCCGACCAGCCATCGTAGGCAAGGAGCTCGGCGGTGATGGACAGATCGCCCTGCGGCGCTTCCTCCACGTGCTCCCACCAGCGCGATTTGTTCGCCTTGAGCGCCCGGTGCACCTCGTCGTGCTGCCACCACGGCGGATCGGAAAGGGGGCTCGAGCCATCGGCGGCCGCGAGGATGCGGTCGAAGACCGCGGCGGCGTCCCGGGTGGTACCACAGAGCGGAAAGGGTGGAGAAGCCTCGATTGAATGAATGTCCCGGATCATGGCCTCAACGTGCTCCGCAGGAAACTGCCACTGCGGGACGGTCTTGCGAATGAAGCCCAGGGCGGCCAACCTCAGCCCCACGACCCCGGCGAGGAGGGCGAGCAACACCAAAACCGATTTGGGGAGGGCGCGCATTCGCTGGAGCATACTCCAGCGTACCACGCCCCGCCCCAAATCGGGTCTGCGATCAGGCCGCGGGCGTCCGCTCCGCCGGCGCGCCGCGGGCCGCTTGCGTGGCGCTCGTGAGCACGGACTGGCGAAGGAGCTCGACCTCGGGGCTGCGCGGCTGGCTCTCGCCCGCCACCTCGCCCCGCTCCGCGAGGATGAGGCCGAGGAGCGCCTCGAAGGCGTTCGGCATGGCGCCCCCCTCCTTGCCGCCACCGGTGATGAGCACGCGGGGAACGACCTCGATGCCCGAGTGTTCGACCGCTTCGGAGAAGCGGCCGAGCACCTGCTGGGCCACCTGCCAGCGGGCGCCGCCATAAGCGCGCACCTGCTCCTCGGCCGCGATCGCCGCGGCGATGCCGAGGCGGGCGGTCTTCTCGGCGTCGGCCTCGGCGCGGGTACGCACCTCGGCCGCCTCCTGGACCGCGCGGGCGAACCGGGCCCGGCCCTCGTTCTCCGCGATGGCCACGTTCAGCTCGGAGTCGGTGATGGCCGACTGCCGCGCCGCGCGCGCCTGCGCTTCACGAAGCTGGGTTTCCCGAACGGACGCCTCCTCCTGCCGCGCGTAGGTTTCGATCTGCTCGCGGGCGATCTGGCGGGCGCGGATCTGGCCGAGCACCGTCTCGATCGCGCCACCCGCCTCGCCGCTGCCGGGGGTGCCGATGAGGACCTCCTCGAGCTCGAGGTTGTAGTGGTCGAACTTCTCGCGCATCTCGCGGCTGGACTGCGCCTGGATATCGGCGCGCTCGTGGATGAGCTCGATGAGCGTGCGGGTCTGGCCCACGTTCTTGAAATAGGCGGCCACCATCGGGTCGAGCGTCTGCTCCACGAGCCGCTTCACGTCGCCGAAGCGCTGGATGACCAGCGGGGCCTTGCGGTAGTCGATGTGGACGACCACCGAGAGCGGCAGCGAGGGCTCGAACGCATCCCGGGTGATGAGACCCACCTCGGCGAGGTTCTCGTCGTAGCGGTGCTGGCCCACCTCCGCGCGGTTCCACTTGAGGATGAAGTTGGTGGTGGGGACACTCACCACCTTGCCCGCGAACGTGTTGAACGCGTACTTGCCCGGCAGGAGCGCCTGCTGCCACACGCCGCGCTCGCCGGTCTGGACGAGCTCGCCGTGCTTGTACGCATCGCCCGACACGTCCGCGCCGGTGCGCCCCGTGTAGCTCACGACCACACCCACGGTGCCGACCTCGACCACGGTCTTGGGGATGAGCTCCACGGTGGCGAAGAGGCGGTTGATGTACCAGGTGCCCTCCACGAGCACATCGAGCTGGCGACCGCGGCGGCCGCCGGAGGCGAGGAAGCGGTCGGGGTCCTGGAACCGGTCGTAGTCCCCGCGGGGCGCCGGGGCGATGACGTCGGCCTGATCGAGGGCCGGGCCGTCGTGCGCGGTGACCACACCCACCCGGTCATCGGCGCCGCGGATGATGATGGGGGTGAACCCATCCCGGTCGGCGATGAGGCGGGCCATGGCCTTGAAGCGCGCGTCGTCGTCGTGCTCGAGCGGCAGCGCGTAGATCGTCTCGTCCGTGAAGACGGCGAACTGCGCGAGGTTGATCGCCCAGGTGCCCTCACGGAGCACGCGGCGCTGGGGGCCACGCTGCCCGCCGTTCTTCAGGAACGACCGGGCATCCTCGAACGTATCCGCACCCGGGGGGTTCGCCGCGAGCGCCTGGTTGGCGGCGAGCGGGAGCCCATCGCGGGCGAAGAGGTAGCCGAGGCGGCCCTGCGGGATGGTGACGAGCGGGATCGTGTGGACGCGGTACTGGAAGGGACGGAAGAAGTGCCAGCCACCCCGCACGACCTCGGGTTGGAAGCCCGCCTCACCATGGAGCGCGAGGAAGCCTTCGGTCACGGACCCAAATTTGGGCGAGAACAACTTTTCCACGACGCCCGCGCGGTGGTTGGGGATGTAGCGAATGGCGCCGCTGGCGCGGGCCAGCAGCAGCAGGAACACGAAGAACACGGCGCCGGCGGCGCACAGCATCAGGACGGTTTCGATCACGGGGACACACGACGCGGAAGGGGAAGGAACGAACCGCGTTCCCAAAAAAGCTAAGCGCCAATTGTCAAGCAGATGTCAAACAGGAATTGGCGGGATTGGGGATGCAAATGGCCCCGATTGGCACGAAACATGCAGCCCCGGTTGGCCCCCTCGGCGGCCGGGTATCGAACGAGGCGGGAGCCGACCGCGCGGCCCGCTCGGGGAGCTACCCCCGGTTGCCCGTTCCCGGCACGTCGAGGCTCACCGTGGGCCCGCTCGCCAGCACCTGCGCGGACACCGCCACCCGGATTCCACCCGCATCCACGCTCACGAGCCGGGGCGCGCCGCCCCGTGGGTCGATGCCGAAGGTGGGCGGAGCGGCGGCGATCGGGCCACGCATCGCGGGCGTGGCGCCCGGGGGAGGGGCATCGCCGGCGGGGCGGAGGAGGAGCGCCCCCTCCACCACCCAGGCTTCCACGGCACCTTCTTCGAGGGAGAGGGCGGCGCCGCGAAGCAGGATGGCCGCGGAAGCGTCGTCCACAAACGGGGGGATGGCCGGCCGGCCGCCGGGGAGGGCCACCACCCGGAGCGCCATCGCGAGCCCGCCGTACACCACAGCCGAGGCCCCGATCACCACGAGAACGTGCACCTGCGGCGCGAGCCACCACGCCGATGCCCCCATCGCCGCCACCGCCACGAGCACCCGCAAATGGTAGGAAAGGAGCCCGCGCCCGGCGAGGAGCGGGCCGAGGCCGAGCAGGAGCCCCACGCACTCCGCCGACACGGTGATCGCGTGGCTCAGCGGCAGGGCGGCGGCTCCCATCCCCAGCCCGCGGGTGAGCAGGAGGATGACGGGCACCTTCGCCGCCATGGCGCCGAGGCTCAACCACATGGGGAAGCGGGGGCGGGAGAGCGCGTAGTAGGCCGGCACGAGCAGGCGGTGCAGGCAGATGCCCGTGCACGCCCAGGCGTACATCTGCAGCATGGCCGCGGTGCCCGCGGTGTCGGCGGCATCGAAGGCGCCGCGCTCGTAGACGAGGCGAACGATGGGTCCGGCGAGCACCCCGAGGCCCACGCTGGCGGGCAGCACGAGGAAGTTGTGGGAGCGCAGCGTGGCCGCGAGGAGGCCGCCTGCTTCGCTCCGCTCCCCCCGGGCGAGCAGCGCCGAGAGGCTCGGAATCAGCGTGGTGGCGAGGCTCCCGGCCACGAGCGCGAGCGGGAGCTGCACCAGCCGGAAGCTGCCGAGGAGCCAGGTGAGCACCCCGTCGCCAAAACCGCTCGCCCACTGGCTCTCCACCAGCAGGTTGAACTGCACGGTGACCACGCCCACGAACGCCATGCCGAACCAGCGGACGAGCTGGCGGAGGGCGGGGTGGCCGCGGAGGTGGGGGATGAAGTTGAACCCCAGCGCGCGCAGGCCCGGCACGCAGAGCAGCACCTGCAGGAAACCGGTGAGCGTGGTGGCCGCGGCCACCCAGCGGATGTCGGCGCCGAGGAGGCAGGCCGCGATGACCCCGATGTTCAGCACGTTCTGGGCGAGCGCCGGCACGAAGAACCGCCCGCGCGCGTTGAGCAGACCGCCGAAGAAGGCGGAGAGCGAGAGGCCGGCGAGGAAGGGGCTCAGCCAGCGCGTGAGGCTCACGGCGAGGGCGAACTTGTCGGGGTCGGCGCGAAAACCGTCGGCGATGAGGCGCATCCACAGCTCGGCCCCGAGCCAGAAGGCGCCAGTGGCGAGGCCGAGGAAGACGAGCAGCACGCCGAGGACGGCGCTCGCGAGGTCCCAGGCGGCGCGGTTGCCCTCCCGCTCGGCCGTTTGGGTGAAGGCGGGCACCACCACGTTCTGAAGGGAGCCCTCGGCCACGAGCTCGCGTAGCAGCTGGGGCACGCGCAGCGCGGCGTTGTAGGCATCGCTCTCCGCGCCGGCGCCGAAGATGGCGGCGAAGATCACGTCGCGGGCGAGGCCGGTGACCCGGCCGAGGAGGCTCGCGGAGGCGACGAGGAGGGTGGCCCGCCGGTTCACGGCGCCTCGGTGAGCCCGACGGCACCATCGAGGAGGAACGCGGCGGAGGCGGCGAGCGCCGACTCGTCGCGGCCCTCGAGCGTGACGATCACCCGCATGGGGACCTCATCGAGGCGCGGGTAGCTGCCGATCGCCACGGCCGGCCAGCGCGCAGCGGCCTCGGTGAGCCGATCCGCGATGGCGGACTCCTGCTGGTGGGTGTGGAGCCGGCGCACGCTGAGCGGGGTGCCCGCGAAGCGGTGGGCCACCTTGTCGAACTTGAGCTTCAGGAGCGAGGGGACGCCAGGGAAGATGCACACGTTTCGGGTGACGACGAGCGGGTAGACCACCCCGCCATCCCACCAGAGCGCGCTCCCCTCCGGGATCTCCGCCATGCGCAGCGCAGCCTCGTTGCAGGCCTCTCCCAGCTTGGCACGGAGGATGGCGGTGAGGTCGGGGTGGTGGTGGAGCGGCACGCCGAAGGCCTGGGCGATGCCGGCGAACGTGAGGTCGTCGTGGGTGGGGCCGACGCCCCCGGTGGTGAACACCCAATCGAAACGTTCCGACTGCGCGGCCACCTCCGCGGCGATCTCGGCGAGCGTGTCGGGGATGACCGCCACCCGCAGCAGATCGCAGCCCAGCTCGCGGAGGCGCCGCACGAGCCAGGGCGTGTTTTCGTCGGCGAACTTCCCCGACAGGATCTCGTTGCCGATGATGACGACGCCGGCCGTGGGCATCCGCGCGCCTAACCCGCGGGCGCGACCCCCACCGGGTGTGTCGCGATGCGTCTTCAGGCCCCGCATCCCCCCGGCGAAAAGGCTACGCTGGGAGCGTGGAGCACGAGCCCCCGAAGAAGGGTCAGGACGCGGTTTTCGTGACTTGGCGCGTCAACGCTCGCCCGGTGGGCGATCAGGTCGTGGGTGTGGAGCGGGCCTCGGAGCGGCGGCGGGCGCTCCTAAGCGCGGCTTCGCTCATCGGTGTGGGTGCCATCCTTGCGGCGGTGATGTGGAGCCGCGCACCGGAGAGCGTGCTCGCGTGGGGCGTGCTCGCCATCCCGGGCGTGGGGCTCGTGGCCCTCGCGAGGGCGCTTGGGCGGGATGCCGGGGAAACCCCGCTGTCCGATCTCGGCGAGGTTCGGCGGGGGGCCGGCGGGCTGGTCCTGGCCACGGGCTCGGCGCCGGTGGCGATCGGCCGCGAGGCGGTGGAGCGGCAGGAGGGCCGGGTGGCCATGCGCGCGCAGGCCATCCGCACCTTCGGCCTGCCGCGTTGGCTCGTGGAGCAGTCCGACCTTGTTTTCCCGCTGGTGATGATGATCGTGGGGGTCGTGAGCCTGCAGCTCCACCTCCTCGCGCTCCTCCTCGCCATGCTCTTTCCCCCCGAAGCCGCGCCCCCGGCCCCCGAGCCCTCCATCGAGTACCTCACGCGCCTCCTCAAGGGCGACACGGCGGGGGAGTCCACCGGCGTCGTGGCCATCCGGGAGCACAAGGTCACCAGCGAAACGAAGATCGACAGCTACTACCTGCCCGCGGGCAGCGCGGGCCCGATCACGGAGCCCGGCGGGGGGCGCCGCGTGGGCAAGCAGCCCCGGTCGGCCGACCCCCGCCCCCAGAAGGGGGAGGATGCCGTCATCGCCGTACAGGAGTTCGGCTCCACCGAGAAGCTCGTGCCCGAGGAGGCGCCGCCCGCCCCCGACATCGATGAGCTGGCCGACCCGCTCGCCACCCCGGAGGGCGTGCAGGAGGCCCAGCCCGAGTCGATCGAGAAGCGCCAGGGCTTCGGGCTCACCGACTGGTACGACACGGAGGATGCGCGCAAGGAGGAGCAGGAGGTGCGCGACACCATCCGCGCGGCCGACCAGCTCCTCAAGCTCGACCCCGACAACATCTACGGCCTCTCGATCAAGTCCTACTACCAGTACCTGGCGATGGACCTCACGGGTGCGGGGGCCACCTACGACCGCATGCTCCAGCTCGACGGCACGAGCGGCGCCACCTGGAACAACCTCGCGCTCGTGTACAAGCGCAAGGGGGAGTGGAAGAAGGAGGAGGAGCTCTACGCCACCTCGCTCATGATGGAGCCGAACCAGCCGAACACCTACATCAACCTCGCGCTCTGCTACGCCCACCAAGGCCGCTTCGACGAGGCCCTGGCCACCATGCAGCGCGTGGAAGCCGACCTGCCGGACGACCCCTACGCCGACCTCCACCGCGCCAAGATCTACGCGCTGATGGGCAAGGAGGAGGAGAGCTACCGCTTCCTCCGCAAGTCGCTCCTCGTGATGCGGAAGCTCGATACCCTGCACAACATCGAGTACCAGCAGGACATCCGGGTCGACCCGGCCTTCGACAAGATGCGGGAAACGACGCGGTTCAAGAAGCTCCTCACGAAGTACTATGGCAAACGTGAGGGCGGCTGGTGGTTGTTCAAGGGCAAGGAAGGGGGGGAGCCGGAATGAGGAAGGCCTGCTTCGCTGGCACGTTCGACCCCTTCACCAACGGGCACCTCGATGTGGTGCGGCGGGGGCTCGGCTGCTTCGATCGCGTGGTCATCGCGATCGGACACAACCCCGCCAAGCAGCGCGCGCTCTCGCTCGAAGCGCGGGTGCGGGTGATCGAGCAGGCCACGGCGGGGCTCGCGGGGGTGGAGGTGGTGTCCTACCAGGGGCTCACGGTCGACTTCGCGCGGCGCATCGGCGCGGTGGCCATGCTCCGCGGCCTCCGCGGCAGCGCCGACCTCGAGTTCGAGGCGCCCATCGCCCACGCCAACCGCAAGATGGCGCCCGCCATCGACACCGTTTTCATGCTGACCGAACCCGCGCTCGCCTTCGTGAGCAGCTCGCTCATGCGGGAGATCTTCGCGGCGGGCGGTGATGTGTCGGCGTGGCTGCCGCCGGCGGCGGTGGAGGAGCTGCGCCGGGCGAAGGGCGGCTAACCCCCCGGGGGCGCGCTCACGGGCGGCGGGCTGCCCGGCGGCGCGCCCCCCGGCGGTGGTCCGTGTTTCGGGCGCCTGGCGCCCTTCGGCGCATCCCGGGCCGGGGCGCGCACGGCGGCGGAGCCGCCCGGGCCGTCGTTCCGAAGCGGAACCCGGGCGCCGCTGCGTTGGGGTCCCGGGTCTCCGGGAGGGGCCCCCGGCGGGTCGGCGGGCGCGGCGAGGAGCGCGTCGGGAACCGGTGCGCCCGCGGCGGAGAGCAGTCGCGCCACCTCGGCGCCGGCGGCGCCCTGCATCCCTTCGGCAGAAGCAGCGGCGATCTGGGCATCGGTGGGCAGCTCCGCCATCGGAGTGCGGGTGGCCGCGAGGTCGCGCAGGAAGCGCAGCGCCTCGGCGAGCGGGCCCGGGGGCGGCTTGTCGCCCGTGGCGGTACGCCCGCCGCCGTTGCCGTGCGACCACGCCATCTTGTCGAAGCTCGCCGGGTTCACGGCGAACACCTCGTCGCGCACCTCCATGACGCTGATCTCGCCGTTGCCATCGCGGTCCACGCCGGCGGCCTCGGCCCCGCCGACGGGGCGCTCCGGGTATTCGGCGAGGGTCACAGCGCCATCGTGGTCGGCGTCGAGCGCGACAAGCACCCCGGCGAAGGGCGCGGCATCCGGCGGGGGAGGGGAGGCGCAGGCGAACAGGAGGAGGATCATGGCGTGAAGTACCCGTGCTCGCGGGCCTCCTTCAGGAGCCGTTCGTCGGGGGCCGCGTCGGGAGCGGCGGCCGCGATGCCCGCCCGCCAGTCGGCGAGCGCGGCGCGGAGCTCGCGGCGCCGGGCCTCGTCGGGGATGGCGCTGTCTACCGACCACGCCGGATCGTCGTCGCGGGCGCTCGCGAGGAGCGCCGGCAGCCACGGGGAAGCGCCGCCGATGCCCGAGAAGGTGAGGCGGGCTGCGGGGCTCCGCGCCGACACCTCGCGGAGGCTGCCCTCGGCGAAGACCACGGGGTGCGAGGGGCCCGAGCCGGCCTCCAGCCAGGGGCGCAGGGAGTGCCCCCGGCTGCCGGCGGGCGCGACGGCGCCGGCGTAGTCGAGGATGGTGGGCATCACGTCGAGGAGCGCGACCTGCTCCTCGATGCGCCGCGGCGAGCCGCCGGGCGCGCGGATGAGGAGCGGAACGTGCAGCTCGGCATCGATGGTGGCATCGCCATGGCCGAAGCGCCCGGCCTCGCCGAGCCCCTCGCCGTGGTCGGACATCACGACGATGAGCGCGTTGTCGTAGCGCCCCGTGGCCTTGAGGCGGGAGATGAACCAGCCGAAGAGGCTGTCGGCGTAGGCCACCGCGCCGTCGTACACCGCGTTGGTGTAGGTGGCGTCGGCCTCGGTGAAGGGCTCCGAGGGGGTGGCGGGGTCGGCCGCGGCGGCGGCGAGCGCGGCCCGGCCGGCGGCATCGCGCGGGCGGGGGCGCCCGAGGTCCCAGAGGAAGCCGAGCATGGCATCCTCGAGGAACATCCGCCCGTCGAACACCAGCTCCGTGCCCACCCGGCGGCGCACCGCCGTGACCGCCTCGCCCTTGTAGGTGCGATCGGCCCAGGCGAGGCCGTAGGGGGCCGGCACCAGGTAGGGCGTGTGCACGTCATAGCCGTGCGCGAACAGGAAGACGGGGTCGGTGCGCCCATCGAGCCAGTCGGCGGCGGCGGGCAACGTGGTCCACAACGAGCCGAGCGGCGGCGTGGCGCTGAACTCGGAGAAGCCGCGGGAGAGGCCCCACCCCGGGTCGAGGTGGAGGCCGCCCGTGAACGCGGCGGTGTGGCGGCCGTAGAGCTCCAGGACCTCGGCGAGCGTGGTGCCGCCGGTGCCCAGCGAGAACCGGGGGCCGGGCTCGCCGAGCTCGCTCGGGTATCGGCTCGTGAACACCGAGGCGTGCGACATCGCCGTGGTGTTCGAGGCGGCGAAGGCCTGGGTGAAAACGGCCGACTCGGCCGCGAAGGCATCGAGGTTGGGCGTGAGGCCGCGCGGATTGCCCAGCACGCCGAGGCGATCCGCGCGCAGCGTGTCGAGCGACACGAGCACGAGGGTGGCCGGCGGCTCCTGGCTCGCGGGAACGGCCTCGGCCGCGGCGCAGGCCACGAGGAGGCAGGGGAGGGGGAGGAGCGCGTGGCCTCGCATGCCCGCCGAGCTTAGCGCGATCGCCTCCTCCGGTGGTCCCCCGCGTTGGCATGCGGCTTGCTGTCCATCGCATGCGAGCAGCACACGGCATATGGTCACGTGCTGTCAGGAGCCGGGATGTGCGGGATCGTGGGGTACGTGGGCGAGCGGCGAGCCGCCCCGGTGGTGCTGGATGGGCTTCGGCGGCTGGAATACCGCGGCTACGACTCCGCGGGGGTCGCGGTGATCGCCGAGGGCGAACTCCGTTCCGTCCGGCGCGTGGGCTTCGTGGCCGCGCTCGAGGCCGCCGTGCCGGCCAACCTGCCGGGCCACACCGGCATCGGCCACACGCGCTGGGCCACGCACGGCGGGGTCACCGAGGCCAACGCCCACCCCCACCTCGATTCTACGAATCGTATCGCGGTGTGCCACAACGGTATCATCGAGAACCACTCGGTCCTGCGCGCCCGCCTCGAGGAGGAGGGCGTCGTCTTCCGGAGTGAAACGGACACCGAGGTGCTCGCCCACCTCATCTCGAAGTTCTACACGGGCGATCCCGAAGCCGCCGTCCGGCAAACGCTGGGGCACCTCCAGGGCACCTGGGGCATCGCGGTGATCTTCGCCGACCACCCGGGTCTCATCGTGGCCGCGCGCAACGGCTCGCCGCTCGTCGTGGGCAAGGGCGAGGGGGAGACGTTCATCGCGAGCGACCCGCACGCGCTCGCCGCCTACACGCGGCAGGTCGTGTACCTCGAGGACCGCGACATCGTGACGATCCGCGCCACCGGGTGGACGGTGTCGCGCCTCGATGGCGCCGGTGTGTCGCGCGGGGTGGAGCTGCTGGGCGAGGAGTGGACCTCCGAGGGCCGCGGCGACTTCAGCCACCACATGCTGAAGGAGATTCACGAGCAGCCCGAATCGCTGGCCCGCTGCCTGCTCGGGCGTGTCGTGCCGGATGAGGGCGGAGCCCGCCTCGGCGGCCTCGACCTGAGCCCGCGAGACATCGCGGCCATCCGCCACGTACGGGTGCTCGGCTGCGGCACGAGCTTCCACGCCGGCCTCGTGGGTGCGGCGGCCATGGAGGGCCTCGCCCGAATCCCGGCCACCGCCGAGATCGCCTCGGAGTTCCGCTACCGGAACCCCGTGGTGGCGCCCGACGACATCTTCTTCGCCATCTCGCAGTCGGGCGAAACGGCAGACACGCTCGGCGCCGTGCGCGAGGTGCAGATCAAGGGCGGCAGCGTGCTGGGCGTGGTGAACGTGGTCGGCAGCTCGATCGCCCGCAGTTGTGGTCGGGGTGTGTACGTGCACTCCGGCCCGGAGATCGCGGTCGCCTCCACCAAGGCGTTCACCTCCCAGGTGGCAGCCATGCTGGTGGCGTCGCTGTCCTTCGCGCGCACCCGCGTGCTTGGCCCCCACGAGGGCAAGGCCTTCGGCGAGGAGCTCTTGTCGGTGCCATCGCGCGTGGCGGAGTGGATCGGCAGCGAGGCCCCCGGCCTCATGGATGCCGTGGAGCTCTGCACGCAGGGCAAGTTCGTGTTCTTCCTCGGGCGCGGCGTGTCGCACGCCGTGGCGCTGGAGGGTGCCCTCAAGCTGAAGGAGGTCGCCTACATCCCCTGCATGGCCTACCCGGCCGCGGAGATGAAGCACGGCCCCATCGCGCTCCTCGACAAGCGCACCCCGGTGGTCGTGGTGGTTCCCGACGACGTGATGCGCGACAAGATCCTGTCGAGCGTGCAGGAGGTCCGCGCGCGCGGCGCCCGCGTGATCGTGGTGCACACCGAGGGCGACGAGGCCGCCAAGCGGCTCGCCGACGTGTCGATCGCCGTGCCGCGGTCGAGCACGCTGATCTCCCCGCTCTTCACCGTCCTCCCGCTCCAGCTGCTCGCGTTCCGCGCGGGGCTCGCGCTCGGGCGCGACATCGACCGCCCGCGCAACCTCGCGAAGAGCGTGACCGTCGAGTGAGCCTGGCGCGATAGGGCCGGGCATGCGCCCCCCCTTCAGCGTGTACCGACCCCACCCCTGGCACGGCCTCCCCGTGGGGCCGAAGCCCCCCGAGCTGGTCACGGCCTACATCGAGATCACGCCGTACAGCACGGTCAAGTACGAGGTGGACAAGGCAAGCGGCTTTCTGAAGGTGGATCGCCCGCAGCGCATGAACGCCCTCCCGCCCACGCTGTACGGCTTTGTGCCGCGCACCTACTGCGGGTCGGCGGTGGCCCGGCTCGCCGGCACCGAACGCGGCGACGGGGATCCGCTCGACATCTGCGTGCTCTCCGAGCGGCCGATCGACCGGGCCGACATCCTGCTCACCGCGCGAATCGTGGGCGGACTCCTGATGGTGGACAAGGGCGAGGCCGACGACAAGCTCGTGGCCGTGCTCGACGGCGACGCGGTTTGGGGCGACGTGCGGGAGCTGGAGGAGCTTCCGCCCGCGTTGGTGGCCCGGCTCCGCCACTACTTCGAAACCTACAAGCTGGAGCCCGGCGGCAACCCCGTTCGCATCCACGAGAGCTACGGGCGTGAGCGGGCCTGGCAGGTGCTGGCCGCCGCGCAGTCCGACTACGAACTGGAAGTGGCGGTCGGCTGACGGAGGGTGATCGCCTGGCCTTCGATGGCCGCGATCACCTCCACTCGGGCGTCGGCCGCGGCGGCGCGCGCCCGGCAATCGGCCAGCTTGGCATCGACCATGTCATCGTCGTGCATGGGGTCGTGCGAGAAGAGGGCAACCCGACGTGCGTTGGCGGCGATCGCGACATCCACCGCGTCGTGGTAGCAAGTGTGGCCCCACCCCCGCTTGCGGACGTACTCCGCGGGGCTGTACTGGCTGTCGGCGATGTAGAGATCGGCGCCCTTCGCGAAGTCGACCAGCTCCTGATCGCGCCGGCGCCCATAGGCGGCCAACTCCGCATCCGGCGCTTCACGATCGGTGATGAGGTAACGGTAGGGTTCGGTGTCGGTGGCGTAGGTGATGACCTTGCCGGCGATCTCCACGCGGTAGCCCATCGTGATTCCGGGATGGTTCACCAGCATCGCCTGCACCTTGAAGGGACCTGCCTGGAAGTCCGGATCACGGATTTCGTGGATGTGGAGATCGGCCGCCATGTCGCCGAGCGCCACCGGGAAGTAGGCCGAATCCATCTGGCCGCGCAGCACCTTCTCGAGCGGCTTCTCCACCGAAGGCGGCCCGTACACATCCAGGCGGTTTCCCGGCACGTAGGCCGGCACGAAGAAGGGGAAGCCCTGGATGTGGTCCCAGTGGGTGTGGGTGATGAGCATCGTGATGTTCTGCGGGCGCCCGTGGGCCTCGGCCTGCAGGCAGATGCCGAGCTTGCGCACTCCGGTGCCGGCATCCAGGATGAGCAGATCGCGGCCATGTTCGATGGTGACGCAGGGCGTGTTGCCGCCGTAACGCTGGGTTTCGGGCCCAGGCGCCGCGATGCTCCCCCGCACACCCCAGAACCGCACCACCACGGCCGTCAGCGCCTGCTCCACTTCGTGGAGGAGGTCGGCCTGACGAACCGGCTTGGCGAGGAAGCGCTGGGCGCCGAGATCGAGCGCCTTGCGCTGGTCCTTCTCGTAGGCCTGCCCGGAGATGACCAGCACCGGAACGCGCGCGCCCTGGGGCATGGCCCGCAGGCGCCGGATGAGTTCGTAGCCATGCATCCGGGGAGTGAGGAGATCGGTGATGATCAGGTCGGGGTGCAGGTGCTCGAGCAGGTCGATCGCCGCGCGGCCATCCTCCACGAGCGAGACGTCGTAGCCGGCCGAGGTGAGGACGACCTCGAAGACCTCGCGCAGCTCGGGGTCGTCTTCCACCACCAGGATTCGATGACGCGGGGGGGGCACGTTCGGGGCTTCCTGCGGGGTACGGGAGGTCGCGACGCCGACGTGCGCCGCTGCTCCCGGTATCACCTTGTGCGGCGCACGCGAACGCCGAGGTTAGCGGTTCCGCATGGCGGCAATCGCATTGATGGTCCAGGGCACGGGCTCGGGGGTGGGGAAGTCCTGGTTGTGTACGGGCTTGTGCCGCCTTTTTTCGCGGCGGGGGCTGCGCGTGGCGCCGTTCAAGGCGCAGAACATGGCGAACAACTCGGCGCCGCTTCCGGGCGGGGGGGAGATTGGGCGTGCGCAGGCCGTCCAGGCCGAGGCCGCCGGGCTCGTGCCCACGGCGGACATGAACCCGATCCTCATCAAGCCCGTGGCCCACACCCGCGCGCAGCTCGTGGTGCTGGGCCACGCGATCGGCCACCAGGAGGCCCGCGACTACTGGAAGGACACCGATGCGCTCTGGTCGGTGGTGCGTGGAAGCTGGGATCGGCTCGCCGCCGAACATGACGTGATCGTGTTGGAGGGGGCGGGCTCGCCAGCGGAATTCAACCTCCGCGACCGCGACCTCGTGAACATGCGGATGGCCCGCTACGCCGGCGCGCGCGTGCTCCTCGTGGGCGACATCGACAAGGGCGGGGTATTCGCGAGCCTCCTGGGCACCCTCGGCTTCCTCGACGACGAGGAGCGGGCCTTGCTCGGTGGTTTTGTGATCAACCGCTTTCGCGGTGACGAGTCCCTGCTGCACCCCGCGCCCGCGGAGTTTGCCCGGCGCACGGGAATTCCCGTCCGCGGCGTCCTCCCGATGCGGCGGGACATCGTCATCGACCGGGAGGACGATCCCGCCGACCTCGCGGGCGGGGAAGGCAGCATCGACATCGCCGCGGTCCGGCTGCCCACGGTGTCGAACTTCACCGACCTCGAGCCGCTCGCACAAACGCCGGGGGTGGCGTTTCGTTGGGTGGACAACCCCGAGGCCGTGGGCAACCCCGATCTGCTGGTCATTCCGGGCGCGAAGGACACCCTCTCCGACCTGCGCTGGCTGCGCCTCCGCGGCCTCGATCGTTCGGTCCTCGCGGCGGCCGCCCGGGGAATCCCGGTCCTCGGGCTGTGTGGCGGCTACCAGATGCTCGGCGCCTCGCTCGCGGACGCCGCCGGCCTGGGTGGGGGCAGCGGCGCGGAGCCCGGGTTGGGACTCCTACCGGGCCACACGCAGTTCCAGGCGGAAAAGCGGACGGCCAACGTGCAGGGACGGACCCGGGCGGGCTGGCTCCTCCCCGCTGGGCTCCCCGTAGAAGGCTACGAGATCCACCAGGGCGCCACCGCGCCCGGGGCGGCCCCCCTGGTGGACCTCGGCCACGGCCCCGACGGTGCCATCGCGGGCCTCACCGCGGGCACCTACCTCCATGGCTTCTTCGACAGCCCCGAGGTGCGGACCACGCTGGTGAACGCGCTGCGGATGCGGAAGGGGCTCGACCCCCTCGATGCCGGCTCGCTCCCCAGCGCGGCGGCCGGTCGGGCCGCCCACTACGATGCGCTGGCCGACCTGCTGGAGTCCCGCCTGGACCTGCGCGGGCTCGGCATTCCCGGCTTCGACTGAACGCCGCCGCGCGCGGCAGTCAGGCTTCGGCGGCGAAGGGGCTCGGCCCGAGGGGCTCGGCGGCCGGACCCCGGCGCTCGGCGGCCCACGCGGCGCTCTGGTCGGAGCCGGCGGGCAGCTCGGCCGGCAGGTGCGACGAGAGCGAGAACGGACGCCCGCGACGCTCCTCCTCGCGGGCGAGCCACTCGAAGTAGCGGTTGGTCTGGCCGATCGCCTCGTCGATGCTCTGGCTGTGCAGGAAGGCCACGCGCAGGTCGGTGCCGTAGGGGAGCCCGTGCGTGAAGTAGTTGGCGATCTTCTTCATCCGGCCGAGCACGCCGCGGTCGCTGCGGAACTCGTTGCGGATGCTCTCGAAGTAGCGGAGGAGCACCAACTGTTTTTCGGCGGCATCGACCACCACTTCGGGTGCGCCGGTCATCTGCGCGCGGATCTGGCGGAACACCCACGGGTTCTTGATGGCCCCGCGGCCGATCATCACCCCATCCACGCCCGTGTCGCGGAACATGGCGAGGGCCGATTCGGCATCCACGATGTCGCCGTTGCCGATCACGGGGATGCGCACGCGCGCCTTGGTCTCCGCGATCTTGTCGACCGCGCGGGTGCCGCCGTACATGTCGGCGCGGGTACGCCAGTGGATGGCGAGCGACTCGACGCCTTCATCCTCGCACATCTTCGCGATGTCGGGGGCGTTGCGGCAGTCGGCGTCGAAACCGCTGCGCATCTTCACGGTGAGCGGGATGCGCACGGCGCGGCGAACCTGCCGCACGATCTCGCGGGCGAGGTCGGGCTCCCGCAGGAGCGAGCTGCCGCCGCTGTGGGCGCACACCTTCTTGCTCGGGCAGCCGAAGTTCAGGTCGACGATGTCGGCCCCGGCCTCCTCGATGGCGGCGGCCGCCTCGGCCATCGCCTCCGGGTTGCGGCCGTAGATCTGAATGGCCACCGGGTGCTCGTCGGGATCGAAGCGGGCCATCATCTCCGCGCGCGCCACGCCCCGCCGGAGCGCCTCGCTGGCGATGAACTCCGTGACCGTGAGGCCCACGCCGCCGATGCTGCGCACGAGCCGACGGAAGCTCAGGTCGGTGACGCCCTCCATCGGCGCGAGCACGAGGTTCGGCTCGATGCGGATGTCGCGGATCTGGAAGTGGAGCGGGAGCACGGGCGGAAGGTGCCGTCTTGCGGCGCGATCGTCAAGGGGAGCCTTGCCCCGACGGCCGCGATAGCCGCGCGCGCATGACGCCCAAAGCCCAGTCCGTCACCCTTGCGGGGGAGCCCGATGGTTTCCTCGCGCCGCGCGCATGGCGCTCGGAGGTCTTCGGCGATGGCCACACGCGCCTCGTCGTCAGCGTGCCTGCCGAGGAGCTCCAGTCGGTGCACCTTGGCCTCCTCGGGCTCGTGGAGGGCCCCTGGGGCGTGCGCTACGTCCAGCTCACCAACCGGCTCACCGGCCAGCTCCCGGCGCCCGAGGGCAGGGTGGCGATGGGCGTCGCGCCCGCAAAGGCGCTCGCTGTCCTCAAGGAGCGTCCCACGCTGGTCTGGGAGGATGGTCGCCATCAGCTCTGGGTGCGCGGGGCGCTCGGGGAGACCGTGATCCTCGACGAGATGGGCGTGGTCTACCTCTCGCCCGACGACCCGATGTTTCGCGACGCGCTCACCGCATTCGGCATCCCCGAGTCGAACGCCCCCACGATGGACAGCCGCGACTACGTGAAGGTCGCCTTCCACGCCGACGCCGACGCGGAGGAGGCCTCCCTGTGGGAGGCCCTCAAGATGTTGCGCTGGAAGTAGGGCGAGCGACGAGGCCCACGACCGAGGCCACGAAGCTGCCGACCGTCGCGAGGGTGCCCGCGATGCCGCCCACCGCCGTGAACATCATCGCGCCCCCGATGGCGCTCGCCAGCTCGCCGGCCTTGTCGGCGGGCGGCTGGTCCGCGACGGCCTGGAACGCCCACAGGAGCGCAACCACGGTGCCGGCGAGGCCCACGACCGGCGCCACGCCTCCCGCCACGGGCAGCCACACCATGCCCCGCCAGAAGGGGGTGTCCCGCCGCAGAGCGACGCGGCGGGCCAACCAGACCAGCGCGGCCGTGAGCAGCACCTGCATGACCAGCCCGATCAGGACGGGGACAAGCGTCAGTCCAAGCTCGGTCAGGCCGATTCCCATCCCCACGCCTAACCATCCGGCCGGGGCAGGCGAGTGGGGCACCAATGTCGCAGGGGTGGGGCGCACGTGCCGAATGGCGGACCGCAACGGGATCGCGTAGGGTGCGCGCGAACCGAGTTCGCCCATGCGTACCCTTCCCCTGCTCCTGCTCGTCGTCGCCTGCTCCGACTACAACCTGAGCAACAAGTCCGCGACGGACGGCGACACCGGCGCGGGCGACGAATTCTCGCCCGACACCGCCCTCGGCGACATGGGGCTCTGCGGCGATCCGGACATGTCCCGGCACGAGGTGGGCATCGACGAGTCGTGCGAGGCCACCGCCATCACCGGCACCTTCACCCCCGTCATCAAGTGGCAGCAGACGGCCATCGGGGATGCGTACGTCACCCCGGTCGTGGGTCAGCTCACCGACGACAATGGCAACGGCATCATCGACGATGGCGACACCCCCGACGTGGTGGTGGCCAACGCGGTGGGCGTCACCTACGCGATGGACGGCAAGACCGGCGCGATCCTCTGGGGAGCCGGCAACGTGGGCGCCGAGCCGATGACGTCGGCGATCGGCGATCTCGATGGCGACGGCTGGCCCGAGGTGGTGAGCGCCGGCAGCTACGGCATGGTGGCGATCAATGGCCGCGACGGCACCGAGAAGTGGACGGCCGGCGCCTACGGGGGCGGGCACACCCCTCCCTGCGGCGCGGTGGGCATCTACGACCTCGATGGCAACGGCATGGCGGAGGTGGTCATCGGCCACACGGTCTGGAACTACGACGGCTCGATGCTGGCGCAGGGCACCGGCGGCGATGGCTCCGGGCACGGCTGGGCCGCCCCCTACGGCGTGGCCGCCGACATCGACCGCGATGGGCAGCTCGAGGTGGTGGTGGGCAACGCCATCCTCAACGCCGCCGGCCGCCCGAAGTGGCAGAACGGGAAGGAGGACGGCTTCGTGGCCGTGGCCGACTTCGACGGCGACAAGCAAGGCGAGATCGTCGTGGCCGGCCTGGGCAGCCTCCGCCTCCAGGACGACGATGGCACCGTGATCTGGTCGCGCAACCGCCTCACCGGCGACACCATCGGCCCCCCCACGGTGGCCGACTTCGATGGCGACGGCGAGCCCGAGATCGGCGTGGCCGGCATGGGCCAGTACGTGGTGGTGGACACCAACGGCAAGACGTTGTGGACGCGCACCACCAACGACTACAGCTCCGGCTTCACCGGCTCGGCGGTGTTCGACTTCGAGGGCGACGGCCAGGCCGAGGTGGTGTACGCCGACGAGAACGACCTCTTCGTGTTCGACGGCGCCACCGGCGCGGTGAAGCTCCGCGAGTCGGCGCACAGCTCCGCCACCTGCTCCGAGTCGCCCTCCATCGCCGACGTCGACAACGACGGCCACGCCGAAATCCTCTACACCTCGAGCGCCTACAGCGGCATCGAACAGGGCGTGACGGTGGTGGGCGACGCCGACGACTCCTGGATGCCGGGCCGCAAGGTGTGGAACCAGCACGGCTACGCCATCACCAACGTGGACGAGGACGGCGGCATCCCCGCCTCCCCCGACGTGAACTGGATCAGCTACAACACCTTCCGCTCGGCCGACATGAGCGCGGCGGATGGCGGCCTCCTCGCGGATGCCGTGCCCGTCCTCGGCGACATCTGCAGCTCCGAGTGCGAGAACGGCCACCTCTACGTGACCGTGGTGGTGGGCAACCAGGGCCTCGCGGACCTTCCCGCCGGGGTGCCCATCTCCCTGTGGTCGGGCAGCACGTGGCTGGCCACGCTCTACACCGACGAGGTGGTGGCGCCGGGCAAGTCCACGAAGGGGCTCATCTTCGACGTGGACCCGGCCGACATCACCGACACGCTCAAGGCCAAGGCCGACGACAACAACGGCGGCGGCATCGTGGGCGAGTGCAACGAGGACAACAACGCGCTGAAGATCACCAAGGGGCTCTGCAAGTAGGGCTGCTGCACTGCACGTGCCGACCGGCTATCGGTGGGGCATGAACCCCGCCGTCCCCGCGCTCGACCCCGCGCTCGACCCCACCCTCGACCCGCGCTCGCTCACGCCCGCCGCTTGGCGTGCGCTCCTCCGGCCCGAGGAGTTCGCGGTGCTGCGGGAGTCGGCCACGGAGCGGCCGGGAACCCACCCCTACAACGGCGACCCCGGCCCCGGCGCCTTCCATTGCGCCGGCTGTGGTTCGCGGCTGTACTCGGCCGACCACAAGTTCCACTCCGGCTGCGGCTGGCCCTCGTTCTTCAAGGAGATCGAGCCGGGCGCCCTCGAGGTGCATCGCGACGTCTCCCACGGCATGGTCCGCACGGAAATGCGCTGCGCGCGCTGCGGCGGCCACATGGGCCACATCTTCGGCGACGCTCCGCAAACCCCCACGGGCACGCGCCACTGCGTGAACGGCATCGCGGTGCTCCACGTGCCCGAGGGCGCCGACGCGGCCGCGGTCTTCGCGGCGCACCGGCGGCGCTGAGCCGCCCTACTCCTCGGCGAAGCCGGTGTCGGGCAGGGCGCCGCCCGTCCAGTTGAAGTAGCTGGCCGTGACCTTCGCGCCGGGGCGCGGGATGGCCCAGCCGGCGAAGACGAGCGCGTTGAGGCGCCCATCGTAGCGCCAGCCATCCTCGTCACGGCGGGGAATCTCGGCGTCGTCGATCTTGACCACGAGGGTGTTCAAGAGCGGCAGGTCGGTGAGGAGGAAGGTGGTGTTCAGGCCGATGGCCTGGTTGGCCACCCGCTCGAGCATCGCATCGATGTCGTTGCCGCAGATGCTCTCGCGCACGCCGCCGGAGGCCGTCTTGGCGGCGATGTACTTGGTGCCGGGGTCGGCCGCGGCGAGCGGGCTGGCGCAACCGGCGGGCTCATCGCCCACGATGGCGTTCACGTGCGCGACCATGCCCGGGCGGGTGAGCTCCAGCTCGCCAAGGAAGTCGGCCACGTCGATGTCGGTCTGGTCGTCCTCGTCGCTGTACACGATCACTTCGAGGTTGGCGTTCTCGCGGGCGAAGTCGGGGTACACGAGCGAGCTTGCGCCGGCGGCGGCGGCTTCGAAGCCGGCCTCCTCGCGGCTGCCGTGCACGCCGGCGTCGGTCACGGCAGCGCGGAAGGAATCCGTGAGCCCCGCGGTGCTCTCGTTCATCGTGTCGCCCTTCTGGTCGCCGAGATCGGCGGGATCGGTCACGACCACCCCGAGCCGGAACTCCAGCTCGGCCGAGGCGAGTGTGTCGGTGAAGGCCGCCGCGTGGTCGAGCAAGGAGGCGTGCTCCTCCGACATGCTCGCAGAGTTGTCGAGCACCCAGAGGATATCGACGGGATCGTCACGTTCAGGCTGCGTCCACGCATCGAGTCGCTGGGAACGCGTGACACCGTAGTCTACGCATGAGACCATGCAGAGGTTCAGGACGAGGGCCCACTTGCGCATCTTCAACTCACGCTGGCGAGCGTACCACATCGTGGCCCTCGGGCTCGTGGGGTGCGCGGGGGCGGGTGGTGCCGGAACCGGTTCCGACGGCGGCGATGTCGTGTCGTTGCGGGTGAGCCCCGACGTGGTGGAGCTCAACATCCGCGATGGCGCCGTGGGAGAACAGCAGTTCACCGCGGTCGCCACCTTCGGCAATGGTGACACCGGCGAGCTCGACCTCGTGAGTTGGGACCTCTCGAACGCCTCCATGGGGAGCATCGACTCCCGCGGCAAGTTCGAGTCCGTGGAGGAGAACGGCGGCGAGGCCACCGTCACCGCCACCTTCCTCGACAACGTGGCCACGGCGCAGCTCACGATCGTCCACTCCAGCACGTACCTGGAAGGGGGCGTGGACGAGGCTGCCGCCGCGGCGCTGGGCGCCGTCGAATCGGGCGAGCCGGGCATCGACATCCTGTACCCCCGCGACCAGACCCGGGTGCCGCGCAACCTCGAGGGCCTGCGCATCTTCTGGAGCGGCACCACGGCCACCGATGTCGTACGACTGCGCTTCTCCAGCAAGCTCGAAACGGTCGACGTGTACTGCACCAGCTGCTCCGACTGGACGGTGCCCACCGCCGTATGGCAGGCCGTGAGCGCCACCAACAAGAAGGGCACCCTCTCGGTGCAGGTCTTCGCCGCTTCCTGGGATGGCAGCGCGCTCGGCGAGGTGCGGCAGAGCGAGCCCATCGAGGTCACGGTGAACCGCTTCGACGCCACGGGCAGCGTGCTGTTCTGGAGCACCGCCGATCAAGCCGTGATGCGCATCGTGGCCGGCGGCGGCGAGGCCACCCGCTTCTACCCCACGGAGGGGGGCAACGGCTGCTTCGGCTGCCACGAGATCTCCGAGTCCAAGCAGTGGATGGTGGTCACGCGCGATGGCGTGAACGGTGCCTACCAAGTGGTGGACGTGAGCGACCCGTCCGCGCCCTCGGTGGTGTACGACCTCAACGACACCAAGCGGATGACGTTCCACAGCCTCTCGCCCGATGGCCAGTTCATCCTCGGCGTGGAGGGCGGCTCGCTCAAGCTCTACGACCTGCCCACCAACAACTACATCGGCGCCATCTCGCCCGACGCCTACAAGTACAGCCACCCGGGCTGGGCGCCCGACGGCAAGTCGGTGGTGGCCGTACGCGTCACCAAGAGC
The DNA here is from genome assembly GCA_903885375.1 of uncultured Pseudomonadota bacterium. Classification (GTDB taxonomy): domain Bacteria; phylum Myxococcota_A; class UBA796; order UBA796; family SXON01; genus SXON01. The sequence continues at coordinate 25,154 of CAISIK010000086.1, forward strand.
TTCTACTCGGACATGAACTTTGTCGGCGGCGAGATCGTGACCATGTCGTGGGATGGCCAGAAGCTCGGCGCGCCCGAGGTGCTCGTGGCCCGCGAGGAGGGCGTGAACTACTACTACCCGGCCTGGTCGCCCGACGGGGAGTGGCTCGTGTACAACCGCTCCACGGCCGATTCCTACGCCGACCCCGACGCCGAGCTCTGGATGCTCTCGCGCGATGGCGGCGACCCGGTTCGCCTCGACAACGCCAACGGCACCGGACCGATCCAGAACAGCCTCGCGCGGTGGGCGCCCCTGCCCGACGATGACATCCTCTGGCTGGCGTTCTCCTCCCGCCTGCCGATCAACACCGAAACGCAGCGGGTGTCGCAGATCTGGGTCACCGCCATCGACCCGGAGCTCATCCGCACGGGTCTCGACCCCTCGAGCGCGCCCTACTGGCTGCCCGGCCAGAACGTGAACTCCGACAGTCACCTGCCCGTCTGGTGGTCGCAGTGAAGCGGGCGGGCGCCCTGCTGCTCTTCGCGCTGGCCTGCGAGGAGGTGGCGCCAGCCGGGCCGGGCGGCGCGGTCGTCGCGAGCGACTACCTGGAGGGGGTGGAGTCCGCCACCTGGCGCGACAACGAAGACACGGGCGATCTCGACGACACCACCGTGCTCCGCGGCGAGGTCGACGACGCCGGCGTGATGGAGGTGCGGCGCGGCAAACGGTTCGTGGAGGGGGAGCCGGTCGGCAGCCTCACGTTCTCTTCCGAGGGCGAGGACCTCGTGCTCGCGGCCTGGAGCTGGGGGAGCGACACGAGCGAGGAGCCCACCTACCTTGCCCGGAACTCCAGCCTCCCCGGCGACAAGATCGACAACGGCGAGGGCAGCTGCACGCTGGAGTCTTCCGAGGGTCTCGAGACCTACTTCGGCACGTTCGATTACGCGATCTCCAGCACCTGCGAGGGCGCCCCGGCTCCGGATGGCGTGTACTGGTTCGCGCCCGGCGTGGGCCTCGTGAAGGCCGACACGACCGCCTTCTACCTGGACCTCGTCGCGCCGCACTGAAGGCGGGCGCGGCCTTCAGGGGAGCGTGGGAAGCGAGGCGCGGAGCGTGCCTTCGGCGTCGGGAGGGGAGGGCGGTGCGCCCGCCGCGGTGAGCGCCGCGGTGAGCCGCGCCACGGCGTCGGGCGGCAGCTGTCCGCCGAGGATGAGCACGTGCGCGAAGCCCGACCTGCGGGCGGCCTGCAGCGCGCTGGCGATGGGCGGACCGCGACCGGTGGCGGCGCCCTCGAGCGTTTCGAGGAGGCGGCGATGGGCGGTGGAGGTGCCGCGGTTGGGCGTTTCGCCGAGGGGGTGGTGGTGCCACAGCGGGCCGAGGAGCACGTCGGCGACGGGGGGATGGGAGGGCACCCCGCGGTCGCGGCAGGGGTACTCGACGACGGCGCCGGGGTCGGCCGCCTCCGCGAGTTGGAGCCACGCGGCGCGGGGGTGCAGGGTGCTGGCGGGGAGGGGGAGCGGCGTGGAGCTGCGCGCCTGCGTTTCGAGGGCCGCGGCCACGCCGAGCACGGCGAGGGCGCCCCGGGCGCGCGGCCCGCTCGCCCGCCAGGCCGCCGCGACGGCCACGAGCAGGAGCGCCATCGCGGGGATGGCGTACTGGCCGGGCTTCCACGCGTAACGCGCGAGCGGGTACACCCTCCAGAACAGCTCGTAAGGCGTGAGGAACGACACCGGCGCGCCCTCCGGCCCGAAGCGGTTGCCGGCGGCGATGGCGGCGTAGGCGAGCGCCATCGCGGCGGGAGCCCGCGCTGGGCGCCAGGCGAACGCCACGAGGGCGAGCGCCAGGGCGGCCCAGGCCCCCTCCCGCCGGGGGCCCGTCTCCGCGGCCCCCGGGTAGGCGCCGGCGTGGCGCACCACGCCATCGTCCGGGAGCGCGGGCGGCGCGCTCACGCCGAGCGGGCTCGACCGCGGGGGCACCGTGGCGAAGGCGAGCTGCTCCTCGCGCACCTGCAACGCACCGCCCGGGCGGGACTCCGTGGCGAGGAGGAGCGCGCCAGCGGCCGCGGCGGCGAGGAGCGCCGGGGCGGCGGCGCGCCATGGGAGGCGGCGGACGAGCCACACGCCGGCCACGAGCACCCCGATGGCGTGGGCCTGGTAGGGGGAGCCGAGCACGAGCGCGGCGCCCCACAGGCCCGCTCGGTAGGCGCGCGGCACGGGGGCGAACAGCTCGCTGAGGAGCAGCAGGAGCCAGCCGGTGGACATGCCCTCCGTCTGCGTGTCGGCGAAGGGCCCGAGGAACGCGGGCGCGGTGGCCGCGAGCAGGCCCGCCACGACTTCGGCGCCCACGCCGGCCTCCTGGCGAGCGGCGATCTTCTGCCCGCCGTACACCAGCAGCACGAACAGCAGGAAGGCGAGCGTGTTCATGGCGCCGACCGGGCCGAGGAGCGGCGAGAGGGCGGCCATCAGCGCCTGGTTCAGCGGGTCGAGCGGGTAGAGAGGAACGCCCTCGGGAACGCCAGCCCAGACGGCGTGGAGGGGCGAGCTGCCAGTGGCAAGCGAGCGCGCCACGCCCCACGCTACCCACAAGTGGTCGCGCAGCTCGCCCTCCGGACGCCCCACCACGCTGCCCTGGTTGAGCACGCGCCCGAAGGCCACCACCGCCACGCCGAGCGCGATCATCAGGCGTCGGAGGCGGGGGGAGGGGAGGGGCGGCATCCGCACGGCGAGCGTAGCCCCCCGGGTTAGGCGAGCCCAGCGCATGGCCTTCGCCCACCTCCACGTCCACTCGCAGTTCTCCGTGCTCAACGGGGTGGCCGCGCCGAAGAAGCTCGCCGGTGCCGCCGCGAAGCTCGGCATGACCTCGATCGCGCTCACCGACACGGCCAACCTGTACGGCGCAGTGGAGTGGATGAAGGCCTGCAAGGAGAACAAGCTCCACGGCGTGATCGGCGCCGAGCTGTGGGTCGACCCGCGCGGCATCGCCACCCGCGAGGGTGGGCTCGGCTCCGCGTTCAACGTGGTGCTCCTCGTGGAGAACGAGGTCGGCTACCGCAACCTCTGCTCGCTCCTCACCACCGCCATCTTCGAGGGCATCTACCACCGCCCCCGGGTGGACCTCGACCTCCTCCGCGCCCACGCGGGCGGGCTCCTGTGCCTCTCCGGCAACGGGGAGACCGGCGCCATCCGGAGCCACGGCAACGAAGCGCGGGTGCAGGTCCTGGGCGATCTCTTTGGCGCCGAACGCTTCTTCGGCGAGCTGATGGACCACGGGGTCCCCGGGCAGGCTGCCAGCAACGCGGAGGTGCGCCGGCTCGCCGCGGAGCGTGGTTTCGCCACCGTGGTGTCCAACGACGTGCGCTACCTCGCGCCCACCGACGTGGTGAAGCTCGACCTGCTCAACAGCATCGGCCTCGGCGCCTCGTTGGCCGACGCCGGGCGGCCGCGCCAGCAGACCGACCAGCAGTACCTGAAGTCCGAGGGGGAGCTGCGCGAGCTCTTCGCCGAAGATGGCGAGGCCCTCGACCGCACCGAGGCCATCGCCCAGCGCTGCGACTACCACTTTCCCACCGGCATCTACTACTTCCCGGCTTCCGTCCCGCCGGACAAGGACCAGGACACCCAACGCAACTGGGAGTTCTTCCGCGAGGCCTTCCCGCCTTCGCAGGAGTTCCCCGTCCCCGCCGCGGCGCCCGAAGGCGGCGGCACGCTCAACGGCTACTTCGCGTGGTATGGCCGCGCGGGTCTCGACCTCCGGCTGCGCTACGTGCCGGAGAGCGAACACGGCCCCTACCGCGAGCGGCTGGAGTCCGAGCTGGCGATGATCGTCAAGATGGGCTTTCCCGCCTATCTCCTGATCGTCGCCGAGTTCATCAACTGGGCGAAGGACCGCGGGATTCCCGTGGGCCCGGGCCGAGGCAGCGCGGCCGGCAGCGTCGTGGCCTGGGCGATGCGCATCACGGACATCGATCCCGTCCGCTTCGCGCTCCTGTTCGAACGTTTCCTGAACCCCGAACGCATCTCGATGCCCGACATCGACGTGGACTTCGCCCAGGACCGTCGCGAGGAGGTGATCGAACACGTGCGGCAGAAGTACGGCTCGCCGCTCGTCTCGCAGATCATCACCTACGGCAAGCTGCAGGCCAAGGCCGCGCTGAAGGACGTGGCGCGCGTCTGCGACATGTCCTTCCAGGAGTCCGACCGCATCACGAAGCTCGTTCCCGAGCGCCTGAACATCACCATCGCCGATGCCGTGAAGGAGGAAGCCCGCCTCCAGGCGCTCTGCGACAGCGATGCCAAGGTCCGCCGGGTGGTGGCGCTCGCGATGGCCGTGGAGGGGGCCGTTCGGCAGACGGGTGTGCACGCCGCGGGCGTGGTCATCGCCGATCGTCCCATCGTGGAGCTCGCGCCGTTGTACCGGGATGGTGCCGAAGGCGGCCCGGTCGTGCAGTACGACATGAAGTCCGCGGAGACGGTGGGGCTCATCAAGTTCGACTTCCTCGGCCTGAAGACGCTCGACCAGGTGCGCGACGCCGTGGCGATGATCGAGCGCAACACCGGCGAGCGCATCGACATCGGGCGCCTTCCCGAAGAAGACCCCGCCACCTGGAGTCTGCTCATCAAGGGCGATGCGCTCGGCGTCTTCCAGGTGGAGAGCGACGGCATGCGGGGCCTGCTCACCCGCCTGAAGCCCAACTGTCTCGACGACCTCGTGGCCCTCGTGGCCCTCTACCGCCCCGGCCCCCTGAGCTCGGGCATGGTGGACGACTTCATCGACCGCAAGCACGGCCGCAAGGCCGTGGAGTACCCGTTCGCCGAGCTCGAGCCGATCCTGTCGAACACGTATGGCACGATCGTGTACCAGGAACAGGTCATGCAGTGCGCCCAGGTGCTCGCGGGCTACCGCCTCGGCGAGGCGGACATGCTCCGCCGGGCGATGGGCAAGAAGGACGCTGCGGAGATGTCCCGGCAGAAGGTCCGGTTCGTGCAGGGCGCGGTCTCTGCGGGGCACGACGAGCAGAAGGCGAGCGATCTCTTCGATCTCCTCGCCAAGTTCGCGGAGTACGGCTTCAACAAGAGCCACTCGGCGGCCTACGGCTTCATCTCCTTCCAGACCGCCTGGCTCAAGGCCAACCACCGCGCCGAGTACATGGCGGCGCTGATGAGCATCGACGCGGGAAACAGCGACAAGGTGCTCCTCTACACCGGCGATTGCCGTCGCAACGGCATCGTGATGCTGCCGCCCGACGTCAACGCGAGCGTGGCCCGCTTCGACGTCCCGGCCGACAACCGCCGTTCGATCCGCTTCGGCCTGCAGGCGGTGAAGGGCGTGGGGGAGGGGGCCGTGGAGGCCATCGTAGAGCAGCGGGTGGCCGATGGCCCCTTCCGCGACCTGCTCGACCTGCTCCGACGCGTGGATGCCCGGCGGGTGAACAAGAAGGTGTGGGAGTCGCTCATCAAGTGCGGCGCCCTCGATGGTTTCGGCCTCCCCCGCGCCCGCCTCGCCGCCGCGCTGGAGGATGCGATGTCGGCGGCGGCGGACGAGCAGGCGCAGAAGGCCGCCGGGCAGGTGTCCCTGTTCGGAGGCGGCATGGCCGCGCCGGCCTTCCGGATGCCGAACACCCCGGAGTGGACGGTCGGCGAGCGCATGAAGATGGAGAAGGAGGCGCTCGGCTTCTTCCTCACCGGGCACCCCGTCTCCGCCTTCCGCGACGAGATCGAGGCCTTCGGCTACAAAACGATCGCCGACCTCGCCTTCGTGGAGGTGGACGCCGGGTTTTCGCGTGAACCCCGCGGGGGTGGTCGCGGCGGCGCCAAGGAGCACAGCGTGTGCGCGATCATCACCGGCAAGCGGGTGATCCGGAACAAGAAGGGCGACCCGATGGCCTTCGTCACCTTCGAGGACCCTTCCGGAACCATCGACGCCGTGCTCTTCAAGGACACCCTCGCCCGCTTCCAGCCGATGCTCGATGGAACCAAGCCGCTGGCGGTGCGGGCGCGCGTGGAACAGCAGCCCGACAAGCCGCGGTCGATGCGCCTCGAGGGGCTCGAGCTCATGGACGACGTGCGCGAGCGCATGATCCGCAAGGTCGAGGTCGTGGTGCGGGCCGACGAGCTGGATGCGGCGGCCGTGGCCCAGCTCCGGGAGCTGTTCGTGCAGAACCCGGGTCCCTGCCCGGCGCGGTTCGTGGTGGAGGAGGCGGGTCGCTTCGTCGCGAACGTGGGCGTCGCGCGCACTTTGCACGTCAAGGCCACACCACGATTCGTCGACGGGGTACGTTCCCTGTTCGGGCGCCCTGAAGCGCTCCGACTCACCACCTGAACCCGATGCTCCTGGTCGCCGCCGCCGCCTTCGCCATAGATCCCGTGCTCGAGTCGTACTCGGAGGGGGTCGTCGATTGGACGAACTTCCGCCTCGTCGTCCACGCTTCGAGCGCCGGCAGCACGGGCGCGATGAGCAACGTGGAGAGCGCGGAGGGCGATGCCCGCTCGCAGCTGGAGCCGCGCGTGGAAGCGCTCGCCCGGGCGGTGCGCATCGACCACGAACGCACCGCGGGGCAGCTCCTCGATGCGGGCGATGCGGTGGCCGACCGGCTCGAGCGCAACCTCGCCTACTGGGAGGTCTACGAGGCGCGCTACCTCGCGAGCGGCGGCGTGGAGCTCGATGCGGCGCTGGCGCTGCAGCGTTGGCTGCGCCCCGCGCTCGTCACCATGGCCACCATGGCGGAGCGTCCGCCGGTGGCTGGCGGCGCTTCGGGGGCCATCGTGGATGCCCGCGGCCTCGAGGTGCGCTGCGCCGTCTCCCCCGAGTTCGTGGACACCGCGGGCGCCCATCTCTACAGCATCGCCGACATGACCGGCCACGCCGGCAGCCTGCGCCCCCCGGTGGTGTACGTCCACGACCCGGCCGATCCCGTCGCGTCACGCCGGGCCGGGGTCACGCCGGTCTTCCTGCGCCCCGAGAGCGTCCGCAACGGATCCGACCTCGTCTTCGGCGCCGAAGCCTCCGCGAAGCTGCGCGAGCTGGTCACCACCTCCGACGTCTTGCGCAATGGCACGGTGGTCGTGGTGGTGGGGCCTTGAGCCCCGGTCGGCCCGGAGGCGCGAACGCGCCGCTCCCCCCGCGCGCGCCGCCCCCGCAGCGCCCGGTGCAGCCGGCGCTCCGCGCAGAGCCCCGGCACCTGCCCGTCCGGGTGGCCCGGAAGCACCCCGGTCGATGGTGGATCGCGTGGGCCATCGGCGGTCTGGTCGTGGCGGTGGGCATCCTCTACGTCACCCGCAGCGTGCTCGCGATCCTCTGCGCCTCGGCGGTGGCGGCGTGGATGCTCGATCGGCCGGTGTCGGTGCTGGCGCGTCGCGGGTGGTCGAGGGAGTTCGCGATCACCACCGTCAGCGCTTCGCTGCTCCTCGGCGCGGCCGTGCTCGGCATGGTGGTGGCGCCGCGCACCTTCGCCCAGCTCGCCGAGCTGGCCACCAACCTGCAGCCCTACCTCCAGAACGCCTCCGCCCGGCTGGGCCCGCTCGTGGCGCAGATCGAAACCCGCTTCGGCACCCACCTCCCCGTGGACTTCGCCGAGCTCAGCCAGCTCGCACCCGGCTACCTCGAACACATCAGCCCCGACGTGCAGGCCCGCATCCAGGCCACCGTGAAGGCTGCGGCCTCGGGCGGCCTCAACCTGTTCTTCACCGTGCTGTCCTGGTCGCTCTTCCCGCTCTTCACGTTCTTCCTGCTGCGCGACTGGCCCCAGCTCGTGGCGGCGGCCGATGGGCTCATTCCCTTGCGGAGCCGGCCGGTGGTTCGGCGCCTCGTCACCGAGATCGACGATCGCCTCATCGGCTGGGTGCGGGGCCAGCTCACGGTGGCGGTGGTGCTGGGGCTCATCTACGCGGCGGGGCTCCTCCTCTCGGGCATCGACCTGGCGGTCACCACCGGGCTCCTCGGCGGGGTGCTCTTCCTCGTGCCCTACGTGGGGCCGCTCATCACCGGGCTCCTGGCCGGCGTGCTCTGCCTGCTGAAGTTCGGCGTGGACTGGCATCTCCTCGTGGTGGTGGCCACCTTCGTGGTGGGCCAGGCCCTCGAAGGGGCGGTGCTCACGCCCTGGTTGGTGGGCAACCGGGTGGGCCTGCACCCGCTCGTGGTCATGGTCGCCGTCATCGTGGGCGGGAACGTGCTCGGCATCGTGGGCATCGTGGTGGCCGTGCCGCTCACGGCCGCCCTCGCGGTGGTCGGGCTCTGGCTCATCGACGAGTGGAAGCAGAGCGCCACGTTCACCGGCGCCTGAACCACCCCGGCGCGGGGAGAACCGCGAGCCCCACACCCGCGAGCGTGACGAGGCCGCTGAGCAGGTCGCGCGCGGAGGGGGCCTCGCCGAGCAGGAAGGCCGCCACGCCGGTCGCCGCGATGGGCTCCAGCAGGATGACGGTGGCCACCACCGCCGCGGCGAGGCGGCCCACCGCGTAGTTGAAGCCGAGGTGCCCGATCATCTGGGGGCCGAGCGCGAGACCGAGGGCGACGGCCCAGCCGGTGCGGTCGAGGGACAGGAGCGGGGTGGACGTGCCGAGCGCCAGCACGAGCAGCCACGCCGCGCAGAGCAGGCAGGACCAGGCCCCGTAGTTGCGGATGTCCACGCGGGCGCGCACCGAGCGGCCGAGCGTGAAGTAGGCCGCGCCGAGGAGGCCGCCAAGGACGGCCCACCCATCGCCTGCCAGACTCGCCGCCGCCCCGGAGGAAGCGCCGCTCACCATGCCGCCCACGCCGCCGAGCGCCACCGCCACGCCGAGGCCGAAGCGCAGCGTGGGGCGCACGCCCATGAACGCCCACTCCAACGCGGCGCACCACACCGGCGTGAGGCACACGAGCAGCGTGCTCCGCATCACGGTCGTGAGGTGGAGCGAGACGAACCACGACCAGAAGTGGAGCGCGAGGAACAGCGAGCCGAGCGCCGTGAGGGCCAGATCGCGCCCCACGAGGCGACGCGCCGCGGGCGCGAGGATCAGCCCGGCGAACAGGGTGCGCCAGAAGGCGAGGGAGAGCGCCGGCGCGCCGGGCGCGAGGCGGACGAGCGTGCCGGCCATGCTCACCGCGAGCACGGCCGCCGCGAGCACGAGGGCCACCCGACGCGCGGGTGGAGGGGTCATTGGAGCACCGCGCGCATGCGCCCGAAGAAGGTGTCGGCGCTGTGGTTGAGGAGGACCCGCTTGCGGGCGCGCTGCCCGCGTCGGGCGGCCGCTTCGGGGTCGGCGAGCACGGTGCCAACCGCACCCGCGAGCTCGGTCGCGCTGCCCGGCTCGACGAGGAGGCCATCCATGCCCTCCTCGATGAGCTCGGGGATGCCGCCAACCCGGCTCGCCACCACGTTCCGGCCGAGGAGCATGGCCTCGAGCACGGCGTAGGGCTGGTTCTCGGGCCAGAGCGAGGGGACCACCACCGCGCCGGCCGTGGCCAGGGCGGCGTGCACCACCGTTCGGGGCGCGTGGCCATGGAGCGTGAGGTTGGGCACCTCGGCGAGGCGGGGCCGCTCGGGGCCCTCCCCGAATACGTCCACCCGCACGTGGGGCAGGAGGCGCGCCATCGCCGCCAGCACGGCGGTGCCCTTCTCCGGGGTGAGCCGCCCCGCAAAGACCACGTTGGCGCCCTGCGGCCCGGGCGCGGGCTCCACGGTGACGAGGTTCGGCACGTGCTCGAGGCGTTCGCCCGGTACGCCATCCTCCAGAAGCGCATCCATCAGGAAGCGGGAGGGGCACAGGAGCCGGTCCGCGAGGAGACCGGCGCCGAGGGCGCGGTGGGCGGCCTTCTCCACCGCGACGGCCACGCTCGAGGGCAGGCTGCCATCCTTGCAGCGGTGCCGAACCGCCTCCTGGTACCGGCCCCCCTTGCAGCGGAAGCAGGGCGCCCCCTCCGTGAACCTCAGGCCGTTTGGACAGACCAGCTCGTGATCGTGGAGCGTCCACGCGCTGGGGATGCCCGCCCTGCGCAGCGCGGGGAAGATGCTCGGCGTGAGGTGGCGGTGCAGGTGGTGCACGTGCGCGGCGTCGGGGCGGACGTCGCGGAGGAGGGCCGCGAGCGTAGAGGCGGCTTCGGGGTTGTAGACGCCCACCAGCCCCGCCATCAGGCGATCGGCGGCCGTGGCGGCCGAACGCGGGGAGCGCCAGCTCGGAAAGCGCGTGGCCCACGGCGAAGCGAGGTTGTCGGGGTGGCGCATGGCGAAGGGGATGACCTCCACGCCGCGCGCCTCCCAGCCGCGCCACTCCTCGAAGAACAGCGCGGTGTCGCCGCCGCGGGGGTGGAGGAAGCTGTTGATGAGCAGGAGCTTCACGGCGGCGGCTCCCGGCCCTCACGCAGGCCGCGACCGACCACCAGCGCGAGGATCGCCCAGTGGGTCTGCGAGAAGGTCTCGGTGGACAGTAGCAGGTTGGCGTGCAGCGCGAGGAACGCCGGCCATACGCCGCTGCCGAGGGTGTGCCGCCGCCGCAGCGCCGAGCCGAGCGCCGCCACCGCCGCCGCCATGCCGGCGAGCCCCACGAGGCCGTACTCGGCGCCCACCTTCTGCACGACCCCGTGGGCATCCACGCCGTTCACCCGGTAGTCGGGGAACGTGGGCACCTCCACCCGCACCGACGCCCCCGGCCCGGCCCCTACGAGCGGCGCCTCCGAGAAGAGCGCCCACGACCGCTTGTCGAGGCTGTGGCGCGAGCGCAGCGCATCGAGCTGCGCGAGCGATCCGGTGAGCAGGGGGCCGTAGGTGGCGCCGAGCACGCCGAGCACGAGGATGACGGGGACGGTGGCCCGGAAGGCGGCCAGCGGGCGCCCCCGCCACTGCACGAAGAAGGCGGCCGCCACGACGGCGCTGATCCAGGCCGTGCGCGACATGCTGAAGAGGAGCGCCAGTGCGCCCATCGCGACGACCACGCGGGTCCATCGCCCCGGCGGTTCGGCCCTCCAGCCCCAGAGGAGCGGCAGGGCGGGGGCGAGCGCCACGGCGAGCGTCTTGTGGTTGTTGGTGAGGCCGGACACGGCCTGGAACCAGAGCGTGTCGCCCGCGAGGATGCGCCCCACGCTGGTGGCCAGCGAGATGGCGGTACAGAGGGCCACCGCCGCGAGCAGCGGGCGCCGTACGGCCTCGTCGCGACCGGCCGCCAGCACGAACCCGGTGAGCCCCACGCCGTACACGAGCCCGAAGAAGAGCGGCTTCCGCACCCACTCGTGGAGGGCGGCTGAGCGCTCCGGCGAGAGGACGCCGCTGGCGAGACCGGCGGCGAGGAGCATGCCGTAGCCGAGGAGCGCGGCGAGGAGCGGCGCGCGAGCCGCAGCCGGGCACCCGGCCCGGAGGAGCATGAGCGCCCCGATTGGCGCGAGCGCCATCGCCGCCAGATCGGCCACCGGCGCGTTGAAGGCCCAGCCGCCGATGGGGGCGGCGAGCTGGAGATCGATGTACGGCCAGGCGCCGAGCAGCACCGCGAGGAGCCCCACACCCACCGCGCCGAGCGCGCGGTTCACGGGGCCTTCCGGGCGAGCCGGGCGCCCACTGCGAGGAGCAGCGTGAGCGGCACCGCGCAGGCCCACAGGCGGGGGTCGGTGATCGTGACGATCCGCATCGGGAGCGCCGCGAAGGTGGCCACCGCGCTCAGCAGCAGCACGGCGAGGCCGTCGTAGGCGAGCCGCGGCGGCCGCTCGCCGGGAGAACGCAGGAGGAACCAGCTCACCAGGCTGACCGCGGCGGTGGTGATCGACGTGGAGAGCGCGAGGCCGACGAGCTGGAGCGAAGGCGCGAGCACGAAGTTCAGCGCCGCGTTGGTCAACATCGAGCCGGCGCCGAGGGCCAGCACGAGCCGGTAGCGGCCGTCCACGATGTGGGCCTTCACGAGGAGCGCCCCCACCAGCGAGGCGAAGATGCCCGGCACGGAGGCGCCGAGCGCATCCGCACAGGGACGGATGCCGGAGGGGGGGAAGGCGCCATGGGCGAAGAGCATGGTCACGATCACCTCGCGGCCGATCACCATCCCCGCGAGCATGGGCGGCGCAAGCAGGAACACCCAGCGCAACGCCTGGGCCACGCCCTCCCGTTGCTCCTGGTGGTCGCCGCGGGCGCGCGCCGCCGCCCAGGTGTTGAACGCCACCACGAGCAGGCTCGACTCCAGCAGGCTCTGCGGGATGACCCGGGCGCGGTCCGCGTATTCGAGCAGCGTGACGCTGCCCGAGGGAAGCGCGGTGGCAAAACCCTTGTCCACCACCAGGTTCAGCGCCACCATGGCCTCGCCCACCAGCACGGGCCCCACGGCCCGCGCGGCGCTGCCGAGCTCCTCGGGCCACACCGGCGCCACCAGCCGCACCCCGGCGTGGCGGAGCACGCCGGCAAGCCAGACGAACTCCGCCATCGCGCCCACCACCATGCCGAGCGGGAGCGCATCAGACCCCAGCCCGAAGGTGGCGGCCACCGTCAGGAGGTTGGCCGTAGCCCGGGCCACGGGGGAGAGGCTGGCGAGCTTGAAGGCGCCGCTCACCTCGCAGGCCGCGCGCACCACGGCGAGCGCGGCCACGAGGCCCACGAAGGGGAGGAGCAGCCAGGTGTCGCGTACGGCCAGGGCCGCCGTGGGGGCGTCGAACGAGGAGAGCACCGGCAGGAGGAGCGGCAGCGCGAGCGCGAAGCAGGCGCCGGTGGCGAGGGAGACCAACGCCGCCATGCCCGCCGAGCCGGCGATCACGCCAGGCAGCCGATGGGGCTCGCGATACTTGAGCAGCGCGAGGTGCGGCACGGCCACCGTGCCCATGGCGTTGCTCGCGAGGACCAGCAGGAAGCTCGGCACGCTCAGCGCGAAGAAGAACGCATCCGTCTCCGGCCGCACGCCGTACCACCCGGCGATGACCAGGGGCACGACGAACCCCGCGCCGCGGGCGAGCAGCGCGAGGGGAACGAGCCAGAGCGCCGTGCGGCCGACAGACATGACGCCCGCGACTAACAGGAAACAGGGGGGAGGGGCCGTGCCCGCCCTGGGAGCGTCGGAAGCCGGACTACGCCTGCCCGTCGCGCTCGACGATGCCGCGCCGGATGGCATCGGGGATGCGGCGCGAGAGCACGCCCCAGTCCGCCTCGGGGGTCTTCGTGACGGTGACGAAGTCCTTCACCGCGAAGATGCCCTTCACGCCGCCGATCGGCCAGATGTACTTGCCGAGCGGGTGGGTGGCCGCCTCCTCGGCGGTGTTGAAGGAGGCCGAGCCCTTCTCGATCACCGTGACGGAGCAGGTGAACTTGCGGGCGTTGGGGTTCGGGGTCTCCGACTCGTCGACCTGGATGTTCATCCCCACGGGCGCGGCCTCGGCGCCGCCGTGGCTGTGGCCGTGGCCGTGATCGTGGGCCGGTTCGGGTTCGGGTTCGGGTTCGGCGCGACCGTGACTGTGGCCGTGATCGTGGCCGCCGCCACCGTGGCTGTGACCGTGATCATGGCCGCCGCCACCTTCCGCGGCGGGCGCCGGGCGGGGCGGGGGCGCCCGGCGAACCGGCGCCGGGGGGGGCGGAGGCGCCTCGCGACCGAGGAGCTTCTTGACCAACTTGACGGGGGCACCGAGCAGCTTGCGAATCATGGCTGCGGCGTAACCAGCCGGCTCCGCACTAGCGAAGGCGACGAGGCTCGCCGCGCGTAAGCACGACCAGCGTTTCTACGTGTTCGGTGCCCGGAAACATCTCCCAGGGCTGCACGAGGTCGATCCGGTAGCCCGGAACACCCGCGAGATCGCGCGCGAGGGAGACGGGATCGCAGGAGAGGTAGACGATGCCGCGCGGCCGCCCGAGGGCCAGCTCCTGCAGCAGGCCCGGCGCCCCCGCACGCGGCGGATCGAGCAGCACGACATCGGCCACATGGTCGCCAGCGCGCACGCGCCCCGCATCCGCCTTCACCACGATGGCGCCGGTGCCGGCGAGGTTGTGCCGGGCATCCGCCACGGCGACCTGCGAAGACTCCACGAGGGTGACGGGGACGCCGCGGCGGGCGGCGGCCACCGAGAGGTTGCCCACGCCGCCGTACAGGTCGAGCACCCGGGCGGGGGCGAGCTCCTGAAGGATCGTGTCGATGCGGGCCACGACGAGCCGGTTGAGCTCGAGGTTCACCTGGTAGAAGGAGCCCGGCGAGACGCGCAGCCCATCGACGAGGAGCGTGGGATTGCCGCGCACCTTGCGGTCCAGAACGGCGAGGTCGACCGGGCCGGCAAAAGAACGCTCGGCGTTCACCACCACGCGCGCCCCGTCGCTCCGCAGCTCGAAGGCGCCCCGCGCCTTGCCCGACGCCTCCAGCGCTGCGGCGTAGGCCACCAGCTCCGGCCGGACGAGGTCATCCAGGGGCACGGCCACGAAGGTGTGCGTGCCGGGGCGGAAGAACCCGAGCTGCCCCGTGGGGCCGACCCGCAGCTTCACCCGGGCCCTCGCCCCCCGCGGGCGCGGGCTCGCCACCACGGGCAGGACGGAGGCCGTGAGCCCCCGTCGGGACAGCGCGCGCTCGACGAGCGCCCCGCTGGCAGCGAGGGCCGATTCGTGCGGCTCGTCCGCCCAGGGGGCGATCCCGCTTTCTACCAGTGCGGAGGGCATGGTCGCGGGGATATCTTCAGGGCGATGCGCGCGCGACTATCTGGCCTCTGGCTCCTCCTCGTTCGGCCCGCCGAGTGGTCGGCGCGCCATTACCGTCGCAAGAACCGGATGGACTACTCGGCGCTCTGGCGGGAACGCCAGTGATGCGCCCCTTCGCGCTCGCCAGCGCGGTTCGGGGCCTGCCGGTGGTGGCGCGGCAGGAGGGCAGCTTCGTGGGCAAGCTCGATGACTTCCTCGTTCGCGTGGAGGGTCTCGAGGTGATCGGGTACAAGCTCCGCTCGCCGGGGCTCTTCAGCAGCGCCCGCGGGGTGGCGGCCTCGGCCGTCGAGAAGCTCGGCCACGACTACGTGATCGTGACCGGCGAAGCCCAGGTGGAGCAGGCGGGCACCTCCCGCGGCGCGCTCGAGGAGGGCGTGTGGTGGAGCGACTGGTCGGGTGTTCGCGGCATCGTGCGGCGCGGCGCCGAGGTGGGCCGACTGCACGACCTCGTCCTCGCGCGCGATGGCAGCAGCGTTCGGGGCTTCCTCCTCGATGGCAACCGGCTCGTGGCGCCCGGGCGCCACTGCGCGGTGGGGCACGACAGCCTCATCCTCGAAAGCGAAGCCGCCGTGGTGCGGCTCCCCGCGGCCACCGACTCGCCCGAGTGGTGGAAAGAGCTGGAGAGCCGGATCCACGAGGCTTGCGCACCCTCCGCGGGGCGTTAGCGGCCGGGCGTCCATCCGGGGGCTGCGTTGCGCCGTTCGATGATTCCGGGGCTCCTCATGGGGGCCCTCGCCTGCACCGACTACGACCTGCAGGCCAAGGCCGATCCGGCCGTTCCCGACGAGGAGGACAGCGCGGGGTTCACCCCCGAGGTCGACACTGCCGACACCGGGATCGGTGAGGACTCGGGCGGCGGCAGCGAGGTGGACACCAGCGACCCCGAAGTGGCCAGCGAGCCGGTGTACATCAACTCCGGCAGCACCCTCTACGCGTTCGACCCGGTCGCCCGAACTG
Source organism: uncultured Pseudomonadota bacterium (assembly GCA_903885375.1). Lineage (GTDB taxonomy): Bacteria > Myxococcota_A > UBA796 > UBA796 > SXON01 > SXON01. The sequence goes on from CAISIK010000086.1 coordinate 40,701, forward strand.
CCACCGAGCTGGGCCAGTTCCGCGACAGCGGGGTGCTCGAGTCGGGCATGACCGACATCGCCATCGACCTGTCGGGCCACATGTACGGCGTCGCCTACACCGAGCTCTACCGCATCAACCCCACCACGGCGGCCATCACCTGGGTCGGCACGCTCGACGATCGCGCCAACGCGCTCACCTTCCTGGGCGATGGCACGCTCGTGGCCGCGGGCGATGGCGGCATCATCACCGTCGACCCGACCACCCTGCGGCAGTCCAAGCTCGGCGGCCGCGGCTTCACCAGCTCGGGCGACATCGTCGGCCTCCCCGATGGCTACCTGTACTGGAGCGTGGAGGCCGGCACCAACGACGATCTCGTCCGGGTCGACCCCCAGACCGGCGTGTGCACCGAGCTCGGCAGCATCGGCGCGGGCGGCGTTTTCGCCCTCGGCTACGCCGACGGCGAACTGTACGGGTTCACCAGCCAGAACAAGGTCGTCGTCATCGACGCCTCCACCGGCCGGGCCACGCGCACCGATGCCCTCACCGGCACGTGGTGGGGCGCCACCACGAACCCGGTGCTCTGGTAGGCAGTGACGGGGCGCGCAGCGCCGCCCCGGCGGGAAGCAGAATCAGAGCGGAGCGGGAGCGACGGCGCCTTCGACCGGCGCGGCCCCATCGACCGGGACGGCAGCGGCCGACGCTGCGGCTGCCGCGGCGGCTGCCGCCTCGCCATCCTTGCGGGTCTGGGCGGCGCCTTCGGCGAGGGGCTTGAGCTTGGTGAGGCCCTTCTCGAAGTCCCCGCCCAGCATGGCATCCATGTCCATGAACAGGCCGGCCACCTTCGCGCCGAACTTCTGGTCCTCATCCATGGCCCAGGTCACGCGCGTGTTGTCGCCCTCGGGCGTAAAGGCGAACGTGATCGTGGCCTTGGACTGCCAGGGCTCGAAGAACTCGAGGTCGTGGGTGACCTTGTCCTCGGCCACGGTGAGCACGGTCATCTTGCCCTTGCCCACCTGGTCGTTGCCCTTCCAGGAGTACCAGGCGCCGGGCCCCGAGGTGACCTCCGAGTACGTGGTCTCCATCCTGGGGTCGTACTCCTTCCAGGGGTTCCACTCCGCCCAGAGCTTGAGGTCGGCCGTGTAGGGAACGACGTCGGCCGGGGCAGCCGCAAAGGTGGCCTGACGCTCCACGTGCAGGTGGTCCGGCTTCATCACCGCCGCTCCGATCACGCCCACGACCACCAGACCGACCACACCCACCAGTCCGAGCAATACTTTCTTCATGGCACATTCCCCCGGGCTGGGTGCTATCCCACAGGGAGCGCGCCTACACTCACGGAGCCCGCTCGCTCAGTGTGCCATCGAGCAGGAGGTCCGGCCCGAGGGGGTCAGCGGTCAAGCGCAGGGTGAGGGGCGCCCGCGCCTCCGCGATCGTGGCAGGAGCCGGCCAGGCGACGACGAAGCCCGCCGCAAGGGCGCCCGCGCCCACCGGCTGGTCGTGGAGCACGGTCTTTCCGCGCGTGACCTCCATGTGGAGCTGGATCTCGTCGGAGAGCTCGCTGTCGCTCGATGCCTGGAGCCGGAGGGCGCGCACCGGGCCCAGGAGCCCCCGCAGCGCCCGGGTGTCGAAGGTCTGGGTGAGGACGTCGCCCGCGAGGAGCCACTGCGACAGGCCGCAGCGACGCTCCGCCCGGTAGCGGAGGCGGTAGGTGCGGCCGTTGCGCTCGACGTCGGATTCGTCGGAGCTCCGGAAGTACACGGAGTCGCCCGCGCGGAAGGTCTTCGGCCCCTTGCGCGGGGGGACGGGCATGCGGAGCACCAGGGAGGGGAGGAGGGTGTCGCCCTCGGTGACCTCCCAACGGAGGCAGCCGATCTCATCGACGGCATCCACGAGGAAGCGCCCGGTCGCCCCGTCGGCCGGCAGGGGAATCTGGACGGCGGCCGGCGGCGGTGCGGCGTAGCTGGGCGCGGTCGCGAAGAGGGCCACGGACCGGGGGGCCGTTTCGCGAACGAAGAAGTCGACGTCGGCGCCGCGGGTGCGCGTGAGGGAGGCCACCAAGGCAAACGGGGCGTCGGCTTCGGCCTCGACGGACACGCTGGCGTCCTCCTCCTGCAGCACGATCCTGCCGACGAGCGCTTCGCCATCGAAGGAGAGGCGCTCGCGGCGACCGCCGGCCGCGAGGAAGAACGCCCCGGCGCCCTCGCCGGCCGGGTGCAGCTTCAGCTCGATGGTGCCCGCGCCGCGGCCGGGCTCGGGCCTCCAGGCCCAGGAGAGCCCCCCGCCCGGGTAGACCCAGCTCGTGGCCGGCCGTTCGCCCGCCGGGAGGCGCGCTTCGGGGGCCAGATGCACCTCGGGTGCGGGGGCCGCCGGATCGGCCACGGACGCGAGGAGGGTGGAGCCCGCGAGCGTCCACTTGCCGGTGCAGCCGGCCACGACCGCGGCGCGGCCGGGCGCTTCCGTGAGGAGCGTGCCCCCCGACTCGACCTGGAGCGGGCTCCGGGCCGGCGCCCCGGCGAGGAAGAGCGCGTCGGCGGCCAGCGGCGGGAGCGCCGGCAGGTCGAGCCGGTAAAGGCAGCCGTCGTTGGCGACCCGCGCGGGGGTCAGGGCAGGCGGCACGCCGCTCCGGGTGACGACGACCGGCGGGTCGGGCGGCCGCAACGGGCCCTCGAGCGCGTGGATCGTGAGGAGGGCTTCGCCGAGCTCCGTGGAGAACGTGCCGGCGCCCTCGCGCGACATGTGGCGGCCGTCGCTGAAGGCGGTGGGCGGGTAGGTGCGGTCGCGGAGGTCCACCCAGCCGGCGGCGGCCGCCCGCGCCCACGTGAGGGCGAGCGCTTCGCCATCGGCGGACAGCCACTGCCCGGCGGGCCGCGAGCTGTGGGTCGGCGGCAGCGCCACCACGAATCGTGCGCCGTTGGCCTGCGCGAGCGCCGCCAGCTCGGGCAGGAAGCTCTGCACCGGGTCGTCGTTGCCGCGCGCGAGGTCAATCTCCGCCGCCGCGCCGCCCACCCCCGGCAGGAGACCGCCACGCTGCTCCATGCCATCGCGCGCTTCGGCCGCGAAGACGGTCTCGGCCGCGGTGGCGGCGAGCGACCCATCGCCGAACAGGGCGGCCACGGCTCCCTCGCGGAACTGCTCACGCCAGCCATCGCGCAGGCGAGCGCGCTGCCGGAAGGCCAGCCCCAGCCTGTCGTCGGCGCGGATCATCCCGGCCTTGGCGGTGAGGGCCGCATCGCCCGCGGGGAGCTGCTCCCGCAGGCGGGCCTGCCCGGAGTCGTCGACGGCGCCCTGCATCATCGCGCCCATGTTGCCGACGACGAGCACGAGCCGCGGGTGCACCCCCCGGTCGAAGACGCGCCCCTTCAGCGTGGCGTACCACACGGCGCTGGCAGAGCCGGGCACCGAGAGCACGACGGTGCGGAGCTCGGGGTTTCCCATCGCCGCGGCGAGCGCCGCCGGATCGGTATCGGCGAGGGCGTAGGAGGAGCCGAGCACGACGATGTCTGGCGGAGCGGCGTCGAGCGCCGCCTCGAAGCCGCGGACGCGCTCGCTCGGCTCCCACGGCTCGGCTTCGGAGAGGGTTCGCCACGCGAGGGCGAGGACCACCGCTGGGCCCGCCGCGGCGAGCGCGGCAGCGAGCACACCGCGAGCCCCGTTCTTCACCCGTCAGCCGACGACGAGCAGCCCGGGGTTCTCGACGAAGCCCCGCAGGGCCTGCAGGAATCGGGCGCCCAGCGCGCCATCGATGACCCGATGGTCGCACGTCATCGTGACCTTCATGCGCCACTGCACCACGAGCTGACCGCCTTCCACGTGGGGCACCTGGGCGGCGCTGCCTACGGCGAGGATGGCCGCCTCGGGCGGGTTCAGGATGGCGGTGAAGTGTTCGATGTCGAACATGCCGAGGTTGCTGACGGTGAAGGTGCCGCCGGTGTACTCCTCGGGGGTGAGCTTCCCTTCGCGGGCGCGCACGGCCATCGCCCGCACCTCGGCGCCGATCTCGGCGATCGACTTCTGGTCGGCGCCGCGGATCACCGGGGTGATGAGCCCGTCGGGAAGCGCCACCGCCACGCCCACATCGACAGCGCCCTTGCGCACGATGCTGTCGCCGTTCCACTGGGCGTTGACGTCGGGCACCTCGCGGAGCGCCTGCGCCACGCAGCGCAGGAGGATGTCGTTCACCGACACCTTCGCGCCGTCCTTGCCCGCACGCCGCGTCACGGCATCCTTCAGGGCCACGATTGCGGTGGCATTGAAGGAGGTCGTGAGGAAGAAGACGGGCACCTGCTGGTGCACGTCGGTGAGCCGCCGGGCGATGGTCTTCCGCATCTGCGTGGCGCGCACGGCCACGTCGGCGGGGTTGGAGGCCGCGCGGGGGCCTGCGCCTGCCGCTTCGACATCGGCCGCCACGATGCGGCCACCGGGGCCGGTGGCGCGGACACGCGCGAGGTTCACGCCCAGCTCGCCCGCAAGCTGGCGGGCAAGCGGCGAGGCCATCACCCGAGGGGTAGGCGGGCGGAAGGGGGCACGGGCCTCCATGAAGGAGGCATCCACCGGCCTGCCATCCCACATCACGGGCTCGGAGCGACCGGGCTCGCCCGCGGGCCGCGGAGGAGCCGGCGGGGCTGCGACGGGGACAGGAGCCGCGGCGGGGGCCGCCATCGGCGCGGGGGGAGCCACCGGCGCGGGCAC
>CAISIK010000087.1 GCA_903885375.1 uncultured Pseudomonadota bacterium
CATCGAGCGCCCCCGCGCCGAGCGCACCCGCGAGCACCCCCAAGTGAGCGCCACGCTGCTGGACGGGAAGGCCATCGCCGCCGAGGTGACCGAAGCCCTCCGCGTGCGCGTGGCCAGCATGGCCCGAAAGCCCGGCCTCGCGGTCGTGCTGGTGGGCGACGACCCGGCCAGCGCGGTGTACGTCCGCAACAAGACGCGCACCGCCGAGCGCATCGGCCTCCGTCACTGGCAGATCACCCTGCCCGCGCGCACCTCGCAGGCCGAGCTGCTCGCCGAGGTCGACCGCCTCGCGGCCGACCCCGCGGTGGATGGCATCCTCGTCCAGTTCCCCGTGCCCGCGGGCATCGACCGCCTCGCCGTCGTGGACCGCTTGCCGCCCAGCAAGGACGTGGACGGCCTGCACGTCCAGAACGCCGGCCTGCTCGCGCAGAAGCGCACCGGTTTTGTGCCCTGCACCCCGGCCGGATGCATGGAGCTCCTCGCGCGCACGGGCATCTCCCTCCGCGGCGCCGAGGCCGTCGTCATCGGCCGCAGCGACCTCGTGGGGCGCCCCATCGCGCGGCTTTTGGAGCACGCGGACTGCACGGTGACGGTGACGCACAGCCGCACCCGCGATCTGGCGGCCCATGTGTCCCGTGCGGACATCGTCGTGGCCGCCGTGGGCGTGCCCGGCATGGTGCGCGGCGAGTGGATCAAGCCGGGCGCCGTGGTGCTCGACGTTGGCATCAACCGCCTCCCCGACGGGACGCTCACCGGCGACGTGGAATTTGCACCGGCGCGCGAACGTGCGGCCTGGATCACCCCCGTACCCGGCGGTGTGGGGCCGATGACGATCGCCATGCTGATGGCGAACACGGTGAAGGCGGCGGGGTAGGTTGGGGGGCGTCGGGAGTGGGTTGCATCTGGCGCGCGGGCCGGTACGTTGTGGCGATGCTCCTCTTTGTGTTTGCCGGCTGCCTCATCAATGTGGACGTGTAGGAGGAGGATTGCGACGACGAGGATGCGAACGTCTTTCCGGGGGACCTCGAAGTCTGTGGTGGCACGGACAAGGACTGCGACGGGGAGGTCGACGAAGGCGCCACCCACGCGGCCACTTGGTACCCGGATGCGGATGGGGACACCTTCGGCGACGGCGCCGCCGCGGGAGCGGCTGCCTGCCGCACGCCGGCGGGAGCGGTCGCCAACGCGCTTGACTGCGATGACAGCGCGGCGGCCGTCAACCCGGCTGCCGACGAGACGGCGTATGACGGCGTCGACGAGGACTGCGACGGCGTGGACCTCACGGACGTGGACGCAGACGGCTACGAGGCGGCGGTCGTCGGAGGCGACGACTGCGATGACGTGGACGTCGCGGTGCACCCAGGCGCGCCCGAGGTGCCCTACGACGGCGTGGACCAGGACGGTTCGGGCGGCGACCTCGACGACCTGGACGGGGATGGCTTCGCGGCCGTGCCAGCGCGCGCCCTCGGCGCCAAAGTGTCGGATCCCAGCCGTTTTGCCCAGTTCGATCCCAGCCGGGGCGCCCAGATCCGGGCCGATCGAGTGCCGCGTCGAACCTCGCGTTCAAGCGAGCCCGTGCCGGGTGAACTGGTTGCCGTCTCTGGGATACGGGGCCGTTGAACTGGTTAAAACGTCTGGGCCGGGACACGCTGCGGCCATGACGCTGGTTCTTGACGTGCTGCGGCGCCTGGCCGATGGCGAGTCCGTCACGATCGAGTCGCTCCCGCCGGATCGCGAGATCACCTTCAGTGAGGCTGCGGACATTCTCAACCTCGCGCACCGGCACTTCGCCAACCTCATGGAACATGGAAGGTTGGCACTCCCGCGGTGCGGAGATGAGTACAGGGTGCGTCTGATCGACGTTCTGCGCTACAAGGCGGCGCAGCACGTTCGCCAGGAACTTGCACTCCAGGTACTCGCGGACGAGGCCCAGAAGCACGACTTGGGGTACTGACCCAAGGGCTACCGAACTCGGCCGACGCCGCGAAGGAACGTCGCCACGAGGCCGAACGCCTCGGCTTGCAGCTGGTCGTCGTCGCCGCCCGCGATGAAGTTCGCGCGCCGCTTCGGCCCGATGTGTTCGGGCGTGGCGAAGTCCTCGGTCAGGTAGGTGAGCGCCTGACCGGCCTCCGTCGACCCCGGCAGGCTGCCGAAACGGCGCACGACGTCATCCACGCCGCCCCCGTAGTTCTCCAGCATGTAGACGAGGTCGTAGGCGTCCTTGTTCTCGCCTCGCAGGCGAAGCGCGAACGCCTTGAGGATCACGAAGGCGGCCGGTCCGCAGACTTGGACATCGCGTTTCGCCCGTTCGCCGGTCGGCGTGTTGCCATCGAGCGTCACGACGATGGCATCCGCGAAGGCGAGCGACAGCGCCGGGGTGACGATCGCGGCGAAGTCTGGCTCCAGGTTCTGGAGTCTCCCCGGCTTCGAGCCGGAGGGAGTCGGCGCGATCAGGAAGTCGACCGTCACTTGGGTGGCCGAGTGCCCCCAGGTCTGGCGCGTCGGATTGCCAGCCGCGTTCGCTCCCGGGTGGAACCCGCGCTCACGCAGTCGTTGGCTGATCTCCTTGTAGCGTTCCTCGTCGAGGACCGCGATGGAGAGCCCGAGGTCGAGGTCGCGCGTGCCGACGTGCCGTCGAATGTCGGCACGCTGCTGGTCGACGATCAGGTACGGCACGAGCCCGCCGATGACCACGACGTCGTCCCAGAGGTCACCGAGGATCGTCGCGACGTAGAGGCAGAGGCCGCGCGCCTCCTCGGCGAGCGCGGGTGGGTATCCCGCGGCGGTCGTCGGCTTTCGGGTCATGACGTCCGCCAGTTCAGCAGGTCTGCGCGTAGCTTCTCGGCAGCCTCCTTCGACCGCTCGGGGTGCGCCGCGAGGTCGAGGTACACCTGCGCGGGGGAAGCGCACGGCACGTCACCGGCTCGAGCGCCGCCGTCGAATACGCCCTCGTCGCGAGGCAGGAGCACCCACACGTTCTCTCCGCGATCGACTGCGTGTAGCCCGTGCGCCTCCGGATCGGCGAGGGGGGCGTGCACGTAGAGGGTGGTGATCCGGAAGTCGGCGTGGCGGGTGAGCGCCCAGGCCGCCGCAAGCCCCGTCGCAGCCCAGTCGATCCGGGCCTCGTGGAGGCTCTCGCCGAGGGCGCTGAGCGCTGCGGGGCCCGTTCGCGCCGCGAGGTGGTAGCGCGCCAGGTGGTGCTCGCTGAACCGGTACTGCTGCGCCCAAGCGTCGAGCAGCAGCGCTGGTGCGCGCGGGCGAACGTGTGTCGACATGTCGCCGCGAGCCAGCAGGTCGTCCGCGAGCATCCGTCCGACGACCTTGCTCACGAACCCAGCGCTCAGCCGCGTCGCGGCCGTGAGCTCCCCCTGGGTCCACCAGCGGTTCGGATCCACCAGCATGAGGCGGGTGATCCGGGCGGCCTTCGGTGAGAACACCGTCGAGGGGCGCCCCGCGGTCGCGAACCGGTTCGGTTTGCCTTCCACGAGGATGCGGAGGCCCGGCGCGTGGATGTCGGCGTTGCCAGACAGGTCCAGCCAGGAGAGCCCGCGAGCATGGAGCCACTCCCTGGCCCTCGGGCCGGCGTGCGGGACGACGATGATGGGCAGGGCGCCGCTCGCGCTTTTTAGCGCGACGCTCGCTCGCTCCAGCGAAGGCACGTCGTCGCGACCCTTCACGGCGCAGACGAAGCGTTGCCCGGCCGCGTCGACGAGGAGGTCTGCGCCGTCGTCGTTGTGCGGGCGCTCGACACGGACATCCGCGGTCGGCAGCCCCATCCAGCCGGCGAGGAGGGCGGGGACTTCGCGGGCGGCGATGGCGTCGGCGTGCTGCACCTTCTCTCTATAGCACCATGTTCCTCGCGCGGAAACAGCGGTGATTTAGGAAACCACGCGCGGCTGCGGCCACTCGCCGACGACGTCGCAGACGCCGTCGAGGAGCCGAAACGCCACAAGATTACCGGGCCGACCCACCGCGTGGAGCCCGATGCAGCGCACTCCGGCGACCTCGACGTCCACGCGCTGATGGTGGTGCCCGAAGAAGCAGATCGCGGGCTTCACCCGTGCGACGGCCTCCCCGAGCCCGGCCGCGTCGCTCACATAGGGTTGAACCTCGCCGCTCGGAAAGCGTCTCCCGAGCTTCGTTCCCGCAGGAGCATCGTGCAGAAGGAGGATGTCTACGCTCCCGTCCCGGCCCACCTGCTCCGCCTGCTCGCGGGTGTAGTGCCGCCGCGCTCCGCCCTGGAGCTTGCGCGTGGGAAGCTCGTAGTCGCGGGGGCCGTAGCATCCGCCGATCCCTGCCACGCGAATGCCATCGGCGATCACCCGGGAGCCGCCGCTTGGCAGGAAGTGCAGGCCAGGAAGCACGTCCCGCCCTTCGTGTTTCGCCAGGAACTCGAAGTCCTCGTGATTACCTTCGATGAACGTCGTGCTCCGAGGGGCCGGGCACTCTGCCATCCGCCAGGCGGCGAAGTCTCCAGCGCCGTCGTGCGCCCGCGTGGCCCGATCGATGCGCTCGGGGTCGGGCCACACGCCGAAGTCTCCGACGTGGAGGACATGGTCGAACGGGGACCCCAGCGCCGTCTCGAACGCCAGCACGTCGGCGTAGAACCGGTCCAGAGCACCGTGGATGTCACCACCGGCGCAGAGCAGCATGGGCGCGCGTGTTGCCATTGGTGTGGCCTGGTGTGGCCTATTTCTCCTCGACCCAAACGAACCAGAGGTCCACGCCGTCGAGGCGCGGCCCCTGCCACGGAAGTCCAGCCGGAGTGATCCCGGAGCCCTTGCCAAAGGCGCGCGTGAACTGGGTCAGATCCCAGTTTCCGGAGCGCCGATCCCGCTTGTTCATGAAGCTGTGCACGAGCAGGATCGCCGTGAGGCAGCCTTCGTCGCGAGCCGTCCTCCATGCCGCGTACGCGCGGTGGACCAGCTGGTAGCGCAGTTCGCCGAATCCGGGCGCTTCAGGGTCGAGTCCGAGGGCGTGCGCCATCTCACGGACGCGGTCGAGCCGATTCAGGGCCGCCCGCTCGCCCTTGCCCTGCGTGAGCCACTCTGAAACCAGGGGCCCGAAGCCCTCGTCGACCTTCCCCTCCACCGCGATGACGATCGGGTTGCGGTCGTCGTCTTCGGCGAAGACCATGATGTCGGTGTAGCTGGCCTTCCCAAGCCCGGGGACCGCACACGGATGCTCGACGATCGCCCGCCGCATGCGCAGGTCAGAGAAGCGCGGGCTGTGCGCGAAGCGGTCGAGTACAGCCTCGGGAAAGCCCTCGGCCCCGCTCCAGCGCTGCGCCAGGAGCATCGCCGAACGTCCCTCTCGCCAATGCTCGGCCGGGTGGAGCGCCTGCCAGTCCGCCAGCGTGCGGAGCGGCTGGTCATCGGATCCGAAGAACACCGGGGTGGAGTCCAAAGCGACCTCAGCGAGGTGCCGATGGCCGCGGAGAAGGTCGACCCACCGGAGGGCGGTGCTGCCGCGGTTCACCACGAGGAGCTCGATGTTCCCCTTGGCGTCGATGTCGATGGTGGTCTTCAGCATGCGACCCCGGACGTAGTCGAGGTACACGTGCAGGCCACCGCGTCGGTAGTGGAGGTGCGCGAGGAGATCCGCAGCCGTCCAGCGGTCCTGGTCGCCGGCGTAGTCGATGTCGGACATGCCGGCGGGGCGCGCCTCGCCGAACGACAGGCCGGTGAGCGCGAGCAGCAGCGCGACCGCCCCGTCTTCGAGGTCCTCAGGATCGGCGCGCAGACGAAGACGCACGGAGCCTGCGGGCGCGAGCGCGTCCTCCTCTACAGAGACGACCTCGAAGGAGATGAGCGTCGCGCGGCGGAGGAGGTCGGCTTCGGTTTCGGTCACCGGGAAAGCTACCCCGCTCGGTGGTGAACTCACCACGATCGGGCCGGAGCTCCCCACGATCGGGCCCGAGCTCACTACGATCCGCCGTAGAGGTCACCACGATCCACTCCAACTCGGTGCGGGCAACTGGGCGGCGATCCGTTCCGAACCCCTTGCTATCCACGTCCAGCCCCTTGCCGTCGGCCGTCAACCCCTTGCTATCCGCGCCCGCATGGAGAGCACGATGGCTCACGGCGCACGCGGGGCCGATCGAGCAGTGGGGGAGCGGCACCAACCGCGTCGTCGCGATGGGCTTGGGCGCGGGGGGAGTCGCGGCCAGAGTCGCGGCCAGAGTCGCGGCCCGAGTCCGCCTCCGGGCTGTAGTCGCGAATCGTGTGCACGAACCGGGATGCTCGCGCCTTTCTCGGGCTGGAGTGTCCCGTCCCGCTGATTTTACCCAGTTGGATCCCTCCTTCGGCTACCGGTAGGCAAGCCGGGATGAAGCTGTTTGCTGTGTCCCACGCCCGCCTGCCGGAGCCCGCCGGGGTTGAACCCGGGC
>CAISIK010000088.1 GCA_903885375.1 uncultured Pseudomonadota bacterium
GGCATGTGGACCCTCGCCGATCGCAGCTTCTCCTCCCGTCTGGTGCTCGGAACCGGAAAGTACCCCTCCTTCGCCGTGATGCAGGCCTGCCACGAGGCGAGCGGCACGGAGATGGTCACCCTCGCCATCCGCCGGGTCGACCTCTCCGCCCCCCGTGGCGAGAACATCCTCGACTTCATCGACCGCACGCGCATCCACGTGCTTCCCAACACCGCAGGCTGCTACACCGCCGAGGATGCCGTGCTCACCTCCCGGCTGGCCCGCGAGCTCCTCGGTACGAACTGGGTGAAGCTCGAGGTGATTGGCGACCCGGACACCCTCTTCCCCGACGTGGAGGGCACGCTGGAAGCCGCACGGGTGCTGGTTCGTGACGGGTTCGTGGTGCTCCCCTACATCACGGACGATCCGGTGGCCTGCCGCCGCCTCGCCGACATCGGCTGCGCCGCGGTCATGCCGCTCGCCGCCCCGATCGGCAGCGGGCTGGGCATCCGCAACCCGTGGAACCTGCAGATCATCCTCGAGCAGGCCACTGTGCCCGTCATCGTGGACGCCGGCGTGGGCACCGCGAGTGATGCCGCGCTCGCCATGGAGATGGGCGTGGCCGCGGTGCTCCTGAACACCGCGGTAGCCGGCGCGCGCGACCCCGTGAAGATGGCCTCGGCCATGCGGGCGGGCGTGGAGGGCGGGCGGCTCGCGATGGAGGCGGGGCGCATCCCGCGGAAGTTGTACGGGACGGCGTCGAGCCCGATCGAGGGGGTGATGGTGCGATGAGGGCCCCTCGATAGTGCGCCTCGTCGTGATCACGGCGGGCGGCCCCGACCTCGCGGACCGTGTGAACCTGCTCCTCGCCACCGGGGCGGAAGTGCTGGTGCGTGAGCCGGTCCTGCCCGAGGGGCTGCCGCTCGACCGGGTGATGCTCTCCGCTCGGATTCCCGGTGCCGACCGCGTGGCCTCCGCGCTGCACCTGCCCGGCGGGAGCAGCGTACGCGCGTGGCGGGCGCGCTTCGCCGGCCCCCTCGGGTACAGCGCACACAGCCTGGAGGAGGCGCGCGGCGCGCTCGCGGAGGGCGCCACCACCGTGTTCCTCTCGCCGCTCTTCGCGGCGCGCCACGGCCGCCCCGCGCTCGGCTCCGCCTCGCTCGGCCCGGCCTCCCTGCGCGGTCTCCTGGCCCTCGGCGGCGTACGGCCGGCGCACGCGCCGGCGCTCCACGCCGCCGGTGCAGCGGGCGCCGCCGTTCAGGGCGGCGTGTGGGATGCCGCCGACCCCCGCGCGGCCGCCCTCGAGTACCTCGCCGCCTTCCGCGCCGCCGAGGCTCAGTAGCTCCAGACGCTCTCGTCGTAGCAGGCGCCTTCTTCGATCTCGCCGCACTCCGACTGGAAGAGGCAGGTGAGCTCGGCATCGAAGGCATCGCGCTTCTGCCCGTCGTCCCAATCCTCGTTGTACAGCACGCGCTGATCGCCGCAGGACTCCTGGCACTCGGCCGACGACATGCGCTCGGTGCCCGCGTTTTCGCAGGCCACGAGCTTGTCGCACACCTCTTCGCAGGTGGGCGTGCAGCCGGTGAGGGCCGCCAGGACAACGAGCAGACTCAAGACGCTCCTAGAGATGGGGCTGGCAAAAGCCCTTCTGAATGTTGTCGCACGTCGTTTCGGACACGCAGTCCATCCACGAGGCGGCCTGCTTCTCGTTGGCGATCGTCATCTTGGTGTCGGTGTTGCTGTTCGGCTCGTAGGTGCCGAGGGCGCCCGCTTCGGCCATGGCGGACTCGCAGACCTGGGTGCATTCGATGATCAGCGAGTTGGCGCCGGCTTCGCCCTCGTAGCCGTTCACCGCGATGTTGCAGGCGTCGGTGCCGCTGCCGTAGAGGCGCTCGCACGAGGTTCGGCAGCTGGGACCACACCCGCTCAACGACCCGAGAACTGCAACCACCAGAACGAGCATGCGGCCTCCGAAGGCCGTGCAGGGTAGTCGGGCAAACGGCACTGGTCAATGCGCGTTCTGCACGTCACCCCCTGCTACCCGCCCACCTGGGCGTACGGGGGGATTCCGCGCGTGGTGTACGCGCTGGCGCGCGCGCAGGCCGCGGCGGGGCACGAGGTGCACGTCTGGACGACCGACGCGATGAGCGAAACCACCCGCTCCGGCATGCCGCCGATGCGGGAGGAGCACGGCATCACGGTGCACGTGAGCCGACTCTGGAGCAACCGGCTGGCCTGGCACCACCAGCTCTACCTGCCCGGCTCCGGCGTTCCCGCGGTGGCGCCCCAGGTCGTCCACCTCCACGGGCACCGGCACCTGCTCAACTGGCGGGCGTTCCGCATGGCGCGCGAGGCCGGCATCCCCGTGGTGCACATGCCGCACGGCACCGCCCCGCGCCTCGAACGCAAGCCGCTGCTCAAGCGCGCGTGGGACGTCGCGTTCGATGGCCGCATCCCCCACGAGGCCGACCGGGTGGTGGCCGTGTCGAAGGCCGAGGTGCGCCAGCTGCTCGCGCTGGGCGTGCCCGGCGACCGGGTCGTGCGCATCCCGAACCCCGTGCACCTCGAGGAGTTCGAGGATCTGCCCGCCCGGGGCACGTTCCGCGCGGCCTGGGGGCTCGGCAGCGCGCCGATCGTGGCGTACCTCGGGCAGGTCACGCCGCGGAAGGGCGTGGACCGCCTCGTGAGCGCCTTCGAGGGCGGGCTGGAGGGTGCCACGCTGGTCATCGCCGGGGCCGCGCGCGGCATGGCGCTGCCCCAGGCGGCGGGCGTGCTCACCACCGGCACGCTCGAAGGGCGCGATCGGCTCGCGCTGCTCGTGGATGCCGACGTGCTGGTGTACCCGAGCACCCACGAGGTGTTCGGGCTCGTGCCGCTGGAGGGTCTCCTGTGCGGGGCCCCCGTGGTCGTCGGCGATGACTGCGGGTGTGGCGAGCTCATCCACGAGGCCGGCGCGGGGCTCACCGTGGGCAGCTCCGTGGAGGAGCTTCGGGGCCACATCCGGCTGCTCCTGAACGATCGGCCGCGGGCGGCGGCCATGGTCGAGCGCGGCCGGGCCCACATCGCCGCGCATCTCGACCCCCACCGGGTCGCCAACGCCCACCTCGCCCTTTACGAGCACCTGTGCCGCTGAACCGCCTCGCGCCGCTGCTCGTCGTGCTCGCCGTGGCCGCGGCCTGGGCCAACAGCCTCGCCGCGCCGTTCACCTACGACGACCGCATCGAAGTGCTGCATCCGGCCCTCCGCGACCTCGGGGCGCCCGAAACCATCCTGTCGTACAACCCCGGCCGCTTCCTGGTCCTCACCAGCTACGCCGTGAACTGGGCGCTCGGCGGGGTCGATCCGCTGGGGTACCACCTCCTCTCCGTGGGGCTCCACGCGCTCAACGCCGTGCTCGTCTGGCGGTGTTTCGGGCGGCTCCTCACGCCCGGTCGAGCGGCAGCCGGCGCCGCGCTCTGGGCGCTGCATCCGATGTGTACCGAGTCGGTCACCTACGTGGCCGGGCGCAGCGATGCGATGGCCGCCACCTCCGCGCTCGTAGCGCTCACGGCCTGGATCGACGACTCCCGCAGCCCCTCGCCGCGGGCCCGCGCAGTCGCGGTGATCGCGGTCCTCGCGGGCATGGTCACCAAGGAGACGGCGTTCGCCACGCCGCTCCTGCTCCTCGCAGCGGATCTCTTCCTCGTGGCCGGCTCACGATGGCGTCTCGTTCGCGTGGGGCGCTACGCCCCCCTCGCGGTGCTGCTCGTGGCGGCCGGCACCGGGCGCCTGTTGATGGCGGGCTGGCCGGTGCCGGAGGTGCCCCGGTCGCTCTTCGCCCACGTGGCGAGCCAGGGCGAGGTGTGGCTCCGCTACGCCCAGCTCTGGCTCCTGCCGTGGGGCCAGTCCATCCTGCAGGCCGTCCCCGGCGAGGTGGGTGGGCTCGGGGTCGTCGGCCTCGCGGTGTGGTCTGGGGCGGCGGTGTGGGCGTGGCGCCGCGGGGGCCTCCCCGCCTTCGCGTTCTCCCTGTGGGCGCTACCCCTCCTCGTGTCGAGCCTGCCCGTCCTCAAGGAGACGATGGCCGAGCACCGGAGCTACCTCGCGGGCATCGCGGTGGCGCTCCTCGCGGCCCACCTCGCCCCGGCGCGCCGCGAGCTCCTCGCCGTGCCGCTACTGCTCGGCGCGCTCACCGTCCGGCGCAACCACGACTGGCGCGAGGAGGCCACCCTCTGGCGCGGCGCCACCGGGCGCTGGCCCGCGAGCCGGGATGCCTGGCAGGGCTACGCCGACGCCCTCCGGCTCTCGCGCCAGTGGGCACCCGCCGAGAAGGCCTACCGCACCACCTTCGAGCTCGACCCCACCGACCCCGACCCGCTCGTGAACATCGCCATCACCCGCGGCGAGCGGCACGACCTCGTGGGCGCGCGGGAGGTGCTCGGCGAGGCCCTGCGAGTGCGCCCCAGCCACTGCGCGGCCCTGAACAACCTCGCCCGCATCTCGCTCATCGAGGGCAACCTGCCGGCCGCCGCCGGGGGGTACGAGGGCACGCTCCGCGCCTGCCCCGACGATGCCATCGCCCACTACAACCTCGGCGTGATCTACGCGAGCGTGGGGGAGCAGCGGCAGGCCATCTTCCACCTGCGCGCGTACATCGCCGCCGATCCCTGGGGCAGCGAATCCGTGGGCGCGCGGGAGCGCCTGCAGGCGCTCGGCGATTCCGGCCGCTAACGGGCGAGGACGGGCACACCGCCGCGGAGCTGGTAGCCGGGTGGCATGTGCTCCCCGAGCCAGCCATCGTCTTCCACCACCCAGCGGCGCTGGCCGAACAGCTCGGCGAGCCGCCCGCGCACCCGCGTGGACTCCTCGGCCCGGCGCTTGAGCGCCTCCTCCAAGGGGGCCCGCCCCTCCTCGCCCTCCTGGGCGGCGATGGCCTCGATCGCCGCGTGGCGCACGCCCTCGTCGAAGTCGACGAGGAACCGGGCGGCCGCCTCCACGATCGCCGGGTGCTTGCGCTCCGCGAGCGCGAGCAGCAGGTTGCGCTTCTTTTCGGGGTGGAACTCGTTCTCCACCTGCTCCTGCGCGAGCAGATCGACGAGGAAGGTGGTGGCGGCGCTGGCGCCTTCGATGCGCTCCAGCGTGCGCACCGGGTACTGGTAGTTGGCCGAGGCGAGCGCGTGCTTGCGAACCACCTCGGCGCCGAGCGGGCCGGCGGTGACGAGGAGCTCGAGCACGGCATCCTTCTCCTGCCGGTCCTTCATCTGGTGTTCGAGGTGAAGGTCGAACCGGCGGCAGAGCGCGCCGAGCGCCTCGGGGGTGCCCTGCTCGGCGAGCCAGTCGGCCGACTTCAGGCGATCCTCCGCCTGGGCATCCCGATCCTGCATGCGGCGGCCGTGCTTGCTGACGCTGTTTCCCGTAAAGATGTCGTGCCAGGCCATGGGAGCCTCCGCGAAGGTTGCGAGTGCTATTCACCGACCGGTGGGTCGGGAAGTGATCCCGCCACACCAAGTCGGACAACCGCGCGCCCGTCGGCCGCCGCGGGCGTGAGCCCCGCCGCGCCCTCGGCTTCCACGAACCACCGCCTGCCCCAGCGAACCCGCGCGCCCGCCTCCACCCGGGCGGGATTACGCGCCGTGGGCAGCTCGGCCCGCACGAGGCCGCCCACGCGCCAGGCCGCGACAGCCCCGCCCACATCCGCGGCGAGGAGCGGCACGTCGTCCTGGTTGGCGTAGCGCAGGGGGTTGCCGAGCACCCCGAGGCCGGCGGCGAGGCCTGCGCGGAACGGGCCGCGGTCGAGGCGCGCCCAGGCCCCGAAGGTGATGTCGGTCTCGTCGGTGCCCAGCTCGTTCTCGTTGGTGGCGTTCGGCAGCTTCGCTTCCCAGCCGAGCCCCAGCCGAACCGGGCCGAAGGACACCACGCGCACGGCGGTTCCGAGGCGCACATCGCCGGGCCCGGAAATCGTCTCCCCGGCGGGCGTGCGGTCCGTCAACCATTCCCATTCGCCGCTGAGCCGCACGCGGTCGCCCAGCCAGCCCGAAACCGCGACGCCGGCGGCCGTCCGGTCCCGCTCCGCAGCGCGAAACGGCGGCACGAATCCTGGCGCGAACCCGACGAGCAACGCCGCCTCCCCGCCCACCCCGCGCGCACCGGATGGGGCCTCCTCCCACCCCGGCGCCCACGTTTCGGCCAGCGCCGGTGCTGAGGCGAAAAGCAGCACCGGCAACAGCGCCCTCCATGGGTTACCTCGGGGGCGCACGGCCGAGCATGTCAATTGCTGTTGACGATCAGCCCCCACGTTGCGTACCCTTCGACACCACCCAGCTCACACGCTTCGCTCGACGCCGCCAGCGCACCGGAGTGCATCGCATGATCGCTCGTTCTTCCCTGCTCGTCCTTCCGTTCGCCCTGCTCCTCGCGGGCTGCATCCAGAATTCGGACACCGACATCAACAAGGTCGACACCTGCGAGGCGCCAACGGTGCCCCCGTTGGTCGACCAGTCGGTCGACCTCGGCAGCATCGTCACGGTGCCCGCCGAGGCCGAGCCCTGCGCGGAGGCCGATGAGCTCACCTTCACGTGGACGATGGATTCCGCGCCGCTCGATTCGGCGCAGGACACCACCAGCCTCAACACCACCGACCCGAAGAACCCCAACTGGGAGCCCGACGCCGTGGGCACCTACGTGCTGGGCCTCTCGGTGTCCGATGCCACCGGCCGCACCGCGGCGCCGGTGTACGCGGTCATCACGGTGAACTCGGGCAACGAAAAGCCCGTGGCCGACTGCGGCGACAACCAGACCGGCGCCGTGGGCGACCGGATCTACGTCGATGGCAGCAAGAGCGAGGACCCGGAGGGCGAGGAGATCGAGTTCGACTGGTCGCTCGCCTCGGCGCCCGACTGCTCGGGCCTCGATCAGGACGATGTGTTCAACGGTGATCAGGCGGTGGCCTCCGCCGTTCCCGACTGCGCCGGCGTGTTCGTCATGAGCCTCGTTGTGGGCGATGGCCTCAACTGGTCGGAGCCGGACTACTGCACCATCACGGTGGCGTCCGACAACGAAACGCCGATCGCCGATGCGGGCGACAGCGAAACGCTCTCCCCCTGCACCGCGCCCGACTTCCACCTCGATGGGTACGGCAGCTACGATCCTGATGGCGACGAGCTGACCTACGCATGGTCGCTCCTGAGCGCCCCGGCGGGCTCGGCTGGCTACTTCAGCAGCGATGCCAACCGGGCCGACCCGTACTTCCGTTGGGACATCCCCGGCGAGTACCTGTTCCAGCTCCAGGTCTGCGACGCCGAGACCTGCTCCGCGCCCGACATCGTCACCTACAACTTCGTCGATGCGGAGGAGAACAACGCTCCCACCGCCAACGCCGGCGATGACCAGACGATCGACGTCGAGACCGACTGCGAGACCTCCGCCTACGTCTTCACCTGCGATGACTGCGAGCCCGAGGCCGTCACCCTTGATGGCAGCGCCTCGATCGACTCCCAGGATGGCGACGAACTCGACTTCTTCTGGTCCGAGGTCACGGGCGATCTCACCCTCTCCGCGCCCACGAGCCCGGTCACCCTGGCCACCACCCCCGGCTTCGCCTCCACCTACAACACGCTCATCACCAAGACGTGGACCGTAGGCCTGACCGTGAGCGACTGCTCCGAGTCGGACACCGACTGGGTCACGGTGACCTACAACTGCACCGGCACCCACTAGGAGCCCCGAACCATGCGCACCCTGCTCCCCGCCTCCTTCCTCCTCCTCGCCGCGTGCACCGGCCCGTCCACCGCCGACAAGGGCGCGGACACCGCCACCGCCACGAACAACGCGCCGGTGGCCGAGGCCGGTCTCGCCATCTCGCAGTCGGCCGACACCGCCGTGCAGCTCAACGGCGGCGGCTCCTCCGATCCGGATGGCGATGCCATTACCTGGCACTGGAGCTTCGACCGGGTGCCGGAAGGCTCCACGCTCATGGAGAAGGAGAAGCCCTTCACCGTGAACAACGGCTCCGACGCCTCGCTCCCCTCGTTCACGCCCGACCGCGTGGGCACGTTCATCGTCAAGCTCGTCGTGAACGACGGCAAGGTGGATTCGGCGCCTGACTACGTGATCGTCACGATCACCGCGCCGGAGAACCTCCCGGTGGCCAACGCCGGCCCCGACAGCACGGGCGCCATGGGCTCCGCGCTCACGCTCGATGGCTCGGGCTCCTACGATCCCAAGGGCATGACCCTCAGCTACGCCTGGACCCTCGTGGACAAGCCGGCGGGCTCCGCGCTCACCGGCCTCACCGCGGCCGACACGGCCACCCCCTCGCTCACCGGCGATGCGCGCGGCAACTACACCGTGAACCTCGTCGTGAACAACGGTCTGGTCAGCTCGCTGGCCGATGCGGCCGTGATCACCGTGACCGGCGATGATGGCGCGCCCGTGGCCAACGCCGGCACCGACCAGATCGTGGAGGACTGCACCTCCATCACGCTCGACTGCAGCGCTTCGGTCGATCCGGATGGCGATGCGCTCACCTACTCCTGGGCCATCCAGAGCAAGCCGACGGCCTCGAAGGCCACCGACAGCACCTCCTTCAGCAGCGCATCCGCGGCGAAGCCCACGTTCTACCCCGACCAGGCCGGCGACTACACGCTGAGCTGCGCGGTGTTCGACGGCAAGAACTGGTCCACCCCCGACACCGTGAAGCTCGAAGCCGATGAGCGTCGCAGCAACTCCAAGCCGGTCGTGGATGCCGGCACCGACCAGTCGTTCGCCGGCGGCAACGCCGAGTGCACGCTGTCCGGCTACGAGTACAACTGCGATGAGTGCGACAAGCAGACCGTGGCCCTCGGCACCGACGCCCGCGTGAGCGACCCCGACGGCGACCCCATCACGCTGGAGTGGGCGGTGGCCGATGGTAGCGCCACGATCGCCAGCCCCGGCTCCCTCGTCACCACCGTCACCCTCGAAGATGCCGAGCCCACCGAGCCGGGCACCTGCGCCGACACGGACTACCGCTTCGAGCTGAAGGTGACCGACTGCACCGGCGAGAGCACCAAGGACACCGTGGTGTTCACGGTGAACTGCTGCGGCGTGGAAGACACGGGGCCGTAGGCCGCCCGACTCCACCGAGGTCGCCTGATCCACGCCCTGGGCGCCATGCTCGTTGCTTCCGTCCTGCTGGTCGGAGCCATCGGCGTGGGCGGCGCCCTCCTCCGGCGCACGGTGCCCGAGCGGCTCGCCGGTGCCGGCGGCTGGCTCTTCGCGCTGGGCGCGGGCAGCGGCGTGCAGGCCGTGCTCGCGAGCCTGTTGCTGGGTACAGGCACGTTCGGGCGCGGGTCGGTGCTCGTGCTCGCCGCCGGCGGCGTCGCCGCGTGGGGGTTCCGACCCCGGGTGCCGCGGCCGGCGTGGCCGGGCGTCGTCACGGTGCTCGCGCTGGCCGTGCTGCTCGCTCCCGCCGCGCTCTCCTCGCTCAGCCCGCCTATCGACACCGACGAGATGTACCAGCACCTCGCGTTGGCGCGGCACCACGCGGAGACGGGGCGCCTCGCCGGCGGCTTCGACTGGCCGGATGGCTCGCGGCCCCAGCCGGTGCATGCGCTGCTTGCCGCCGCGTTCGTGCTGGGCGGGGCAAACGCCGCGCGGCTCTGGCACCTCGGGCTGGCCGTGGCGCTCCTCGTTGGTGCGGCCGAGCTCGGCGACCGGAAGTTCGGCGCGGGCCGGGGGCGGGTGGCGGCGCTCGTTTGCGCCGCCTCGTACAGCTTCACGTACGAGGCGGGCCTGGCCTACAACGACGTGCCGGCCGCGCTCTGGCTGCTGCTCGCCGTGGAGGTAGCGCTCACCGCCCAGCTCGCACGGAGCGCCCTGGCCTTCGGCCTGCTGGCCGGCCTCGCCGTGAGCGCGAAGTACACGGCGGGCCCCGCCGCCGCCGCCGCCGGGCTGCTTGCCCTCCACCGGGCCACCCCTGGCGAACGGACCCGCTGGGCCGCCCTCGCCACGCTCGGCGGCGCGGCGCTCGTGCTCCCCTGGTGGGCGCGGAACGCGGCGGACGGGCTCCACCCGCTCTTCCCCTACGCGGGCTGGCCGCTCATCGAGGGCTTCCGCTTCCTGTACCCGGAAAAGTACGGGGTGGGACATACGTGGAAGGATGCGCTGCTGCTCCCGATCAACGTTCTTTTTCGCGCGAAGATCCACAACAACGACTTCCTCGGGCAGCTCTCGTGGGGGTGGCTCCCGCTCGGGCTGGGGGCGCTCTGGGAGGCGCGGCGCAACGCCGACGCCCGCGGGCTCCTCGGCGTGCTCGTCGTGGGGTTCGTGGCCTGGGGCGCCTCCGCGCAGGTCATCCGCTACCTCCTTCCGCTGGTGGGCGTGGCCATCGTGGCGGCAGCAGCGAGCCGGGCCGGATGGCTCGCGATCGTGGCGCTGTGCGCCTCGGCCCCCCAGAATCTCACGCCGCTCTGGACCGAGGCCGGCAGCCAGTGGATGGTCGTGGGCGGCGAGCTCACCGAGGATGTGTGGCTGCGCCGCGAGCTGCCCGCGTGGGGCGCTCTCCGGTACATCCGCGACCACGCCCCCCCCGACGCGGAGGTGGCCCAGCTCTTCGCCTGGCACGGGTACTGGATCGACCGTCCCTGGATCCTCGGCTCGGTGGAGGAGCACACCCCCACCCGGATGTGGCTCGCCCAGCACGGCGACAACGCCCTGCGCGCCCTCCGGGAGCGCGGGGTCACGTGGCTCCTCGTGGGCGACGTACGCTTCCTCCGGAAGCAGTACCCCTTCCTCCCCGAAGCCGAATGGCGCGCGCAGTTCGTGGCGCCCCGTGATCTGCTCACCCGCCTGCTCGCCCGCGACGCCCAGCGCGTGTACGCGGGCCGCCATTGGGAGGTCTACTGCCTTGACGCCACCGCCACCGGCGAGTAAACAGCGACCGCCATCCGCGGAGGTGGCGGAATGGCAGACGCGCTAGGCTCAGGACCTAGTGGGGTAACTCCCGTAGGGGTTCAAGTCCCCTCCTCCGCACCAAACCTGAAGGGCCCGCCTCGTGCGGGCCCTTCTTGCGTTCAGCGCAGGTCTTCTACGATGAGCTGGGGCTCGCTGCGCCCGTTGTAGGTGTTCACGGAGGCCGAGCCCAGCACCTCGGTGGCCTGCGCGAGCAGGTGCACGCGGTCGGCGCCATTCCACCAGAGGCAGCGGAGCGGCCCCACGCGGAAGCGGAGGTGGCGCTCCTTCATCACGGCTACGTCGGTCGGGCGGCCGCGCACGACGAGGCGGGCGGGCTCGTTGCCCTTGCCCGTTGGCTCGAGCCGCGCGAGGTCGGCGAGCAGGCGGAGATCGACCTCCTCGGGGGCCACGACCGCATCGATGGTCTCCTCGGGAACGAGCACGTCATCGTCCTCGTGGGCGGCCACGAAGGCGGCGAGGGCCTCCGCGAGGGCGGGGAGATCACGGGTGGAGACGGTGAAGCCCGCCGCGGCCGCATGGCCGCCGTGGCGGTGCAACAGCGACTGCGCGCTGTCGAGCGCGCGGGTGGCGTGCACCCGCGGCACGGAGCGGACGCTCCCCGTGGCCAGCTCGCCGAGGATGCTCACGATGGCCACGGGGCGGCCCACCCGCTCACGCACCTTGGCGGCCACGATGCCCACCACCCCGCGGTGGAAGCCTTCCTCCTCCGTGCCGGCCACCACCACGAAGGGGGGCGGCGACTCGGGGAGCTTCGCCAGCACGGCCTCCACGAGGCGCTCCTGGATGTCCTGGCGCTCACGGTTGAGCTCATCGAGCCGGGCCGCCTGCGCGAGGGCGGAAGCGGAGTCGCGCTCGCGCAGGAGCCGCACGACGGCGTTCGCGTCGGCCAGCCGGCCCGCGGCGTTGATGCGCGGGCCGATGCGCCAGCCCAGCGTTTCGGCCGTGATCTCCCCCACCTTCGCCCCCGACACCTGCAGGAGCGCCGAGAGCCCCGGGGAGTGCGGGCCGCGGTTGAGCGCGCGCAGGCCGAGGGTGACGATGGCGCGGTTCTCGGCGTTGAAGAGGTCCACCACGTCGGCCACCGTGCCGATGGCCGCGAGCTTCAGGAGCGAGGCCAGCACCTCCTCGCGGCGCGGGTCGGCCGCGAGGAGCGCCCCCGCCAGCTTGAGCGACACGCCGCAGGCGGCGAGCGCCTTGTTCGGGTAGGCGCAGCCTGGTTGCGGCGGGCAGAGCACCGCCACCGCCGCCTCCGGCACCGACTCGCCGGCGGGCAGGTGATGGTCGCACACCAGCACGTCCACGCCCAGCTCCACGGCCCGCCGCACGGTGACGTGGTCGCGCACGCCGATGTCGGCGGTCACGATGAGGTGCACGCCGTCGGCCGCCGCCTGCTCCACCGCGCGGCGGGAGAGACCGTACCCCTCCGTGAAGCGGTCGGGGATGTGGTAGCTCACCGTGGTGCCGCCGAGGCGATCGAGCGCGGCGTGGAGGATGAGGCAGCTCGTGGTGCCATCCACGTCGTAGTCGGTGACGAGGCGGATGTGCTGGTTCAGGCGCCGCGCCTCCTGGAGGCGCTCCAGCGCCCGCGGCAGGCCGAGGAGCGTGTCGGGCGTGTGCAGGTCGGCCTCGGTGCTCGCGAAGAAGCCGCCCGTGACCCCGCGCGCCGCAAACACCCTCGCCGCGACCGGGTGGCAGGCGAGCGAAGCCTGCAGCGCCCCCACGCGGGCCGGGTCGGCCGGCCGGGTGAGCCAACGCCTGCCGGTGAGGCTGCGGGCTTCCACCGCCCGCTCAGCCAGCCGCGATCACGTAGCCGACCGCCACCCCGGCCAGGAGGCCGAAGCCGCCCGCCAGGACCGCGGCACCGACCACGCCCAACAACCCGGGCCCCGACTTCACGGGCGGCGGCGCGGGCCGGGCCACGAGCTTGACCGGGTGGAGCCGACGTTCGCCGGAGTGGTCGATGATCACGTCGACATACACGGCGCCGCCCTCGAAGCGGGCTCCCTTGACCTGCTCCACGCGCGCGCCCACCCAGCCTTCGGGATCGACCGCGGCCTCGATGAGCGCGCCGGGCGCGGGGGGGCGCTCCTTCTCGACAGGCGGGGGCGGCGGGGGCGGCAGGACCCGCGCGTGGGCCCCTGAGGTGGCCGCGGCCGGCCGGGGGGCTGCCTTCGCGGGAGGGGGCTTCGGCGGGGTCGGCGCCGCGGCGGGCACGGGCGGCGGTGCCGGCGGCCTCCGTTGGCGCTGGACGACCATCTCCTCGGGCACGTCGGCGATGGCCGGCGGGGCCGATGGCCCGGTGGCACCCTGGCCATCGAGGTACTCGCCGGCCCGCTCCACGTTCTCGAGCAGGAAGGCATCCACGTCGGCCGACTTCACGTGGCCGCCGGACTTGAGCTTCTGGCCGCGCTGCTCCTCGAAGGGGCGCACGCGCTTGATCTTCTCGAGGTGCTCGCGGATGACCTTCTGGTCGCTCTCGGCCTCCGCGCGATCGACCGCGGTGAGCTGCACGGCCGTCTCACGACCGGCGAGGTTGTCCCGGATGCGCTGCGCGGCGAGGTCGGTGACAGCCCGGAGGGTCTCCATCACGCCGCGCCCCTCGAAGGCCACCGCCTCGATCATCGGCACGCCGAAGGGGTTGAGATCGGCCTGGATGTCCTCGACCGTGCGGGCGTTGGGCAGATCGCGCTTGTTGACCTGGATGACCAGCGGGATGCTCGCGAGATCGAGCCCGTGGCTGCGGAGGTTCTCCTCGAGGTCGATCAGCGCATCGATGTTGGCATCGCCGCGGTCGGGCCCGCTGTCGGCCACGAACACCACCGCATCCGCGCCCTGAAGCACCACCCGGCGGGTTTCCTTGTAGAAGACCTGACCGGGCACGGTGAAGAGCTTGAACTTGGCGTGGAAGCCGGCAATCTGGCCGAGCTGCACCGGCACGTAGTCGAAGAAGAGCGTGCGCTCCTCGGCGGTGGCCATGGTGTGGAGCTCACCACGCTGCTTGTCGGGAACGAGCCCGTGAAGCACCTGGACGTTGGTCGTCTTGCCCGAGAGCGCAGGACCATAGTAGACGACCTTCGCCTCGATCTCCCGCCGGGCGAAGTTGATCACCGCCATGGCGGGGCTACTATCACGGATCCGGTTAGGCCCGGGCCCGATGAAGCCCCTCATTCCCTACTTCCAGGACCCCTACTTCACGATTCCCGGAGTGGGGCTGGAAATCCACGCTTTCGGCGTGCTCGTGGCCCTGGGGTTCGTGCTCGGCGGGCAGGTTGCCCAGAAGAAAGCTGACAAGTTCGGCGGAAGCGGCGATGCCGTGAACCGCCTCATCGGCTGGCTCGTGTTCGGCGTGTTCGTGGGCGGCCACTGGGGGCACCTCCTCATGTACCGCCCGGAGGACCTCGAGGGGGATGGTGCCCGCTTCGCAACGTTCTTCTCCGTGCTCTCCCAGGGCCGCCTCCCCCATGGCGACGAGGTGCCCGTCCTCCTCCAGTTCTGGCACGGCCTCTCCAGCTTCGGTGGCTTTTTTCTGTGCGTGGCGCTGACCATCTGGTTCTTCCGCAAGGAAAGGATGGCGTTCTGGCCGAACGCGGATGGCCTGGCCATCGGGTTCACGCTGGGCTGGTTCTTCGGCCGGATGGGCTGCTTCAGCGCGCACGATCACGCCGGCAACGTCACGGATTTCTACCTCGGCGTGTACGGCATGTGCCCGGGCGGCAACCCCACCGTGGCCTGCCACGACCTCGGCCTGTACGAGGCCATCTGGTCGCTGGCGGCTTTCGGCCTGTTCATCTTCCTCGACCGGAAGCCGAGGCCCGCAGGCTTCTTCACGGGGCTCCTCGCGGTGCTGTACGGCCCCTGCCGCTTTGCCAGCGACTTCTTCCGCTCGGCGGAGACGGACACCCGCTACGCCGGCCTCACCCCGGCGCAGTACGGCTCCATCGCGCTCACGCTCGTGGGCCTCTGGATCGTGCAGACCCGCTTCAAGAAAGCCGCGGGCTGACTCAGAAGCGCGCGCCCACGCCGAAGCGAAGGAAGACGCCGGAGATGTCGAGCGTGGCCACGTCGCCGATCTCGAGCGGCGCGTTCCACTCGTAGCCGCCCTCGGCGCTGAACGACACGGACACGTCGCCGCCGGTGGGAGCGTAGGTCGTGAGGCCCGCGGAGCCGGTCAGGCCGGCCGTGGCGCCGCTGGCCTCGAACTGGCCGAGGTTGTCGTCCACGTCGGGGTCGTCGTCGAAGCGGAGCGTGCCGACCGTGGCCTGCCCCTGCGCGAGCACGAAGAGGCCCACCATGGAGTGCACGGCCAGCTCGCCACGCGCGCCGAGCGCGATCTGCTCCTGCTCGTAGGCGGTGTTGAGGAAGGGCGTGGAGGCGTAGAGCTCCTCGTCGTACCCCTCCTCTTCGAGCAGTCCCGAGCTGCCATGGGCCATGCCGGCCCGAAGCGCATTGAAGCCCACGAAGGGGTGCAGCCAGGGGGTGACGGCGTAGGACACGCTGCCACCCACCGCGGTGACTCCCGTCTCGCTGACGAGCGAGACCGCCGAGTTGGGATCGAGGATGACGCCGCTCAGGTTGACCTGCACGTTCCAGCGGGGCACCCGGGGGACGGGCGCGAGGGCGGCGTCCGGCTCGGGCAGCGGAGCGGCGTCGGGCAGCGCGACGGGAGGCGCGGACTCGGCGGCGGGGGCCTGCTCGCCAGCGGGAGTCGGCTCGGCAGCGGGGGCGGCAGCGGCTTCATCGCCGGCAAGCGCGGCGGAAAGGAAGATCAGCATGGTTACTCCTCGCCGTTGCGGCGCGGCAGGATGGGACGTTCGGCGAAGCCGGCGAGCGCGAAGCCCGCCACGGAGACGGGCTCGTCGCTGCCTGGCTCGAAGAAGGCGAGCATGCCGAGGGGGCTGTCGGCGGCCACCACGAGCGAGCCGTCGGGGTCCGGGAAGAGCCCCAGCGCGGGCGCTTCGAGGGGGAGCTGCTCCGCGGCCGCATCGGACAGGCGCACCCGCAAGAGCGTGTCGACGTCGCGCATGAGCAGGAAGGTGTAGTCGCCTTCGTCGGACTCGGTCGTGACGAAGCCGACGGGCTCGGACTCGAGCACCAGCGAGACGGCATCGGCCTTGGCGGAGGAGGAGGGCGCCACGAGCGGGAAGATGCCCAGGCCGTAGTTGGCGTCGTACACGGTGCCGGAACCGGCGCTGTCGGGGCTCATCGTGGCCACCCCGAAGCGGGAGCCGGCCCAGAATTCCACCACGGGGTTCTCGGCGCGCTGCTCGCGCCAATCGCCGGTGGTCGGATCGACCGTGATGACGTCCTTGTAGGCGTTCACCCCCGCCGAGTAGAAGACTGCGCCCACGTCGGTGAGCGTGCCGTCGGTGCAGGGTTCATCCACCGGGACCGACGAGAGCTCGAAGAACTCGTGGTCGATCACGTCGATCACGGCCTTGTTCGCGTAGCCCACCAGGGTGCGGCCGCTCGCCGGGTCGTCGACGAGCACCGAGGGCACCGCCGAGAGCTCGATGAGGTCGATGGCCTCTCGCTGCAGGTCGAGCACGTAGAGGTCGGAGCTGCCGCGCACGCTCACCAGGGCGTAGCGACCGTCGGCCACCAGCGCGACGTCCTCCGGGTAGAGCACCTGGTCGGCGTCGAGCGAGAGCGGGTAGGTCACGCAGACGGAGTAGGTGTCGCAGGTCTCGGTGGCGGCGCCGAGGTTCACCACGGCCACCTCGCTGCGGGACAGCACCACGGCGGTGGCCTCGTCGGCGGAGAAGAGCACCGAGTCGGCCGCGAAGCCCACCGAAACGCGGTGGGAGGTGCCATCGGCCAGCTCCACGAAGGTGACCTCGTTCAGGTTGAGGAAACCATCCACCGCCACGGTGTCGGCGCTCGCCGGATCGACCGTGAGCGCGGCGAGCGCGCTGCTGTCGGTCCAGAAGGCCTTGTCCAGCACCGGCGAGACCCCGTCGAGGGCCTTGCCGCCCACCACCTCGCCATCCCGCACCAGCACCATCTCCGAGTCGGTGCCGAGCTTCGATTCGGGGCACTGGTCCACGTAGACGATCTCGGGATCGTCGTCGTCGCAGGTCGGCCAGGACACCCGCACGAAGAGGCCATCGCCGTTGGGCGCGGCGAGGAGCTGCTCGGGGGAGCCGCCCGCGAGGTCGATGGTGGCGAAGGTGCCATCCGCCTTCACCCGCACGAGCCGGCCCGCGTCGGGCAGCCGCACGTAGGTGCCGTCGGTCGCCACGACGACGGTTGGATCCCACGACGCGAGGTCGCGGTACTCCGACGAGCCTTCGGGGAACTCCCAGGGATTGCAGCCAATGAGCAGGAGCGAGAGCATGAGCATCCTCAGTGTTCGATGTCGCTGTTGAGCTCGAACCCGGTGATGGTGTCGAGCGTGGCAGCGTCGGGGTCGTAGAAGGAGATTCGGCCGAGGTCGTGCGCCTGGCTGGCCCACGCCACAGACTGGCCGGGGAGCACGCCCACGA
>CAISIK010000089.1 GCA_903885375.1 uncultured Pseudomonadota bacterium
GAAACGGAGCGCGGCGGGTTCGTGATGTTCAGCGCCGGTGGCGGCGACTTCAAGCTCACCCACGCGAACAGCTCGCTCACCGCCGATCATTACGACGATCGCCTCCTCACCGGCCGCAAGGACCTCAAGGACCACGACATCCGCCCCTGCCCCGATGGAACCTGGCTGCACGTGGCCACGGGCGACACGAAGGGCGACCACGACTCCGCCTGGGTCTGGCGCTACAACTCCGACTTCACCATCCTGTCCCACGCCACCTACGCCGAGGCTTCCACCGACGGCAGCAATTTCGTGGACGTCCCGGTGGTGTGCGGCCCCGAGTTCCAGGGCTTCGCGTACGCCTACCCGCCCTCCGGCATGCCCGCGCGCTTCGCCGAGATCGGCTCCACCGCCGAAGCCGACCGCATCATCGATCTCGAACACGCCCCCTTTCCCACCGGCTCCTCGCTCATCAACGACCGCGATGGCACGCTGTGGATTCTCGGCGGCTACACCGAGGAGGGGCAGCCCGCCCGCAAGTTCGTGAACGCGCAGTACGACGCGGGCTGGACCTCCGGCGATCACTGGGTCCTCACCGTGGCCAAGGAGGGCTACGAAGCCTACTGGCCCCAGGCCACCATCCGCGTGGGCAACTTCTTCATCGTGGCGCACATGCTGCGGGACACCGCCAGCGACTGGACCCAGCAGGAGGGCAACCTCGCGCTCACGGCCTTCGACGCGGAGACGTGGACCCAGGTCGACCAGGTGCAGCTCTCCGCGAACGTGGCGCCCAACGGCGGCATGCAGCCCTTCGTGGTGTACGACGGCAAGGACGGGCTGGTGGCGCTCTACTCCAAGCAGCTCAAGAACTACGCCTTCCGCATCCAACTCCAGCCGGAGGTGCTCAGCGGCGGCGAGGACACGGCGGTGGAAGACACCGGTGATTCCGGGGAGACGGGGGCCGACACCGCCTCGGACACGGCGGAGCCCGCAGACTCCGATGGCAGCGCGCCGATCGACACCGGCGAGGCCGACCCGGAGTGCGGATGCGCCACCCCGGGCCCCTCCGGGCCGCCCGCGGCCGCGTTCGCCTGGCTGCTCGCCCGCCGCGCGCGCCGGGCTCGCACCCTTACCTGAGGAAGCCCCGGCCGAGCTGCTCCTCCACGGAGTCCTCGGCCCAGAGCAGGTACTGGTCCATCTGCGAGCGGCTGGGCTGGGCCTTCATCTCTTCCACGTGGCGCCCCGTGGCCGACTGCCACCACACGGGCTGGCCGCTCCGGCGGTCGTACAGCACCACGAGCACCTCCACCCGCGCCCCGCCCGGCGTGCCCCACTCCTGCCCGAGGAACCACCCGCCGTTGTGCATGGTGTAGCCGCGCAGGTAGGGCACGAGCAGCCAGCGGGGGCCGCTCTCGCTGGGGGTCATCGCCATCGGCTCGATCGATACGCGCGGCAGGTTCAGGTTGTCGCGCCCGTCGAGCTCGTTCGCGCCCCGCACGGGGACGCGGACCACGTTCGGGGGCTCGAGGGGCTCGAGGGGCCGGAGCTCGGCGAGACGCGCTTCGGCGAGCAGGTCGCGGGCGGTTTCGTCGAGCCAGGCGCTCGCCTGCGTGCGGAGCTCGGCCTGCGCGGAGAACTCGATGATGCGGGCGCGGGCCTCGAGCGCCGTCTCTCCCGTGCGGATCAGGCCGCCGCCGAAGCGGACCGCGCCGACGTAGTCGTTGCGGAGGAAGGCGGCGTGCTCGGGATTCTGGGTGTCGAGCTCGGTGGGGGCACCGAGGTGCTCCTGCCCTTCGAGCAGGCGGGCCTCGATCTGGGTGGCGGCCCGGGCCGGGGGCATCGGGGGCGCGGGCAGGTCGGCCACGAGCACGGCGGGCGCGCGCTCCACGCCTTCGGCCGAGATGGCCTTGCGGAGGTCGTCGAAACCGGCGCCGTGGTGGGTGGGCGGCAGCTTGGCACAGGCGAGCGCGAAGAGGAGGGCGAACATCCGCGGGGGCTATCAAGCTCGCCCGCCGTCCGCGCATCGGCAGGCATCGTCGATTATGCGCGCGGCGATGACGTTGCTCGTTGCCGGGCTCGCCGCTTTCCTCGCGGGCATGGTGGATGCCATGGCCGGCGGCGGCGGGCTCATCCAGCTGCCGGCGCTCCTCATGCTGATGCCGGGCGTGCCGCCGGCCACCGTGCTCGGTACCAACAAGGCCGCGGCCGTGTGGGGCACGGCGCTCGCTGCGCTCCGCTACGGGCGGGCGGTTCCGCTCCCCTGGCGGTCGATCGGCGCCGCGGCGGCCTGCGCCTTCGTGGGCAGCGGCCTCGGCGCGCTCGCCGCGCGCCAGGTGGATGCCACCGCGTTCAAGCCGGCGGTGGTGGTCGTGCTCCTCGTCGTGGCGGGCTTCACCTTCTTCCGCCCCGACTACGGCGCCCTCGCCCGTGGGCGCGAGCGCCTCGTGCTCGGCGCGGCGCTCGGCGCCGTGCTCGGCTTCTACGACGGCATCCTCGGCCCCGGCACCGGCACCTTCCTCATCTTCGCCTTCATCGGCAGCCTCGGGCTGGACTACCTGGGCGCCAACGCAGGCGCGAAGGTGGTGAACGTGGCCACCAACCTCGCGGCGCTGCTCGTCTTCGCGGCGGGGGGCAACATCCGCTGGGAGTGGTCGCTGCCGATGGGGGTGGCGAACATGGCGGGGAGCGCGATCGGCTCGCGGTTGGCGCTGCGGGGTGGGAGCGCCCGCGTGCGGCGGGTGTTCCAGCTCGTGATCCTCGTGCTCATCGCCAAGGTGGCGTGGGATGTGGGCCGCGGTTGAGCGGCCTCGTCGACCTCTCCCCTACGCCCGCACCCACACGCGGCCGCTGCGCCCGTCGAGCGTGACCTCCTGCCCATCCTTGAGGAGCTGCGTGGCGCCGCGCACGTTCGCCACGGCGGGCAGGCGGTACTCCCGCGCCACGACGGCGCCGTGGCTCAGGAGGCTGCCCAGCTCCACCACGAGCCCGCCCGCGCGGGCGAAGAGCGGCGTCCAGGCGGGGTCGGTGCTGGTGGTCACGAGGATTTCGCCGGCGCGGAGGGTGGCGCCCTCTTCCGGCGAGGCCAGCACCCGCACCCGCCCCGTCACCACGCCCGGTGAGATGCCGAGGCCCTGCAGCTCGGGCGCGGCGGCGGGCAGCGCGATGGCCTCGTCGCCGCGCAGGAAGTCGGGCGGGTGGGGGTCGACGGGCTCGGCGCGCCGGCGTTCGATGAGCGCCGGCCACTCCGCCGGGGGCAGCACCAGCTCGGCGAGCGTGAGGAAGCGCACGTCGGCGGGGTTCGGCAGGGGCGCGCCGAGGAGCAGGAGCTTCTCGCGGAGGAGCGCGAGGATGCGCTCGAGGTGGTAGCGCTGCTCCTCGCGGAGCGCAAGGTAGGAGCGGGCGAGGCGAACCGCCTGACGGAGCACCGGCGAGAGCGCGCGCAGCTGCGCCTCCACGTCCGCGCCGGGGGGCGGGGGCGGCGCGGCCCTCGCCAGCTCGGCGAGCTGGAGCACGCGGTCCGGACGGTCCTGCCAGCGGGTGGAGAAGAGCTCCCAGCTCGCGTCGGAGCGGTGGCCGTGCCGCGCGAGGAAGGCGGGCAGGCCGGCGGGCGTGAGCTCGCGCAGCTCCCGGTTGATGCGGGTGGTGAGGCTCCCCTCGGGCGGCACGAGCAGCGCGTCGCGCGCTTCGGGGGAGAGGAAGCCCTCGGTCCACTGCCACCAGAGGTTGGCGAAGAGCAGCGAGGTGACGTGCACCCGGATGTAGTCGCGGAGGATGGGCTCGGCGGTGGCCACGGCGGCGGCGGGCGCAACGGCGGCCAGACCGGCGAGGCGCGCATCGAGCCCCGCGAGGAAAGCCTTCCAGGCGAGGTGGTTGGCGAAGGGGTTCCACCGGAACCGTTCCCAGCGGCGCTCCCGGAAGGTGGTGGCGAAAATGCTGCCGTACACGCGCAGATCGGGCGGCGCGCCGGCGCGGTGGGTGAAGGCCTCGGCTTCGTCGGGGGGAAAGAACTCGAGCATGAAGCGCGGCGGCGGGAAGCCGGGTGCCTTGAAGGCGAGGTGACGGAAGACGGTGGCGTTGAGGTACGGGTGCCCGTTCACCCGCCGCAGGGGCGGCTCGCCGCCGAGGAAGCGGGCCTGCGTGTCGGGGTAGTCGATGAACCAGGTGAGGAGCGGCGCCACGAGGCTCCAGCCGAGCGGGCTCGCACCGTGGGGGAAGCGCTCGCCGAGGAAACGTCGCGTCCACAACGCGGCGCCCCCACGGGGCAGTCGCGTGAGCGTGGTGATGGGCCGCGACTGGAGGAGCACGAAGGCGCCGGCACGGTCCACCGCGAACTCGATGTCCTGCGGGCCGCCCAGCGCGCTCTCCACGCGCAGGCCGAGGCGGCCGAGCCGGCGCAGGTCTTCGGCGAGGAGCTTGCGGGCGTGGGGGGCCTCGGTGGGGCGGCGCACGGGCTTTCCCTCCCGCCCGATCCCGAGCTCCTCCAACTGCGAGGCGATCGTCTCCTCCTCGAGCGCCACGCGCACCCGCGCGAGCATCCGCTGCAGCGGTCCAGGCGTGCGCCGCGGCCGGCGGAGCACGTAGCGGTCGGGCACCGTCGTGCCGCCCACGAGCCCCTCCCCGAGGCCCCACACCGCCTCCACGCTGAGCTCCCGCCAGCTCCCCGTGGCCGGGTTCACGGTGAACATCACGCCGCTCACGCGCGCGTCGACCACCTGCTGGATGAGCACGGCCACGTCGGGGATGGTGGCGCTCTGGCGGTAGGCTCTCACGGTAGCGCTCGCGGCGCTGGCCCAGACGGTCCGCACCGCGGCTTCGAGGGCGGCGCTCCCCACCACGCCCACTACCGAGGAAAGCTGGCCCGCGTGCGAGCGGGCGCCGCCATCCTCCCCCGCGGCGCTGCTCCGCGCGGCGAGCGGCCCTTCGGCGGGGGCCTCGAGCGCAAACGGCAGCGGCAGCGTGAGGAGGCGCTCGGCGAGGTCGGGCTCATCGCCGCGGAGCCCGTGGGCCCGCAGCATGGCGCGGAGCGCATCGTAGGGCAGCACCCAGCTCTCCGGCACGCGGAAGCCCGCGAGGACGAGGCGGCGCAGCGCGGCGGCCTTGCCCCCGATGCGCTCGGGGTCGGCGTCGGCGAGCGGGCTCAGCATCATCGGGCGACGAGACTATTTCGGCGCGTAGAACTTCGTGGCGTACTCGCCCACCATGCGGTCGGTGTGGAACTGCTGGAGGCAGGTCTCGAGGCTGGAGCGCATCCGCTTCACCCAGCGGCGGGGAATGCCGTGGGCATCGCGGTCGAAGTACTCGGGCACCACCTGCTCCTCGAGGATGCGGAACAGGCTATCGGCGTCGGCCTCGTCCTGGTCGGCCTCGTTGGCGTAGTCGCGGGCCTCGCCCACGGCAAAACCGTTCTCGCCGTTGTAGGCCTCGGGCCACCAGCCATCGAGCACGCTCACGTTCACGCCGAGGTTGAGCGGCACCTTCATGCCGCTCGTGCCGCTCGCCTCGCGCGGGCGCCGCGGGAGGTTGAGCCAGATGTCCACGCCCTGGGTGAGGCGGCGGCCGAGCTCCATGTCGTAGTCGGGCAGGAACACCACCCGGCCGCGGAAACGTTCGTCGCGCGTCCAGCGCAGGACCTCGCGGATGATGGCCTGGCCGGCTTCATCGCGGGGGTGGGACTTGCCCGCGTAGAAGAGCTGGATGGGGTGCCGGAAGAGCAGGCTCGCGAGGCGGTCGGGGTCGGAGAAGAGGAGGTTGCCGCGCTTGTAGGGGGCGAAGCGGCGGGCAAAACCGAGGCAGAGCGCCTGGCTGATGAGCGTCTTCTGGGCGGTGCGCCGCCGCGCGTAGCCCACCAGCTCGTAGCGGAGGTCGCTCCGGAGGGTCCACAGCTCGTGGTCGCTCACGCTGGCCAGCGACACCGCCTTGCCCTCGCGCCAGCCGGGGGCCACGCGGTCGAGCAGGAGCGCCACGCGGGGGTGGATCCACGAGGGCACGTGCACGCCGTTGGTCACATGCCGGATGGGCACGTCGGCCACGGGCAGGCGCGGCCAGAGGCCCGTCCACATCTCGCGGCTCACCTGACCGTGCAGCTCGCTCACGCCGTTGGCGGCGCGGCTCCCGCGCAGGGCGAGCACGGTCATGCAGAGGGTTTCGTCGAGCCGCCCGGGCTCCACCCGGCCGAGGTCCATGAACGCGCCCTCGGGGAGGCCCATCGACACGCGCATCCCGGAGAGCGCGCCGTTCACGAGGTCCCAGCCGAAGCGGTCATGCCCCGCGGGCACGGGGGTGTGCGTGGTGAAGACGCTCTTCTGGCGGGCGGCCGCCAGCGCGGCATCACGATCGAGGCCCGCGGCGATCCCCTCGCGCCAGAGCTCGAGCACGGCGAAGGCGCAGTGGCCCTCGTTCATGTGCACCACCGCCGGGTTGATGCCCAGCGCGCGCAGAAGCCGCATGCCGCCGATGCCGAGGAGCACCTCCTGACGGATGCGCATGGCCTCGTCGCCGCCGTAGAGGTGGCGGCTCAGCAGGCGGTGGTCCGGGGTGTTCTCTGGCAGGTCGCTGTCGAGCAGCAGGAGGCGCACGCGGCCCACCTGGAGCTCCCAGGCGGTGGCGAGGTAGGTGCCGCGGCCGTGGGGCACCTCCACGGTGATGTCGAGCTTGCGGAGCGGCAGCACATCGAGCGGCACCCGCGGGTAGGCCGCCACCTGCCCGCCGTACTCGATGACCTGCTTGAAGTAGCCCTCTCGGTACAGGAGCCCCACACCCACGAAGGGCAGGCCGAGGTCGGAGGCGGACTTCACGTGGTCGCCGGCGAGTACGCCGAGGCCGCCCGAGTAGATCGGGAGCGACTCGTGGAGCGCGAACTCCATCGAGAAGTAGGCCACTGGCGCCTTGAGCTTCGGCACGTTCTTCGCGGCCCAGGTGTGTTTTTCGGAGAGGTAGGCCTCGAAGCGGGCCTCCACCGCGTCGAGCTGCGCGGGCACGAGGCGGGCGGAGAGCGAATCGTCGGACAGTTCGGCCAGCAGGTGCACCGGGTTGTGGTGCAGTTCGGCCCACCGCTCGGCGTCCAACGAACGGAAGAGTGCGACAGCATCGGGCTGCCAGCACCACCAGAGGTTGTTCGCGAGGGCTTCGAGGCGGGAGCGGAAGGATCGCATGTGGGGGCAAGGTCGCGCGTTGGCGACGATCCGGCAACCTCCGTGGCGATCCTCGTGACGGAAGCCACGATCTGCGCCGTGCAGGGCGAGGCGGCGCATGGCGCGCCGGGGGTGGGGCAGCTAAGCAAGCCGGATGAACCTCCCCTCCGCCGCGGTCCCCGTCGCCATCTCCATGGCAATCCTCCTCGGTGCCTGCACGCCCGAGGAAGCGCAGGTGGAGGACGTTCCCGTCCCCGAAACGCCGTCGGTCCCCTTCGACCAGTCCTCGATGGAGGCCGACATCGCCTACCTCGCCGACCCCGCGCTCGATGGGCGCGTGCCCGGCACCGAAGGCGACTACGCCGCGCGAGACATGATCGCCGAACGTTTCGCCGCCCTGGGTCTCGAGGGCCACAACGGCGCCGAGGACTACGAGCAGCCCTTCACCACCTACGACAACGACGATGCGGCCAACCTGATCGGTTACATCGCGGGCACCGATCCGGAGGTGGCCTCCGACATCATCCTCGTGTCGGCGCACTACGACCACCTCGGCAACGGCAAGCTCGGCGCCAACGACAAC
Source organism: uncultured Pseudomonadota bacterium (assembly GCA_903885375.1). Classification (GTDB taxonomy): domain Bacteria; phylum Myxococcota_A; class UBA796; order UBA796; family SXON01; genus SXON01. The sequence goes on from CAISIK010000089.1 coordinate 7,693, forward strand.
GCCTCCGGCGTGAGCGGGCTCCTCAGCATCGCGCAGGCGTTCGCGGAAGGTGAGCCGCCGGCGCGCACCATGATGTTCGCTGCCTTCGGCGCGGAGGAGTCGGGCTTTGAGGGCGCCTACGCCTTCATCGAGGCCAGCGGCACCGCGCCGAACCCCGCGCGCGTCGTCTACAACGTAAACATGGACATGATCGGCAGCTACGACGAGGAGGGCATCGTGTACGCCCTCGGCGCCGTGGAGGGCACCGCCGCGCACGACCTCCTCGCCGCCGCCGACACCGACCTCGAGGTGGGCCTCGAAGACATCAGCGACCAGTCCGACAACGTGGTGTTCTGCGAGGTCGGCGTGCCCTACGTCTTCTTCTGGACCTCCGACCACCCGTGCTACCACAAGAAATGCGACACGGCCGATCGCATCGACGGCGCCCGGCTCGTCGACATCGCCGAGCTCGTGTTCGATCTCGCCGACACGCTCGGGCGTTCCACCGAAGACCTCGCCGGAGCGGTGAAGAAGGGCGTGAACGTGTGCGGCGAGTAGCGGCGTCTCGGGGCGCCCCGATGGTGCGATACATTCGCCCATGCGTCCACGCCTGTCCGCCCTCGCCCCGCTCTCCCTGATCTTCAGCGCGGCTTGCGGCCAGGCGCGCCTCCCGGCGGAGGACGTGGACGTGGAGGCCTGGTCGAACCGCTGCGTTTCCCTGCGGGCGGACGACGACTGGCTGGTGCCCACCGACGGGAGCTACCAATGGGCCTGGAACGGCGAGGGCGAAGCCGCGCGCTTCCGTCTCCAGGCCGCCGATCTCGGCGTCTACCTCCTCTACGATGCCGACGGGAACTACCTCGTGGCCGAGTCGGAGGAGCTGTCGCGCGTGTCCTCGCTCGAGTCGGACATGACGCGGGTGGAGAACCTCGTCGTGGACGATGGTTACATCTCGGGCGGCGAGTGGCAGATGGAGGCGGCGGCGTTGGGTGGGCCGCGGGTCCAGCTCCTCAACCGGCGCAACGGCGCCTACCTGGGCCGCGCCGGCCTGGCGGAGGAGGCGCTCGCCATCACGCTCGAACCGGCCGACGGCTGCGCCACCTTCCCCGAGCTCTCCCTCGATGCCACCGGCACGATCGCCCGCACCACCTTCGAGGATGGCACCCTCTACGGCATCGCCGACGCCCACTCGCACATCCTCTCCAACTTCGGCTTCGGCGGCGGCGGCGTGTTCCACGGCGGCGCCTTCCACCGGCTCGGCGTGGAGCACGCCCTGCCCGACTGCGCCCCCTTCCACGGCGAGGCGGGCCGCCAGGACTTCTTCGGCTACGCGTTCGATCAGGCCGGCAACAACACCGCCGACATGACCGAGCTCATCGACGATCTGCTCGTGGGCGAGCTCGAAGACGACAACCACCTCACCGCCGGCTACCCCGACTTCCCCGACTGGCCCGACGCCGCGCACCGCGCCACCCACCAGACGCAGTACTACCGCTGGCTGGAGCGGGCCTGGATGGGCGGCCTCCGCCTCGTGGTCCAGCACGCCACCACCAACTCGATCATCTGCACCTTCATGGTGGGCGACGACCTCGAGCCCAGCCGGTACGACTGCGAGGACATGACCGCCGTCGACCGCATCATCGATGAGACCTGGGCCATGCAGGACTACATCGATGCGCAGGCGGGCGGCGCCGGCAAGGGCTTCTTCCGCGTGGTCACTTCGCCCTCGGAGGCCCGCGAGGTGATCGAGGCCGGCAAGATGGCGGTGGTGCTGGGCATCGAGGCCTCCGACCTCTTTCGCTGCAACCTCACCCCTCGCCCCGGCGGCCCCACCTGCGACGAGGCCTGGGTGGAGTCCCAGCTCGACAGCTACTATGCCCGCGGCGTGCGCTCGATCTTCCCGAACCACAAGTACGACAACCGGTTCACGCCCGGCGATGGCTCCGGCGAGTTCATCGAGCTCGGCAACTTCTTCAACAGCGGCCACTGGACCAACAAGACGGCCACCTGCCCCGAGGGGGTCCCGAGCGGCTTCGATGGCGGCCGGATCAGCTTCGGCGGCCTCGCGGAGCCGCGCAGCGAGTACCTCTCCGAAGCGCCGAACGACCTGAGCGCCTTCCCCGACGCCCCGATGGACACCGCGCTCACCTTCGTGGGCCGCATCCTCGACGGCCCGATCGAAGGCGCCTGGTGCCAGAACGCCACCCTCACCGACGTGGGCGAGGCGCTGTTCCGCGGCATGATGGCCCGGGGCATGATCATCGAGCTCGACCACCTGCCCATGTGGTCCTACCAGCGGGCCTTCGAGCTCCTCGAGGCGGCGGACTACCCGGCCGCCGGCACGCACGGCCGCGACTGGGATGGCCGCATCTACGCGCTCGGGGGCATCTCCACGGTGGGCCTCGGGCGCTGCCAGGACCCGGCCAACCCCGGCGCCACCGTGCAGGGCGTGGTGGGCGAGGCGGCGCTCATCACCGCGAACGGCGGCTACCCGGGCACGCCCTTCGGCTTCGACTTCAACGGCTTCGCGGGCGCGCCGGGCCCCCGGTTTGCCGAGGGCGCCTGCAGCACCGAGCAGACCGCGCCGATCACCTACCCGTTCACCGCCTACGGGGGCGATGTCACCCTCACGGCGCCCAGCGTCGGCAACCGGGCGATCGACTTCAACGAGGAGGGCATGGTGCACATCGGGCTCCTGCCCGAGCTCATCGAGGATGCCCGCCACGACGCGCAGTCCGATACCGACCTCGAGCCGCTCTTCCGCTCGGCCGAAGCCTGGATCCGCATGTGGGAGCGCGCCGAGGCACGCTCGCTGGAGCTCGGCGGGGGCTGAGGGGGCCGGGTCGGGGCGATTTGCGAATCCCGTCCGCGGGGCCGGGCGCGGGCAGGGGCAAATCGCGGCGCCGCCGGGGCGGGGGTCGCGGCGTCGGCACCGCCGGCAAGGCACGTCGTGAGCCGGTCGTTCCGTGTTATCGTCCGAACCGAAACGGGAGTTTTCATGCGCTCTGTGAGCTTGTTCGCAACCGCTGGTGTGGTCGTGTTCCTCCCGGCTTGCGACCCGGTCGACTGCGGCCCCGGCACCCATCTCGAGGGGTCCACCTGCGTGGTGGATGAGGCCTCCGAAACCGGCGACACCGGCTCCGCAGCGGACACGGCCGATGACACGGGCGGCGGCGGCGGCGAAGCGCTGCCCGATACCGGTCCCTGTGCCCCGCCCGACGAGTGGGCAACCGCGCCGGTGCCCGCCAACCTGCTCACCCACACGGCCTACGACGCCAGCTACGACGCGGGGCTCGCCTCCCTCTCCTCGCGCGTCAGCGCCTACGGCGGCGGCAGTTACAGCGAAGCGAGCATCATCAGCGGCGCCACGGTGGTGGCCATCGGGCGCGAGCCCCGTTGGGACTACATCACCCGCTACTACGTGGCCGACGCGAACAGCACCTACCCGGTCAACGTCCAGGCCGACGCGCAGATCGGCGACAAGGTCACCTTCGCCACCAGCGGCTACGAGGGGCAGTACGGGCTGCCGATCCTCGACGACATCGGCTCCTTCAGCGTGTCTTCGAGCGGCAACCCCGTGTACGCCGAGCACCTCGGCGCCGTCACCAGCACCTTCGACAGCCGGGTCAGCCAGCTGACGCACGAGGCGGGCGAGCTGGTGGAGGCCTCAGCGATGGACTGCGGCACCGGCAATACCTGCTTCGTCTTCGAGCACGACGGGGTGCGCGACCGCATTCGGGTGCCCAGCATGAACAGCTTCGGCCTCGACGTGGACTACGACGGCGGCCTTTGCGCGGAGGTGCTGGCCCCCGTGGGGCAGTACTGGGACTCCCGAGGCGTGCAGGGCTACTTCATCGACGTAGCCGAGCCGGAGTGGATGCGCGTGTGGCCCAAGCCCTGAGGGCGAGGGCCCGTCCCGCCGACTACTGCTGGCGACCCTCGATCGCGAGCAGGAGCACCACGAGCGCGATGCCGAGGCGCGAGTCGAGTGCGTTGTTGCCGCCGCCCTCGAAGTTCACGTCGTAGGCGATCTGGAAGGGGTTGAAGCGCTGGCGGATGGTGCCGAGCGAGTTGCCCGAAGCGTCCTTCACCGTGAACTTCTGGGGGAGCCACTGCTTGAAGATGAGCCGGCGCAGCATGGCCATCAGCATGCTGTCCTCCTCGCACTTGCCGATCACCTCGTCGCCGGCGGCCATCACCAGCCAGGAGTCGCGGAACATGGACTTCATGCCCTCGCGCTTGCAGGCGCCCACGGTCTCGCCGGTCTCCACGTCCACCACGTCGTAGGCGGCGGAGAAGTCGGACCACGAGCGGGCCTTGATGGTGAGGCGCTTCTTCGTCTGGTTCTCGTCGGCGAAGACGTTCAGCTCTTCCTTGAGCTTGAAGGCCTTCTGCTTGATGAAGAACTGGAGGCTGCCCTGGGGGTCGAAGACCCGGAAGGTGCTGCCCATGAAGGAAAACAGGGCCTTTTTGGCCACGAACTGACGACCGATCTGCATGATCGTTCCGGGGGAGGCGGAGAATAGCACGTTCGGGGTATGTGGCCGCATGATTACCCGGCTCGACCACATCGCCGTGGCGGTTCCCGACCTGCAGCGGGCCATCGCCCGGTTTTCGGAAGACCTCGGCCTGGCCCTCACGGGCCGCGAGGATGTGCCCACCGAATCCACCTCCACGGCCTTCCTCCCCATCGCGGGCACCCGCATCGAGCTGGTGCATCCGATGGGCGGCGAGGGCCCCATCGCGAAGTTCCTCGAGAAGCGGGGCGGCGGCCTGCACCACCTCTGCTTCTCCACCGACGACATCGAGGGGGATGTGGCGAAGTTGAAGGCGAAAGGCTGGCAGTTCCTGAGCGAGTCGCCCAAGCCCGGCGCACATGGCTGCCGCGTGATCTTCGCGCACCCCCGCTCCTGCGAAGGGGTCCTCGTGGAGCTCTCGCAGCCGCCGGCCGCGCACGAATGAAGGTCATCGGGCTCACCACCAGCACGGCCGACCGCAAGCGGCGCGCGGGGCAGCGCATCGTGATGGGCATCGCCGGTCCGCGCGTGAGCGAGGAGGAGCGGCGGCTCATCAAGGAAGTACGGCCCGGCGGATTCGTGCTCTTCGGGCGCAACATCGAGGAGCCCCGCCAGGTGCTGGAGCTCAACCGGGAGCTGGCGTCGCTCCTGCCGACCGACGTCCCCCCGATCCGCACGGTCGATCAGGAGGGTGGCCGGGTGCAGCGGGTGCGCGAGCCCGCCACGCGCTGGCCGCCCATGCGGCACGTGGGCAACGTGGCCGACCTCGACCTCACCCGCGCGGTGGGCGCCGCCATCGGCCGCGAGGTGCGCGCGCTCGGCTTCGACCTCGACTTCGCCCCTGTGGCGGATGTGGACAGCAACCCGAAGAACCCCGTCATCGGCGACCGCAGCTTCGGCAGCGAGTCGTGGGCGGTGTCGCGGCACGTGTGGGCCTTCATCCACGGCATGCAGGATGAGGGCTGCATCGCGTGCGCGAAGCACTTCCCCGGGCATGGCGACACCTCGGTCGACAGCCACCTCGACCTGCCCGTGGTGGAGAAGGACCCCCCCGACCTCGACCAGCTCGAACTGCCCCCCTTCGAGGCGGCCATCCGCGCGGGCGTGGGCTCGGTGATGACGGCGCACGTGCTCTTTCCCACGCTCGACGAGGAGCGGCCCGCCACGATGTCCTCGCGCATCGTCGGGGCCATCCTGCGCGAGCGCTTCACCTACAACGGCGTGGTGTTCTCCGACGACATGGAGATGAAGGCCGTTCGCGGCCGCTACCCGCTGGAGATGCAGCTCCGCGAGGCCACCACCGCGGGGGTGGACAGCTTCCTCTTCTGCAAGGAGCCCGAGCTCGTGCTCGAAGGCTACGAAATCCTCGTGCGGCTGCAGGAGGAGGACAAGCGGCAGGAGGACGCCGCGATCGACAGCGTGAAGCGCTGGGCGGCGATGCGGGAGCGCTTCCTGAAGGGGGCTTCGCCGCGGCCGGAGCTGTCGGTGCTCGGGTGCGCGGAGCACCTCGACCTCGCGCTGCGGGTCCGGGCGCAGGGGGCGCAGTCGTGATGCTCGCGGGCCTCGTTGTCGCCGCGCTCCTCGCGGCCCCCGCGCGGGCCTGCGAGCCGCTGGCCGAGCTGCCGGAGGCGGCGCAGGTGGCGTGGGTGAGCAAGGTGAACGCCTCGGCCGGCAACGACACCTGGCTGGAGGTGGTGGAGCTCGGCAAGCTCCGCGAGCTCGTCACCCGCAACGCGCGCGACAGCACGCGGCTGCTCCGTGGGCTGGGCCTGCTCCGGCGCACCCAGCCGCAGCGCGCCGAGTACAAGGTGACCGTGTTCGAGGTTTCTCGCGGCCAGCTCTGCCGCGAGATGGACGGCGAGCCCGGCACGCTGGTGGCCGGTGTGCCGGTGTGCGCGGCCAGCGAACAGCGGCAGGGCGCGGGCGTGCGGCCCGCGGCCTACACCGGGTGCGGCTACCACACCGACCTCGGCGCTGGCGTCCGGGGCCTCGACGTTCTCCGGCTGCGCTGGGCGGATGCCGTGGCGCGGGGCTTCTGCGTGCTCCCGTTGTCGCGACTGCTCGCCGAGGGTTGAGGGGATGGGCTGAGGGCGCGCCCCCTCACCAGCCCACGGAGCGCGGCCTCGCCGAGCTGGGCGGCCACGAGGGGCTCGCCGCTCCACCAGACGGGCGCCGCCCCGCTGAGCTCGCCGTCGCAGCTCGTGTGGATCGTCCAGCTCGCGCCGGCGCCGACGGCCGACCCCGTCAGGCCCTCGACGTACCACACGATCAGCACGGCGCCATCGGGGCCGCGCGCCAGCGTCTCGGCGCCTTCGAGGCCCGGCGCGCGCTCGCCGTCCTGCCAGAGCTCGCCGCCTTCGAGCAGCGCGAGCACGTGTTCCCCCTGGGCGTCCTCGCCCACCTCGACGGGGAGCTCGCCGGGGGCGAAGGGGTAGACCTCGGCCCGAACCGGCGCGGCGGCCGGGTTGGCGTCGAGGCCGCAACGCGTTTCGAGCGCCGCGCGCATCTGCAGCGGCGGCGGCCCGCCCTCGCACGCCAGCGCGAACGCCTCCGCGAGCCGCCCGGCTTCGGTGGGGTACGCGGACGCATCGACGGAGTCCGGGTCGAGCTCGCCAGCGAGCGCCTCGGCGAGGCCCTCCTCGCGGTCGAGCGCGTGGCAGAGCTCGTGGCGGAGCGTGCGCGCCATGGCGGCGGCGGGCGCGTCGGGACGGCGCAGCAGGATCGGCTCCCCGGGCCCGTCCTAGCGCCCGAGGGTGGCCGGCCCCTCCGCGAGCTCCTCGCGCCATTCCACGCCGGGCACGCAAACGCCATCGCGGCCCGACCAGGCCGCGAAGTCGGCGAGCGTGTCGGCCAGCGCCTCGGCGTCGGGCGGGAGGGTCATTTCGGCGAAGGGGGTGCAGGGCGAGCAGGCGAGGAGCGCGGCGAGGAGCATGCGCCGGGCAGGTGCACGCGCCGCACCAACGGCTGAACCTTGGTTTTCTACGGAAGTGTTGTCGGACGGCCGTCACCGGTGGCAGACATTCGTCAGCGGGTGGGGAACCGGACGAGGCGGAGGGCGCTTGCGACGAGTACGCTTGACCTGCCGGCTTCCTCCGGCGCCACCGCCGCGAACCGGGAACTCCCCTGCAGATGCTCCGCCAGCCGCTGATCCTCCCCCTTCTCGCGCTCGCCGCGTGCACCACGGAGCCCGCCTCGGAGGACTGCACGGGCCGCCACTGCGGCGGCGGGGGCGACGCCGACACCGACACCGACACCGACACCGACACCAGCGGCATCCGTGTTCCGGCCGAGTGGGAGCCGCAGGCCGCGGTGTGGATGCAGTGGCCGCGCTCCTACGAGCGCGCCGACGAGCCGGACTTCGGCCGGATGGTCGCCGCCCTCCTCCGCTTCGAGGATGTGCACATCCTCGTGCACGACGCCCGCACGCGCGACTCCGCCGAGGCCTCGCTCGCGGACGACGGCGGGCTCGCCTCCTCCGTGATCGGCGGCGGCGCCTCGCGGGAAGGCTTCAAGATCACCTGGCACGACATCCCGAACGACAACGCCTGGATGCGCGACAACGGTCCCCTCTACGTGGTTCGCGATGGTGAGGTGCGCATCCAGGACTGGGGGTTCGATGCCTGGGGCGGCGCCTTCGGCCGCGACGTCACCTACCGCTCCGACGACGTGGTCCCCGACGCGGTCGGCGAGTACCTCGACATGCCGGTGGACAAGGTCGATCTCGTCCACGAGCGCGGCAACTTCGAGTTCAACGGCGTGGACACCGCCGTGCTCAACTGGACCGTGCTCGGCGATGAGAAGCGCAACCCCGGCCTCACCCGCGCCGACGCCGAAGCCACGCTCAAGGCCAAGCTGGGGGTATCGCGCGTGGTGATGGTGGAAGGCGCGCCCTCCGACGACCTCACCGGCGGCCACATCGACGGCATCGCCCGCTTCATCGACGCCGACCGCATCGTGGTGGCCGACTGCTCGGCCGCGAGCGCCTGCCAGCCCGGCGACGCCGACGACCAGATCTTCGACGCGGCGGCCGACACCCTCGAAGCCGCGGGCCTCACCGTGATCCGCTGGCCGTTCGCCTCGAAGGTCCGGTACGAGGGCGTGGACATGAGCACCGACTACATGAACTGGCTCGTGGTGAACGGCGGGGTGCTGGTGAACGGCTACGAGGACGCCGCTGCCGATGCCGCCGCGAAGGCCAAGCTCGAGGGGTGGTTCCCCGGCCGGGAGGTCGTGGTCATCCCCATGCTGCAGTCCTGGTTCGACGGCGGCGGCGCCCACTGCCACACCAACGACCAGCCCGCCGGCGGGTAGTCGGCGAGCCGGACGCGGAGCGGAGCGGAACCGGCCACCCGCCCCGGGAGGGGCAGGCGGGGGAGTCGGGAACCCCGACGGAACCTACCTCCCCCCCTCCGTGTCCCAGCGCTTCCAGCGATCGTCCACCGCGTGGTCGAGGAAGAAGGGGTGGTCGTCGACCGCGGCGCGCTCGCGGCAATGGGCGAGCCAGATGCCGTAGTGGGCGGGGTGGGCGCGCAGCCATGGCTCCACGGCGCCGGCGAGGGCGGAGTGGCGCAGCACCTCGGGGTCCTCGCCCACGATCGGCTCCGCGAACCGGCACACGTTGGGGCCCTCCGCCGGGCACTCGAGGAAGGTTGGCAGGAGCGCGGCGCCCGTGGTGGCGGCGAGGCGCCAGGGGCCGGGGTTGAGCAGCGCGGTGCGTTCGAGGTAGGGCACCCTGGCCCAGCGCTGGCCGATGCGGCCATCGAAGGCGATGCCCACGAGCTCGTTGCGGTCGAGGCAGCGGTAGAGCTCCCGCACCGAGGTGTCGAGGCTGATGAAGCGGATGGGGAGCCGGTCCTCGTTGCTCTCGCGGGCCGCCCGGGCCTCGCGGCGCCACTTGTTGTTGGCGAAGACATCGGCATGCGCCCGGGCCACCTCGGGCGGGGCCATGCCGCGGGCCGCGTACTGCGTGTACTTGTGCCCCATCAGCCCCATGACCGCGTGCATCAGCATGAAGTTGCCGGCGTGCGGGAACACGAGGATGGCGCCCTTGCCCCGGGCGAGCGCGGCGTCGAGGTGGCCGCCCCCCTCGATGCGGAGCCAGTGGCGCCAATTGTGGGCGTCGAGCTTGCCGAGCAGAAGCTCCTCGAGGTGAACGCGGAAGGCGATGCGGTAGGCCTCCTGCACCAGCGTTTCGTCGGCGTGGCCGAGCCAGCGCCGGTACTCGTCGGCCATCAACGCCCGTTGCCCGCGGGCCACCGCGTACTGGGCGCGCCAGAGGGGGTAGAAGCGGGCGAGCAGCTCGGGCCGCTCGGGGTTTACCGCGTTGCGGAGCTTCACCCAGAAGAGCCAGCGCGCGACGTCCTTGGGCGAGCCGCGGAGGTCCGACCAGCCGGTGGACTCGGGCAGGGCTTCGTTGGGCGGCGCCATCGCGGAGGGAGCTAACGCGCGGGTGGGATAGAGTCGGGGCATGCCCCCCGCGCTCAGCGTCGTCGTGCCCGCACGCAACGAAGCGGCGCGCATCGGCGCCACCGTGCGGAGCATCGGCGCGTGGATGCGGTCGAGCGGCCTCGACGGCGAGGTGATCGTGGTGGACGACGGGAGCACCGACCCGACCGGAAGCCTCGCCCGCGAGGCCGGGGCCCTCGTGCTCGTGCACGACCAGAACCGCGGCAAGGGCGCCGCCGTACGCACCGGCATGGGGGTGGCCACCGCTCCCTTGCGCCTCTTCTGCGATGCCGACCTCTCCACGCCGCTCGAGGAGTTCGGTCGCCTGCGCGCGGCCATCGAGGCCGGCGCCGACGTGGCGATCGGCTCCCGGGTGGGCGAAGGCGCGGCCATTTTGCGCCCACGGCGCCAGCGGCGGGTGCTCCTGAGCCGCACGTTCAACGCCCTCACCCGGGCGCTCCTGCCCGGCATCGGCGACACCCAGTGCGGCTTCAAGCTGTTCACCGAGGCCGCGGTGGCGCGCATCCTCCCGCGTGCGCGGCTCGATCGGTACGCCTTCGACGTGGAGCTCCTCGTGATCGCCCGCGCCCAGGGCCTGCGCGTGGCCGAGGTGCCCGTCCGCTGGGCCGAAGCCGACGCCTCCAGCCTCCGCCTCGGCCCCGACGGCGCCCGGATGCTCGCCGACCTCGCGCGCGTCGTGCGGCTGCGGGCGGGCGGGGGGTACCGGTAACGATCGCTGCGGGGAGGCCCTGGCGCCGACGCGCGCTCAGGCCTTCCGTGGGGGAACCAGGTCCTTCCAGGCGGGGCTGTCCTTCCAGCCGGGCTCCACGCGCGCTTCGTGGGCCCGCGGGATGAACCGGGAGGCCTTGCCGCCGGCCAGGTCGGGAACGTAGCGGGGGCAGTTGGGGAAGATGTCGACCGGCGTGAACCGCACGAGGGCCTGCGCGCCTTCGAACTCTCCGATCAGCGGGTCGTCGAAGGACACCTCGGCCGTGCCGTTTACCCGGAGCCGTTTGGGGGCCTCGCCGAGCCGGATGAACAGGAGGCCCACATGCGGGTTCACCAGCACGTTGCCGAGGCTCTTGAACATGCCGTTCCCATCGTAGTCGGGCCACACCAGGAGGCCGGGGTGCACCACGCGGGCGAAGCCGGGCGCCCCGCCCTTGAAGGAGCAGTCGGGACGGCCCTCGGCGTCGGCCGTGGCGACGAAGAAGAACTCCACCGACTCGATGAAGGCCTGATCCTCGTCGGTGAACGCGGAGCGGTGGAGGCGCTCCACGAGGCGGTCGGCGAGCGCGCGAGAGCTGAACCGATCCTGAAGATCACGATTTCCGCGATGGAACATGGGCATGGGGCGCTCCGTTGCGGGAACGCTACCACGGGCGGGAAGGAGTCATGGCGGCGAGGGCTGCACGTCGAGGTCGATCCACGCGGTGCCGCTGTCGTCCACCCATACGCCATCCCCGTTGATCACGGCGAGGGTCATGCGGCGCTCGCCGTTGATCGCGAC
>CAISIK010000090.1 GCA_903885375.1 uncultured Pseudomonadota bacterium
CCCGCCCCTGCCCACGCCCACCCGGAGCCGGGCAAACGCGGGTTTCCCCCAACCCTTCCCCTTGCCCGGGACCCGCCATGCGGGCCCCGCTTTCCCGCGGAGCGGTCAACTTGCGACGGGCAACGCGAAGCGGCCCTGGCCAACCGGCACCCGGAAAATCCACGCGAAGGCCACTGCGCACAGCAGGGCGGAGAGCAGGAAGTGCCCGCCGTAGCCGAGCGCCTCGGCCGAGAACCCGCTGGCCAGCGCCCCCAAGCCCTGCGCCAGCACCACGATCGAGGCCTGCACGGTGTAGTCGGTGCCGCCGTGGCCCGGCCGGCACGCCCCCATCATCGCCGCGAAGAGCGCCGCCGTGGCCATGCCCGACACGAGGTGCTCGACCACCACGGCCGCCGCCGCCAGCTCGGGCCCCCGGGCCGCGAGGAGCGCGTAGCCGAGCAGCGCGGCCACCTGTCCCGCCCCGAAGAGGAGCAGCCCGGCGCGCAGCGACACCCGCGAAACGAACGCCCCCCCGAGGAGCGCCCCCACGATCGCCGCGACCGAGCCGAAAACACCCATGAGGCGCCCCACGTCGGCGAGCGAGAGCCCCTGGTCCACGAACAACGGCTTCACCATCGCCGTCCCGAACGAATCGCCGAACTTGTAGAAGAAGAGCAGCCCGAACCATGCCCGGCCCTCGGGACCGACGAACCAGCGGTCCCAACGCAGGGCGTCGTGTTTCTCCTCCGTGCGGCGCTCCGGACGCGGGGGAGCGGCCACCAGCAGGATCGGGATCGTGGCCAGCAGCACGAACCCCGCGGCGGCGAGGAAGGTGCCCGCCCAACCGAGGGTGTCGAACTGCTGGAGCAGCACGCCGCCCCCCACCACCATGCCGAGGCGGTAGCCCGCCACCTGCACCCCGTTGCCGATGCCGCGCTCCGAGGCCGGGAGCAGCTCCACCGCGAGGGCGTCGGTGGCGATGTCCTGGGTGGCGGCCACGGCGTTGCAGAGGAGCACGCCCACGAGGAGGAGGCCGAGCGAGCCGGGCGGCAAGGCGCCGAGCGCCGCGAGGAGCCCCACGGCAGCGAGGTTCAGCGGCAGGATGACCCGACGGCGGGGGCCGGGCACACCGTCCACGAGGGGGGCCCACAGGAACTTGAGCACCCAGGGGGCGGCGAGCAGGTTGGCGAGGCCGATGCTGCCGAGCGAGTGGCCCTCCTGCCGCATCATCACCGGCACGGCCTGGGTGAAGATGCCGAAGGGGAGGCCCTGCGCGAAGTAGAGCCCGGCGAGGAGGAAGGCCCGGCCGAACGTGGCGGCGCCGGCCCTCACGCCCCGGGCCGCGTGATCGGGCGCTCCAGGCGATAGCTGCCGTGCTCCGGCACCCGCAGCCCCTCGGGCGAGCGCAGCACCACGGAGTCGGCCTCCAGCGGCTCGATCCGCCACCCCGGCGCCACCACCCCGCCGGGCGGCGCCACGAGCCGCGTGGCGAGCGCGCCGGCCTCGTCGTAGCCGTACTCCAGCAGCGCGGGCCAGCCAGGGCCGGCGGCCATGGCGCCGCGGGTGAGGCTCACCCAGCCGGCGGCGTTCCATGCGAAGAAGTCGCTCCGCGCGGGGAACACCGGCCCCGTGGGCGGCGAGCCGGGCGCGAGCGTGCCCACCAGAGGCGATTCGAGGGCCGGCAGCGGCGGCGCCCCCATGCACCGCAGGGCCTCGGCGAGGTGGGCGCGGAAGAGGCGGTCGAAGTCGCCGGCGAAGGGGGTCTGGAACTCGGGGCCGTACCACCAGAACCAGTCGCTCGCTTCGGCGCGCCACAGCGCCCGGCGCGCGCCTTCCGCATCGGGCGCGCTCGCCTCGCGCGCCGCGAACTCCTCGCGCACGGCGCGCAGCACGCGCCAGGCGGCGCGGTCATCCTCGTGGCCGATCCAGATGCGGAAGTCCGCGCCGATCCAGCTCCCGGTGTGCAGCCGGCTCACCGTGCCGGTGGGCTCGCGGGCGGCGAGCGCCCCGCAGGTGGTGAGCTCCGCCTGCGCGAACAGGCACCGGAGGAAGCCGGCGCCGGCATCGGCGTAGCTCTCCCAGGGATTCTCGCCGTCGAGGGCCACCACCAGCTCGGAGCCCGCGGCGCTCGCGCGGGTGAGCAGGTCGGCCACGGCCACTTCGGCGGGCCAGTCGGCGTACACGAACCCGATGCGGTCGCTGAGCTCGTGCTGGCGAAACAGGCCCCGCATCGGCCCGACCTGCCAGGCCGCGCCGGCCCCGGCGCGCTCGGAGCGCGCGAGCACGAGCTCGTCGCTCACGAACCAGTGGAAGCCGGCGGCCGCCGCGAGCTCCACCACCTCCGGGCTCACGGAGCCCTCGCTGGGCCAGAGCCCGCGCACCTCGCGCCCCGTCCACCCCTCCACGATCCGGCGGCCCTCGGCGAGCTGCGCGGCGGCATCCTCCGGGAAGACGAAGCCGGGGTCGGGGAAGGCGCCGAGGTTGCGGGCGGCGTGTCCGGTGTTGACCAGCAGCGGTAGGATGGGGTGGGCGTAGGGGGTGGCCGCCACGTCGGGGAGCGCGGCGTAGAGCGCGCGCAGCCCCTCCACGCAGGCGCGCTGGCAGGCGATCACGAAGGCCTTGTCGCCCTCCGTGAACCCCTCCCCCTTGCGACGCAGCGCGCGGAGCTCGGGCCAGTCCTCGATCGCGGTGGCGCCGAACCAGGCGAGGTTGCACCACACCTGGAGGTCGCGCAGATGGGACACCGAGAAGGCATCGCCCCGGTGGCGGCGCGCGCGCAGGGCCCCCCAGCCGGCGAACCAGCCGAACGCGCGCGGGCTGCCGTGCAGGGCGTGCTCGAGGAGCCAGGCCTGCTCCGCCGGGGCGAGCGCATCGGCGGGGCGCCCGCACAGGTCGAGGTGCACATCCGAGCCGCCCGCCGCGTAGTGCTCGAGCTGCTCGATGAGCGTGGGCACGAGGTTCACGGTGACCTGCGCGCCGCTCTCGCGGATGATCCGCGGCACATCGCGGTAGCCGCGCGTGGCGTGCAACCGCACCCAGGGCATGATCGGCACGCCCGTGGCGGGGTGCCGGTAGTCCGGCTGGTGCATGTGGAAGAGGAAGCTCAGCACGCCGCGCAGCGTATCGTACCCGGGAGCGCCGGCCTTCTCGTGGCGGCGCGTTAGCCCCGCGGCATGACGATCCCCGTGGCCATCCTCGGCGCCACCGGCATGGTGGGGCAACGTTTCGTATCGCTCCTGCAGGGGCACCCGCTCTTCCACGTGGCCGAGCTCTGCGCCTCCTCCCGTTCGGCCGGCCGCCCCTACGAAGAGGCCGGGCCCTGGCGGCTCGGCGGCGACAACCCCCTCCCCCACGCGGTCGTCCTCCCCTGCGATCCCGCCCTCGTGCGCTCCCCGCTGGTGTTCTCGGCCCTCGATGCCGCCGCCGCCCGTGAGATCGAGCCGGCCTTCGCGCAAGCCGGCCGCGCGGTGCTCACCAACGCGAGCCCCTTCCGCATGGCCGAAGGCGTGCCGCTCCTCATCCCCGAGGTGAACCCCGACCACGCGGAGTGGGTGCGCGGCCGGTCGGGCTACATCGTGGCCAACCCCAACTGCACCCACCAGGCGATGACGGTGGCGCTCGCCCCGCTGCACCGCCGCTGGGGCGTGGAGGCCGTGTGCGTGGCCAGCTACCAGGCCGTGAGCGGAGCTGGCTACCCGGGCGAGAGCGCCTGGGACATCCTCGGCAACGTGCACCCCATCGCGGGCGACGAAGAAGCGAAGGTGGCCAGCGAGCCCCGCAAGATCCTCGATGCGCCCGAGCTGCGCATCTCGGCGCGTTGCGTTCGTGTTCCGGTCGCGGATGGCCACCTCGTGGGCCTGCAGGTGCGCCTCGCCTCCGACCCGGGGGTGGAGGCAATCGAAGGAGCGCTCCGCACCTTCCGAGGCCCGCACGTGCTGCACAGCTCACCCGTCCCCCTCATCCACCTCCTCCAAGGGCGCGATCGCCCCTCCCCCCGGCTCGATGCCGGCCGGGGCGCCGGCATGGCCATCAGCATCGGCCCCGTGCTGCCCTGCGAGGTCATGACGGTAAAGTTCTTCGCGCTCGCCCACAACGCGATCCGCGGCGCCGCCGGCGGGGCCATCGCCAACGCCGAGCTCCTCCACGCCCGCGGGCTCCTTCCCGGCGCCTGAGGCCGCGGCCCCTCAGTCGGCGAGCGCGGTGCGCCCGCGGCCGGTGCTCTTCGCGTCGTAGAGCGCGGTGTCCGCGCGCTTGAGCAGCCCCTCCGACGATTCTTCGGGCTGAAGCTCCGCCACCCCGGCCGAGAAGGTGAAGGCGGGGCCGGTGGCCTGGTTGATGCGCAACGCCAGCCGCTCGCGGAAGCGCTCCACCGCCGAGAAGCCGTGCTGGCGCGAGGCCGAGGGCATCACCACGAGGAACTCATCGCCGCCGGGCCGGCCGAGGGCATCTCCCCGACGGAAGAAGGCCTGCGCCTCGCTGGCGAGGGTGCGGAGCACGACGTCGCCCGCTTCGTGCCCTGCCGAGTCGTTGATGCTCTTGAAGTAGTCGACGTCGAGCACGGCCACCGAGAGGGGTCGGCCGCGGGCGATGGCGAGGCCTCGTTCGGTTTCCAGCAGCTCGAGGATCCACCGACGGTTGGCCAGCGCGGTGAGGGCGTCGGTGCGCGAGGCCACGAGCGCGTCGGAGTGAGCGGCCCGCAGGGTCTGCTCGAGGCGCTTCAGCGGCGTGATGTCGGTCGCCACCGACACCATCCACCCGTCCGGAAGGAGGGTTTCGTGGATCCAGCGCCACTCGCCGTTGCAGAGGTCGGTCGCAAACCCGCGCTGGGGCACGGAGCGCCGGCGGGTGAGCACATCGCCGAGGAAGGCCTCGACGTCTCCGCAGTCGATGCGTACGCCCACCCCGGCGGCGAAGCCGGCGCGGATCAACTCGGCGAAGGTCGGACGCCCTCCGTCCGCCAAGCCGAAGGCGCTCCGGTAGGCGGGGTTCGCCCAGACGAGGCGATCAGCCGGGTCGAACACGGCCAGCTCGACCGTGGTCACATCCAGCACCGTGAGCAGACGGAAGACGCCGGGCGGGAGCGTGGCCTCCGCCTTGTCGAGCCAGGGCGCCTCGCCCGAGCGCGGCGCGGGCGTGGGGGGAACGGTCACCCGACGTTCACTCACTTCCAGACCCCGCACGCTTGAGCCATGTATCGGCACCACGCGGCGCCGACTTCAGACCCTCGACGCGAGCAGCCCGTGAGGCCGGAGATCGAAACGTGCATGCGCGGAGCCCCTCCCGGATCGATGACGGGCCGGACTATCCTACGGCAAGCGGCCAAACGATCGGAATCGCGACCTTTCGCCGAAGACCCGGGGCGGGCGGACGACCTGTTTCCAAAGGCCTACGCGGAACCCCTGACGGCGCCGGCCACCGCCGAGGGGCGCCGCTCAGGGGCAGAGCAGCGACTCGTCGAGGTGCAGGGCCGCGCCCCACGCCGCTTCGAAGGAGGCCGCCGAAGCGCCCCCCTGGAATGTGCCGCCGACCTCCACGTCGCTCCGGGGCGCGAGCAGCTGGCCCGTGAGGGTGGCGCCGTTCACGAGGGTGAGCGGATCCTCCCCGAGGAGCACGATCCGCACGGCGGCCGGCGAGCCGCCCGTGTTGAACGCCGTACCCCAGGAAAATCCCGCCGCTTCGCGAACGAAGAGGTCGAGCGTGGCCCCTGGATCGAGCTTCACGGTGGCGCCTTCCACCCGGAGCTCATCCACCACCAGCACCGCCGGCGCCGAGATGGTGAGCGTGCTGCCGTAGCCGAGCACGAAGTCCTCGTAGTGGTGCAGGCCCTCGAGCGCGTGCGTTTCCTCCCAGGCGAGGCTGAACTCGCCCTCGGAGTCCGGCACAGCGGAGGGCGCGCTCACGTCGGCCAGCTCGGCCTCGGCGGCCAGCTGGTGCACCCCACCCGAGGTGGTGGCGCCCCACTCCTCGCAGAAGGCGGCCGAGGGATCGCCCCCCACGAGCAGCTCGCCCCGCACGGCGGCCCCGCTGGTGAGCGCACAGTCCGCGTGGCTGTTCACGGCGAGGCTGCCCTCGCCGATATTGGCCCCGCCGTAGGCGCCCGCGGTGGCGTCGTACGCATCGAGCGAAGCGCCGTAGGCGAGGTGCGCCGATTCCCCCACCACGAAGCCGTGGGCGAGGCACGCGGCGGGCTCGCCGATATCACCGCCGGAGTCGCCGGTGTCTGTCGACCCGGTGTCTCCCGACCCGGTGTCGCCGCTGTCGTGGTCGATTCCCGTGTCGGCCGCCGTGTCGCGACCGCCCTTGCCCCCGCCCAGCTCGATGGAGGAGGGGCCGCACGCGGCCAGAAGCATGACCGCCGAGCAACCCAGCGAACGAACCATCCGGTACCTCGGCGGAAGCCTATCGCGCCTCAGGCCAGCGGCGATTGGCAGCGCCAGCAGGTTTCGAAGCTGGCGGGATTGCGCTCCGAACAGCGCGCACACACCCATTCGAGGTGGGCGCGGGCCTCCACGGCAGCGAGCACCGCGCGCGCGCCCTCGGCTTCCGACTCGGGAACCCAGACGTCCACCACGGCGTCGGGGATGGGAATCTCCCCCGCGAGACCAGGCCGCGAGAGCCCGCGCAGCACGACCTCGTGCCCGGCCGACGCGAGGGTTTCCCGCACCAGCTCGGCCTCCGCGATCGATCCGGCCGAATGCACACGAACCATGAAGCCGCCTATCCGGGCATGGCGGTGGCGGCCTTGACAGCCCATCCGCCCTTGACGCCCGGGCATGCTCGTTCCGGGGCGACACACACCCGGAAGGCAGGCTACGCTGCAATCGTGATCCTGCTTACCCTTCTCGCGTGTGGTCCCAGCGGTTCCATCAAGCTTCCCGGCGGCTCCGATGGGGAAGACACCGGCGTGGATACGGGTGCCGACACCGGTGCCGACGTCCTCCCCGGCGACACGACCGTCGACACCGACACGGCCGAGGAGCCCGACAAGGACGCGATCTACGAGGCCTGGTTCGACGAAACCGTGATGCACACGGTCGACATCACGATCGACGACCGCAACATCCGCGCGCTCAACAACGATGGCCGCACCTACGTGGAGGCCGACGTCGTGGTGGATGGCACCACGCTCGCGCAGGTGGGCCTCCGCCTGAAGGGGTCGAGCACCTACCAGGACCTCAACTGCAGCGATGGTTACTGCAAGGCCAGCTTCAAGATCAAGACCGACGAGTACCTGCCCGACCAGAAGTACGGCAGCCTCCAGCGCATCACGCTCAACAACATGACGACCGACTACACCCAGTCCAAGGAGGTCGTCGTCTACAACCTCCTGCGCGATGCCTCGCAGCTCGGCTCACGGTGCAGCTACGCGCGCGTCACCCTCAACGGCGAGCCCTGGGGCCTCTACGCCAACGTGGAGGCGATGGACGACGAGTGGATCGAGCGCCGCTTCGAGGACTCGTCCGGCAACCTCTGGGCCACCGCGTCGAGCGGCGCCGACTTCACCGACACCGGCATGTCCCGGTGGGAGATCAACACCGGCACGGGCGAGAAGGACCAGCTCCGCCGCCTCACCGAAGCCCTCAAGGTGTACCAGGGCGACTTCTTCGGCGAGCTCGGCGGCATCATGAACGCCGACCAGTTCATCGAGTACTGGTCGTGGTGCGCGGCCGTGGGCAACTACGACGGCTACCCCTTCACCGGCAACGACGTGATCCTGTACGAGGACCCGCTGGATGACCGGCGCATGGTCTTCATGCCCTGGGGCACCGACGAGAGCTTCGACGAGTACGAGGTCTCCGGCCGCATCTGGTGGGGCGCCTACACCTCGCTCGGCTACGCCTGCCTCGCCGACCCGGCCTGCGTGACCGAGCTCAAGACCCGCATCCAGGCCAACGCCGACACCACGGAGGGCATGGACATGCTGGCGCGCGCGCAGGCCGCGTGGGACCTCTCGGAAGCCGACGTCACCACCGACCCCATCCGCCCCTTCACCCCCGACTACGTCTGGTACTACCGGGACTACTACGCCGCGGTCATCGACGGCTGGCCCGACTACAGCCGCGCCCAGGCCCAATAGGGTGGGGTGATGCGCGTTTGCCCCGTTGCCTTCGGGCGGCAGGGGCAGCCGCGCATCACGGCGCCGCCGCGGCCAGCTCCGCGAGGCGGACGGGTGCGCGAGCCGGGGGGGCTCCCTCTGCCGCCGTGAGCGTGGCGTGCAGGCAGGCGGCCCGAAGGTCCGCCTCGGGCACCGGCCGCGCGGCGAGCCTCGCCACGGCCGTGAGGGTGATGCCGAGCGTGGCGGCCACCTCGGCGCGCGCGATGCCCGCGCGGCTGGCGAGCTGCGCCACGACGCGGCGGGCGAGGCGCGGCCCGGGTTGGTTCCCCTCGAGGCCGGGCCCGAGGGCGAAGGTGGCGGCGACCACCTCGGCGAGTCCTCGCGCACCAAGCCCGCGCAGGGCCGCGTCGGACGCCGGCACCAGCTCGGCAGCCAGCCCCACCGCCGCGTAGGCCTCCCGCAGCTGGAACCGCGGCAACGCCCGACGCAGCGCCAGCTCCAGCCCCGGCACCCGCCGGGCCCCGACCAGATCGGGGAAGCAGGACCCCGTA
Source organism: uncultured Pseudomonadota bacterium (assembly GCA_903885375.1). Taxonomy (GTDB): domain Bacteria; phylum Myxococcota_A; class UBA796; order UBA796; family SXON01; genus SXON01. Next base: position 8,587 of record CAISIK010000090.1, read on the forward strand.
GCGGTGCAAGCGCTCTCCGCGAGCCCGTGGTGCTCGAACTGCGTGAGGCAGTAGCGCACGAGGGTGAGGAGGTGCGTGCGGCTCTCCACCTCGCGGACGAAGGGCGGCGTGAACCGCGCCGACGCCCGGAAGTTGAACACCCGCGTGATGCCGGCCTGAAGGCGCCGGATCCGCTCGGGCTCCGCCATCAGCACGATGTGGACGTGGTCATCCACCAGGGAAAACAGCAGCACGGCGCCCGCAGCCACCTCGCCGAGCGCGCGCAGCGCCGATCGTCGGGCCTCCTCCGACAGAAACGCAGTTTTGCGGCCGCGAGTTGACCATGTGAGGTGGACGATTTTCACGCCGCCGCAGCTTGGGCACCGACCCCGCGTCGACAAGGGAGAAAGTTGCCGGCCGCGCAGAACGGCGCCCGCCGGAACCGGCCACCCCAACCGAAGTGCCCTCTCTTCCCCAAGAGAGCCGACTTCGGTTGCGACAACGCCCCCCGCGTCGCCCCCGCGCCGGTCGTCAGCCCCCCGGCGGCTCCGCCGGCCCTGCCACCGGCGCGACGTCGCGCGCCACCACGACCCCCGCACCGTCGATCAGGTAGGTGGCGCCGAACTGGAAGCGGTCGGGCGCGAACCAGGAGGTGTAGGCGAGGTCCACCACCGCGAGCTCCCTCCCCGCCTCCGTGGCGTGGTCGTGGTGCACCACCGGCACCACCCGCATCCACAGGTCGCGCTCGGCGGCGGGATGGGCCTCGAGGGAGGCGCGGGTAGCGGCGTCGAGCGCCTGGAACGCGCCGGCGGCCTCGGCGTCGAGCGGCGTGAGGAAGTAGCGACGGCGGGTGTCGCTCCCAGGCGTGGCGACCGACACCGCGGTCCAGCGCCAGGGCGTGAGCGGGGCGGTGTTCACCGCGACCGGTTCGGGCGCCCGCGAGGCCGCGAGCTCCTTCAGCGCCCCGGCGGTGGCGTACCAGCCCATCACCGAGACCAGCGCCACCGTGGCCGCCTGCCCAGGCCTCCATCCCCGCCTGACCAGCAGCCAAGGCAGGAGCCCCAGCAGCAACCAGAACATCGGGTCGAGGATGAACACGAGCCCCGCGCTGAAGCGATGATCGCTCAGCGGGTAGAGGAGCTGGGTGCCCCAGGTGGTGGGCCAGTCCATCAGGCTGTGCGAGAGGAGCCCGGCCGCCCAGAGGCCGAGGTGGTCGCGGAGGCGGCCGGTGCGCAACCACCGCTGCGACACCGCCGCCCCCGCGAGCGCGAGCACCGGCAGCCCGAACACGCTGTGGGTGAAGCCGCGGTGCTGCCAGTTGCCGAGGTCGCTGTCCCAGGCGTAGAGCACCACGTCGAGGTCGGGCAGGTTCGCCGCCACGAGGCCCACGAGGCCCGCGCGGGGCCCCACCCCGCGGGCGAAGCCGAGCTGACCAATCTGCCACCCGGCGAGGGAATGCGTGAGGTTTTCCACCCGGCGAGGCTATCCGCTGCCCGGCGGAAAGAACCGGCCGGGCGCCGCGATGCGCGCCAGAAGATGGTCGCCCCAAAGCAGCCGGGTCGCGGCGCATCGCCCCCTCCAACGTGCTATGAGGCGCCTCCCACCGCGGCCCCTCCCCGGGTCGGCAGCCTCCCGGCAAACATGGAACTCTCCGTCACTCCCCTGCCGCTCGCGCAGGCCGCTCGGCAGCGCTACCTCCGCTACGCGCTCAGCGTCATCAAGTCGCGCGCGCTCCCCGATGTGCGCGATGGCCTGAAGCCCGTGCAGCGTCGCATCCTCTACACGATGTTCCACAACCTCCACCTCACCCCCGAGGCGCGGTACCGGAAGTGCGCCGCCATCGTGGGCGAGGTGATGGGCAAGGTGCATCCCCACGGCGACAGCGCCATCTACGAAGCCATGGTCCGCATGGCGCAGCCCTTCTCGCTCCTGCACCCGCTGGTGGATGGGCAGGGCAACTTCGGCAGCATCGATGGCGACAACGCCGCGGCCATGCGGTACACCGAGGCCAAGCTCCAGCCCATCGCGGTGGAGCTCCTCGCCGAGCTGAAGCAGCGCACGGTGGAGATGCGCCCCACCTACGATGGGCAGCACTTCGAACCCGTGGTGGTCCCGGCGCAGTTCCCGAACCTGCTCGTCAACGGCAGCGAGGGCATCGCCGTGGGCATGGCCACCTCGATCCCGCCGCACAACCTGCGCGAGGCGATCGATGCCTGCCTGCTCCTCCTCGAGAACCCCGACACTTCCATCGAGGTGCTCTGCAAGAAGGTGAAGGGCCCCGACCTGCCCACGGGCGGCGAGATCATCACGCCCGTCCACGAGCTGCGCCAGATGTACGAGCTGGGCAACGGCACCGTGCGCGTGCGCGGCACCTGGGAGCTCGAGCAGAAGGGCCGCAAGCACTTCATCGTGGTCAACTCGGTGCCCTACGGGGTGAACAAGGCGAAGGTCGTCGAGGCCATCGGCGAGTTCATCGCCGCCAAGAAGATTCCGCAGCTCACCGACGTGCGCGATGAGAGCACCGACATCATCCGCGTGGTGATCGAGCTGCGGCAGGCCGGCGATGAGAACGCGGCCATGGCCTTCCTGTTCAAGCACACGCGGCTCGAAGAGCTGCTGCACGTGAACATGACCGCGCTCGTTCCCACCGAGAACCCCGACGCCGCCGCGCCGGAGAAGCTCGACCTCAAGCGCATGCTCCAGCACTGGCTCGACTTCCGGGTGGAAACGGTGCGGCGCCGCACCGAGTTCGAGCTCGGCCAGCTTCGCGAGCGCATCCACATCCTCGAAGCGCTCGCCAAGATCTTCGACTGCCTCGACGAGGCCATTCGCATCATCCGCGCGTCCGAGGGCCGGCGCGATGCCGCCGAGAAGCTCATGCTGCGCTTCGACCTCGACGACGTCCAGGCCGACTCCATCCTCGAGCTGAAGCTCTACAAGCTCGCCCGGCTCGAAATCCTGATCATCCAGGAGGAGCTCGGCGAGAAGCGGGCCGCCGCCGAGCTGCTCGCCGGCGTGCTCGCCAGCCGCGAAAAGCTCCGCGACCTCGTGAGGAGCGAGCTGGAGGGCATCCGCAAGCAGTACGGCGAGGCGCGCCGCACGCGCGTGGGCGCCGAAGCGGCCCCCGTGGAGTACGTGGAGGAGGCCTACCTCGTGGCCGAGGATGCCGTGGTCGTCGTCACCCGCGATGGGTGGGTCAAGCGCCAGGGCACCATCACCGGCGTGGAGAAGGTGCGCGTGCGCGATGGCGACAGCATCGGCTGGGCGCTCCGCACCACCACCCGGCACACCATCAGCCTCTTCACCACCCACGGCCAGGCCTACACGCTGCGGGTGGATGGCATCCCCGCCACCACCGGCCACGGCGAGCCCATCCAGAAGTTCTTCGCCTTCGCCGATGGTGAGCGCGTGGTGGGCGTGGTCAGCCACGATCCGCGCAACCTCCCGCCCGGCCCGGCGCAGCCGCTCCTCCCCCTCGGGGATGAGCCGCCGCCGCCCTACTTCATCGCCGTCTCCACGGCGGGCAAGGTCATCCGCCTGCCGGTGGCGCTCATCGCCGAGGTTTCCAACCGCAACGGGCGCGTGGTCATGAAGCTCGATGCCGACGGCGATCGCGTCGTGGCCGCCTACGTGAGCGGCGGCGAGGAGCACGTGTGCCTCGCCTCGGTGCAGGGCAACGTGCTCGCCTTCCTCGCCAGCGAAATCCCGGTGCTCCGCGGCGCGGGCAAGGGGGTCATGGCGATCAAGCTGCGCCCCGAGGATCGGGTCCTCGCCTACGAGCTGCACACCGACAAGGCCAACGGCCCCACCGTGCTCACCCAACTGGGCCGCGAGGAGATCGTGAACTCCCGGCGCTTCGCCGGCGCGCGGGCCGATCGGGGCTCGCAGCTCTTCCGCCGCGGGTACTTCGCGTTGTGGAAGCGCCCGCCCGAGATCGCGCTGGGCAAGCCGGCGTCGGAAGGGGAGGTCTAGGCCATGGCCGACTACACCGGAAGTGACATCCAGGTGCTGGAGGGCCTCGAGCCCGTTCGCAAGCGCCCCGGCATGTACATCGGCGGCACCGGCAGCGATGGTTTCCACCACCTCCTCTGGGAGATCGTGGACAACTCGGTGGATGAGGCCATGAACGGCCACGCCACCACCATCCACGTCACGCTCCACGCCGATGGCCGCACCGCCACCGTCACCGACAACGGCCGCGGCATCCCGGTCGACAACCACCCCAAGTTGAAGAAGCCCGCGCTGGAGGTCATCCTCTGCACGCTCCACGCGGGCGGCAAGTTCGACAACAAAGCATACTCGGCCTCTGGCGGCCTCCACGGCGTGGGCTCCAGCGTGGTGAACGCGCTCTCCGAGGAGCTCGTCGCCACCGTGCGGCGCGGCGGGCACGAGTACCGGATGCAGTTCCGGCGCGGCAAGGTGCGCGGCGGACTGGAGAAGGTGGGCGAGGCCCGGGGCAGCGGCACCACCATCCGCTTCCGTCCCGACGAGGAGGTTTTTGGCGACCTCTGTTTCGAGCCCGACCGCGTCCGCGACCGTCTGGAGGTCGTGTCCTACATCCACAGCGGCCTCCGCATCGTCCTGAAGGACGAGATCACCGGCAACAACGAGGAGTTCAAGCACGACGGCGGCATCCGCGACTGGGTGCAGACCCTCTGCAAGCGGAACACCCGCATCCCGCTCGTGCCCGAGCCCTTCTACGTGCAGCGCGTCAACGGCGTGCGAGTGGAGCTCGCGCTGATGTGGACCGACGGCGCCCGCGAGATGTTCGCGAGCTACGCCAACGGCATCCCCACCGGCGGCGGCGGCACCCACGAGCAGGGCTCGCGCGATGCGGTCACCCGAGCCGTCCGCACCTACATCGACACGCACGAGCTCACGCCGCGCGGCATCACGTTCACGGCCGAGGACATCCGCGAGGGCATCGTGTGTGTCACCAGCGTGTTCCTCGCCGAGCCGCAGTTCCAGGGCCAGACCAAGGACAAGCTCAACAACCCCGAGATGCGCGCCACAGTGGAGGGCGCGGTGCGGGGCGCGTTGGAGCAGTTCCTCAACACCAACCGCACGGTGGCCGACCTCATCGTCAACCGGGTCATCCAGGCGGCGCGTGCGCGCATGGCGAGCCGGAGCGCGGAGGACCTCGTCCGACGCAAGTCGCCCGTCAACAACCGCCTGAACCTGCCCGGAAAGTTGGCCGACTGCTCCTCGAACGACCCGCGCGAAGGCGAGCTCTTCATCGTCGAAGGCGACAGCGCAGGCGGCTCGGCCAAGCAGGGCCGCGACCGCGAAACCCAGGCCATCCTGCCCTTGCGTGGCAAGGTGCTCAACACCGAGCAGGCCACGCTGAAGAAGCTGCTCGAAAACAACGAGCTCTCCAACATCGTGCAGTCCCTCGGTTGCGGGCTCGGGCGCGACTTCAACGGCGAGCGTCTCCGCTACCACAAGGTCATCCTCCTGATGGACGCCGATGTGGACGGTCACCACATCGCCACCCTGCTCCTCACCTTCTTCTACCGCTACATGCCGGAGCTCATCGCCGGGGGCTACCTCTACATCGCCCAGCCGCCGCTCTACCGCATCGACGTGGGCCACACGACCCACTGGGCCAACGACGATCGCGAAAAGGATCGCATCCTCAAGCGCCTCCCCCCGCGCGCCAACCCCGAGATCAGCCGGTTCAAGGGTCTCGGCGAAATGCCGCCCAAGGTGCTCTACGAAACCACGCTCGACCCGAAAAAGCGTCGGCTCCTGCGCGTAGTCATCCCCGATGGCGACGTCGTGTCCACCAACCTGCTCATCTCCGACCTGATGGGCAAGGACGCCGCCCCCCGCTACACCGCGATCATGGAAGCCGGCGCGGAGATCGACGACCTCGACGTGTAGCGGGTTTGGGCGATGCGCCGCGACGCACCTCGGGGGTTCCGGGCTCGCCGCGCATCGCGGCGCGACCCGGGGGGTCACGGCTCGTCGTCGATCCACGGCGTGAGGGTGGCCGGACCGGTCCAGGAGCCGACGGACAGGGTCGGCTCCTCATCCGCGGCAAGCTTGATGGACACGAGCAGCTCGCCATCGTCGTTGAGGCTCTCGCCTACGGCGGCGGCGGCCTCCGCGAAGGGCCCGTAGATCTCCACAACTGCGTCCACGAACGCGGCGGTTTCACCATCCCAACGAAACGCGAACCCCGGTACCCTGACCCAATGGGTCTCTCCACCCTGCACCGTCAACGCAACCTCCGACCTGCGGATCGCCGTCCACTCAGCAGTGGACGGCGTGGCGCCACTGCAGAGGACGTACAGCCCCACGAACTCATCCTCGGGCAGCCACGAGGCCCCCACTTCAACACCGCCGGCGCTCGCGACCGAAAAGGCATGGGACCGCAAAATGTCGTCGGCAGCGGACTCAAATTCGGGGCCGAACACTTCATCGGCGTTGGGGGGCGAGGGGCAGTCCGGGTCGCCACAGCCGGCCGCGGGCAGCGCGGCAACGGCGAGGACCGCCAGGACGAGCAGCCGGAAGGGAGTCGCGGTCATTCGGCCTCGTCCGAATGCCAGTCCCAGGGCGTCACAGTGGCCACTTCGAACCAGTCTCCCATCAGGATCCGCGCACCATCTGCCCTCAGCCACAGTTCGAAGCACACGCGCTCTCCCACGGGCACGTGCCGTCCCATGGCCGCGGCCGTTTCTCCCCAGTCCCCACACGCCCTGGCCTTGGCATCGGTCATGACGATCTCATTTTCGGTGGCGTCAAAGGTAAACGAAGCGCTCCCCGGCTCCTCCGCTGCCTGGCCGTCGATTTCTACCTCCCACGCGGCGTCGTACCATCCGATGCTACCCCCCCCCAATCCGGTGGGACACGACAGGCTCATTGCGTCCTGCCACGCGCCGAAGACCCAATCCAGCACGACGATCGATACGTTCGTGGACTCAGCGGTGGCCACGGCGCGGTCCCTTGATTCCTGCTCTACCACCGCGCCGATCTCGGCCACCCGCTCCGGACCTTCCAGGGTCTCGCAAGCAGGCCACGCCTCCTCGCAGCCCACCAACAGCGCGCTCAGCACGGCAACGATCACGAAGCAGCTCCCAGAAGGGTGTCCCGAATGGGAGACACCAGGGGGCCGAAGGTGTGAAAGCCGGTGAAGCCCTTGAGGACGGCGGTCTGCGCCGAGCCCTCATCGCAATCGCCGGTCCAGCAGTAGTAGAACGGCGAGCCGGACATCCCTTCTGCCGAGCTGATCTCCGCGAGGAGCTCATCGAACACACCGATAGCATCGATGCTGATCTTGCCGCATGCCATGGTTGATCTACCACCGGGATACTACCCCCCCCCTCCGTCAAGCAAAAAACGCAACTTTCCTCAACGTGGAGCTTCGCTCCCCCCGCGAACGATCCCCCCAACCGCGCCGCGATGTGCCCCTGCCACGGAAGCCCCCGAGGTGTGGCCCGGCACATCGCCCCCGCCCACGTTCCCAGCGCTCCCGACACCGAACGGTCACCGAGGGACAGCGAACGCGATCACAGCCGGGGCCGACCATTCACCTGCCGGTCGCGGGGCAGGCACCCGCCCTGCCTACGTTGGTTGTGCCCCGGACCACAGCCGACTGTGCTTCCCCGGGGGAACGGACCCACGATGCGTATCTCGCTCCTTTCGGCCCTGCTTCCTCTCGCTCTCCTCGCCTGCACCGGCGAGGACCCCGACACCAACACCGACACCAGCGAAACCGACACCGACACCGACACGGACACCGACGCCGACACCGACACCGCCGACACCGGTTCGGACATCCCGGCCGCGGAGTGTGTGGAGGAGGGAGGCGCCTGCGTGCTCACGGGGTCCTACACCGCGAGCATGCGCCTCACGGCCGACAAGCCCTGGCTCCTCCGCTCGGGCGTGCTCATCGGCGACGACACCAACGAGACCATCCTCGAGATCGAGCCCGGCACCACGGTGTACGGCGAGGCCGCCACGGACGCGGTGCTCATCATCAAGCGGGGCTCGAAGATCGAGGCCCGCGGGACCGCCAGCAAGCCGATCGTCTTCACGAGCGATCAGGCCGTCGGGTCGCGTGCTCGCGGCGACTGGGGCGGTCTCGTCCTCAACGGCCGCGCGCCCATCAACGCCTGCACCGACGGGACCACCCCCTGCGAGGCCGAAGGCGAGGGCAACACGGGCACCTACGGCGGCACCGACTGGGCCGACTCCTCCGGCACGCTCAGCTACGTGATCGTGGAGTTCGTGGGCACCGAAGTGAGCCCCGACAACGAGGTGAACGGCATCTCGATGCAGGCGGTCGGCAGCGGCACCACGTTGGACTACGTGCAGGTGCACCAGACCCTCGATGACTGCATCGAGTTCTGGGGCGGCGCGGCCACGGTGAAGCACTTCGTGTGCACCTCGCCCGGCGACGACGGCATCGACTTCGACCTCGGCTACCAGGGCAAGATCCAGTTCGCGGTGGTTCAGCAGTGGGGCGGCGGCGGCAACAACGGCATGGAGGCCGACAACAACCCCGACGTCCACACCGCGGATCCCGGCACCACGCCCACGTTCTCCAACATCACGCTCGTCGGGGACCCCGAGGTGGCCGAGTCCAACTTCGGCATGCTGTGGCGCCGCGGCTTCAGCCCGATGGCGTACAGCGTGGCGATGGACGGGTTCTCCACCGCGTGCCTGAGCGTGCGGGACGAGGCCACCTACGCCGGCTTCACCAGCGGTGACGCCGGGGTGTGGGGCAGCGCGCTCGCGTGCGAGGTGCCCTTCGAGACCGGCGATGACGCCGACGCCAGCACCGAAGAGGCCGTCTGGGGCGACAACGCCGTGGTGGGCGACCTGAAGCTGAAGGATGCGTGGAACTCCTCCGCGCCGGACTTCCGCCTCGGCGCCGGCTCGCCGCTCGCCAGCGGGGGCGTCACGCCGAGTGACAGCTTCTTCGAGCAGGTCTCCTACATCGGAGCCTTCGACGCCACCACCGACTGGACGTCGGGCTGGACCCACCACAGCGAGGACTGAGCAATGTCGTCCCCCTTCCTCCTGCTCCTCGCGGTGGCAGGAACCCCTGCCGGACACGCCGGCGAGGGCGGAGATTCGCGCGCCTCCGAGCTCGCGAGCCTCCGTCGTGATGTCGAGACCCTCTCCAGCGAACTCGCCCTCAAGAAGGACGACGTGCGCGCGCGCCTCAAGGCCATCGAGGCGCAAAAGGCGGAGGTGCAGGTGCAGCTCCGCAGGGAGGAGCTCCGACTCGCGCAGGTGGAAGGGGAAACGGCGAGCCGTCGTGCCGCGGTGGCTGAAAACGCCACTCGCGGCTCCACGCTGCGGCCGGTCGTCGATGCGGCCGCAGGCTCCCTCCGAACCTACGTGGCAGCGAGCCTGCCGTACCACCGCGAAGAGCGGCTCGCGGAGCTCGAACGGGTGCTCACCCAGCTCGCCGCGAACGACCTCACGCCGGAAGCCGCCGTCGCCCGCCTGTGGGCCTTCGGCGAAGACGAGCTGCGCCTCGCCCGCGAAAGCAGCCTGGATCGCCAGGTGGTGGCCTTCCCGGAGGGCGAGGTGCTCGCCGACGTGGCACGACTCGGGATGGCCGGCATGTACGCCCGAACCGACGCCGGCCTCGCCGGTGTGGCCCGCCGCGTTTCCGGCTCCTGGACCTGGGTGACGCTCCCGGATCGGGATGACGTCCGGGCCATCGAGACCCTGTTCGGAAAATTCAAGCACGGCGTGCGCTCGGGCGATTTTCTGCTCCCCAGCCCGCTGGGAGAAGCGTCATGATCGCGCTGTGCCTCCTCGGCTCGTTGGCCTTCGGCGCCGAGCCCGCCCCCCGCGGCAGCCTCGAAGCTGCCTACCAGAAGGAGTCCGCCTACCTCGCGGCCGAACGCAGCGAGCTGGTAGAGCGTTCGGCGGAGGTCGATCGTGAGTCGGCGGCTCGGGTGGCGAGGGCCGAGGCGGAGCTGGAGGCCCTGCAAGTCAAGCTCGTCGCCACCGCCCGCCGCGCCGACCTGGCCGAAGACGAGTTCGACGCGCTCGAGCGGGAGGCCAGCGGCTTCGCCGACGCGCAGTCCATCCTCGAGACCACCCTGTCGCAAGCCGCGGAGACCCTCTCGCTCACGGCCGAGCCGGACCCGGGGGTTGCGATCCCCGCTACGTTCGCGGCGCTGATCGCTCGGTTGGAGGAGCAGAGCGGGAGCGGCTGGAAAGAGGGAAAGTTCTTCCTTCCATCCGGAGAGGCCGTAACGGGCAGGGTGTACAGCTTTGGGCGCGTGGCGGCCTGGGGCGTGGCCGACGGCGCCGCCGGGGCCCTCGCGCCCGCAGGCGAAGGACGCCTGCAGCTCGGCGCCAGCTACGGCGGGGCCACCGCCACGGCGCTCCTGGACACACCGCCGGCCCGCTGGGAGGTCCGCCTCTTCGAGCCCGAGCACGGCGCCGCGGAAGCGGAGAAGGAGGGCGGCCTCGTGGCCCTCCTGAAGGAGTCCGGGACCATGGGTCAGCTCCTGTTCAGCCTCGGGGTGGTGAGCGCCACGCTCGCTTCGTTGCGGGCAATCGGTCTCGTCTTCGCCCGCCGCGGCGGCCAACCCCTGGCCGACCGCGTGGCCGCGCTCGCTCGCGCGGGCCAGTTCGAGCAGGCGGACAAGGTCCTCAACGGGCGCGGGGGCCCCCTCGCGCACGTCCTCCGGGCCATTGTGGGCGCCGCAGACCGATCGCCCGAGGAGATCGAGCGCGTGGTGGATGAAGCCATCCTTCGGGAGCGCCCGGGCATCGATCGGTTCGCCTCGGCGCTGACGGTGATCACCGCCGGCGCGCCGCTCCTCGGCCTGCTCGGCACGGTCACCGGCATGATCGCCACCTTCAACGTGATCACCGAACACGGCACCGGAAATCCCAAGTTGATGTCGGCGGGCATCGCCGAAGCGCTGATCTGCACCGCGTTCGGCCTTGCGGTCGCCATCCCCACCCTTCTCGCGGGCAACGTCCTCGCCACCATCGGCGACTCCGTCAAGAACACCATCGACCGGGCCTCGCTGGTGGTGGTCAACGCCATCCAGGCATCCCGTGGAGGCGCGTCGTGATCCTGCGCATCTGGCAGCAAGCGGGCGACTTCTGGAGCGACGGGGGGCTGGTGATGCCTGCGCTGTTCCTCACTGCGTTCGCGCTGTGGTTCGCCATCGGCAGGCGATGGTTGGCGCTCCGACGCGGGGATGCGCGGCCGGTGCGCGTGCTTGCCCAGCTTGGCCGGAGCGGCGGCCATCTCTCCGAACTCGGGCTCGTGTCCGCCGCGGCGCGGCGCGGGGGCCAACTGTGGCGGGAGCGCGGCGGCCCGGTGCCGATGGCGCTCCTCGACGAGGCGTTCGCCGACCTCGAAGCCGAGCTGGGGACCGGCGCGCGCTTCGTCGGCTGCCTCGTGGCGATGGCCCCGCTCATGGGCCTGCTCGGCACCGTGGTGGGCCTCATCGAGACCTTCGGCTCCCTTGGCGCGTCCGCGGCCTCGGCGGCCTCCGAGGGCATCGCCGGCGGCATCGTCGAGGCGCTCTACGCGACCCAGATGGGGCTCGCCATCGCCGTTCCTGGGCTCCTCGTGGGCGGGGCGCTGCACCAGCGCCAGTCGCGTCTGCGCAGCGACCTCGACTCCTTGAAGGCCATCTTCGCCGGTGCTGAGCGTCGCGCCGAACGGGGTGCCGCATGAGGCGCCACGTGGAGGAACACCGCGACCCGCACATCGACGTGGTGCCGCTCATCGACTGCATCCTCGTGCTGCTCATCTTCTTCATGGTCACCACCACCTTCGCCAAGGATGCCGAGCTCGAGATCGAGCGCCCCGGCGCCCAGAGCGCCACCCCCGCCAGCGAGAAGGCGCTCCGCGTCTTCATCGACCGCTCGATGAACGTGTACGTGAACGAAACGCCTGTGCGTTCCTGGATGATCCAGAGCCGCGTGCGTGACGCCCTCGGCGGTGCCGGCGACAAGACGGTCCTCGTCGTCACCGATCGCCGGGTCTCGGCGGAGAAGCTGGTGGAGGTCGTGGACCAGTGTCGGCTGGCCGGCGCGAAGAACATCGGGGTCATGACCGAGGCCGAGGCAGGCTGATGGTGCGTCACCTGCTTTCCGCGCTGATCGGCCTGGTGGGCATGGTGGGCGTCGTCGGCTTGAGCCTCGGCATGAACAGTGTCGTGCAACGCGCCGCCACGGAGCCGGTGAGCACCGTGGCCGAGGTGGTGGCCAGCCCGACAGCCGCGAAGTCCGAGAAGCGCGCTTCACGGAAGAGCAGCGCACCCCGACGCGCGCGAAAGGCCGCCCCCTCCCCAGCACCGCTGTTGTCCGCCAGCCTCGCGGGCCTCGACTTCGGGTTCAGCGATGGCGCGGATCTCGCGATGGCCGACGCCTCCCGGCAGCTCGTGGGCAGCCTCGGCGGGGCCGTGGTGGACGAAGCCGAGGTCGAAGCGGCCCCCGAGCCGGTCGATCGCGCCCCGCCCGCCTTCCCGGCGCGGGCGCGCGCGCTCGGCCAGTCCGGCGTCGTCACGGTGAGCTTCGTGGTGGACCTCGACGGATCCACGCAGGATGTCCACGTGGTCGAGGCCGAGCCGCCGGGCGTGTTCGACGACGCGGCGATCGAGGCCGTTCGCGGGTGGCGCTTCAATCCCGGCCAGCTCGAGGGCGCGCCCGTGGCTGTGCGAGTGCGCCAGACGCTCCGGTTCGAGTTGCAATGAGGACCTCATCGCTTGGCCGTTTCCTCCTCGTGGCCGCGCTGTTGGCAGGCGCCGGCGCGGCGTCGGCCGCCTCGCGCAAACGCGACGAGGTCGAAGCCCAGAAGCTCGACGGGGCCGGGCTGCTCGTGCGCGAAGGCGAATGGGTCCGCGCGCGGGCGTCCCTGGAAGAGGTCGACCCCAAGGCTGCCGGGCTCGATCAGGGGCGCCTCTACACGCTGATCGGCCTCGTGGAGCTGCACGACAAGCGCGGCCAGGAGGCGGTCGCTGCCTTCACGCGCGCGCTCACGGTGGCCACGGAGGGCCGCGAGCTCCTGCACCTGCACCTCGCGCGGGCGCACCTCCTGACCGGGGAGGCGGCTGCGGCCATCACCGCCATCGATGCGGCGGGGCCCGTGGGGGAAGCCCTCCCGGGAACCTGGCTCCTGCGCGCGCAGGCCGAGGAGGCCCGCGGCCGCACCGACGCGGCGTGGGATGCCCTCCGCGAAGGCGAGGCCCGCTTTCCCGACCAGCCCGAAGCGCGCCGCCGCCAGGTGTTCCTCCTCGTGCGGCTCGGTCTCTTTCGTGAGGCTCGGGAGCTCGGTGAGCGCCTGCTCGCTCGACCCGAAGCCAACGCCGACGATGCCGTGGCCATCGCCGAGGCGCTCCGTCAGGGCGGAGAGACCCGGGAGGCCATGACGCTGCTCGAGGCCGCCTGCCTACGCGAGGGTGAAAACCGCGACCTGCTCGTGCAGGCCGCCCGCGCCGCGCTGGACGATGGCCTCCCCCTCACCGCCGGACGATTCCTGGAACGGGCCGCCGCGCTCGACCCCGCGCTCTCGCTGGAGGCCGCCGAGGCCTATCGCCGGGGCGGAAACCTCGATGCCGCCCTGCTCGCCAACGGCCGGGTGATCGACCCCACCGCCAAGGCCCGCCAGCGCCTCGGCCTCCTGCTCGAAGCGGAAGAGTGGGAGCGGGCGCTGGCCCTCGACGAGCGCCTCCTGCGCCTCGGCCTCGGCACCGACGACGGCGTGGCCTACGGCCTCGCCTACGCCGCCTTCCGCCTCGGCGACCTCGACACCGCCGAACGGTGGTTGCGCGACATCGCCGACCCCGACGCATTCCGCCGCGCCACCGAGCTGCGCGCCGCGATGGCGGCGTGCGCCGAAACGGGCTGCTCGTGATCCTCGCGCTCCTCCTCGCCTCCTCCTGGGTTGAAGCTGCCGAGCTCGGCACGGTCGTCGGCATCGTCTTCGACGCCGATGGCCACCCGGTTCCGGGGGTCGCCGTGCGGGTCGGCGAGGTCACCACCCGTACCGACGCGCTCGGGGCGTTCCGCGTGGGCAGCCCTCCAGGTGTCTTCGAAGCGCGGGTGGGCTCCGGGGAAGGCGTCGTCGTTCCCGGCGTCGCGGTGCGCGCGGGGGCCACCACCGAGCTGCTCGTCACGCTCTCCGAGCCGCCGCAGATCGCGCTCGAGCTCCCCGAGGGGAGCGCCGCCGCGGAAGAGGTCCGCGCTGGTCCTCCAGGGGTGCTCCAAGGACGCGTCGTCGACCCGGCACGCAACGCTCCGCTCGCAGGCGCGCGGGTGTTCGTGCGTGGCGCCGCCGCGACGGCCGTGACCGACGACGACGGGATGTTCACCCTGGCGCTCCCGGAGGGTCCGTGGGATCTCTCGGTGCTGAGGCCCGGATACGGCACCCGCGGCCTCACCGCCACGGTGGTCGCCAACGAAACGCGCGCCGTCACCGTGGAGTTGGAGAAAGCGGGGATGGAGCTGCCCGAGCTCACGGTGTCGGCACCGCGCATCGTGGGCGGCACCGCCTCGGCGCTCGACGAACGCCGCGAAGCCTCCACCGTGAGCGACGTGCTGGGCGCGGAGCAGATGAGCAAGGCCGGCGACAGCGACGCCGGCAGCGCGCTCAAGCGCGTGACCGGGCTGACCGTGGTTGGCGGGAAGTACGTGTACGTTCGCGGCCTCGGCGACCGCTACTCCGCCACGCTGCTCAACGGCTCCTCGCTCCCCAGCCCCGAGCCGGAGAAGCGCGTCGTCCCCCTCGACCTGTTCCCCACCTCGCTGATCGAGGCCGTCGTCATCCAGAAGACCGTCTCGCCGGACCGACCCGGCGAATGGGGCGGCGGAATCGTCGAAGTGAAGACGCGCGCCATTCCGGAGAAGCCGCTGTTCAACCTTGGCCTCTCGGGAACCTGGGTGTCCGGGACGACCCTGGAGACGGCGAACCTCGCCCCAGCCGGTCCCACGGACTGGCTGGGGTTCGGTCAGGAGGCCCGGGCCCTGCCCAGCGCGGTGGCCAAGGCCAGCGCGGAGGCCCCCATCAAACCGGGCGGAATATTCACCGAGGGCGGATACTCCGCAGAGGACCTCGAGGTGCTCGGCGAGGCCATCCCCAACCGGTGGGGGCTCAGCGCCCGGGACGTCCCCCCCGACTACGGCGCCACCCTCAACGCCGGCGGCCGCCTACGGTTTGGCAAGCTCTCCCTCGGCGGCCTCGTCGGCGCCGTGTTCGGCAACGGGTGGGACATCGACGAGGGCACCCGATCGGTGTTCTCCAACGGTGGCGACGGTTTGGTGCTGAGCCGCAAGACGACCTTCGTGGAGGCGCAGAACCGCGTTCGCCTCGGCGGCGCCCTCGCGCTCGGCGTGGAGTGGGACGACGACTACTCGCTCACCTCGACCACCCTGCTCAACCGGGGCAGCACGGCCACCGGTCTCAGCTACGAGGCCGACGACCCCACGGGCAGCGGGGACACCCGTTCTCAACGTTCTTCCTGGGTGGAGCAGCAGCTCCTCTTCGAGCAACTGGCCGCCCGCGCGGACTTTGGCCCCGTCCTCGTTGAGGCGCGGTTCGCCACCGCCCTGGCCACGCGCGAGGAGCCGGACCGGCGCGAATGGACCTACAACCAGACCGAGGACGGCAGCTACGTCCTCTCCCAACGGGGAGGGTGGAGCGACATCCAATACCTCAGCCTCGACGACCAGACGCTCGATGGCGCGCTCGACGTCACGATTCCGCTCCCCCGGATCGGGACGGAAACCCGACTGAAATTGGGCGGGCAACGCGCCTCGCGCACCCGGACGGCCGGAACACGGCGCTTCGGCTACTCGTTCAAGGGGACTGACGGCCTCGATCTCACCGCCCCCATCGAGTCGGTGATGGTGCCCGAGAACATCGGCGAGGAGGAGGAGGACGACCCGGGGTACCTCCAGTTCGAAGAAAACACCATCAACTCCGATGACTACACCGCCGGGCAGGAAATCTACGCCGCCTACGCCATGGCCGACGCGGGGTTGTTCCCCCGCCTTCGCGCGCTCGGTGGGGTGCGCCTCGAGCGCTCGGTGCAGACGGTATCGACCTTCCAACAGTTCGACACCGAGCGCGAGCCCGTGCAGGCCGACCTTGGCAGCACCGACTGGCTGCCTGCAGCCACGCTCACCTTTGCCGTAGGGCCCAGGAAGACCCCCGACATCATGCTCGTCCGGGCGGCCTACGGTCGCACCCTCTCCCGGCCCGAGTTCCGCGAACTGACCGAAGTGCAATACTACGACTACCGCTCCGGGCGAACGCTCTACGGCAACCCCGACCTCCGGCGCGCCACCATCGACCACGCCGACGTCCGCTGGGAATGGTACCCGCGAGAGGGGGAGAGCGTCTCCGTGGGGGGCTTCTTCAAGTATTTCGACCATCCCATCGAGTCCGTCGTGGCCGTGAGCGCGGTCTCCGGCAGCGTGGGCACCTTCGCCAACGCCACCAGCGCCACCAACTACGGGGTCGAGATCGACGCGCGCCAACGCCTCGACGTGATCGCCGACGCCCTGAGCGACGTGTACCTCAGCGGGAACGTGGCCGGAATCGTCTCCACGGTCGACCTGAGCGACACCGAGGGCAACCAGACCTCCAGCTCGCGCCCCTTGCAGGGGCAGTCGCCCTGGGTGCTGAACATCACCGCCAGCTACGAAAACCCCGACATCCGCACGAACGTGTCCCTCCTCTACAACGTCTTCGGGCCGCGCATCGTCGATGTCGGGACGTCCGGAATTCCCGACACCTACGAGATGCCCGTGCACCAACTCGACCTCGTCTACACGCAGGGAATCGGCAAACACTTCTCGACCCGCCTGAAGGGAACCAACCTGCTTGACTGGCCCGTGCGACAGCAGGTTGGCGACGAGATCAGCGAGGAGACCCGCAACGGCTGGTCGGTGGGGCTCGGCCTCACGTGGACCCCATGACACCATCCCGCACAACCGTCGCCCATCCGACGCAAAGTCATGGCGGGACTGTCACACCAAACCGCTACGATCCAGCGCCCATGCACACGATTGTCCTCGCTGGCGCCGAACATCTCGGACTGCTTCCGTTCTCCTCCTTCCTCCAGGACGCGGGCCACGAGGTCGTCCTTGCGCGCACGCGCGGGGAGGTGGTCGACCTGCTCCAGCGCGGCGCCGGTCAGGCCTTGATCATCTGCGGCCGCCTCGCCGACGGCTCCTTCAGCGACGCCATCCGCGCGGTCCGGCAGGCCCGCGATCTCCTCCTCACCCCCTGCCTCGTCGTCGGAGACAGCGACGACCGCATCGACCGCATCGTCGCCCTCGAGCTGGGCGCGGACGACTTCGTGAGCCGGGACACCTCCGACCGCGAGCTCCTGCTCCGCGTCCGCTCGCTCCTGCGGCGGGCCCACCCTCCGCGGCCTGAAGCCGACGCGCGGGAGAAGTTCGGCCGCATCGAGCTCGATCGGGCGGAACACCGCGTGTGGGTGGATGACCGCGAGATCGGTCTCAGCGCCACGGACTTCCGCCTCCTCGTTGCCCTCGCCACCCCGGCGGGGGCCGTGCACCGGCGCGCGCCGCTGGAGGCCCTGCTGAGCGGCGAGAAGCCGGGCGCCGGGGCGCGCTGGCTGGATGCCCGGGTTTCACGCCTCCGCGCGAGGCTGCTCGCCGCGGGGGGTCAGGTCGAAACGGTGCGGGGGGTGGGCTTCCGCCTCGGCGTGCAGCCCAGGTAGTCCGGCGCCCCCTCCCCTCACCCCTCGTCGGCCGCCAGCACCACGATCGTGTCGCCCTCCACGAGCCGGAAGCGCTCCGCGCGCGCGGGGATGATCTTCACGCCGTAGTGTTTCGCGGAGAGGAGCTCCTCCGCCGCGATCTTCACACCGAAGCAGACTTCCCCGCGGAGCTGAGCCGCCGTCATCAGGTCGGCCATGCTCACCTCGACCGGCAGCGTCTCGAAATACAGCGACGCCGGCTTCAGGTAGATTTCGCTCCCCTCCGCCGAGAACAGGTCGTCGTAGACCTTCATCACCGCCGGCTCCTGCGAAACTTGCGCGTACACCTTCGAGACGAGCTGGTTGGAGATCAGGAAGTCCTTCACGCCGCTCTGCAGCACGAGCTCGGTGTTCTCCGAGTCCATCACCTCGCTGATGAGTTGGGTGTCCACCGGCGCGCCGCGGCTGGCAGCCAACTCGCTGAAGTATTGCCGGAAGCAGAGCAGGAGCGAGATGGTGCGCGCGTCCATCTCCTCGGCGCCGCCCTCGCCGGTGGCGAGGAGCATGACGTTGTTGTACTGCTCGGGGCCGAGCGCCCGCACGGTGTCGGGGTTTCCGGCCTCCCCCTCGATCACGTGCATGCCCACGAGCGGGAAGCCCTCGCGCAGCTCGGCGATGGCGCCTTCGAGGTCATCGTCGGTGGCCTCCACGAGCACGTCGATGCGCGAGCCGGCGCCGAGGTATTGCGCATACTCCGCTACGATGAGCGCGCCGCGGGCCCCCCAGCCCACGAGGAGCTGGCGCTCGGGGCCCACGGTGACTCGACGGTCGGGGACGCTGCTCACGGTGGAGCTGGCCACGGGGGAGGCGCGGAAGTCGATCTTCGAGTCATCCTCGGCGAGCACGATGGCGTCGGCATGATCGTCGGGTACGTACCCGGCCGGCGGGTTCAGCACGATGCGGCCCGAAGCCTCCCGGAAGCCCAGCGGCACGGCCACGGGGAAGTGGAACTGCAGCTCGCGGAAGCTCCGCCCGCCCCAGCCTGCCGGCGGACGGAAGAAGTACAGCTCGTTGCCCACGAACCCCACGAGGTTGCTGTACACCAGCGCGAGGCCGGAGGTCCGCGAGGTCTGCACCATGAGCTTGGCGAGGAGGCTGCGCTCATCCAGGGTGCTGATCCGACCGGGGAGGAGGTGCGCGGCGAGGCGGCGCGACGTCGGCAGGTGGAGCTCGGCGATGATGGGGGGCGTTTCCGTGTCGCGCGTGGCGGCGAGCACACCCATCATGGACTTCAGCACGCGCGCATCGGCGAGCTGCCACGTCTCGGGCGAATCCGCCGCGCCCCCATCGCTGAGGATCACGACCGCGCGGGCCTGCGCCACGCCCATCCGGGTGAGCGAGGAGAGGCTGCTCACCGAGCCGCTCCGGGTGATCAGCGCGGTCGTGCCGCGTTCGGGCACCCGCTCCGCGTAGAAGTCGTCGAGCTCGTCCTTCGGCACGTCGGCGAGCACCACGACCACGGCGCGCGCCTGGTCGCCGTTCGCCTCCACGAGCTCGCGGATGATCTCCACGGCCCGCTCCCCGGTGCCGAGGATCAGCGTGTGGTCGCGCTCGATGACGGCGCTCTTGCCCTTGCGCAACTCGGCGAGTCGGCTGTCGAACTCCGCGGTGATGAAGGCCACGAGGCTGGAGAACAGCACGAGGCCCACCCCGATGCTCGCGATGCCGACGACCTTCTGGAGCCAGCCGGCCTCGCCGTCCTCCGCCACCGCACCCGCATCCGTCACCTGCAGGAAGGTGCGCCACAGCTCGTCGCCGATGGCCGCGGCCGTGGCGTCGGGGACCAACAGCCCGAGGCCGATGCGGAGGGCGCCCATGAGCAGGAAGGCCACCGCGAAGAGCGAGAGCAGGGCGAGGAAGATGGACAGGCCGCCCTTCGACATGAAGTTGTCGAACCGGTAGCGCAGGCGGTCGGTGAAGGGGGCGGGGGTCATCGCGGCTCCGGGTGGCCGCCGTTTACCACGGTCGCACGCGGAGTGGGCGCGGGGCGATGTGCCGCGACCGGCATCGGGGGTTCCGGGCTCGCCGCACATCGCGGCGCGAACGGAGCGCACCCCGCCGGATGGGCAGAGGCCTACCCCCGCAGCAGCACGAGATGCTCCGCCAGTTCGGTCGGCAACGGAGCCGTGAACACCCGCCCGTCCGGCAGGGTGAGGCTCGCGGCGTGGAGCCAGAGGCGGTGCGGGAAGCCCGGCACCTTGCGGAAGGGCTTCATCGGGTAGAGCACATCGCCCACGAGCGGGTGCCCGGCCCCGTGGAGGTGGCGGCGGAGCTGGTGCTTCCGCCCCGTCATGGGGTGGAGCTCCAGGAGGGTGAACCGGCCGAGCCGCTCCACCACGCGCCATTCGGTGCGGGTGGGCAGGGGCCGGCCCCGGCGCGCATCCACCAGCGGCACGTCGATCACGCCTTCCTCGGTGGGGCTCTCGAACACGAGCCCGAGGTAACGTTTCTCCACCTTGCCTTCGGCCAGCGCGGTGCCGAGCGCGCCGGCGGTGGCCACGTTGCGGGCGAGGAGCACCACCCCGGAGGTGTCGAGGTCGAGGCGGTGGGCGGGGCGCACCCGGCCGAGGCCCTGGGCGGAGGCCCACGACACCAGATCGGGGGCCTGGGTGCCCACAGCGTGCACCAGCCAGCCGGCCGGCTTGTTCACGACGAGGAGGTCACGCGTTTCAACGAGCAGGTCGGGTTCAATCACGCGGCATGATATCCGCGCGGCCGTGATCGACGAGCCCACCAGTTTCGACCGTCTCGCGGGGGAGTGGCGCATCCACCAGCTGGTGGGCGGCCACCGCTTCTCGGCCGACGACCTGTTCACCGCCTGGGTGGCCGCAGAAACCGCCCCGGAGGCCCTCACGCTCTGCGACATCGGCGCCGGCATCGGCTCGGTCGGCCTGATGACGCTGTGGCGGATGCGGCCCGACGCCACGCTCCTCGCCATCGAGGCGCAGGCCGTGAGCCACGAGCTGATGAAGCGCACCGTGGCGGACAACGGGCTGGAGGGGCGGGTCACCTGCCGCCTCGGCGACCTGCGCGACCCCGACACGCTCGCCGGCGTGGGCCCCTTCGACCTGGTCACCGGGAGCCCCCCCTACATCCCCGTCGGCCGCGGGGTGATGTCCCCCCACCCGCAACGTGCCGCCTGCCGCATGGAGCTGCGCGGTACCATCGCCGACTACGCGCTCACCGCGGCGAAGCTCCTCCGTCCGGGCGGGCACTTCGTGGTGTGCTTCGTGGCCGCCGACCCGCGCGGCGAACCGGCCATCGCGGCCGCCGGGCTCCACCTCCGCGTGCGGCAGGACATCGTCTTCCGGGGCGGCCAGCCGCCGCTGGTCTCGGTCTTCGTGGCCACCCACGAGGAGGGCCCGTGCGACCGCCGGCGCCCCTTCGAAATCCGCGGTCCCGACAACGCCTGGACCGAGGCCTACCACGACATGCGCGAGGCGATGGGCACGCGGTTGGCGTTCCGGCACTGAGGCGGGCGCGGGGCCCGGCCTCGGCGCGCGCTCAGACCCCGACGAGCATCGAGAGGTGCATCCGCTGTGCTTCGGTGAGCCGGAATTCCACGCCCATGCCGGGCGGCTCGCCCGTGGTGCCATCGGAGATGTAGGTCACCACGCCGGCGAAGGAGAGCGCCTCGGGCAGCCCCGGCGCATCCACCTCGAACAGGCACTCCCGACCCACGCTCAACGGCTTCTGGGTCTTGATGAACGTGCCGTTCCGCCGCAGGTTGCTGCGGTACTCGAGCAGGAAAGAATCGCGCTCGCGGTAGTGCATCTTGAGGCGAGCCGGCTTCTTGCGCGCCTCGATCGGCGGCGGAGGGGCCTCGACGGGCGCTTGCCGGATCGGCTGGCCGCCCGAGGTGCGTGCATCGTCGAAGGGGTTGGCGAGCGGGGGCGGGGACACGGCGCGGGGGGCCGCGGCGCGGGAGGCCGCGGGAGCCGGGGCGGGGTCACCCTCCATGGCGAACAGCTCGACGGGGAGGCCTGTCGCGGCTCCGCCGGGGCCGGTGGAGAAGGGATCGAGCCCGCCCGAGCTCATCTGGATGGCCTGGGCCGCGGTGGACGGACGGGGCGGCTCGGGCGCGAACCGCATCGGGGGAGCCGCCACCGGACCGGTGTCGGGGTCGTCCTCCCGTTCGGGAGCCGGCAGCGCGTAGCCGGAACTCGCGAAGTCGTGTGTTTCTGCATCGGCCGGCTCGAACGAATCCTCGCCAAGTCCCGCCTCTTCGGTGAGAACGCCCTCGTCCGCGTCGTCGCTCATGCCTTCGAAGGTCAGGCCGCTGATGGGCGCATCCGCGAAGATCTCGGAGTCCTGCAGATCGCTCCCGAAGGGGTCGGACTGCAGAGCAACGCCGCCCAGCCCACCCAGCACTTCCGGAGATGCCCCCCGGCGCCGCGCGTCGGTAACCGGGTCGTCATCGGCCTCGACCAACCCGCCGAAGAGGCTGTTCGCATCGAGCCCGGCCTCGGGCACGATGGTGGGCTCGGCGAGACTGCTGGGCGCGGGCAGCCGGGCGCCGCCGAGGCCGAGCGTTGCCGAATCGCGGCCATACAAGTCTTCCTCTTCCGCCATCGCGGCGAGGGCCTCGTCGATCTCCTCGGGCTCCTCGATGGCCGCGGGCTCCACGTCCTCCACGGCCGCCATGTCGATGACCGGCGCGGGCCCCGCAGCGGGGGGCGGCGGCGCGACGCCCGCCGGCTTCCTGGCCGGCGGCGCCGCCGGCTTTCCGCCGAACAGCGAAGCGAAGAGCAGATCG
>CAISIK010000091.1 GCA_903885375.1 uncultured Pseudomonadota bacterium
CCTCGGGGTCCTCCACGCGGAGGCCGGCGGCCGCTGCGCGGAGCGCGGCGGCGAGCTTTGCGGGGGCGGCGCTACGGGCGACGACGCCGGCGTAGCCGGCGGCGAGCGCCCGGTCGGCGCTCTCCTCGTCGGCCACGAGCGCGATGGCCGGCGGCGCTTCCGGCGGCCCCATCGCGGTGTCGGGCTGGTCGGCGAGGAGCACATCGGCGTCGGCCGGTGCGTCCACCACCGTGAGCCCCTCGCGGGCCAGGGCGCCCACGAGGCCCGCGCGGGTCCACGGGTCGCCCGCCGGCAGGAATACCGTCGGACCTTCGGTCGGGTCGAGCATCCGACGAGGGTAGTCACCGCGTCGGGGGCGGCACCTGCCCGAACGTGGAGGCTAGGGCATCGGCCCGAAGACGATGCTGCCCTGGTCGGTGGCCTCGGTCGCGGGCGTTTCGTCGGCGGAGAGCACCACGGCCACGGCAGTGCCGGCCCCGGCGAGCACCGCCCCGCTGCCTGCCCACACCCACCACGGCACGCCGGCCTTCTCCACCACCGGAGGAGGCGCCACGGGCGTGAGCGAAGGCGGATCGTAGAGGAGGCCGGCGAGCACGGGGTTGGCGCCGACGTCCAACGGGAGCACCTGAGCGCCCACCCGGTCGGTGCGCACGTCACCCCGGTCGGAGAGGTAGCCGCCCACGGTGGGGAGCAGGTCGAGCAGCGAGCCGAGCGCATCGTCGCCCGCTTCCGCGGTCACGGCGCGGGAGAAGTTCCCGGAGAGCGGGGCGTAGAGTTGGGCGCCCACCTGGCCGCCGGGGAGGGCGCCGGCGATGAGGATGGTGGTCTTGTCGTCGTACTCGCCCAGCGCGCGGTACAGGTCCTTCACCTGGCGCGAGCGGCCGGGGTTGTCCGCGAGGGCGACCCCGAGCCCCTGCGATTCGAGCGCCACATCGACCACGCGGTTCTCACCGGCCGTGATCGCGAGCTGCTCGAAACGGCTCGCACCGCCGGCCGCCCGCACAAGGAGGTAGTGCTCACCGGGAACGACCCGCATCGACTCCACGGGCGCCTGCCCGAGGTCCTTGCCATCGAGGAACACCCGGGCGCCCACCGACGTCTGCACGTGAACGGTGGCCGGCGACTTCTTCACGATGTCGCTGCGGGCGCCGTCGTAGAGCTCGATCACGTGGGGCGGGAAGTTCACCGCATCGAGCTCGCGGCCCACGTCGAGCGCGGCGGCCTTGCGGAAGGCGCTGCTGGCCCCCTTGTCCTCGCCGAGCGCCACCCGGATCATGCCGAGGAGGATGTAGCTGTCCGTGAGCTCGCGGCTGCTGGTGCTCACCGCCATGCCGCGCTGGAGGAGCGCCACCGCTTCCTCCACCTCCGGCAGCGCCTCTTCCACGTTCGCGCGGTCGTAGAGGAGCTGGGCGTCCTTGAGCTTCTGCCGCCCGGCGCCGAGGCCGAACGCCTCGAGCACCAGCGCTTCGCGGCCCTGGATGCGGCGGCTCACGTCGAGCGGGCCGAGCGCGTGAATGGTGCCGCCGCGTTCGAGGGATTCGACCGCCCGATCGGCCGCGTCGTTGGCGGCATCGCCCATCAGCTCCGGCAGGTGGAGGCCCACGACGAGCAGTTCGGGCTTGTCGTCGGCCAGGGCCGCGGCGAGGATCAGGGGCAGGAACATTCCCCGAGCGTAGCTCCCCGCGCCGGCGCCTGCCAAGCTCGGCACGGTCGAGGACGGGATAGCTCTTCGGCGTGATCCCCGACGTTCGTGTGCTCGGCATCGACCCCGGCAGCCGCACCACCGGCTGGGGCGTGGTGGAGCGCGTGGGCGGGCGGCTGCGCGCCGTGGGCGCCGGAGTGGTCCGGAGTCGGCCGGATGATCCCATGCCGCAGCGGCTGTTCACCATCTTTGCGGGCCTGTCGGCCGTCGTCGCCGCGCACGAGCCCACCGAGGCCGCCATGGAGGAGATCTTCAGTCATCGCTCGGCGGCGAGCGCGCTGGTGCTGGGTCAGGCGCGTGGGGTGGCGCTGCTCTCGGTCGCGGGGATGCCGCTCCACACCTACAACGCCAGCACCATCAAGAAGACCGTGACCGGGAGCGGCAAGGCCGAGAAGGAACAGGTGGCCCGCATGGTCCGGACGCTCCTCGGCCTCGAAGGAGAGGCGCCTGCCGACCAGACCGATGCGCTCGCCATCGCGCTCACCCACCTCGTCCACCAACGGTCGGGGCCGGCCCTGCCCGCCGCGCCGAAGGTCCGCCGCATGTCGTCCCGCGATCAGTGGACCGCCATCGCGCTCAAAGCTGGAGTGAAACCATGATTGCGAGGATTCGGGGAGAGGTTGTGGAGCGCGGGCCCGGGCGCCTCGTCGTGGACGTGGGCGGCGTGGGCTACGAGCTGTTCGTGCCCACGAGGGTGGCGGAGGAGGCCAGGGATCAGGTGGTCCTCTCGGTGCACACGAGCGTGCGCGAGGATGCGATCGTGCTCTTCGGCTTCGCAAGCGTGCAGGAGAAGGGCCTCTTCGAGCAGCTCATCGCGATCAGCGGCATCGGGCCGAAGCTGGGGCTGGCCTGTGTGAGCGGGCTCGATCCGGAGGCGTTCGCCCGGGCCGTGAACGGGGGCGACGTGCGCACGCTGAGCCAGGTGCCGGGCGTGGGCAAGAAGACGGCCGAGCGCATCGTGCTGGAGCTCAAGGGCAAGGTTTCCGGCGGGCTCGGCCCTGCGCCGGCGCCGGGGCCGCGGGTGGCGGACGACGGGTTCGCCCTCGCGCTCGCGCAGCTGGGCTACAAGCGGTCGGAGATCGACACGGCGCTCGCCCACCTCGCCGAGCTCGGCAAGGCGGAGGCCCCACTCGCGGAGCGCATCCAGCTCAGCCTCAAGCGGCTGTCCGGCCGGACGTGATCGGGCTCCTCATGGCGCTGGGGTGCGGCCCGGTGCGGGGGTTCATCGAAGGAGGCGTGCCCATGGGCGAAGAGGACCCCGACAGCGCCTGGCGGGTCGACGGCGTGGCGTTCCACGTGGAACCGCTGGAGGATGCCCAGCTCTTCACCGCCGTCCAGCAGCACGCGCGGGCGGGCATCCCGGGGTGGCGGGTGTTGCCGTTCGCGCGGGGCGGCAACTTCGTGCGTTGGCGCGCATGTTCGCCGGAGGTCCGGCCGGCGGCGTGCGAAGGCGGCGCGGTAGCCAACGATCTGGAGCCCGGCACCGGGTGGCGCGAGCTCTCCACGCTCACCTACGACGCCGACTGGCCCCGATGCGTCGGGGTCGTCTACTCGGCGGGCTCGGTGCCGGCGAAGTCCGGCTGGGGGGCCGCGCTCTGGCTGGGGGTCAACGGACAGTCGGTGGTGGGAGAGGGCTTCAGCGCCACGGCGGTACGCGTGACCGATGGCGCGGTCACCGCGCGGCTGCAGGTGCTCCCCCACGAGGTCGAGCTCGGGGCGCGCACGCTCCGGCTCACGGCCGACGCGCCGCGGGACGAGGCGCTCGCGATCCTGGCGAGCCCCGAGAACCTCGCGGCGATGGTGTCGCTCCGCTACGCAGCGCTGATCGGCCGGGTGGACGCCGCGTTGGCGGCCGGGGCGATCACCGTCCAGGACGAGGGGCCCTACCGCGGCGGGGGGATTCCGCCGGAGCGTCGCGAAGTACCGGCCTCGGGGGAGGAGGCCGCTTCGCTGGCCGATGCCGCGCGGACGGGGCTGGTCGCCGATCGGGATGCCGTCCTCGCGGCAGCGTCGGACATCCACCGCGTGCTCACCACGCTCCTACCGGCGCGGGCGGTGCGGCGATAGCGTCGATCCGGGGGTGGTTGCGGGTTTTTTTTTCGATGTTTTCCCCCTGTCCCGTGTGTGCCTCGCTTGGTGCTTAGCTCCAGTGCACATCCCGAGACGATCATGCGGACTTCCGTGCTTCTCATCGATGCTTCCGCCGAGCGCGGTCGCATCGGAGGCGCGAGCCTGAACGCCACGGCCTGAACGCCGGGGGCGATTTGCGGGGTCACCAATACCCCCCGATATTCTGGCGGATCACCGCCGCTCGGGGGCGCTGTCCGGTCCATCTACCCAGGGGGTTTCCATGCTCGTCTTGTCCCGTTTTCTGCCGCTGCTCGCTCTGCTCGCCGTCACGCCGGCGTTCGCCAACGATGCGCTCCTCGACGGCAGCGTGTCCGCCGGCTCCGGGTGGTACTCCAACGAAATCCACGGACTCCGCCTCGACGTTCACGGCAACCTCGACGGATGGGGCGTGTTCGGCGTGGGTGTCCCGTCCCGCTGATTTTACCGTAAACCCCCGGCGGACCCCATCTCCCGGGTATCGAGGACGGCGGGTAGAGCGTAAACCCCCGGCGGACCCCATCTCCCGGGTATCGAGCACGGCGGGTAGAGCGCGTCGATGGACAGGGAGACCATGGTGAGCGTGGCGACG
>CAISIK010000092.1 GCA_903885375.1 uncultured Pseudomonadota bacterium
CGTGCGGGTGGCCAGCGTGGCGGCGGGCGCGCGCGAGGGGATCGTCGGCGCGGCCACCGGCGCGGCCGGCGCCGCAGCCGACGGGGCGAACGTCTGGCGCGTGGGCCGCGAAACGGGCCCATCCTCCTCCTCGGCCATCCGCCGGAGCTCCTCCTTGGAGAGCATGGCGGTGCGGGCCGGATCGAGCTCCTGGCGGGAGCGTGGCTGGTGCTTCGACACGCGCTGCATCACGTCGCGCAGCGAGGCGCCCTGCGCCACGCCCGAGCGGATGACCTCGGCCACGGCATCGAGGAAGTCCTGCCCGGAGGGGAACCGGTCGCGGAGCTCGGGCCGGAGCGCGGTGGTGAGGAGATCACGCACCGGCGCGGGGAGCGAGTCCTTGAACTGCTGGATGCGCCGGCTGGTTTCGCCCCGCGCGGCCTTGGTGCGGATGTCGTTGATGAGCCCGTCGTAGACCGGCCGGCCCATCATCAGCTCGAAGGCGATGAGCGCGAGGCTGAAGAGGTCGCTCGTGAAGTTCTCCCGCCGCGACTCCATCCGTTCGGGCGGGCAGTACCGGAACGCATCTTCGCGAGGAATGCGGTCGGGCGATTCGTGGAAGACGAGGATCTCGACCTGGGGGAGGGCGTGCCCGATCACGGAGACGCGGCCTTCGCCATCGAGCATCACCCGCCAGGGGGTGAGCCCGCCGTGGCTGTAGACGCCCGCGCCCTCACCGGCTTCGGCCGCCTCCACCAGGACAGTGCCCACCTGCTGGAGGAGCTCGAGGCCCGCCCGCGGCCCGCCGCTCTCGCCGAGGTCGCTCAACGTGCGGATGACCTCCGCCACGCTCCAGACCTCGCCCGTGGCGTAGAGGAACGCGGCCGCCTCGCGGTCGTGCGCGGCGAGCTCGGCCAGCCCGCTCACCATGGGGGATTCGAGGAAGCCGAGCACCACGCTGAGCGCAGCGTTGATCGAGTTGTGCTGGCGGTACTCCGGGTGGAAGACCACCGCGGTCAGGCGCGAGCCATCGCCAGACTGGACCTCGATGAGGTCGGAGCCTGGACCCAGCAACTGGCGCCCTGTCCGGCGATAGCCGGCGATCGAGTCCATCGGTCGGTGGTCCCCTCGGGCGGCAGCTTATCGCCCCGGCGCCGACTCGCCCCGCCGGTTGACGTTAGGCGGCGCCGTGGCGCAACGATTCGACCGTCGAGGCCCTGCGGCGGGGACCCCCGAGTCGCAACAGGTCAAGCTCGCGCGCGACAAGCGCGAGGCCAACCTCGACGGACAGACCCGCGATGCCCGGAAGGCCCTCGAGAAGGCCCAGGCCAACAACGAGGTCGACGCCGAGGTGGCCGCCCAGCTCCAGCGCAGCCTGGGCAACGCCGCGCTCGCCGGGATGATGAAGGAGGGGAGCGACACCGACACCTCCACCACGACCGCCGAAGCCACCCTGGATCAGGCCCGGGAGGAGCAGCAGGAGGAGGAGGTCGACGAGGAGCTCGACGTGGGCGAGCTGGAGCACGTCCTGCCCTCGTTCAGCACCGGCGGGGGCGGCGGCGGCGGCGGCGGCGCGCCCTGGGCCGCAGCCCGCCTCTTCGGCGGGGATGGCGACCCGGAGGCCACCACCGCGGATGTGCGAAGGGCGGCCTGGCGGCCGATGCCGCTGCCGCCCGACCCCGACGAGGACGTGGAGATCCTCGAGGGCGAAGGCCCGGAGCCGCTCCCCGCCGTGGTGGAGGCCTCGCTCGCCGAGGCGGAGCTCCGCTTCGGTACGCTGGACTGGTCGCCGGGCGTGCTCTCCCGGGGCCTCCGCTTCGCCGGCCGGCTCGTGGGCCGCGCGGTGGTGTCCGAGAACGGCGAGGCCGACACGATCTGGTCGCGGGCCCGGGTGTGCCTCGGCTTCCTCGCCGGGTACGCGCCGCATCCGGCCGCCCGCACCCTCGCCGAGGGCGGCTCCGCGCTCGGCGTGCCCACCGAGGTGTCCCTGGTACGAGCGCTAGCGCGCGAGCTGGCCCTCGTGGAGGCGGCCCTCACGCCGCTCGCCGAGGGGTGGCTCGGCGTGGTCGATGCCGCGGCCGACGCCCGCGCCCGCCCGCGCGTAGAGGCCGCCGCGGCCGAGCTCGGCACCGCCCGCCTGGGCGCGGCGTCGCTCCTCGCGCACGTGCTCGGCAACGAGGTGCCCGCGATCCCCCCGCCGGAGGAGCGCGAGGCGCACCCCGCCGCGCTTGCGGCCCTCCAGCGTTCGGGGTGTGTCGCCGAGCTCCCCCGGGTCGATCCCTGGCGCGCCGCCACCCGGCCGGAAGCCGCCGCCGCCGACCCCGAGCTGGCGGCGCTCGACGCGCTGATCGCCGCCGAGACCGGCGGCGAACCCGAGCCGCCCCCGCCGGTGGGCCCCTTCTTCAACCAGCTGGAAGCGGGCCTCACCGCGCTGGGAGCGCTCCAGATCGAGGTGGCCGCCGCCGCCCTCGCGGCATGGCCCTGGCTGCCCGACGGGGTGGCGGAGGGCGTGGCGCGACGCTTCGACGAGCAGCTCCGCCTGGCCGCCCGCCGCGCCTTCGGCGCCGCCCAGGCCGTGGAAGCGGCCGTGCGGGAGGGCGACTTCGCCGCCGTGGAGACGGCCTCCGCCGAGGCCGCCGGCCTCCTCGCGCTCGGCGAGTTCCTCCGCCGCGATGCCCTCACCGCCCTCGCCGCGCCGCTCCTGCCGCCCGACGCCCCCCGCTACTCCGGCGATCCCGACCCCTGGCCCTACCGGCTCGCGGCCGGCCTCGCCGAGACGCTCCGCGCCGAGCTCGTCGAGGCCGACGGCTTCTTCGCGTTCCCGCGCCGCCTCGCGCTCGATGGGCCGGTCGTCGCGGCGAAGGGGCTCGTGGGCGGGCGCGGTGCCGCCGCGCTGCTGCGGGCGGCGGCGCTCCAGGCCGCCGGCGACGAGGACAGCGCCGCCATCCAGCTCGCCGTGTGGCTGGGCCGCGGCGGTGCCGGCCCCTACACCGTGGTGTGGGCAGCCGTGGAGAGCGGGCACGCGCTCGGCGATCCCGGCCTCCTCGAGGCCGCCGCCCCGGCCGTTCGGGAAGCCGGCGATGGCGGCGCGCTCAACCTCCTGAAGGCGGCGTGGACCGAGATGGCCGCGGGGCGCGCCCCGGCGGAGCGCGATGCGGAGCCGATGCCCTCGCGGTGAGGGACCGGGACTCCCGCATCGCCCCCCGATCCTCCACGCTGCCTCAGAGGGAGAAGTCGACCGACCCCGCCGCATCGGCAAAGCGGGCGCAAACGCGCACCCGCGCCGCGCCGGCCGGGGGGGTCCAGTCCGCGGAGAACTCCTGCTCGGGGCCCGCCGTGGTGCTCACGAAGAGGGAGGTCCATGGAAAACCGTTCACCTGGATGGCCCGGCCCTGGGCATCGCGCGCGTAGCCCTCCACGCCGAGGCCGCTCCATCCGGCGGCGTCGGGGTTGACCACGCTGAGCGCGGCGCGGCCGGTCACGTGGAGCTGGGCGGCGGGCGCGGCCCACTGGGTGCAACCCACGGAGCTACCCCGTAGATCGAGGCGGAGGGAGAAGCCGTTGCCTTCCGCGGGAGCGAGCGTCGCGGCCACGGGCTCCGGCACAACGGCCGCAACGGGCGCTTCCTTGCCCTTCTTGGTGGCCACCACCGGCGGCGGCGGCACCACCTTGGTTGGAGGAGGGGGCGCGGGCACCGGAGCGGGCGGGGCGGCCTTGGCCACGGGCGCAGCGGCGGGCGGAGGTGCGACGGGCGCGCTGCCATCCATCTTCGAGACGATGCTGATCTTGTCGATCTCCACGACCCCGGTGGAGAGCACGAAACGGAAGCAGAACTCGCCCTGGCTGGCGCCGGTCGGCACCGGGAGGCGCTGTTCCACATCCTGCCAGCCGAGGGGCTCGCGGATGTTCTTGATCATCACGTACTGGCCCACGAGCGCGCCCATGCCGTCGCGCGCGCGGAGCTCCACGTTCATGCCCATCCATGAGGCCGTGCCCGCGGTGATCTCCGGCACCTGGAGCCGGGCGCGGAAGAAGGCCTGGGGACCGAGCGGCACGGGCTGGGTACACACGAGGCCATCGCCGGGCTGCTTCACCTCGAGGCGGATGCCGGCGGCGCCATCGGCGAGGGCGCCGAAGGTGGCGCTCGCGGCGGCGCCGGGCGGGAGGATGAAGGCCATCCCTTCGGGCGCGCCACCGAGGCCACCGGGGGCCTCCAGACCGTACTCCTTCAGGGTGCCGACGAAGTCCCCCGCGGCGGCGAACGCCACGAGGAGCGGGAGCGTGGTGGTCACTTGTCGTGCCCGTCGTCGTCGTTCTTGATGGCCTCGCAGGGCTCGCTGGCATCGAGGTAGCCGAGGGCCTTGAGCATCTCGCACTGCTCGGGGCTCACGGCGTCGGCCTTGCCCTGACCGTAGGTCTTGCCGATGGCCTGCGCGGCGGCGAACCGGGCATCCATGCCCGCCTTGAGGCGCGCCACGTCGGCCGGTCGGCTCGCGCAGAGGTTGCTCCGCTCGAGCGGGTCGGCCTTGAGGTCGTAGAGCTTGCACGCGCCATCGCCGAGGATGAGCTTGAGGCGGGTGGAGGCCTCGATGGCCGCGCGATGGCCAGCGTATTCGCTGTAGAGGACGTCGCTGTGGCCGGCGCCGCCCGCCATGGCCGCTGCCATGCTCTTCCCCTGCCAGACCCGCCCCTTCGGCAGCCGGTAGAGCTCGGCGAGGGTGGGGGCGATGTCGATGGACTGGGCATCGGCCGCCATGCGTCCGGGCTTGATGCCGGGGCCCCGAATGATCACCGGGATGTGGATGTTCTCCTGGTAGAGGTTGCCGTGGAACACGTTCTGGTGCTCGCCGAAGGCCTCGCCATGGTCGGCCGTAAGGACCACGACGGTGTTCTTCGTGACGCCCGCCGCTTCGAGCTCCTTCCAGAGCCGCCCGAACTCCGTGTCCCAGTACTCGATCTCGGCGTCGTAGAGCGCGAGCTCGTGGGCCCAGTCGGCCGGGGTGACGGTGCCGGCCTTGAACGCGGCTTCGAGCTGCACGTGCGCGCCGTCCATCGGGCCGGCGTAGCTGCCCTTGTACTTGCTGTACCAGGGCTCGGGCGCCTTGTAGGGGGAGTGCGGGTCCATGAAGTGGAGGTACGCGTAGAAGGGCTTTCCAGATGCGTGGGCCGCCTTGATTCCGGGGATGGCGACGTCGTTGAGGTCGCGGGCGGAGTAGCCCCACGCCTGGTCCTTGCCGCCGACGATCTCGAACTTGTCGAAGCCCTGGGAGTACCCGTGGCTCGTGCTGATGACGGTGCTCTTGATGTACGCCATCGTGGAGTAGCCCGCGCCCTTGAAGCTCTCGGCGAGGGTGTCGTGCTCGTTGCTGATGGTGTCGGTGGCGAGCTGCTCGCCCTGCTTGAAGTTGAGCGCGCGGTGCGCCTGCGGGTCCACGCCGGTGAACAGGCTGGCCACGCTCGGCACGGTCCAGGCGTTCTGGGAGATGACGTTCTCCCACACGAGGCCGCCCTTCGCGAAGGCATCGAGGTTGGGCGAGCTGGCGCGCTGCTTGTAGCCGTAGGCGCCGAGCTTGTCGGCGCGCAGCGTGTCCACGAGAATGACGATGACGTTGGGCGGTGCGGCGGCCTCGGCCGGGGCCGGCGTCACGCTGCAGCCTGCACCGTACAGGCCCAGCGGCAGGAGGGCGAGGGCGAGAAGCGGCAGTCGAGTCATCGAGGCTCCGGAGGGGGGCAGCGGGCCGCGCGACCGTACCCGGCCCACTCCCTGCGAGCAACGAACCCGCCGGAGGGGCGCGGTCGTCCCGAGGGGAGGGCGGCCGGGGCGCCGCTACTTGTAGTCGGCGGCGTCGAGGCCGAGCGCCTTCATGCGGGTGAAGAGGGTGCGGCGGGTGATGCCGGCGGCCGCGGCGGTCTGGATGAGGTGGCCGCGGTTCCGCGTGAGCAGCTTGTCGAGGTAGGCGCGCTCCACCTGGAGGACCACGCGGTCGATGGTCTGCGGGAGGCTGGCCCCGTCGTCGATGAAGCCGCCGGCGGGGTCGGCGCTCGGGCGACCGCGCACGCTCAGCTCGCCGGGGAGGTCCTCCACGCCGAGATCGCGGCCGGCACACTGGATGACCCATCGTTCGCAGAGCGCGCGGAGCTGGCGCACGTTGCCGGGCCAGCGGTACCGCAGGATGACGTCCATCGCCTCGGGCGTGCAGGTGGGCGGCTCCAGGTCGTATTCCTTGGCCGCGTCCATCAGGAAATGGCGCGTGAGGATCGGGATGTCCTCGGGCCGCTCGCGCAGCGGGGGGAGCGTGATGGGGAAGACGTTGAGGCGGTAGAAGAGGTCCTCGCGGAAGCGCCGGTCGGTGACGGCGTTCTCGAGGTCCACGTTGGTGGCGGCGATGATCCGCACGTCCACGCTCACCTCTTCGGTGCCGCCCACGCGCCGGAAGCGCATCTCCTCGAGCACACGGAGCAGGTTCACCTGCACGTTCAGCGAGGTTTCGCCGAGCTCGTCGAGGAAGAGGGAGCCGCCGTCGGCCATCTCGAACACGCCCGCGCGCCGGCCGACCGCACCGGTGAAACCGCCCTTCTCATGGCCGAAGAGCTCGCTCTCCAGGAGGCTCTCGGTGAAGGCCCCGCAGTTCACCGAAATGAGGTTGCGCGCGCGGCGCCGCGACCGGTCGTGGATCGCCCGGGCCACGAGCTCCTTGCCGGTGCCGGTTTCACCCCGGATGAGCACGGTGGCGTCGGTGCCGGCCACGGACCGGATGGCATCGAACACCTTGATCATGCGGGGGCTGAGCGAGAGGAGCTGGGTGAACCCCCACTTGTCGCCCGCCTCCCGCTGCGCCTCGGCGAGCTGGCGGCGGGTGCGCGCGTGGGTGAGCGCTCGGACGACCTTCTCGGAGAGGAGGCCGGGGGAGAGCGGCCGCCCGAGGTAGTCGGTGGCGCCCGCGCGCATGGCGAGAACGGCCCCCTCCGCGGTGGCGGCGCCGGCCACGAGCACCACCGGGGTGGTGGGCGCGCGGTGGCGGATGGCCTCGAGCAGGCGCAAGCCCGGCAGGTCGGGGGTGTCGAGCCCGGCGACGACCACGTCGGGACGCAGGTCGCCGAGGACGGTCAGCCCGGCCTGGGCCGAGGCGCAGATGGTGACCTGCCGGTCGGCGGAGTCGAGCGCGAGGTCGTAGACGCGCCCCTCGGCGGCGTTGGCATCGATGACCAGCACCTGCTCGCGGGGGCGGGGTGGCGGGGCCTGGCGGGGGCTCAGTGCCATGCGCCGGCCTAATGCAGAACGGCCCGTCCGGCGCGCGTTCCCGAGCCGAATTGGCCTCGGAACGCCGTGTGGGGTTGGACAGTTTCTTTACGGCCGCTCCCGCGAAGCGACGCTGCCGGTGACTATAGTAGGCTCCACGGAGAAATGACGATGCTGCTGTTCGCCGCCACGGCCCTTGCCGGTAGCCTCGAGGCCTGGACCTACACCGACTTCCCCGCCGATGGCAGCGAGGTTTCCGGGACCGACAAGTGGGAGAGCGGCTACGGGGACGATCCGTGGGGCGGCTACCTCTACAACGAAGGGGAGGCCGAGGAGGCCACCTGGGTGTACCCGTACACCGACTACGGGGATGACGGCAGCACCTGGGGCGAGGGCGGCACCCACGACAACTACCTCGTGCACGACGCGGTGAGCGTGTCGCAGGGCACCTTCTCCGTTCTCACCTACATCACCGACGACGATGCGTGGGGCGTTGTTTTCGGCGCGGGCGATCGCGACCGCTACCTCTTCCTCGTGTGCGGCCTCGACGGCGATCGGGGCGACAGCACCGACTGCCCCTACGAGAACATGGACGTACCGGGCTCGGCGCTGTTGAAGATCAGCGGCAAGAACGCGGAGCTGGTGGCGGATGGTTCCGGTGCCGGTATCGAACAGAGCGTGGAGGCGGTGACCATCAGCATGAACGACGGCGCGCTCACCGTGGAGTACGGCGGCGGTGCGATCGAAACCGAAGTGGGCGCGGACTTCGCGCTCAACGGCGTGGGCTTCTTCGCTTACAACCAGGGCCTCTACGAGGACAACGGCCAGTACGACGGCAACGCCACCTGGTTCCGTGAGCCCATCCTCTCCTGGCAGGACGACGACGACGACGGCGTGCCGGACGACACCGACAACTGCGAGACGACCTCCAACGCCGACCAGGCCGATGCCGACTCGGACGGGATCGGCACGGCCTGCGACGATGACGAGCCGGCCGGTGGGGACACCGGCGGCAACGGGAATGGCAACGGCGACGGGGGAGGCAAGGGCGACGGCGCCGGGCTCAACGCGCCGGGCGAGTGCGGCTGCAACCAGTCCGCGCCGGCAGGCGGAGGCCTCGTGCTGGCGCTAGCCGCGCTTGCGGTCGCCCGCCGCCGCCGCGGTTAGCGTTCCGGCGCAATGCGCTGGCGTGAGGCTCGCATCGTCGCGTTCGACACCGAGACCACCGGGCTCTTCCCCGAGGAAGGGCACCGGGTCATCGAATTCGCCGGCGTAGAGATGCGGCTCGGCCCGGATGGGGCGCTCGTGGACACCGTTCGCCACGAGTTCCTCTTCAACCCGGGGGCGCCCATCCCCCGAGAGGTCACCGAGGTCAACCACATCCGCGATGAGGACGTGGCTGACCAGCCGGAGTTTTCTGTCCGGGGGCGGGAGATCCACGCGCTCCTGCAGGGTTCGGTGCTCGTGGCGCACAACCTGCCCTTCGATCAGCGCTTCCTGACCGCGGAGTTCACGCGGTTGGAGCTCGGCTGGCCCGCCACGGCTGCCGAGGTCGACACCTCCGACCTCTCCCGTCTGTTCCACAAGGAGGCCCGCTCCCATCGGCTCGGCGAGCTGTGCTCGCGGCTCGAGGTTTCCCTCCTGGAAGCTCATCGGGCCGGCAACGACGCGGAGGCCTGCGGCCGTTGTTTCCTCGCGATGGCCGACCGCTTCGGCGCGCCGGCCGAGCTGGAGGGCCTCGGCGACTGGGGCGATGCGATCGTCGATCCGCCTGCGACCGGCCACATCGGGCGGGACGCCTCCGGCCGACTCGTCTTCCTCGACGGGCCCAACGTGTCCAGACCGGTGGAGCTGCACCCCGACACCCTCGCCTGGATGGGGATGGCGCGGGAGCGCCGGCACGGCGAGTGGGACTGGCGGTACCCCGATCCGCTCCGCCGCTGGGCCGCTCGCTGGTTGCGCGTCCGCGCCTCGGGGCGCTTCCCGCAGCACATGAAGGGCTTCGGGGCGCTGGACTGGGGGCTCGACCTGCCGCTGGGCGCGCCGCAATGAGCCTTCTGTGGCTTTCGATCGCGTTCGCGGGCCCCGTCGAGGACCGCGCGCTCATTGGCCAGCTCGACCGCGAGGTCATCGCGCTGAAGCAGCGCGTGGAGCACCTGCAGTCGCAGCTCGCCACCTGCACCGTGGACACGTCGCTCGCGCCCATCTACGCCGAGCTGCGGACCGTGCTCGCCGGCCGACCCGCCGTGGTCAGCCGGGAGGGCCTGTCGGTGCGCGTGACCGTGCCCCACAGCGAGCTCTTCGGAGCCGGCGCCGCCTCGCTCCGCGAGGAGGCCGACCCGCTGCTCGACCTGCTGGCCACCGCCATCAAGGTGCACCCCGAGGTCCGCGTGACGGTGGCGGCGTACAACGATTCACCCAACGTGCCCTCCGCCCTGCGCAAGGCGGTGCCCTCGGTGTGGGAGCTCAC
This sequence comes from uncultured Pseudomonadota bacterium, assembly GCA_903885375.1. Taxonomy (GTDB): domain Bacteria; phylum Myxococcota_A; class UBA796; order UBA796; family SXON01; genus SXON01. The sequence continues at coordinate 9,690 of CAISIK010000092.1, forward strand.
GGCGCTGCGGGCCTCCCTCGTGGTGCGGACCCTCGTCGAGCGCTTCGGCGTGCCCCCCGCGGCGCTGACGGCGGCGGGTCGGGGCGTACAGGAACCCGTCGTCACGGACACCGACTCCGAGCTCGCCGTCGAGAACCGGCGCGTCGTCTTCATCCTCGAACCAGGAAAGTCGCCATGAACCCGTCCCGCTCCTTCCTCCTCGTGTCCCTCCTCGTCGGCTGCGCGGATGGGGTGGACGACAGTGCTGCCGCCGCCGAGGCCTGCGGCGACCCGGACGGCGATGGCGGCACGGACACCGGCAACATCCCCAACGTGGCCGGCTCGTGGACGTCCTCCTTCGCGGGCGACGGCTGGGACGACAACTGCACCGCCTCGGGCTTTGACGAGACCACCGAGACCTGGGTGGGCAGCTTCAAGATCGAGGGCGCCTACCCAAGCTACCGGGCCACGTTCAACAGCCTCCCCGACGACCGGTTCGAGGTCGCGGTCGACGCCCGCGGCGGCCTCACCATGACGGGCGAGCTGGTGCGCGAGCCCGGCACCCTCTACGCCCAGTTCGGCGGCCTCGTGTACCAGGGCTCCACCGACCGCGACGGCATCGATGGCAGCGCCTTCTTCGGCCTCGACGTGGACGCCGACCAGAAGATCGACTGCTACGCCCGGGCGAGCTGGAGCGCGAACAAGTCGGGTCTCTGAGCCCGGCGGCGCTCCCCCTCCGAGGCTCCGACCCGGCCTGAACGAGCCGGGTCGGCCCCCACGCCAACGCCGCGTCGTCTCCCCCACCAACGATGCGACCGCCCGCCGCGCCCCGCAGCACGGTCGCCGCGTCCTGCCCCGCCGGCTGGGACGCGTCGAGTGCCGCGGTCGAGGCTACATCGTCGTGGACGTGATGTTCCAGGTGATGGTGTCGTTCTTGATGGGCCCCACCACCGTGCGGTCGAAGCTGCTGGTGGCGGTGTTCCACACGTAGCGCCGCATCTCGCGCTGCTCGTCGGCGGCCACGTAGAGCTCGAGCTTGCCATCCCCGTTGAGGTCGGCACCCCAGGAGGCGTGTTCGAAGCCGCTGCTGTCGGTGGCGAAGTTGGTGCTCGTCCAGGTGCCGTCGGCGGCCTGGGTGAGCAGCCAGAGGCCCGTCTTCATGGCGGCCGCCACGAGGTCGGTCTTGCCGTCCTGGTTGAAGTCGCCGGGGATGAGGAACCGGGTCTGGCGGTCGGCGATCGTGGCAACCACGCTGTGTTCGACCTTGTCGCCCTTGAAGCGGTACTGCCGGATCTCGACGGGGTCCTTGACGGTGGCCTTGCCGTCCACCAGCACGGTGTGGGCCTCCACCACCGAGAAGAACTCGGCGGGACCACCGCCGTCCACGTCGGCGCAGAGTATCTCCTTGGCGTGGCTCTCGGCGAAGTCGTCGAGCAGGGTCTCCGACCACTTGCCATCGAGGAAGCGGTACATCACCACCTGCCCCGGCTGGCTCTTGCCGCTGGACTGGTTGCGCTCGGAGGGCGTCGCGAAGAACTCCTTCTTGCCGTCGCCATCGACGTCGCAGATCTCGATCTCGTGCACGAAGGTGTCGGCCTGCTTGCGGAGCTCCGTGGCCTCCCAGGCGCCGGCGGCGTTCTTCGACACCACGCCGAGCACGCCCGAATCGTGCGTGGCCACCACGAAGTCATCCTGCCCATCGCCCGTGACGTCGCCGATCTCCAGATCGCGGATGCGCTGGAACTTGCCCTCCCAGACGGGGTGCCACATCACCTCGGCCACCCACTGGCCGTCCTTCCGGGTCCAGTGCTTGAGGAAGGCGCCCTCGGCACCCGCCGAGTAGAGCCCGCCGGCGCCGTCGGGCATCACCTTGTGGAACACGTTGCTGTCGGGGTCTTCGAGGGTGGTGGTGGTGAAGGTGTCGCCCTCCATGCGCCAGAAGGTGAGCAGGGCGGGACCGGGCTTGGGCTTGCCCTCCGGGCCCTTCACGAACTGCGCGGACGCCATCAGCAGCGTGGGGGCGGGGCCGGTGGGCTTCGGGGCCTCGACCTTCTCGACCGGGGCGGGCGGCGGGGGCTTGTCGGCGCCTTCCTTCTTGCCGCCATCACAGGCGAGCAGCGTGGTGGTGCCGAGGGCTCCGACGGTGGTGACGAGGGCGAGGGTACGCAGGCTGGGCGACAAGAGGGCTCCGATCTCGGCGTCGGCTAACCACCCCGACGGGCGGCGGGAAAGCAACGCAGACGATCTGTGGCAAAGCGCACGGGACGGAAAGGCCCGACGGCGCAGGGTATGTGGCAGGGATGCTGTTGGGCTTCCTCCTCGCCTGCTCGTCGGAGCCGCCGCTCGATACCGGCGAGGCGGTCGACTCCCGCGCCACCGAGCCGATGGACAGCGCGGACACCGCCGCGGATTGCCCCTCGCTCGGGGAAGGGGGCGCAGAGGATGGGTCGCTGCCCGTCATCATCGGCGGCGGGTTCGCGGGGCTCGCCGCGGCGATCGACCTGGAGGAGGCCATCCTGCTCGAGTCGAGTGCGGCCCTCGGAGGGCGCGGCGGCAGCGCCGGCAACCGCCGCTGGCGGTTCGCGGGTACCGCCGAGCAGGCCGCCCTCGACGAGGAGAGCGGCGCGGCGGCCACGTTCGCGGAGTGGGAGCGGATGACGGGCGCGCCGGGCACGGCCGACACGCTCGCGGTGCTCGAGGCCAGCGCGGCGGTGCGGGCGCGACTCGAAGGCTTCGGCCTCGCGTTCGACCAGCCCAGCGTCGACTTCATCACCGGTCGCCACGAGCTCTTCCGCGCCCTCGATGACGGTCCCGGCATCACCGCCCGCCTTGTGGCGGCGCTGCCGAGCGGCATCGATGTGCGCCTCGGCGTGGCGGCCACGGGCCTCGTGTTCGACACGTTCGGGGTGTCGGGGGTCGAGACGCCGGACGGGGTCATCGCCACCCGGCGCGTCCTCCTCGCCTCCGGCGGCTTCGCCGGGCGCGCCGATCTCGTGGCGGAGGTCACCGCCTGGCCGCTCGACACGCTCGCCCTCGTGGACCACCCCGAGGAGGGATGGGCGTACGACATGGCTCGCGCCCTGTGCCTCCCGGTCGGCACCCCCTCGGCGATCGGGGCGATGAGCGGCCGGCTCGGCGGTCTGGGCGATGGCCTGGCAGGCTCCTTCTCCGGCGAACCGCCGGTGATCTGGGTCGGGGCCGACGGCGCCCGGTTCGCCATGGAAGGGGTCACCGGGAGCGTGCAGGGGGAGGCGGCCTGGGCCGCGAACAGCCCGGCGTTCGTGCTCACCACCGAGGAGGGTGTGCGAGCGGGGGCCCCCGAGGGGCAGGCGGACCGTTTCTCCGCCGCGCTCCGCTGCTTCGACAGCTTCGACACGCTCGCTGCCGCCGAGGGCATCGACGTGGCGGGTCTCCACGCCACCCTCGCCGCCGTGGCGGCGTACCGCGCGGGCGAACCCGACCCCCTTGGGCGCGATTCGGCGCTCTTCCCGGACCTCTCCGGCACCCCCTGCGCCGCCGACCCGGGCCGACTCCCCCAGAAGACCTTCGGCGGCGTGGAGGTGGATGGGCAGGGGCGGGCGCTCAACGGGGAGGGCGAGGTGGTGCCGGGGTTGTGGGTGGCGGGCGAGGCCGCCGGGATGGGCGCGCCCGGGCTGGGCGGGCAGTACGGCTTTGACGGGAGCCTCACGGCCGTGGTGTGGAGCGCCTGGCGGGCCGCCGCGTCGATGCGCGAGCGGTAGGCCCCCCCTGCTGCTCCTCCTGCTCCTCCTGCTCCTCCTGCTCCTCCGCGCCTGGGCCGAACCGATCGAGGCGCCCCCGCCCCCCGAGGCGCCGGCGGCGTCGGCGGAGGAGCTCCTCCCTCCGCGGCTCCTCGATCCGCTCGTCATTCCCTGGCCCGCCGGTGCGGATCCGGCGCTCGGGCCGCAAGCGGTGAGCTTCGACCTGCTCGTGAACGAGGAGGGAAGGGTACAGGAGGCCCTGGTGACGGCGGGCGGCGCCGCGTTCTCGGAGGTCGCGCGCCCGGTGGTGCTGGCGGCCCGGCTCGACCCGGCGATGGAGGGCGGCCGTCCGGTGGCGGTGCGGATCACGCTGGAGGTGGCGGTCCAGCCGCCGCCCCGCTCCCTCGAGGGGAGCGTGCGGCTGGGCGGCGGCGGCGCGGCGCCCGTCGTGGGGGCGCGGGTATGTGCCGGCTCGGCGTGCACCGACACCGATGAAGCCGGTCGGTTCGTCCTGTACGGGCTCCCCGGCGGCGACCTGGAAATCCGGACCGTGGCCGCGGGCCTGCGGGTCGCCCCGCTCCACATCACCGTTTCGTCGAGCGAAGTGGTCACGGTAGGGCTCTGGGCGGTGCCGGAGCAGGTGGACGCCGGGATCGTGGGCGTGTACGCGCGCCCCGGCGCCGACGTGCAGCGGCGAACCCTCGATGCCGCCGCGCTCCGGGAGATGCCGGGCACGCTCGGGGATCCGCTCCGCGCCGTGGCCAACCTCCCCGGCACCCAGCGCTCGCCGCTCGACACCGGCTGGCTGCTCGTGCGCGGCGCCGACCCCCTCCAGACGGTGGTGAGCATCGACGGGGTGCGGGTGCCGCTGGTGTACCACCTCGGCGGCTACACGAGCGTGATCCACCCGGCCTTCGTGGACGCCGTGTCCTTCTCGCCCGGTGGCGGCGGGGCGCGGTACGGGCGCGGCCTCGCCGGCGCCGTGGATGTGGAGACGAGGGAGCCCTCCCGCGTGCCGGAGGTGCGCGCTGGCGCCAACGTGGTCTTCGCCGGGGCGTTCGCCGAGGTGCCCACGCCGGTCGGCACCTTCGCGCTCGCGGCCCGCCGGAGCTACGTCGATGCGGCCCTCTCCCCCTTCCTCTCGCCCACCGCGGCGGCGAGCCTCCCCACCTTCTGGGATTGGCAGGCCCGCGGGGTCGTGGGGCCCCGCACCCGCGTCTTCGCGATGGGATTCGGCGATGCCCTGTCGGTGGCGGCCGACGACGGCTCCGACGCGCTCCTGGAGCTGGGCACGCAGCGGGTGCACGTGGCGCACGGGGTGCCGCTCGGCGAGCGCACCCTCACGATCGCGCCCTTCCTCGCGTGGGAGCACCTGCGCTTCCGGGTGGCGGACTGGGACCGGGAGTCGCGGCGGGATCACCACGGCGGCGGGGTGCGCGTGGAGGTTTCGGACCCCGGCACCGGCAACGTGAACGGAGGCGGCGGTATCGACGCCGAGGCGTTCTACGCGACGGTTCGTTCCGACGAGCTGCAGCGCGCCGCGGCGGTGGCGATGCCCGACCTGTGGGGGGAGCTGCGGCTGGGCCGCGTGCACACGCTGGTGCTCGGCCTGCGGGCCGACACGCTCGTCGTGGCGGGGCAGCCCGGACGCCTCGCCCCGGCGCCGCGGCTCGCCGCCCACGCCGCGCTCGGACCGCGCGCGGGGATCGACCTCGAGGTGGGCGCACACCACCAGCCGGCGCCCTGGGAGGTGCTCCTCGTGTTCCCCGAGGCCGCTTCCCTCGAGCTCGACGAGGCCTGGGAGGGGAGCGTACGCGGCGAGCTGGGCCGCGGACCGTGGACCTTCTCGCTGGAGGGTTTCGGCCGCACCTCGCCGCGGCTGACGGCCTTCGAGGCCGACGGCTCGCTGGGGCAGGGGCAGGGGCTCGCCTGGGGGACGGAGGCCGCGGCCGAGCTGCACCTCCCCGCGTTCGATGCGCTCGCGCGGCTGGGCGTGGGCGAGAGCGGCCGACGCGAGGATGCCGAGGATGCCTGGCTGCCGAGCCTCTACGACCAGCGCTTCACCGCAGGACTCGTGGCCACCGGCCGGCTCCCGCGCCTGTGGTCGCTCTCCGGCCGGCTCCGCGTGGCCGACGGTTACGCCGTGGGCGGCGACTCGCTGGAGGCCTTCGATGCGCTGGCCGGGACCTTCGTCACCCTCGACGCGCCCGGCGGCCGCACGGAACCCTTCGCCAGCCTCGACGTGAAGGTCTCCAAACGGTGGGTTTTCCGCACCTGGCGCCTCGATGCCTGGCTGGATCTGCAGAACGTCACCAACCACCGGGTGCCGGAGCGCGTCGTGACCGGTTTTGCCGACCTGCCGATCAGCCAGATGGCGGTGGGCTTCCTCACGCTGCCGATTTTCGGCGTCGAGGCCTCCTGGCAGGGCGATCCGCGCCGGCCTTGATAGGCGCCCGCCCGCCGGAGTCCTGGTTTGCGATCGTTGACCCGCCTGAAGCAGAACCTGCGCACCGCGCTCGGCGCCCCTTTCGTGAGGGTCGTCGTGGCCCGGACGGCCGGGGGTGGCGACCGGGTGATTCCGGTCGACGAGGCCGCGGCTGCCGCCGGCTCGCTCGACGCCGCCGCGATCGATGCCCTCCTCGTCGCCTCGACCGCCGCGGTGCGCGACGGCTTCGTGAAGGTGACGGTGGTGCGCGCCGACGGGAGCCGCCTCGTGCTCGATGCCCGCCACGGCGGCGCCCGCGAGGTGCCGGCCGCGCCCGAGGAGAAGCGCATGGCAGGCAAGGCCCGCGGCCTTCGCCCCGACGACAACGGGCCGCTCCTCCGGCTGCTCGGCATCGCGAACGCCGACGGCACCATCTCCGCGCAGAACGCGAAGAAGTACAAGCAGGCGAGCCACCTCGTGGAGCTGCTGCGCCCGGCCTGGGAAACGGCGATCGCCCGCGGGGTCTCCGAGGAGGCGCCGCTCCGCGTGCTCGATCTCGCCTGTGGCAACGCCTACCTGAGTTTTGTGCTGGCCGATGCGCTCCGGGCGGCCGGCGTGCCCTTCCGGCTCCATGGCGTGGATGCCCGCGACGACCTCGTGGCCCGCTGCACCGAGCGTGCGCAGGCCTTCGGCCTCGCCGGGCTGGGGTTCTCGCGCTCCACCATCGCGGAAGCCGCCAACCTCGGCGACCTCCTCGGGGGCACCCCCGATCTCGTGCTCGCGCTGCACGCCTGCGACCGCGCCACGGACGAGGCGATCCGCTGCGCCCACGAGCTGGGCGCCGTCTCCATGTTCATCGTGCCCTGCTGCCAGGCCGAGCTCGCCACGCAGATCCGCCGCGCCCGCTCGGGCCCCACGCCCGCGTACCGGCACGGCAACCTCCTGCGCGAGCATGCCGCCACGCTCACGGATGCGCTGCGGGTGGACTGGCTGGAGGCGCGCGGGTGGTCGGTCGATGTCGTGGAGTTCGTCGACGCGGGGCACACCCCCAAGAACCGGCTCCTCCGGTGCGCGCGCGTGGGCGATGCGGACCCGGAGGCCGTGGCCGCGTGGGTCACCCGCTGCGAAGACCTTCACGCCCGCCCCACCGCGCTCGGATAGCGCCCGCCCGCGATGGACCTCGCCGCCCGCACGCTCACCACGCTCGACTGGGATGCCGTGGCCGACGCCCTCGTGGAGTCGGCGCGCACCCCCATGGGCAAGGAGCGCGCGCGCGCGCTGGTTCCGCTCGACCGTCGCGACCAGATCCTCGACGCCTACGCGCTCGTGGCGGAGGTGACCGACGCCCGGCGCATGGGTGATGGGCCGCCGGTCGATGCCGTGGGGGATGTGCGGAGCGAGGTGGGTCGCGCCGCCCGCGGCATGGTGCTGGAGGCCTGGTCGCTCATCGCGGTGGGGCGCGGCCTCGCCGGCATCCTCGAGCTGCACGACTGGCTGCGCGGCCAGGCCCGTCCGCGGTTGCTGGGCTTCGTGGGCGTGACGGAGATGAACCGGCAGGCCGCCGCCCAGCTGCGCGCCGCCTTCGATGGCGATGGCACCCTCTCCGACCGCGCCTACCCCGCGCTCCGCACGCTCCGCGAGCGCGTGCAGAACCTCCGCAGTCGCGTGCACGACACGCTGGCGAGCCTGCTCGCCGACGAGGGCTGGGGCGACCTCCTGATGGACCGCTACGTGACCGAGCGCAACGGCCGCCTCGTCGTTCCGGTGCGCATCGGGGTGCGGCGCGGGCTCGGCATCGTGCACGGCACGAGCGCCAGCGGCGAGACCGCGTTCGTGGAGCCCGGCCAGACGGTCGAGCTGCAGAACGACCTGCGGGAGGCCGGCGACGCGCTCGACCAGGAGACTCTTCGCATCCTCGGCGAGCTGTCGGACATGGTGGGCCGCATCGCCGTGCCGGTGCTCGCGGCGGTGGCGGCGGCCGGCGAGATCGACCTCGCGATGGCCCGCGCGGAGCTGGGGTTCCGCTGGCGGGGCTCGATCCCCGAGGTGCAGGAGCGCGGCGTGGTGCGGCTCGTGTCCGCGCGCCACCCGCTGCTCGCCCTGCGCGGCGTGCCCGTGGTGGGCAACAACCTCCTCCTCGACGACACCCAGCGCGCGCTGGTCATCACGGGCCCGAACGCTGGCGGCAAGACGATCGCGTTGAAGACCGTTGGGCTCTGCGCGCTCTGCGTGCGCGCCGCGCTGCCGATCCCCGCGGAGGAGGGCAGCCGGCTCGACCTGTTCGACCCGCTGCTCGCCGACATCGGCGACCTCCAGAGCGTGGCGCAGGACCTCTCCACTTTCAGCGGGCACCTCGCCGTCCTGCGGGTGGCGCTCGAAGTGGCGCGGCCGGGGGCGCTGGTGCTGGTGGACGAGGTGGCGGTCGGCACCGACCCGGCCCAGGGCGCCGCGCTCGCCGCCGCCGTGCTCGAAGCGCTGGTGGATCGCGGTGCGCGCGCGGTGATCACCACGCACTATCCGGAGCTCAAGGCGATGGGCGACCCGCGCATCGCGCTCGCGGGCATGGAGTTCTCCGAAGGGCGCCCCACCTACCGGCTGGTGCCCGGGTCGGCCTCGGGCAGTCAGGGCCTCGTGATCGCCCAGCGGATGGGCCTCCCCGCCGCGGTGATCGAGCGCGCCAACACGCTCCTCGATGCGGGTGCCCAGAAGCTCGCGCGCCTCGCCGAGCAGCTCGACGCGGAGCGGGAGGAGGTGGCGCGGACGGCCCGCCAGCACGCGGCCCGCGAGGCGGGCATGGCCGCGCGGGAGGCCGAGATCCAGGCGCGCACCGAGAAGCTGGAGAAGCTCCTCGCCGGCGAACGCGCCCGGCTGGTGGAGGTCACCCGCGACAAGCTGAAGAAGCTCGAGGAGCGGCTGCGGGAGCGGGTCAAGGAGGTGCACCAGTCGGGGGGGCTGCAGGAGCTCAACGCGGCGCTGGCGGAGGTTCGCGGGGAGCGGTCGGCGCTCGAGGAGCCCGATGCGCTCGCGCCGATGGCGGAGCTGAAGCTGGCCGTCGGCGACCGCGTGTGGGTGGGGACGGTGGGCAAGCACGGCGAGGTGCTCGCCGTGTCCGGCACGAACGTGGAGGTGCAGGTGAAAGGAATGCGGCTGCGCCTGCCCCGCGCCAAGGTCGCGCCAGCACGAGAGGGCGAAGCCGGCCCGCCGCGTGCGAGCGCGTCGCCCCCGCCGTCCGCGCCGGTGGAGAGCGTGGGCCTCCGCCTGCCCGGCAACACCTGCGACCTCCGCGGGATGCGCCTCGCCGATGCGGAGGAGGAGGTGCTCGGCTTCATCAGCCGCCTGAAGGGGGCCGGCGAACGCCACGGCTATGTGCTCCACGGTCATGGCACTGGCGTGCTGAAGTCCTGGTGCCGCACGTTCCTGCGGTCGGCACCGGGAGTTCTCAAGGTTCGCCCAGCCGACAACACCGAAGGGGGAGATGCGTTCACGGTGATGGAGCTGTAGCAGCGAACTCATTATTAAATGTCACTGACGTTTGTCAGTGAAGAAGGCATGTTGGGATCACCTCAGGGTGATGCCATGCCGAACGTGTTCGAAACCGACGCCTTTCCTGCCGCCCACGAAGTCCAGTCCGAGTACCTCCGCTTCCTGAAACAGCGGGATGGAACGCCCGATCGTGCGGCACGTACGCTCGCGGTCCGTGAGGCCTGGTTCCGCAACATCGACGAGAACCCGCTCGAGTGGACCGGGCCGGACATGAACCCGAGCTTCCACGCCACGATGGCCTCGCCCGCCCCCAAGGGTCAGCCGCCGCTCGCGTTGTGGATGGCCATCGCCGCCACCGCCAATGAAGGCGAGAAGTACTCCGTGGAGCGCATCCTCAACTCGCGTGAGCCCGTCGCCGACCCGGAAGACCCCATGAGCTACGTGGAGATCGAGGAGATCTACCACACGCGGCTCTTGCTCGACGCGATCCGCACCGTGGGCGTGGAGTACACGATCAAGAAGCCGCCGATGTGGGTTCGCGCGCTCGCTTCGTTCATGATCTTCGCGCCGAAGCCGCTCGAGTACCTCGCGGTCTTCATCTCCGAGGTGGTGGGTACGGTCCTGTTCGCGGCGCTGGCCGAACGGGCGCGCACCCTCGTCGACCCGGCCTCCCCCGCGGGCGCCCGGCTCGTCTCGCTCATCGAAGAGATCCTCGTGGACGAGGTGGGTCACGTGGTCTTCGCCCGCAGCCATCTGGGACCGGTGCGCCTCTGGGCGGCGCGGCAGGCGATCCGCTTCCTCGCGGAGCCCATGTTCCGCGCCACGCCCGCCACCGTCGAGCTCTTCGATGTTCGCGAGCTGGCCCACCGCGCGCTGAACCTCGACCTCTCCGAGCTGCCCGCGCACATCGTGGCCCGCGCCTTCGTGCCGGCCCCCGCCCCGCGGTCCCAGCTCGCCGCGGTGTAGCGTGGAGCACGATAGGCGGGCCGAGGAGATCACGATGCGCATTCATCGCGACGAGGACCTGCGCGCCATCCTCGAAACCCCCCGATCGGTCGCCGTTCTCGGCGCCAAGGACACGAGGTTCGAGGCGGCCTGGTACGTTCCGGCCTACCTCGCGGAGCGCGGCTGGAAGGTGGTGGGCGTGAACCCCAAGCTCGCGGGGCAGGACTGGTTGGGCCAGCCCGCCGTGGCTTCGTTGGCCGACCTGCCCGAGCCGGTGGAGGTGGTGGAGGTGTTCCGCCGGGCCGACCTCCTCGTGGCGCACGCGCACGAGCTGCTCGCGCTGCCCTGGCGCCCGCGTTGGGTGTGGTTCCAGCTCGGCATCGCCAACGAAGAAGCCGCGGGGCTGCTCGTGGCGGCGGGCATCGGCGTGGTGCAGGACCGGTGCATGATGCCGGAGCATCGGCGCCTCGTCGGCTGAGCGCACGTTAGGTTTGGCCGTGCCCGATCCCCACGCCCACGATCACGCCCACGAGGGCGGTCACGACCACGGGCACAAGCACGCCGAGCCCACGGCGCCGAAGCCTGCGCCCGCGCACGGCGGCGCCCACCACCACGGCCACAGCCACGCGCACGGCACCGCGCGCGCGGGCGATGAACGTCGCCTCCTGCTCACGCTGGCGCTCGCCGGCACCTACATGGCGGTCGAAGCCATCGGCGGCTGGTGGTACGGCTCCCTCGCGCTCCTCGCCGACGCGGGCCACATGCTCGGCGATTCCGCGGCCATCGTCGTCACGGTGCTGGCGCTTCGGCTCGCGCTCCTGCCGCCGAACTCGCGGCGCACGTGGGGCTACCAGCGCGCGGAGGTGCTCGCCGCGGTCACCAACGCGGCGGCACTGCTCGCGATCGGGGTGGGTGTCCTGGTGGAGGGCATCCACCGCCTCGGGCAGCCGGTGGCGCTCCAGGGCGGGCCGATGATGGCCATCGCGGCGGGCGGCTTCGTCGTGAACCTGGCCTCGCTCGCCATCCTCCATGGCGCGGATCGGTCGAGCCTCAACATGCGCGGCGCCTGGCTCCATGTGCTCAGCGATCTGCTCGGCAGCGTCGGCGCGATGACGGCCGGGCTCCTCGTGCTTTGGAAGGGGTGGGCGTGGGCGGATGCGGTGGCCAGCCTCGCCATCGCGGTCCTCGTGCTCCGGTCGGCCTGGAACCTGATGTCGGACTGCGTGGGCGTGCTGATGGAGGCCGCCCCGGCGCACATCGACGGGGAGCGGCTCCGCGAGCGGCTCCTCGCGCTGCCGGGCGTGGCCGCCGCGCACGACCTCCACGTGTGGACGATCACCAGCGGCACGGTGTCGATGAGCGGCCACCTCGTGGTGCACGCCGAGGCCGACCCGCACGCCGTTCTCCGCGCGGCGATCACCCGGCTCCAGGAGGAGTTCGGGCTCGATCACTGCACGATCCAGGTGGAGCCGGAGGGGTTCGTGGAGGGCAACCTCCACCCCTGATCGCCTCAGGGCGCGTAGATGCCGTCGGGGCCGGGGAAGTCGGAGCCGTCCACGTAGTGGCCGGGGCTGAAGTCGCCCGTGGAGCCCGCCGCGTAGGTGTGGTGGGTCCACGTGCCGCCGGTGACGTCGGGTGAGCGAACCATGCTGGCGTCCTCGATCGCGTCGATGTCGCCGCCGGCCCCGTAGGAGAACGTGGTGAGGATGCCGCCCGTGGGATCGAGGAGCGAAACGCGCTCGCCTTCGTTGTTCAGGGAGAGGCCGTAGCGGAGGGCATCGTCGGCGTTCTGCGCCGCGAGGAAGGTCACGTTGGGGGCGCTGTTGCCGCCCACCATGCCGCCGCCGAAGACCACGATGGCCTCGCCGGCCCGAAGGACCGTGCCCTCGGCGAAGGTGTGGCGGGGGATGTCCGACCCGAAGTCATCCTCCACGATGGTGCAGCCGGAGAGGTCGACCGTGACCGCGGAGAGGTTGGCGATCTCCACGAACTCGTCTTCCACGGAGTCGAGGCGGCCATCGCCGTTGGGATCACCATCCACGGTGCCGTCGGCGAGGACCTCGTTGAACACGAGGTCCGCGTTGGTGGCGGGCACCAGGCTCACGTTGAGCGCGCCGGTGACATCGAAGCCGCCGTAGTTGGCGCCGATCGCGACGTAGCCGGAGTCGATGGGCTGGAAGACGCCGGGGGTGTAGACCTTGAGCACCGCGCTGTCCTCCGTGGAGTAGGCGGCGGCGGCGGTGACGTCGGCAGTGGAGCCATCGTCGAAGCTGGCCGTCACCACCACGGTGACGCGGTCGCGTGTGGTGATGTTCGTGTCGACGTAGTCCCAGACGATACCGGTGAGCACCGGCTCGACCTCGCCCGTTTCGCCCGTTTCGCCCGTTTCGCCCGTTTCGCCGGTGTCGACGGCGCCGCCGGTGTCCGTGCCGGAGTCGACCTTGTCGCCGGTGTCGGGCGCCGGGGTGCAGGCGACGAGGCCGGCGAGGAGGAGGAGAGGGCTGGTGCGCATGGTCTTTCCGTGGCTGAAGGGGAGGAAACGGCGCATTACCCGTTTGTGGCGCTTCGACAATGCCGCGATCAGGGGGCGCGCAGCTTGTCCCCGAGGCGCCGCACCCCCTCGGCGCGCAGCCGCCCACCGCCCTCCTCGACCGCGCCCATCGGCACCCAGGCGCGGCGGAGCCCGTGCCGCTCCGCCTCCCGCAGGCGCGAGGCCGGCATGCCCACCCCGCGAATCTCCCCCACGAGCCCGACCTCGCCGAACACGAGCAGGTCGGCCGGGAGCGGCACCCCCCGCGCGCTCGACGCGATGGCCATGGCCACCGCGAGGTCGGCCCCGGGCTCCTCCACCGAGAGCCCGCCGGCCACGCTCACGAACACATCGCGGTCGGACAGATCGAGCCCCTCCCGCCCCATCACGGCCAGGAGCATGGAGAGCCGACCGCGCTCGTAGCCGAGCACGGTACGGGCGGGGTTTCCCTGGGTGGGCCGGCCCACCAGCGCCTGTACCTCCACCAGCACCGGCCGCGACCCGACCATGGCGCAGGTGACCACGGTGCCCGCCGCATCGGGCAGGCGCTCGCGGAGCAGGCGCGCGGAGGCATCGGGCACCTCCACGAGGCCCTCCTCGCGCATCTCGAAGAGGCCGATCTCTCCGGTGCTGCCGAAACGGTTCTTGGTGGCCCGCACCACGCGCAGCGCGGTGGCGCCATCGCCCTCCACGTAGAGCACGGTATCGACCATGTGTTCGAGCGTGCGCGGGCCGGCGAGGTTGCCATCCTTGGTGACGTGCCCCACGAGGAAGGTGGCCACATCCTTGGACTTGGCGAGCGTCATGGCCCGGTGGCCCACCTCGCGCACCTGCCCGATGCTGCCGGGAACGCCGTTGAGCTCGGGATCCATCAGGGTTTGCACGGAGTCGAGCACGAGCATCCGGGGCTTCACCTCATCCACCGCATCGAGCACCGACACGATGGAGGTTTCGGCGAGGAGGTAGAGCTCGGGGCTGAGCACACCGAGGCGCTCGGCGCGGAGCCGCACCTGCCGGGCGGACTCCTCGGCGCTCACGTAGAGCACGCGGATGCCGCGGCTCGCGAACTGGTGCGCGGTGGTGAGCAGGAGCGTGCTCTTTCCCACGCCGGGATCACCGCCCACGAGCGTGAGCGAGCCGGTGACCAGCCCGCCGCCGAGCACCCGGTCGAGCTCGCCGATGCCGATGCGGAGGCGCACCTCGCCCCCGGCTTCGATGCCGAGGTCGGTGATCGGGCGCGCGCGGGAGGGGGCGCGACCCGCCGGGCGCGCGGCCGGACGGCCCGCCTGGGCGGACTCCTCCACGAGCGAGTTCCACGCCCCGCACGAGGGGCAGCGCCCCAGCCAGGTCTGGCCGCTGTGGCCACAGGCCTGACAGACGTAGAGGGAGCGGGGTTTGGCCATGCGGTGTCCTATCCACCAGCCCTGCCAGAATTTGGCTGCAGGCTTCCGGGAGCGCGCGATAGCGCCGGCTCATGCGCATCGTGAGCCTGTGCCCGAGCAACACCGAGATCGTCTGGGCGCTCGGCGCCGCCCATCAGCTCGTGGGCCTCGATCGGTCGAGTGACTTCCCGGCCGAGGTGGTCTCGCTGCCCCGGGTCGGCCCCGACATCGAGATCGATGTGGAGGCGGTCGCGCGCCTCCGCCCCGACCTCGTGCTGTCCAGCCTCTCCGTGCCGGGCATGGAGCGCAACGTGGCGGCGCTCGATGCGGCCGGCATCCCCCATGTGGTGATAGACACCCAGAGTCTCGATGGCGTCTTCGCGAACGTGATGCTCGTGGGGCGCCTGCTGGGCCTCGGCGGGCAGGCGGCCGCGGTGGTGGCGGGCATGCAGGCGCGCCTCGAAGCGGTTCGGGCCGATGTGCTCCCCTCGCGCCCAAGCGTGTTCCTCGAATGGTGGCCCCGGCCGGTCATCGTGCCCGGCGCCCGCTGCTGGACCACGGAGATGATCCACATCGCCGGTGGGCGCTCGGCCTTCGGGCACCTCGACGTGCGGAGCACCCCCATCGAGGCCGACCGGGTGATCGAGGCCGCTCCGGATGTGCTGCTCACCGTCTGGTGCGGCGTGCCGCACGAGCGCCAACGACCCGAGCGCCTCTCCGACCGGGAGGGGTGGGGCGCCATCCCGGGCGTGGCCGCGGGCCGGGTGTGGGCAGCGGAGGAGGTGTACTTCGGCCGGCCCGGGCCGCGGCTCGTGGCGGGCGTGGAGTGGTTGCACCAGCAGCTCGTCGCCCACGCCGGCGGGGGGGTGGCCTGATGCTGCGCATCTGCCGGTGGGGCAAGGCGGACTACGAGCAGGGCGAGCTCGCCGGGTTGCCCGAGGGCGTGGGGATGGTTGAGGATCCGGCCCAGGCCGAGGTCGTCGTGGTGCCCAGCACCCGCCGCGTGTCGCCGGCCGATGTGCCGCGCGCCCGCCTCGTCATCACCACCACGAGCGGCTTCGAAAACCTCGACGTGGAAGCGCTCCGGGCCGCGGACGTGCGGTCGAGCCGGCTCCCGCTCGTGCGGCGCGATGCGGTGGTGGAGTCCACCTTGGCGATGATCCTCTCGCTCACGCGCCGGCAGGGCCGCTTCCAGTTGGCCGCGCAGGCCGGCACCTGGGATCGTGCCAACCTCCATCGTTACGACGCGCGCCTGCTCGGCCGGGTGGCCGTGGTGGGCATGGGGGTGATCGGCTCCCGGATGGCGGAGGCGCTCCGCGTGCTGGGGGCCGAGGTCGTGGAGGTGCGGAGCGGCCAGCACATCCCCACCGACATCGATGTGCTCACCCTCCACGCGAGCCTCACCCGCACCAACCACCAGATGGTGGATGCCGCCCTCCTCGGGGCGCTCCGGCCGGGCTGCGTGGTGGTGAACACCGCCCGCGGCAAGCTGCTCGACGTGGAGGCTGCCTTCGCCGCGGTGCAGTCGGGCCACCTCGGCGGCCTCGGGGTGGATGTGTTCCCGGAGGAGCCGGCTCGGCTCGAGCGGTTCGTGCACCGCGACGTGATCGTCACCCCGCACGCAGCGGGCTGGCACCCGGCGTTGGGCGCGCGCATCGCTGAGGGGGTGGCGGCGGCGGTGTGGGCGCTCGTGGAGGAGGAGCCGATCCCGTGGGCGCTCTGAGGGAGGGGGGGCGCCTGCCCGGCGAAGCCGGGCACCCGGTGCTCCCTGCGGCGGCAAGCCGCCTCCGCTCGCCCCGTGGCGCGCGCCGCCGTGGCGCCGCGATCGGCCGCGACTCGGCCCGGCGAGGAGCCAGGCAGACGCCGATCGCCCGGATCCCCCCCTACCGACCGGGCGGCGCGCCCAGCAAACGGAGGCAGGTGCCGTGGTCGAGGCAGCGGGCCACCACGGCGTCGATACGCGCCTGCTCCGCCTCGCGGCGTTCGGGCCATCCAGGGTGCAGGCCGTAGTAGTGCCAGTACCGGGAGACGGCGCTGCGATCGAGGTTCCCGGTGCCGCCGGCGACGGCCCGCCACGAGGTCCAGGGGAAGGGGAGGGGGTTGCCTGCTGCGCCGGCATCGTCGCCCGCCCAGTTGCGCCAGCCATCGGGGGCGAGCGCCTGGGCCACGCCGTCGGGGCGGCGCGTGCGGTCGCGGAAGGTGGACCAGAACGGCGTGTCCCGCCGGCGACCGAGGTAGTGGAGGTGCACGAAGTCGAGCCCACGCTGCATGAGCAGGCCGAACCAGGCGTTGAAGTCGGCGCGCGCCCGCTCGTCGCCGAGGGCGAGCTGGCGGCGGAAGAGCTCGTTGAGCGCCACCACCGCGAACCAGATGGAGGTGGCCTCGAGCGGCTCGAGGAAACCCGAGGAGAGGCCGATGGCCACGCAGTTGTGCACCCAGGGGCGGTCGAACCAGCCGGGGCTGAAGTCGATCGTGCGCACCGGCGCCACGGTGGGCCCGAGGCGCTCCTGCAGCTCGCGGAGGCAGGCCTCCGCGCTGGTCATCCGGGAGTCGAAGACGTAGCCGCAGCCGAGGCGGCCCTGCACGGGGATGGTCCACAACCAGCCGTTCCGCATGGCGCGGCTCTCGCTGTACACGGGAAGCGGGGCTTCGGTGGGGAGGAAGAAGGGGAGCGCGCGGTCGCAGGGCAGCCAGGGAGAGGCGTCGTGCCAGCGGGTGCCGTGGAGCTTGCCCACCACGAGGCGCGCGAGGCCGCTGCAATCGAAGACGAAGTCGGTGGCGAGGGCGCGACCGTCGTCGAGGCGGAGCTCCACCACGTTGCCGGCCGCATCCCGCTCGAAGGTGCCCACGCGGCCGCGCACGTGGGCCACGCCGCGGGAGGTGGCGACCCGGCCGAGCAGCTCCGCGAGCCGCACCGCATCGAAGTGGAGGGCGAAGCTGCCGTGGGCGTGCAGGTTCAGGATGGCGTCGAGCGTGGGATCGACGTCCGGGCGGCGCTCGAAGATGACCCGCTCGCGGTCGCAGGCGCGGGAGGCGAAGGAGAACTCGCCGTCGTGCCAGGGGGCGTCGGGGTGGACGGAGGCGATGTCCACGCGCGGGGTCACGTGGTCCTCGAAGGGATGGTGGTAGCTGGCGCCGTCGCCGTTCCAGTCGGTGTGACGGAAGCAGTTCTTGATCGTGGCGCCCGCTTCTTGCACGAGCAGCGAAACGGGGATGCCCACCACGTCGAGGAAACGCTGCACGAAGTGGGGGGTGGTGCCCTCGCCCACGCCGATGACGCCCACTTCCGGGTCTTCCACGACGGTGATGGCGGCCTCGGGGAGGAAGCGGTGCGCCATCAGCGCCGTCATCCAGCCGGCGGTGCCACCGCCCACCACCACGACCCGACCGAGCTGGCTGCGCGCGCGAAACTCCGTCATGGGCCTCGCCTCCTATCCCGCGTTCAGGCCACGCGCTTCTCGGCGATGTCGAGCCCGCCGAGCACCTTGAGCCGGTTGCTCACGGCCGACACCACCGCACCCGTGAGCTGCCGGCGGTCGTGGAGGAGCCCGTCGATCCGGTACCTCACCCGCATGGACTGCGCGCGGGGTTCGAGGTGGAGGTCGCTCGCGCGGGCCTTCCAGGCCTCGGAGAGGAGCATCTGGATGGTCTGGATGGCGCCGGTATCGTCGACGATCATGCCCGCGCCTCGTCGCCGCCGATCGGCCACGGACTCCGCTGCTGGGGCGCGAACCCGATCTTGCGGGCGGCATCGAGCACGGCTTCGAACTCGAGCGAGATGGTGGCGCCGGCCTTCTGGGTGACCTCATCCTCGGTGGGGAGGTCGAAGTCGTTGGCGCCGTAAGCGAGGCCTTGCAGCGCCGCCTCGTTGCGCGTGAGCACGCTGGTGCGGAGGTTCCGGATGTTGTCCACGTACACCCGGCACAGCGCGAGGTGGCGCAGGTACTCGCGGGTGGAGACCTCCTGCCCGCCGAGCTCGGTGTTCCACGGCTTGTACGTCCAGCACAGGAGGCTCGACAGTCGGCCGCCGCCGCTCGCGATGCGCTCGTCCTGGAAGGCGCGCAGCCGGTCGAGGTGGTTCAGCCGCTCCTCGAAGCTCTCGTCGAAGCCGATGACCATGGTACCGGTGCTGCCGAGGCCGGCATCGAGCACGGCGCGCTGGGCATCGTAGTAGTCCTCCACCTTGTACTTGCCGGGGCTGTGGCGGAGGCGGAAGGCATCGTCGAGGATTTCGGCGCCGCCGCCGGTGATCCAGCGGGTGCCGGCGGCCTTGAAGCGCGCGGCGCTCTCGACGTAGCTCAGGCGGCTCCGCTTCGACACGAACATGAACTCGGCGATCGTCATCTCGTAGAAGGCGAGGGATTCGCCGTAACGCTCGTGGAGGCGGCCGAAGAGCGTGCAGTAGTCGTCCACCCCGAGGTCGGGGTGGAAGCCGCCGTTGAACCCGATGAGCTGGCCGCCGATGGCGGCCACGGCGTCGATCCGCTTCACCAGCTCCTCGAAGCTCAGGAGGTAGGTGCCCTCCTGGCCGGGGAACTTGTAGAACGCGCAGTAGTCGCAGCGCGCCACGCACACGTTCGTGTAGTTGAGAATGGCCATGACCACGTAGGTGGCACGGTCGGGCGGGTGGAAGCGCGCGCGGGCGTGGGTGGCGAGGCGCTGGAGCAGGGAGTCGTCGGCCTCTTCCCAGAGGGCGCGGGCATCCTCCCGGTCGAGGCGCGCTCCGCGGAGCACCCGGTCGGCGGCACGTTGAACGGGGGTCACCATGGGCTCCCGCTAACCCGCGCCCGCGGGGGACTCCGGCCGGCGCGATACCATTGCCGTGGATGGAAGCGCCTCCCGATCCCCGCATCGTGCCGCCGTGGCGCCGCCCGCGCCCCGCGGAGGTGCTCCGGTCGGCTGCTGCCTGGGCCTGGAGCGGCCTGATCTTCGTGCTGGCGCCGTTCTCGGCGGTGCTCACGCTGGGGCTGGCCTCCTCGTCGCTCGCCACGTTCTGGGCGCCGATCTGGGGGTGGGGCGGGCTCCGGCTGCTCGGCGTGGACCTCGAGGTGCGCGGCCTCCACCACCTGCGCTCGGTGGGCTCGTGCATCCTCGTGGCCAACCACCAAAGCGCCGTGGACCTGCTCATCGGGGCCGCCCTCGCGCCGCGGGCGCCGCTGGTGCTCGCGAAGGCGGAGCTGCGCTGGCTCTTTCCGTTCAACCTGATGTGGGTGGCGCTGGGGCAGCGCTTCGTGGACCGGCGCAACCCGGAGGCGGCCCGGCGCTCGGTGGAGGGGATCGTGGCGGCGCTGAAGGCCTCCCCGCGCACCGTCATCCTCGCGCCGGAGGGCACCCGCTCCCGCACCGGCCACCTCGGCGCGTTCAAGACGGGCGCGTTCCACATGGCGGTGGCCACGCAGGCGCCGATCGTGCCCGTGTGCATCCACTTCGCGGGGCTGCGGATGCCGCCCGGCCGGATGTGGGCGGAGCGCGGGCGCTGCATCGTGGAGGTGCACCCGCCGATCCCCACCGAGGGGTGGACGGTGGAGCAGGTGCGGGGGCACGCGCTCGTCCTGGAGGAGCGGTACCGACGCTGGCTCGCACTCGAAGCTGGCCACGAATGAAACGCGCGGCGGGGGAGTGGCTCGGCTGGTTCGGTTTCGCGGCCCTCCTCACGGCGCCGGCGTGGACGCGCGGCCAGCTCCTCGGCCACCCCGACGTGGATGTGTGGAACCACGTCTGGGGCCTCTGGTGGTGGGCCGACAGCCTCGCGCGGGGCTCCCTGCCCTGGCACAGCGCGCTCTTCGCCCACCCGGGGGGCGGCACCCTCTGGTTCGCCGACCCGCTCGGTGCGCTCGCCGTCCTGCCGCTCACGCTCGCCGCGGGCCCGGTCCTCGCCTGGAACACGCTGCTGTTGGGCCGGGTGGCCTGGGCCGGGTTCCAGGCCCGTCGCTTCGCGGCGACCGTCGGCGCCGACGGGCCGCACACGCTGCTGGCCGGTGTGGCGTTCGCCACGAGCCCGTACCTGCTGAGCGAGCTCCACAACGGCATCAGCGAGGTGTGCGCCGTGGGGTGGGTGCCGCTGGTGCTCACGGAGTGGCTGCTTGCGGTGCGGGGCGGCGGCGTGAGGGGCTGGCTCCGGGCGGGGCTCGCGCTCGGCCTCACCGCCTGGGCCACCCCCTACTATGCGCTCGGGCTGGGCCTCCTGCTGGTGCCCGCCACGCTCCTCGCCCTGCGCGGGTCATGGGCGGCCTGGCGGGCCGCGGTGCCGGGCCTCGTGGTGGCCGCGCTCCTCGGCGCGGGGGTGGTGGGCGTGTGGCGGGCGGCGCTCGCGGCGCCCGACGCCGTGATCCAGCGCGACGAGGCCAGCGAGTCCTCCCTGATGCGGCACAACGCGGTGGACCTGCGGGAGCCGTTCCTGCCCGGCGACTTCCGCTCGGTGGACTACGCCGCCGAGTACGGCGGCGAGCAGTTCCGGCACAGCGTGGCGTTGCGGCTGTCCGTGATCCTGCTGGTGGTGGTGGCCGCGTGGCGGCGGCCTCGCGCCGTGCTTCCGTGGGTGGCGCTGCTGCTCCTCGCCCTGTCGCTCGGCCTCGGCACCCGGCCCTTCCTCGCCGGCCGCTACGTGGGGCCCGAAGGGCTCCGGCTGCCCTTCGGTTGGCTGGTGGAGGTGGTGCCGGGCCTCGCCATCACACACCCCGCGCGGCTCGCCGTGGCCGCCCACGCCATCGCGGCCGCGCTCCTCGCGGATGCGCTGCGCGACCGGGGGCGTCGCGCCTGGGTGGTGCTCCCCTTCCTCCTCGGCGAGACCCTCGCGTGGAGCGCCTCCCCGTGGCCACTCGCCGGCGCCCCGGCGGCCATCCCCGCCGTGTACCGCGAGATCGCCGCCGACCCCGACCCGCGCGGTGTCCTCGACCTGCCGGCGCAGGTGCGCCGCACGATGGCCACCAGCGTGTACTTCTGGTTCCAGACGGCGCACGGGCACCCCGTCCCCTGGTGGCCCAACGTGCGCACCGACGACAACGGCGATGGCGCCGTCGTGCGCACCTTCATCCCCCCGCGCGCCGCGGCCGGCTCACGCCCCCGGTTCGTGCCGCTGGACGCGGCCGCCCTCGCCCGCCTCCGGGAGCGGTACGGCTGGGTGGTCGTGCACCCCGACCTCGACCGGCTCACGCAGTCCTCCGGCGAGTCCACGCGGGTGCTCACGCTCGCCCTCGGCGAGCCCGACGCGCGCGACGGCCTCCTCGTGTGGCGCCTGCCGCAGGGCTACTGAATGTAGCCGAGGGAGCGGAGCCGCTCGAGCATCTCCTCGTCGGTTTCGGCGTTTTCGGTGGGCTTGCCAGCGGTGACGGTGCCGTAGCTGGGCACCTTCGTGACCGGGTGTGCCGAGCGGAACGCGGCGGGGAACAGGCCCTCGATCACCTTGCCGTCGAAGTCCTCGGCGATGGGCAGGCCCATCCCGTAGAGCAGCGTGGGCGTGATGTCGTGGATGCGGATGCCCTCGACCTTGCCCTTGGGGTCGATGTCCGGGCCGGCGGCGTAGAACACGCCCGGCGGCTCCCACCCATGGCCGCCGGAGTGCTCCACGATCTGCGCCACCACGTCGGTGTAGCGCTCCTTGCCGAAAACCAGGGCGTCGGTCGGACCCTCGCCGATCACCTCCACCATGAAGTCGGCGCCCTTCTTGGCCTCGAAGGGCTTCGCGTCGCGCACCTTGAAGACGGGCTTGCCCGTTTCGTAGCGCACCGCCGCGAGCTTGGCGGTGAGGTCGGCCCGGATCGCGGCCTCCTCCGCCGGCGTCACAGTGCCCCCCTTCTCGCGCCCGGCGCGCGCGAAGCGCACCATCTTCACCATCTGGAAGGCCGCGGTCTCGTAGTTGTAGACCTTCGTCCTGCCGAGATCGACCGTGCGCCCCGAGCGCGTGAGCACGCCGAAGTGGGCGAGGAGCGCATCGAGGTCGAGCGAGACCTTCACGAACTGATCCGGAAGAGGGCCGAACCCGTGGTCGGAGATGATCACGATGTTGGCGTTCTTCGGCGCCGCGGCCACCACCCGACCGAGCATCGTGTCGACCGCGCGGTACTTCTCCGGAATCTTGTCGGCGTACTTGGCCTTCTGCGCCGGGTCCACGTCGGTGAAACCCTCGCTCCGGTAGTACTTCCAGTACTTGTGGCTCACGAGGTCCGTGCCGTGGATGTAGGCCATCAGCAGGTTGTAGGGCCCGGTGGCGTTCTTCTGCAGGTAGTACGACATGATGCGGTCTTCGGCGCCCGCGTCGTCGTTGTTGGGGAAGAGGGAACGATCGCCGTTGATGGCCTTCAGCTCGCCATCGAAGGTGGCCGAGAAGCTCTTGGGCGAAACGCGGTCGTCGATCTTGTGGTTGGCGCGGTCCGACACGATCACGCCGCTGACTTCTTCGGCCGGCCAGGAGCCCCACCAGCCCAGCATCATCACCTTCCGGCCGAACTCCGGGCGCGAGAGGATGTTCCAGATGGCGGGCACCTTGCGCATCGTGGAGGAGACGGGCGCGGTGCCGTTGTCGGTGGCCACGTCGAAGTTCACGATGCCGTGATCCTCCTTGTCGCGGCCGGTGGCCACGGTGGTCCACACCACCGGGGAGTTCGCGCCGTAGTCGGTCTTGAGCGGCGAGCTCACCCCGCGGGAGCGGAGCGCCTTGAGGTTGGGCATCTGGCCGCGGCCCTGCAGGTCCTCCACCACCGAGGACTCCATCCCATCCACGCCGATGAGGATGAAGGGGTTGGGGTTCGGGGCCGGCGCGGCCACGGCGAGGCGGGAGCCGCCCATGAGGGCCGTAGCGCCGAGGAGGGAGAGGACGATGGGCAGACCGGTACGCGACATTCGGACCTCGGGGCCGGTCGATAACACCCGAAGGGGGAGTCCGTCGTCCCCCGACGGAGCGCGCTCAGAGGCCGCCGTACGCGCGGACAAGGCCAAAGCGCGCGCGGGCGGCGTCGGCTTCGGCGGAGACCGCGGCCGCGGCCGCCGCGAGGGCTTCGGCCCGGATGGCCTGGAGCTCCGCGAAGGTGGCGGCGCCGGCCTCGTAGCGGTCCTGCACCACTGTGGCGGCCGCGCCGGCCGCCACCTGGCGCTCGCGCGCGGCGGCGAGCGTGGCCGCGGCCGCTTCGGTGTCGAGGAGGGCGCCGCGCAGATCGTAGGCCACATCCTCCTCGGCGGTGCGGAGCGCGAGCGCCGCTCGCTCCTCCGCCACGCCCGCGAGCGCAACGCGCTCGCGGGTGGCGCCCCGGTCGAACAGCGGCACCTCCAGCTGCAACGCGGCGGACGCGCCGGCGCCGTCGCGCAGCTGCGCGCCGGCGGGCCCGCCGCTGGCGGCGAGGCTCGTATCGGCGCCGAGCACGAGGTCGAGGCTGGGCCGCCCCCCGCCCGAGCTCCCCGCGCTTCGGCTTCCGCCTCCGCGCGGGCCGCCCGCAGCGCCACCAGCTCCGGCCGGCGCTCGGCCGCGAGGGCGGCGAGCTCCGCCGGGTCGGTCGCGAGGGCGGGCGGCTCGGGCGGCACGAAGGTGACGGCGGCATCGGGGGCGAGGCGCAGGAGGCGGCGGAGCGCGAGGGCGGCCTGCTCGGCATCGCGGGCGGTGCCCACCTCGAGGGCTCGCGCGCGGGCCACGGCGGCGGCCTGCTGGAGC
>CAISIK010000093.1 GCA_903885375.1 uncultured Pseudomonadota bacterium
CGCCGGTGCCGGCGCGACCCACGGCGCCGCCGCAGGGCCCGCCCCCCCGCCGCACACCGCCAGCGCCGCCTCGAGCGCCGCCGCGAGCTTCCGGGTGTCCGCCCCGCGCCGCTCAGGGTCGGGTTCCAGCGCCGCGCGAAGCGCCCCGAGCAGCGGCGCCAGCACCGCCTCCACACGCCCCGCCGCCCCGGGCTCACCCGCTGCGAGGAGGTCGGTGAGCTCGTTGCGGAGGCGGGCCTCGTCGCGCGGGGAGAGGGCCTCCATCTCGTCGAG
The DNA here is from genome assembly GCA_903885375.1 of uncultured Pseudomonadota bacterium. Classification (GTDB taxonomy): domain Bacteria; phylum Myxococcota_A; class UBA796; order UBA796; family SXON01; genus SXON01. The sequence continues at coordinate 274 of CAISIK010000093.1, forward strand.
CGCGAGCAGCTCCCGCAACGGGAGGGCGCGCAGCTCGGCGAGGCGGGCGGAGCCCCCGGCGCCGGCGCTCTCCATGAGCTCGCGCCCTGGCGCCGTCAGCGGCCACGGGCCGCACACCGAGCGGGGCTCCACGCCGGTGAGGCCCTCGTAGAGCACCACCGCGAGCGCATGGCCATCCACCGCGGGGTCGGCGGGCCGCTGCAGCCCCAGCACCACCTCTGGCGGGGAGTAGCGGGGGGTGAAGCTGTCCGTGGGCTCCACATCGAGGGCGAGGTTCCCGGCGCGGGCGCCCCCGAGGTCGGCGAGCACCACGCGGAGCCCGGAAGGCCCGGCCTCCACGAGGAAGTTGTCGGGCTTGAGGTCGAGGTGGAGCCGGGGCTGCCCGCGCGAGGGGCCGCTCTCGTGCAGCCGGCACACCGCCTCCACCGCGAGGCGCAGGGCCTCCAGCCGGGTCCGGAGCGGCGGCGCCTGCTGGTGCATCCAGCTCCGCAGGCTGTGCTCGAACCAGGGCAGCACGACCCAGGGGCGCCCGGCTTCGTCCTCCCCGCGGTCGTAGGGCACCGCCAGCCAGCCCGGAGCCGAAGCATCCCGCGCCACCACGGCGGCGAGCTGCTCCCGCTCGGCGCGAAGGGCAGCGCGCGCGGGCTCGTCGACGTTGGCGAGCTTCAGCGCACCCGACTCGCCGCGCGGGCCGACCACCCGGAAGACCGTCGCCTGCCCGCCCGACCGGCGTTCGCCCGTGGTGTGCCACCGCCCGAACGTCCTGCCCTCCCCTCCGCTCACGGCCGTTCCGCCTCGATCGCGTAGGCCGCCACACCCTCGGGACGACCGCGGATGGCGAGCAACCCGAGGCTCCGGGGCTCACCCACGCCCTCCACTGCGCCGGCCACGCCAACCACGGCGGCCGACGCGAGGATGCCGGCGCCCACCTCCGGAGCGAGCCCCTGCAGGCGGCTGGCCACGTTCACCGCATCGCCGATCACGGTGTACTGCATCCGGTCGTGGGAGCCGATGTTGCCCACCACGACCTCGCCGTAGTGCACCCCGATGCTGTGTCGGAGCGCGGAGAGCCCGCGCTCGGCCCGCTCCGCATTGTGGCGGTCCAGCGCCCGCTGCATGGCCACGGCCGCCCGGAGCGCCCGCGAGGCGGAATCCGGGAGCGCAGAGGGCACCCCGAACACGGCCATGATGGAATCGCCGATGTACTTGTCGATCACGCCGCCCTCGGCGCGGATCGCCGCCACCATCACCTCGAGGTAGGCGTTGAGCTCGCCGATCAGCCGTTCTGCGGGGATCCGGGCCGCGTAGACCGTGAACCCCGCGAGGTCGCAGAACATCACCGCCACGGCCTGCCGGTGCCCTCCTGGCAGGGCGCCGCCCTCAGCGAGCGCCACCGCCGCCACCTCCTCCGACACGTACACGCCCAGCGTCTGGCGGGCGCGTTCGGCGTCGATCACCGCGGCGGCGGCATCGTGCACGAGCCGGCGCGAGCGGAGCGCCGTGGCGTCGGCGATGAACGCCGCGGTGAAGAAGGCCACCGTCCACAGCACCCAGGGCTCGAAGCCCGGTGGGGGCGTGCGCCCCACGAGGCGGTCGAGCGTGAGCAGGAAGGCCGCCGCGGCCACGTTGCACGCCACGCTCACGCGCACCAGCGGTCGACTCAGCCGCAGGCCGGAGGTGCAGATGCCGAGCACGAAGAAGGGCATCGTGGGGTGGAAGAACATGCCCTGGTACGTGGCGGGGGGGTCGAGCACGACTCCGATCGAGGCGCCGAAGGCCACGAAGGCGTCGAGCCCGAGTGAGGCGCTCAGCGCAGCGCGGGTGCCCCGCCCGGCCCGCATCTCCCGCAGCCCGGCGAAGCTGATCGCCGCGCCGAGGAGGAGCACGAACAACGCGGCCCAGCCCATCGGCCGGCTCGCGATCGCGGGGTGGAGCGCGAGGAAGACGCTCTCGTAGAGCACGCCGGCCGTGAGCACCACCAGCCGCACTGTGGCCAGCGACACCTCGCCCCGGAGCCGCGCCCGCTCGGCCACGCCGGCGAGCGTGCGATGCAGGCCGACGACCGGCGCCCTGGACTCCATCGGTTCCGTCAGCGCGCCCGCCCGCGCATCCCCAACGTGTAGGCCACAAACGCGATCGTCACGCCGGTGAACCAACCGTAGGGGTAGATCGTGGTGAACAGTTCGGGCACGGCGGCGAGCACCTTCGTCTTCACGAGGAAGCCGGGCAGGTTCGGCGCCACGGCCAGCCCGAGCGCCATGAGCGCCACGGGGTTGAACGCGGGCCCGCTCTTGCCGGGGAGGAAGAGCGCGCGCACGTCGAGCTGCTGCTTCCGCACCACCCAGTAGTCGGCGATCATGATCGCCGCGACCGGACCGAGCAGCATGCCCACGCCACCGAGCCAGCCGCCCAGGTAGGTGGCGGGGTCGGCCATGAGCTTCCACGGCATCACCAGGATGCCGATCACCCCGGTGATGAGCCCGCCGGTCTGGAAGCTGATGTGCTTCGGCGCGAGGTTCGCGAAGTCGTTGGCCGGACCGACCACGTTGGCCGCGATGTTCACGGAGAGCGTGGCGATCACGATGCCGAGGACGGCGATCACCGCCACGACCGCGCGCGCGGTGGCGCTGGCGATCAACGGCTCCGTCATTCCCGGGCCGGGGCCCGCGGAGGTCATGATGCCGAGCAGGTACTCGGGGTTCCAGAGGTCTTCGAGCTTGGCACCGGGGAGCACGGCGGACGAGGCGCTGGTGATGAGCAGGGCGAGCAGCGAGAAGCCGATCATCGTGGTCGGCAGGCCGAGCGCCTGCCCGACGATCTGCTCCCGCTGGCTGCGCCCGAAGCGGGTGAAGTCGGGGATGTTCAGCGAGAGCGTGCTCCAGAAGGCCACCATGCCCGTGACGCCCGGCACGAGAACGGGCCAGAACTCCCCGAGCGTGGCGAACTGGGAGGGACGGGTGAGCAGCGGCCCGACGCCCCCGGCGCGGTTCATCACCCAGGCGAGCAGGCCCACCGCGAGGATGAGCACGATGGGCGCGGCCCAGTTCTCGAAGATGCGGACGGCGTTCATGCCCCGGTAGATGATGAGGATGTTCAGCGCCCAGAAGAGCGCGAAGCCGATGGCGCTCGGCAGCGTGATCCCGGCGAAGGTCCAGCCACCACCAAGCAGCAGGAAGCCAGGCCAGAAGCTGGCCACGAAGGTCTTCACCGCCTCGCCGCCGATGAACACGTTGATGCCGAACCACCCGCACGCCACCAGCGCCCGGATGACCGTGGGCACCTTGGCGCCCTCCTGGCCGAAGCTCGCGCGCGCCAGCACCGGGAAGGTGATGCCGTAGCGGGTGCCGGGGTGCGCGTTGAGCAGGATGGGCACGAGCACGATGAGGTTGCCGAGCCCGATGACGAGCAGCGCCTGCCACCAGTTCATCCCCTGCGCCATCAGCCCGCCTGCGAGCGTGTAGGTGGGGATGCAGTGGGCCATCGACACCCACAACGCCGTAAACGTGTAGGTGCCCCAGGTGCGGTACTTCGGGGGGACGGGCGCGAGGTCGGCGTTGTAGAGGGGGCTCGCGGCCACGTCGGGCCCGAGGATGGCGAGCGCTTCGGCCTCGTAGGTGTTGTCGTGCATCGGGAGGGGCTAGTCCTTGCTCGAGACGAGCGCGCCGGCTTCGGCCACGAAGTCCTTCTTGCCCCACTCGGTGTCCCGGTTGGCGAGCTCGACTTCTTTCGCCCGCTTCTTCTCGGCGAGGAGCTCCACGAGGTGGTGGTGCGTGGTGAAATAGGGGAGCGACTGGCCCACGGCGGCCTGGAGGTTGCCGAAGCTGTGCTGCTCCAGGAAGGCGGCGAGGCCCTCGCCCAGCTCCGTGACCATGTCGAAGCCCTGCAGCATGGGGCCCGTGCAGCTCTGCACGGTGTTCGCGCCCATGAGGATGAACTCGATCGCGTCCACCGCGCTGGTCACGCCGCCGATGCCGGAGATGGAGAACCCGGGCTGGTCCATGGCGATCTCGCCCACCATGCGGAGCGCGATGGGCTTGACCGAGCGGTAGCTGTAGCCGCCGAAGGTGCTGTGGCCATCCACCGTGGGGGTGGGACGCAGCGTCTTGAGGTTGATGCCGATGGTGCTCAGGATGGTGTTGATCGCGGCCACGCCCGACGCACCGCCCTTCTTCGCGGCCCGCGCGGGAATCCGGATGTCGGTGATGTTGGGGGTCATCTTGGCCCACACCGGCCGGCCGCCCGCCGCTTCGACCACCCAACGGGTGACCTCCTCCACCATCGCGGGGTTCTGGCCCATGGCCGCGCCCATGCCCGTTTCGGGGTGGCCGTGGGGGCAGGAGAAGTTCAGCTCCAGTGCATCGCAGCCCGCCGCGAGCGAACGCTCGGTGATCTCCTGCCAGCGCGCCTTCTCGAACTTCTCCATCACGGAGCCGATGAGGATGCGGTCGGGCCAGGCCTCCTTGACCTTCCGGAAGTCGGTCTCCCAGTCCTCGAAGGGCCGGTCGCTGATGAGCTCGATGTTCTGGAAGCCGATGGTGTCGCCCGAGGGGGAATTCAGCTTGCCGTAGCGCGGCTGCACGTTCACGACGGGGAGGTCGGACAGGCTCGTGGTCTTGGCCACGACCCCACCCCAGCCGGCCGCGAACGCCTTGCCGATCACGGTGGCGTTGGTGCTCGGCGGGCCGCTGCCGATGACGAAGGGATTGGGGAACTTCATCCCGTCGACGACAATGGCGAGGCTTCCGTTCGTGAGGACCGAGGACATGGCTTTTGCTCCGAAGCGGGGAGGGTACCACGACTGCGGGAACGCGCGGCCGAGCCCCTATCGGGGGGGCCGCACCAACCCCAGCAGACCCGACCAGAAGGCCACCAGCGTGAGTCCCAGGGACTCGCGCAGCTCCTCGCTCCCACCGGCGTGCATCTGCCAGTCCGTGAGCGCCTCGCCGACCGGCACTTGCAGCGCCGTGTTCACCGTCACGCGCACCGCCCACGCGGCCGCCCCCACCGCCAGTGCCCACGCCAACGCGCGCGGCAGGACGCCGCGGTGCCAGAGCGCGCACACGCCCACCGCGGCGCCGTACAGCAGCATCCAGCGCACCGGATCGGGGTCGTTGACCTGCACCACCACCGAGAACGTGAACAGCAGGCCGAAGAAGATGTTGGCTTGGCGCACGCCTGATCCTACTCCACCCCGGCCACCCGCCGGGCCTGCTCCCAGAGGGCGAGCAGCCGCTCCGCCGACGCCTCGAGTGGCGCACGATCGGAGCCGGCCGACGCCAGCGCGGCGAACATGGGCTCCACGAGATCGGCGCGGGCGAGCCCGCGGGTGTCGAACTCCGTGGCCTCCGCCGGGGCCGCCCCGCACCCCTGCGGCCCGAACTTCGGCCGAAGGTGGTCCACGCCGCCCTGGAAGTCGGAGCCCCAGGCGAGCGGGGCCCCGCCGAGCACACCGACAACGTGGTCCCAGTGGGCGCGGAAGTCGTCGATGGAGCCTCGACACGCCACGCGACCCGGCGCCGGGTTCGGCGGCATGTGCCCAAGGTTGGCGGTGAGGCCGGCGAGGCCGCCCGCGGCCGTGAACCGGCGCAGCTCCGCGTCGGTCATCGCGGTGGGATCGGCGCGTACGGCCGCGGCGGTGATGTGCGTCTGCACGGGCGCCACGCCCGCGCGTTCGAGGCGACCGAGCGCGTCGGAGAAGGCGGCGTGCGAGAGGTGGGCGAGGTCCACCACGATGCCGGCGCGCACGAGCCAGTCCACGGCCTGCTCGCCGGCGGGGGTGAGGCCGCGGCGCCGGGGCGCGAACACGTCGTCGAGGCAGCCGGGCACGTTGAGCAGCGCGAGCGGGCCGGACTGGCACCAGGCGCCGCCGAACCGGTTGTCCGCGAGATGGACGGGGGTGATCACCGCCACGCCGCGCGCGGCCCAGCGCTGCGCATCGGCCTCGCTGTCGAGCGCCTTGGTGGCCCCTTCGATGCCGTGGAGGATCGCCTTGCGCCCGCTGCGCACGATGTCGCGCGCCTCGGCGGGGCTACCCGCCACCGCGAACCGGTCGGCGTGGGCGGCGGCCCATCCGTCCACGAACGTCAGCTGCCGCTCGATGTGCGCGGCCATCGACCGGCGCGACTCGAAGTCGGTCTTGAACGGGTTTGCATATGCCAGGCTCACCAGCACGGAGGGGCCCGGCGCCGCGAGCTCATCGGTCGTGAGCTGCGGCACGAGGCCGTGGGCGTGGGTGCGCCCCTCCGGCAGCGCCGCATCGGGACCCTTGCCGTACACCGGCACCGCGAGGTGCGCGCCGATGTGGATGTGGAGGTCGGCGTACCCGGCGATGGGCTCCGCTGCGGCGCGGCTGGAGAGCAGGAGCCCGCCGAGGAGGGCGAGGCAGGGCGCGAGGGACGTCATCGGATCACGCCGGCCCGTTAACCGCGGGGACATGTCCACCCTGTTCCGCGCGGCCCGCCTCGGCGACGCCACGGTCGACCTCCGCTGGCATGGTTCGGTCACCGCCCTCGCGCCCACCGGCAGCCTCGCCGCCCTCCCCGGCGAGGAGGTCGTCCACGGCGGCCTGCTCACGCCGCCCTTCGCCGAGCCGCACGTCCACCTCGACGCCGCCCTGCTCGGCGCCCGCGCCCCCAACGTGAGCGGCACCCTCCGCGAGGGCATCGCCAACTGGGCGGCGCTCCGACCGGCGCTCACCCGCGAGGACGTGCTCGACCGCGCCCGCGAGACCCTCGGCCTCTACCGCTCCTGGGGCGTGCTCCGGTGGCGAACGCACGTGGACACCGGGAGCCGCGTCGCCGTCTCGGCGCTCCTGGAGCTGCGCGACGAGTTTCCCGCCCTTGAAGTGGTCGCCTTCCCGCAGGAAGGCATCCTGCGCTCCCCCCGCCAGCGCGCCGACTGGGAGTGGGCCGTGGAGGCGGGCTGTGATGCCGTGGGCGCCATCCCCCACTTCGAGCTCACCACCGAGGCGGGCTGGGAGAGCGTGCGCCTCGCCTTCGCCCTCGCCCGGCGCCTCGGCCGCAAGGTGGACCTCCACTGCGACGAGACCGACGACCCCGGCTCGCGCAACCTCGAAGTCGCCTGCGCGGAGACGCTCGCCGGCGGCGTTCCGCACGTGGTGGCCGGGCATTGCACGGCCATGCACAGCTACCCCGACCCCTACGCCGCGAAGGTGTGCGAGCTGGTGGCACGCTCCGGCGTGCAGGTGGTGGCCAACCCGCTCGACAACGTGGTGCTCCAGGGCCGCTACGACGGCTACCCCAAGCGGCGCGGCCTCACCCGGGTGGACCAGCTCTGGGCCGCCGGCGCCACCGTGGGCATCGGCCACGACTCGGTGATGGACCCCTGGTACCGCCTCGGCACCGCCAACCTGCTCGATGCCGCCTACATGCTCGTGCACGTGGGCCACCTCACGGGCGAGGCCGACATGAAGCGTGTCGTGCGCACGCTCCACCACGAGAACCACCTCCCCTTCGGCACCCCGCCGGCAGTGACCGAAGGCGCGCGACAGCTCCTGCACTGGCCCGTCGCCGACGAGGTGGAGCTCCTCCGGGTGCGGCCCAGTCCGCGGGTGCTGGAGGGGTAGGGAGGGAAAGCGGGCAACTCGGGGGGCCCCGGGGCCGGCTCGCTCAGTGCCGCCGCGGCCGGGCATCCCGCGCGGCGGCCTGGATCTCGCGCTGAACGCCGCGCACGTCGGCCTTGCGGCTGGACCCCCGCCAGCGGCCGGTGAGCTGGGTGTCGGGGTGCAGCTCGGCCCGCTCGTAGAGGCCCCACATCTCCTCGCCGAAGCGGGATTCGAGGAGCGGCGGGCAGAAGCGGCCGAGGAATCCGGTGATGGCGCCCACATCGCGCAGGAGGATGGTGCGGGCGTTGCGGTTGCCGGCGGCATCAATCGCCTGCGGGAGGTCGATGATGACCGGCCCCTGCGCGGAGAGGAGCACGTTGTACTCGGACAGATCGCCATGCACGAGGCCGGCGCACAGCATGAGCTGCGCCTGGTGCATCACGAACCCGTGGCTGTTCCAGGCCTGCTCGGGCGTGAACGCGCAGTCGCACAGGCGAGGGGCAGGCTGATCCTCGGCATCGAGGAGGAGCTCCATCAGGAGCACGCCTTCGGAGAACACGAGCGGCTTCGGCACCCGCACGCCCGCCGCGGCGAGCTTGTAGAGCGCATCGACCTCCGCCGTCTGCCAGGCGGCTTCGGCCTGTTCGCGCCCGTACTTGCTGCCCTTCTCCATCGCGCGCCGCTGGCGGCTGTTGCGCACCATCCGGCCCTCGGTGTAGTCGGCGCGCTGCCGAAAACTCCGGTGGATGGCCTCCTTGTACACCTTGGCCACGCAGTAGCGGCCTTCGGCGATCACGATGTACACGGCGGCTTCCTTGCCGCTCATCAGCGGGCGGACCACCTCCTGGACCAGGCCGTTTTCGAGCAGCGGGTAGAGGCGTTCGGGAATCTTCATCGTGCGGGCCGCTCCCCCCTAATTCGTCGGTCGCTGGCGCGGCGTGGGCCGAACGAGCGGGGGGCGGCTCTCGCGAGCCTCCCAAAACGGCCTGGGGGGGCTACCGCGAACGGTAGCCCCCCCAGGGAGGGCAGGGCCGGGCGGACTACTCGGCGCCCTCGGACAACGCGGCGGCCGCGGCGGCGCGCACCAGCAGCTCGGTGGTGGCCGAAACCTTGCCGTCCACGAGCTCGGTAGAAGCGGCCTGGACGCTGCCCTCCACCTCGGCGCGGAAAACCGCGTAGGCCTGCCAGCTGCTGCCCCCCGCGAGCGAGGCGACCGACGCTTCACCTCCCGCCCCGGCGGCGATGGCGGCGCTGGCGCTCGCCTTCACCTCCGCCGAGAAGGTCTCCGCGGCGTCGCTGGCGCCCGAGACGAGCGCATCCGCCTCGTTCACGGTCTCCGCGCCGATGGCGAGCGTGTCTCCCAGCAGGCCCGAAGCCACCTCCCCGCCGCCGAGCCACGTCTCCGCCCACGCGCTCCATGCCGGGCCGCTCGCCTCGCCGGCGAGCATCGCCTCGATGAGGACGCGACCGGCGGCTTCGGCGCCCGCGGTGGTCTCAGCGTCGGCGTCGGCGTCGGCGAGGGCCTCCATCACCGCCGCCGTGGCGAACCGGGCGGACAAGGACCCACTCCCGGCGTCGAGCGTGCTCTCGAACGCGGCGCGCGCCGCCGTGTCGGCGTCGGCCGCGACCGACATCGAGACCCCCTCCGCGGCCCACGCGTCGGCCACCGCGGCATCGAAGGCGGCCTGGGCCTCGGCCTCGACCTCGCCCGCGTCGAGGGCCACATCGAAGGCCTGACGGGCGGTCAGGCTTGCATCGAGGCGGGCCGCGGCGCCGAAGGCCGATCCGTTCGAGGACAGCGCCAGATCGGCCGCTTCGGTGGCCGCGATCTCGGCCATGGCGAGCGCGCTGATGGCGGCATCCGCGTCCCCGGCGGCGGCGACGGGCCCCGCGAACGCGGCGCTGACGCGGCCCCGCATGTCCACGGTGTTCACGCCCTCGAGGCTGCCGGAGAGGTCCGCGATGGCGAACGCCACCTCGGCCTCCAACGTGGTCTCGGCGTCGATGGGCGCGGCCACGGTCACCTCGTCGAAGCTCGACCGGCCATCGACGAGGACCGCGCCCACGACGGCACCGCTCGCGTCGAACGCCGTGATCACCACGGGACTGGCGCCCCCCTCGAATTCCACCGTGTAACGGCCATCGGCGCCCACCTCGGCGCTGCCGAGCGGCTGGGCCGAGTCGGCGTCTTCCACCGTGACCGTAGCGGCACCGTCCCCCGCCACACGCCCTTCCACCGACCGTTGACCGGTCTCGCCGTCCGGGCCGGTCCGACCCGAGGCGTCCGACGATCCGTTGCAGGCTACGAGCAGGGAGAGCCCGACGAGGACGGGCAGGCTGAGAGTCGTACGCATTTGTTCTCCTGATTGGGTGTCGCGACCAGGTCGGTCGCACCCCCACCGTAGGCGCCGCCACGCCGTTCGGTTCTTACAGGCGACTTGCAGGGGAGGCTCACCAACCCCCGGGGCGGTGGGCCTCACTCCTCCCGGGCCGCCGAGAAGCTCCCCTCGTAGGAACAAGAGGCTCCCTCGCACGTGGTCGTCCCCGAGAAGCTGCCGTCGAGGTGGGCCGGCGGACCGGCCTCGAGGCTCCCGTTCCAGGTGTCGGCCACCGTCACGCCCTCCCCGAAGCGAACCGCGCCCACGGCCTCCGAAGCCGAGAGCACGCCCTCGAAGGAGCCGCTCTGCCCACCGTAGGCGGCGTAGCCCCCTCGCCACGTGCAGGTCACCTCGCCCAGGACGGCGGGATCGGCGGCGGCGTCCACACGGAAGGAAGCATCTCCCTCGCAGCGGTCGTCGATGACCACGCCGTCGATCTGGAGGGTGAACGAGCCGGTGTAGGTGCCCTTCCAATCATCGGCAAGCGCGGTGTCTGCACGGCCGGTGTCCGGCGGCCCGCTGTCGGTGGCCGCGCTGTCGCCCGAGCCGCTGTCCTCCCCGGATCGCGAGCGGGCATCGGCGAGACGCGACTGGTGGGCGTCGTCGTCGATGAGCAGACAGGCGCCGGCGAGAGTGAGCAACATTTCTGCAAGGAGCGTAGCCGAATTCGCCCCCGCCAGCCGCGCGGGTCAATCCGCCCTACAGGTCCGGAACGCGGCGCTGCAGGTCACCCGCGTGAGGCGTCCCGCCCGGACCCCCACCCGGCCCGCCTCGAAGGCAGGCGAGTCGCCGATCACCGCCCACACCACGTACCGGCCGGGGGGCAACGTGCCGCTCCGGTAGCGGCGGCCTCCGGCCTGCAACCAAGCGTCGGCGACGTCGCCGGTGAAGGAGACCCGCGCGGACGGCGCGGGAACGTCGGCAGAGGCAGCCGCCACGCCCGAGGTGAGCGCAGGCGGCGGCGCCGACGACTCCTCCGACGCTGGCGCGGCGGCCGGCACACCGTCGGGGGAAGGAGCGACCTCTGCCGAGGCCACCGACGGAGAGGAGGGCTCCGGCATGGGCGGAGCGTCGGGGCGCGTCGAGCCCTCCCCGACCCCCCGAATCGCGGCCAGCACCACCCCGGCGCCGAGCGCCGCACCACCGAGCGGCGCCAGCAGGCGCTGCCACGCGGCGCCCGATCGGCGGGCCGTTCTCGATTCGGCCGCCAGCGAGGGGGCGAGGGTGGGAGCGCCGCGTGTGCGGGCTTCGTGCGCCTGGGAGGGGATGGGATGCGCCAAAGCGGTGAGGACGCGCGGGGGGTCGATGCTGGCGTCGGTCGCGAGAACGGCCGCGATGCGGCCGGCGAGCGCGTCACACGAGGGCGGGCGATGGCTCGGGTCCACGCGGAGGCAGTCCCGCACGATCCGCGCGAGCGCAGGCGGGAGGTCGGGAACGAAGGCGCAGGGGTCGGTGTGGGCCTCCCGCTCCACCGCGGTCATCAACGCGCCCAGGTCCAGTTGGGGGTACGCCCGCACCTGGCACAGCACCTCGCAAAGCACGCACCCAAGCGCGAAGATGTCGGAGCGTACGTCGGCCGATGCCGCGTCACGGAACTGCTCCGGCGACATGTAGCCGGGCGTGCCCATCAGCGCGCCGGTCTGCGTGATTCGCGGCTCGGCGTCGCTCCCGGTCGTGACGAGCCCGAAGTCCGCCACGCGCGCGAGGGGTTCAGAGCCGCGGAGGTCGACGAGCACGTTCTCCGGCTTGAGGTCCCGATGCACCATGCCTCGGGCGTGCGCCGCACTCACGCCGGCGAGGACCTGGCCGAACAGGCGAAGGCGGGCATCCAGCCGCGGCTCGCGCCGGAGCCACCCACCCAGGTCGGGACCCTCCACGAGGTCCATCACCACGCCTACCTCGTCGCCCTCCTCCAAAACGTCGTGCACGGTGACCACGTTCGGGTGGTCGAGGTTCGCTTGCGCGCGGGCCTCGCGCATCACCCGCTCCCGCACGCGCGGCGTGCTCGCACGGACGATCTTCACGGCGACGCGCCGGCCGAGCAGGGCATGTCGGGCGGCAAAGACGCTCCCCGTGCCCCCCGAGCCGAGCGGACCTTCCAGCCGGTACACGCCGAACTCGCCGGAGCCGCGTGCCACGCTAGATCCGCAGGACGATAGCGCCGGCCACCATCGCTCCCACGGCGCCGGTCCCCGCGGCCACCGACACCCAGAACGCGGTGTTCGTCTCCGTGCGCAGCCCCTCGAGCGCGTCCGGCGGCGTGCCGGGATCGAAGTAGTTTTCGTGGGCATCGCTGGCCACCGCGAAAGCGGCACCGGCCGCCACCGCGGAGGCCGCACCCACCCCGAGCAACGCCCAGCCCGCTGGCCGGCTGGGGCTGGCCTCGGGATAGCCCACGGCCTGCTGCGCGCCGGGCAGGTAGCCCGTCCACGCGGTGCGTCCGCCGGCCGTGCGCCACTGGACCAGCGCGGGCAGGCCAGCCACCCGGGTGAGCCCGGGCTCCCCATCTACCCACACCGTGCCGGAGCGCGGCCGGGGGAGCCGGGAGGGCAGGAGTCCGTCCAGCGCGAGCTTCCCGTACAGGAGGCGGAGCGGGTGACTGTCGGGGAATCGGTCGGGAAGGGCCCAGCCGGGATCGAGACGCCGGGCGGCGAGAAACGCGGCCGCTGCGGCGTCGCGGTCGCCGAGGACGTCGGCGCGGAAGCCGGCCAGCCGGTGGGCGCGGGCCGCGTCGCCGGTGGTGAGCGGCTCGGAGACGCAGGGCAGCACGGCGGCCGCGGCGTCGGTCGCGGTGCGGAACGCCTCCACGTCGAGTCGCGTCCAAGTGGCCTCCGCCCCGGCGGCGGCGGTCCGCCACTGCTCCGCGCTCGCGGGCGTTTGGCAGGTCGCATGGGCGGCCCCGCTCCACAGCAGGGCGACGAGAGCGGTGAGCCGGCACGGCTTGAGTCATTCTGCCACACCTGCGATAGGCTGGCCATCGTGCACCCTCCCCTCCGGGTCTGCGTCCTGCGCGGCGGCCAGCCGGTGTTCGAGGTTCCGCTCGGCCCCGCGGGGGTGCGGGTCGGCCGGGCACCCGACAACGATCTCGTGCTCACCGGACCGGACATCTCGTGGGGTCACGCCGAGTTCTGGGCCCACCAGGGGCGCGCGTACGTGCGGGATCGGGGCAGCTCCAACGGCACGTTCGTGAACGGCTGGCGGGTCCGGGTGCCGCTGCCGGTGTCGGAAAGCGACGAGATCCGGTTGGGGGCGACCACCCTGGTGCAGGTGGCGGGCGGGGCGACCGCGCCGCCCGAGGCCCCCCGCGGGTGGCTGATCGAGGATGTGACCGCGGGCGTGCTCCTCCCCCCGGGAGCCGGACACCCCCAGGTCCTCCCTCCCGACCCGCAGGGGATCGTCCAGCTTGCCTCCGGCGACCGCGTCGCGGCCGGCGAGCTGTTCTCCGTGGGCGACCGCACCTTCCGGGTGGTGCCCGAGGCGAACCAACCGGTGGACACCGCGGGCGCCGCCGGCGAGACCTGGCCCTACCGGCTGTCCGTCAGCCTGGACGGCCCCACCGGGCCGGAGGCCACGCTCTCCCATCGCGGCGGTCCCGGCCGGTGCCAGATCCGGGCGGAGAACCGGGCGGTGCTGCTCTACGTGCTCGCGAGGCAGGCGGTCGAGGATCGCCGCCGGGGGCTGCCGGCGGACCGCGCGGGATGGTGTGACGACGACGACGTGGTCACGGGAATCTGGGGGCGCGAGGGCGCCACCATGGATGTCAACGGCCTCCACGTGCTGCTGCACCGCGTCCGCCGGGAGGTAGAGAAGGCAGGCTTCGACCCGGCCTTCCTGGAAAAGCGCAACCGCGGCCTTCGCGTGGCGTTGCTCGACGTGTCGGTGGACTAGCGGCGCCGCGTAAGGAGCGCGTAAGACCCTTCCGGGACTGCTGGGTGAACGATGGGGGTGGTCAATGCAGACCGCAACCCAGGAGTCTCCCATGAGCCAGCACGACGAACTCCCTCCCTTCGAGGACCGGCCCGAGGTGTCCTCGCCGTTCAGCGGCTCGCTCCGCCTGTTGCTCGGCGCCGTCATCGGTGGCAGCGCCGCGATGGCATGGGTGACCATGTTCTCCGACGCCAGGAACGCCGGCGAGCCGGCCGAGCCGATGCCACCGACCGAGGTGGCCGCTGGCGACATCGCGCCCGCCTCCCCCGCGCCCGCCGAGCAGCTGCTCGACGCCCAGGCCCGGGTGACGGAGCTGGAAAGCCAGCTCGCCACGGCGGAGCAGCAGCTTGCCGACGTGGCCACCGCCACGGGCGAACCGCTCGCTGCCGGCGGCGCCGGCGCGCTCGTCGAGCGGGTGGGCTCCCTTCGCGCAAACCTCGAAGCGGCCCGCGACGTTCGCGACCGGCTCAAGTCCGACCTTCGGGAGGCGCTCGCCCGCGTGGAGGTGAGTTCTGCCCGCGCCGATCGCGCCCAGGCAGCCGTCACCGTGTGGCGGCACGCCAAAACGCGGAGCCAGTGGGGGGAGTTCACCGCCCGCGCAAAGACGGAGCTCTGCGACCACGGTACCCGGAAGACGGTGGACCGCTGCCAGGCGGGGGTGGACGCCTTCTTCACCGAGGCCCGGTACGAACGCTTTGCGCGGTGTGTCAACGGCGGTGGCGCGGAGCCGACCCTGGTGTCCGTGAAGAGCGGGCCGGTGGCCGAGAGCCTCTCGGAGCCGATCGTGGGCGAGCAGTTGCCGCGCAAGGCGACGTGGTACGTGACGTACTGCGATCCCACGCTGCCCGAGCGCGGCGAGGAGGAGGCCGCGACCGATCACCTGGCCGCCCTGCCGTAGGTCGACCGGGGGTCAGGGGAAGGCCTCGTGCTCCCCACGACCTCGCCGCGCCTATCGGGCGCCGAGGTCGAGCCCCTCGAGGGTGAAGGCGTTGTCCTCGTCATCGAGCCAGGCGTCGAAGGCCGGGGCGTAGCTCTGCACGCGGATGGTGCCGGCCGCCACATCCACCTCCATGAGGCGGATGCGCCCCATGCCGCCGCCGTCGTCGCCCTGGTAGTTGGCGAAGAGCGCGGCCACCTCCTGCCCGGCGCTGCCGACCTGGAGCTGGTGCGCGGCCATGGGGCTCGTGTAGTGGCCGTTCACGACGAGGGTGGCGCCCGCCGCGGGCTCCATCACCTCCGACCAGATGAGCTCGCCCTGGCCCTGGAGAGAACCGCTGGGCTGGAGGTAGGCGTGCGTCGTCACGATGACGCGATGGTGCGGGTGCGCCGCGACGACCCCGGCCGCCCAGACGAGCTGCTCGGGCGTCTGCGTCCACGACAGCGAGAGCACGAGCCAGTCCACGCCGCCGGCGGCGAAGGTGTGCCAGGCGTCGTCCATCCGTTCGGGGTCGAGGGTGTCGCCGAAGCCGGGCAGGGTGGACTGCGCCGAGCGCGGGAAGGCCTCGTTGAAGTGGCTGGTGTCGCTGCCGCTCATGTCGTGGTTTCCCACCGCGAGCGCGTAGGGCACCACGCCGTCGAGCCGGCGCCACGCCGCCTCGGCCACCGCCCACTCCTCGGGCAGGTCGTCCTGCACGATGTCGCCCTCGCCCAGCACGAAGGCCACGTTGAGCTCCTCGGCGTGGTCCGCGATCCAGGCAAAGGTCTCGTCGAACACCTCCGGCCAGACGGCGGGCAGGAACTGGGTGTCGGGCACGGCGACGATCGTGAACACCTCGGGCTCGGGTGGTTCGCCGGTGTCGGTGTCCGCGGCGGTGTCCGCAGCGGTGTCGGGCGCGGTGTCGAGCGCGGGGGCGGTGTTCGCCGCCGAGTCGGCCGCGGCCGGATCGCCCCCGAGGGTGATGCTCCCCGCCGGGGTGCAAGCGGCGAGGAGGAGGGGAACGCCGAGCAGGGGCATCGGGAGAGTGTGCCATGGAACGGCCGGGGACGGCGACCGTCGGGGCCGCCCCCGCCCCACGAAACGTGCCATCATGCCGCCCGTGTCGCACGCCCCCAGCCCGCAGCGCATCACCCTCGCAGCCCTGGTGAGCCTCCTCGTGGTGATGCTCATCTCCTGGAGTGCACCGGAGTCCGTGGCGTACGGCTGGGGAACCCCCGTGGTCGTGGGCGCCGGCGGCCTGATCTGGAACCGCCTGGCCTCCGTGCGCCAGCTCGCCCGCTCGCTTGACACGGCGATGGCGCTCCTCATCCTCGCACCCGCGATCGCGGCCCGCCAGCAGGCCACCCTCCTCGCGGAGTGGCAGCTCAGCGTGTACCCCGCGCACCAGATGCTCGAGGGCGTCCTGGCCTACTGCGCGCAGGCGACCGCCGACACGGCGCCGCTCCTCGCCGCGGGCACGGTGGGCTACCTCGTGCTCGGCGGGCGCGCGGCGAGCCCGGGACTCGGTGTCCTGCTCGCCGCCGCGGCGGCGTCGGCCGGGTGCAGCGGCGCGCTGTTCGCGGCGCGGGAGGCGGCCGCCTCCGGGGAGTACACCCAGGTGGCCACGCTGGTGCGCGGCGTGCCGTGGACCGGCTTCCTCGTGATCCCCGGCGCCATGCTCGGCGTGGCCTTCCAGGGCGGACGCTCCCGCTGGAGCGTGGGCCGGGCCCTCTGGCTCGTGCTGGCCGGCGCGGCCGGCGTGTACACCGGCAACACCCCGCTGGCGCAGCTCCTGGAAACGGTGGTGGTGCCCAGCACCGATGTCCTCGTGCCGGAGGGCCCCATCGGCCCCACGACCACGCTGGCCGCCGTGACGGGCGAACCCGCCGTGATCGACCGCGTCTTCCGGGAGCGCGGCCACTACTACCAGGCCGTTCCCGTGTGGCCGTGCGTGGACGGCGATCGCGGCTGGGCCCACACCCTGCGCCGCAGCGCTACCCTGGCCCTCCCGGCTTCCGCGACGGTCGGCCAGCTCGATGCCGCCGCCGACCGGTTCATGGTCTGGACCACGCACCGGCTGGCCCTCGTGGGCCGCACCGAGCCGGCGCCGAAGGGCCCGGTGGCGGCGCTGCTCGCGTGGCCCACCGCCGCGCTCCTGCTCGACCGCCCGCCCCAGGACGCCACCGCCCTCCGTGTGGGCGCCGAGGGCATCCACCTCATCGGCCGGGCCCGACCCGCCGGCCGCGGATGCGCGCTCGTGCCCGACGACGACGCTACGGTAGATGCGGTGTGGCACGCCGTGCGCGCGCTGACCGCGCCGGCCGGCCCCTGCGAGGGGATCGCGCTGGTGCCGGCGGTGCACCGGCCCGCCGTTCGCGCCAGCCGCGATGCGCTCCTGACCCTCGGGTGCCCCGCCCACGCGACTACGCCGGGAGCGCGCTGAGCGGCTTGCCCCCCGGCCGCGCTGCAAACCGCGGCGACGCCCCGCCGACCCCGCTGCCGGTCGCGGCGGTTTGCCCCGAAGCCCTCCCACCTCGCGTTAGTACGGCCGCATGCTCCTGCTCCTCGGGCTCCTCGGCTGCCCCACGGGCGAATACGCCCGGCTCTACCACACCGAGGCGGTGGCCCCCTCGCTCACCGCGGATGAGGTGGCTGCGCTCGAGGTGATGGGCCCCACGGTCATCGATCGGGGCGTGAACTTCGCGGTGTACGCCGCCGCGGCGGAGCGTCTGGAGCTCCTGCTCTTCGCCGACGCCGACGATGAGTCGCCCGTGCAGCGCTTCCCGATGGAACGTTTCGGCGAGGTATGGAACCTGTACGTGGAGGGCGTGGGTCCCGGGCAGCTCTACGGGCTGGTGGCGTGGGGCTCGAACTGGCCGTGGACCCCCGATTGGGTGTGCGGGCAGCACGATGGCTTCGTCGCCGACGTGGATGCGCTCGGCGCCCGGTTCAACCCCAACAAGCTCCTCACCGACCCCTGGTCGAAGGCGCTCACCCGCGACCACGACTGGGCCCGCGGCTCGGCCGGCACCGGCGAGCGCGCGCGGGATGCCTGCACCTGGGGCGCGAGCGCCAAGAGCATCGTGATGGCGAGCGACTACGCGTGGACCGACCACGAGTCCACCTGGCGCGAGGCCCGGTCGGCGCGCACGCTCGCCGGTCATGCGGCCACCGATCTCGTGCTCTACGAGGTGCATCCCAAGGGTTTTACCGCCAACGGCGTGGCCGGCGTGGACCACCCGGGCACCTACCGGGGCGTGGGCGAGTACGCGGGCTACCTGCGCGACCTCGGCGTGACCGCCGTGGAGTTCCTGCCCATCCACGAGAAGCCGGCCGACGGCGGCTACTGGGGCTACAACAACATCAACTTCTTCGCGCCGGAGCTCACCTTCTCCGCCGACTACGTGATGGGGCGCGAGCCCGCCGCGGTGGTGGACGAGTTCAAGTGGATGGTGGACCAGCTCCACCAGGCCGGCATCGAGGTGGTGCTCGACGTGGTGTACAACCACACCGGCGAGGGCGGCCTCTGGCGCGACCGCGTGTACACCGACTCCGTGCTCGGCGCCGACGCCTCCTACAACCTCGACACCACCGAGGCCGCCACCGTCTACAACATGCGCGGGCTCGACAACAACGCCTACTACGCCCTGTCGGAGGACCGCGAGGGCTACTGGAACAACACGGGCGTGGGCAACCAGACGCGCCCCAACCACACCCCCGTTCGCCGCCTCATCCTCGACTCGCTCCACTACATGGTGGAGGAGCTGCACGTGGATGGCTTCCGCTTCGATCTGGCCGGCATCCTCGGCGAGAAGGACGGCGACTACAACAACTGGGACGACCCGGCGAACACCGTCCTCGGCGACATCATCGACGACCCGGTGCTCCTCGCCCACGACACCCGCATCATCGCCGAGCCGTGGACCGCCGGGGGAAACTACACCTCCATCGGCGGCTTCCCGCCCTCCTCGGAGGACCCGGAGGTGGGCTGGGGCGAGTGGAACGCGAGCTTCCGCGACTGGTGGCGCAGCATCCAGAACAACGACGACTGGACGCTGAGCTCCTCGGAGAACGGCATCGATGGCGGCGGCACCCTCACCGGGAGCGAGGCCCGCTACGGCGCCAACGGCCGGCGCCCCTACCACTCGGTCAACTTCGTGACCGCGCACGACGGGTTCACGATGTACGACCTCCTCTCCTACGACGAGAAGGCCAACTTCTGCGGCCCCCTGAACCCCACCTGCTGCACCAACGCGGCCTCCCCGTGGTGCGACACCGAGAGCGGCGAGGAGAACAACCGTTCGCGCGACTGGGGCGTGGATGCCGAAGGCTTCAAGCGCCAGATCATGCGCAACCTCTACGTGGGCATGATGGTGTCGGCCGGCACGCCGATGATCCTCGGCGGCGATGAGTGGCTCCGTACGCAGTACGGCAACAACAACGCCTACAGCACGGCCGCCGACAACGAGTGGAACTGGTTCCGGTGGGGGGAGTGGCAGGCGCGCGATGAACGCTGGCGCATGCACGACTTCGTCTCGCACATGATCCGCTTCCGGCTCGACCACACCTACGCCTTCTCGCCCGACACCTACGGCGGCGGCATGCCGATCTCCTGGCACGCTCCCGGCGGGGGCAGCCCGGACTGGGGCTCGCGGCAGTTGATGGTGAAGTGGGAGGACGACGGCACGCCGAACCAGGCGTGGTCAGGCAAGCCGGCGCTGCTCATGCTCCTGAACATGGAACGATACGACGTGAGCTTCACGCTGCCCGCCGGCTCGTGGGCCCGCGCGGTCGACACGCAAGAGCACTTCGACGGCGATGACTGGCTGGCCAGCGAGGGTCGTTCGTTGCGCGAGTCCGCCAACTGGGACGACGCGGGCACGCTCGTGTCGGGCGCCTACGGCGTTCCCGGCACCACGATCGTGCTGCTCGAGGAGGCGCCGTGATCCTCCTCGTGAGTCTCGCGCTCGCCGCCGACGTGGGCGGCTACGTGCGCGTGATGACGCGGCCCGACCTCGAAGGGGGCGATGGGCGGCTCGGCTACTGGAACCTCTACGGGCGGCTCCTCAACGAGGGCCCCTACGCCGCGCTGGAGCTCCGCCAGGACATCCTCGACCAGAAGCCCGGCACGCTCCAACCCTGGACCGACGTGCACGCGAAGATCGAGGGCGGCACCGTGGCCAACGCCGATGCCGGCGGCGGCTCGCTGGCCTGGATGAAGCTCTCGCAGGTGTACGTGCAGGCCGGCAACATCGGCCTTCGCGACGTGACCTGGCGCCTCGGCACGCTGGAGCAGAACTACGGCGACCTCGGGCTGTACGACATGAAGCCCACGCTGCTCCTCGCCGACACCCTCGGGGCGCAGGGCCGCTACCGCAGCGATCGGCTCGAGATCACCGCCGGCCTCGGCGATGCGGGCTGGTCGATGAAGCCCGACCAGTACAACACCATCTTCACCGGTGCGCTCTCCGCCCGGGTCAACCTCGCCGACCACTTCGAGGTGGGCGTGGGCGCGCAGGGCTACCTGGAGCCGATGGTGCTGGGCAACCAGAACGCGCCCCACACCACGCCGGGCCTCACCTACGAGGACTGGGTGCGCGGGCAGGTGGTGGAGTCCTGGGTGCAGGACCACCCCGGTCAGCTCAGCGAGTTCCCCAACCCCGAGCCCACCGGGGCGGAGTCCGGCAAGGCGGTGGCGTACCTCGGCGGGGGCGGCTTCGGACCGTGGCGGTGGAGCACGGTGTACGCGAGCTACGCGCAGCTCCACCCGCGCGGCTTCGTGGAGGAGACCTACGAGGGGGAGACGGTGGCGCTCTACGTGGGCGGGCTCACCGACGAGCGCACGCAGCTCTTCGTGGGGACGGAAACGCAGCTCGCCCTGGTGCCCGACCGCTGGGACCTGGTGCTCGCCGGCCTCTACGGCGACAACCGCGACGCCGACAACGACATCACCCCCAGCGACGACGACCGCACCTTCATGTCGGCGGTGGTGCGCACGCAGGTGTACGTGTCGCCGGTGGTGCACCTGCTCGTGGAGTCGAGCCTCGCGGAGGAGGTGTCGCACAACGGCAACACCTACCGGAACCACAAGGACAGCATCTTCGCCTCCACCGACGGCGCGGCCGACGGCGATGGGCTCGAAGTGGGCGATAGCGACACGCGGGTCACCTGGCAGGGCAAGGGCGGCATCGTGCTCAACCCGCTCGGCCCCGGCATCTACACCCGCCCCAGCCTCCGGCTCCTGTACGGCGTGCAGTACAGCACCCAGAACAACGCCTTCGGCAACAGCTTCGTGGAAACCCTCGACCAGTACAACGACTTCGGCAACGTGGAGCGTCACTGGCACAACGTGGTGGCGCTGGAGACCGAAGCATGGTTCTGATCCTCCTCGCCCTCGCCTGCCTCAAGCCCACGCCCCCCGTGGAGGCCGGCGGTGGGCGCCCGCTCCTCGTGGTGAACGTGCTCGACGCCGCGAGCGATGCCCCGGCGGTGGACGCTCCCGAACGCTTCGACGGTGCCGTGCTCGACGCCGTGAGCCGCCGCAAGCTGGTGCCCGTCCTGCTCCAGTCGGAAGGCGAGCTGGCAGGCGTCCAGGGCAGCCGGGAGACCGGCCCGCGGCTCCTCGCGCTGGCCCCCGCCGCGGCCGGCGCCCCGCTGCTCCTCGTGGAGACCCGCCCCGTCTACTACTCCGAGCTCAACGGGCAGTACCGGTGGACGGTGGGGGTGGTCCTCACCCTCCAGGGCGCCGCCACCCCCGCCACACGCAGCTTCGATGTGCCCGTTTTCCTGCAGTACCACCACCAGCGCGAGGCCGATGCGGTCGATGCGGCCGCGCCCGTCGTGGCGCGCAAGGTGGGCGAGGTGCTCGACGGGTGGTTGGGCGGCGGGGGGTGATCTACTTCCTGCTCGTGGACCGGTTCGCCAACGGCGACCCGACCAACGACGGCGCGGTGAACCCCGCCGATCCGCAGGCCTTCCACGGGGGCGACCTCGCCGGGCTCACCGCCCACCTCGACGCGCTGTCGGAGCTGGGCGTGGACACGCTCTGGCTCGCCCCCATCGCAGAGATGCGCGACACCCCGTTCTACGGCCACGGCGCCTTCCACGGCTACTGGACGCGGGCGCTCGATGCGCTCGAGCCCCGCTTCGGCACCCCGGCCGACCTCGCGGCGCTCACCGGGCAGCTCCGCGAGCGCCACATCGGCCTCGTGCTCGACATGGTCTACAACCACGTGGCCCCGGAGCACCCCTGGATGACGGAACGCCCCGCGTGGTTCCACGGCGCCGGCCCCATCCAGGATTGGCACGACCCCGTGGAGGTCGTCACCCACGACGTTCACGGCCTCCCCGACCTCGCGGTGGAGCGGGAGGAGGTCTTCGACTACCTCCGCGGCGCCTCCTCGCACTGGCTGCGCACCGCCGGCCCCGTGGCCTTCCGGCTCGATGCGGTGCGCCACCTCGACCCGGTCTTCCTCACCCGGATGGGCAGGGAGCTCCGGGCCGAGGCGGGCCCCGGCTTCCAGCTCTGGGGTGAAGTTTTCGACGGCAACGTGGCCACCGTACTGGCCACCCGCGAGGCCGCCGGTCTCGATGCCGTCTTCGACTTCCCGCTCCACTACGCCCTCGCCGACGTCGTCTGCGACGATGCGCCGGCCGTGGCCATCCCGGCCATCCTCGACCGCACCGCCCACCTCCCCCCCGACACCTTCATCACCTTTCTCGACAACCACGACACCGCCCGCATCACCACGCGCTGCCACGACGACGCCCACCGCGTGGACCTCGCGCTGGAGCTCCTCTTCGCCCTGCGCGGCCGCCCGATGATCACGTGGGGCACCGAGTGGGGCGCGCAGGGCGCCGGCGAGCCCGACAACCGCGCCGACATGCGCTGGGCGCCCGCCGAGGGCGCCGAGCAGGATGCGTGGATGGCGCGGCTCGCGCTCCTGCGCACCCGGGCCGCGGAGCGGAAGGCCTCCCCGGCGTTGCGGGCGGGCCAGAGCCGCACGTTGGCCCTCGGACGGAGCTGGTTCGTGGTGGAGCGCCGGAGCGGGGAGGACGTGCGCTGGGTCGTCTACAACGGCGGCGACAGCGAACTGGAGTTCGCGGGCACCACCTTCGACGCCCGGTCGGTGCGCGTGCTCGACCCGCGCGCCGACGCACCGGCGCTGCGGGCGCCGAGGGTGACGGCCGGCGTGGTGTTGATCACCGCCACCGGGGCTCCCGCGCTGGCGCCTGGCGATCGCCTCCGCCTCGTGGGCGGCGCGCCGCTCGTCGGGGACTGGGACCCCGCCCGCGGCCTCGATCTCCCCGCACGCGTGCGCCTCGAACCCATCGCGTACCAGTGGAAGCTCGCGGTCGTGCGAGCGGATGGCCGCGTGGAGTGGGCGCCGGGGGGCAACCAGGCGCAGCTTGGGGGGAGCGGGCACCTTCGTGTGCGCTGGGAGTAGACCTCTTCAGCCGGCTCGACGCGTCGCGGCTCCGGAGCCGGCCGGGCAGGACGCGGCGACACGGGGCGCGGGGTGGCGGTGCGGGCGGCGAGAGGGGTCGGTCGGGGACGGGACGAGACGACGGCGCCGGGGCCTGCCGGCGCAGTCCCGCCCTCCGTCGGCCCGAAGCGGGCCTCGGTCGGGCCGTACTGCACCGTCACCCACACGTCGAGGCCGGGGCGGACCGTCGGCACGACGGGTAGCGCGCCGCACACCGCCAGCCCGCGCTGGTCTGGCTGCACCGGCCTGACGGCGGTGGGCCGGGGGCCCACGGAGGCGACGGAGGCGGCCACGTTGGCCCCATCGGACCGCGGCGGAGGCGGCCACGGTGGCCCCGGTGGAGCGAGGGAGGGCCGCTCAGCCCCGGGGAGCCGACGTCCGGCGACGGCGGGCCAGGAGCGCCGCGGCGGCCACCACGAGGGTGGCGCTGGCGGAGGTGGTCGTGGAGCAGCCGCAGCCTTCCGTCCACTGGGCTTCGATGGGGTGCTCGAAGGGGATGGCCACCTCGGGGGCGCAGGTGCCGTCGAGCTCGGCGCGGTCCTGGAGGGCGAGGAGGTACACGCCGGCGCCGAAGCCCAGCATGGGGGTGGGGCCTTCGTACTCCGCGCTTTCGGGGTCGAGCATCTCGGGGAGCTGGCCGCCGTTCAGCAGGGCCTGCTGGGTGGCCCAGTCCTCGAGCTCGCTGGCCCGGGCGGTGGCGCAGGCACGCCGCAGGGCCGGGGCGAGGCGCAGGTCGGCCCAGAGCCACTCCTGACTGTCGTAGGCGCTGCCGTCGTCGTTGCGCAGAAAACCGATGCCCGTGGGGGCGCTCAGCCACGTGTCCCACATCTCGAGCGTGGGCGCGAAGGTGGGGCCGCGGGGATCGAGCACATCGAAGTTGTAGGCTTCGACGGCGGCCAGATCGAGGTAGCCGATGCCCGCGTTGAGCTCGGTGAGGTTGCCGGCAACGACGCCGTCGGCATCCACGAGGTGCACGCCGATGGCGGTGGCCACGGACTGCGCGGCGTCGAAGTAGGTCTGGGCGCGCGGGTCGCCGAGGGTGGCCGCGAGATCGCCGGCGGCGCGGAGGCCCGCCACCGCCATCACGCTCGTGTAGGTGAACTGCTTCTCGTTGCCGTACCAGTGCCGCTCCCAGATGGAGCTGTCGGCGCGCACGAGCTGATCGCCCGCGAGGATCTGGGCCAGGAGCGGGTCGGCCACCTCGTCGAGCGCCCGCAGACCGAGCTCATCGACCAGCGCGGAGCCCTCGGCGCGACGCGCGGTCTCGCCCAGCGCCCAGAGGTAGATCCCCCAGTTGTCGAGCTCGATGTTGGGGCCGGTCGCATCCTCGTCGGACCACTCGCTGCCATCCCCGTACAGCCGGCACACCGAGATGCCGTAGGGCTCGCTGTTGATCCAGCTCGCGTACTTGCCGGCCTTCCCGCTCTGGAACAGGAAGCGGAGCGAGTCGGCGGCCTCCTCCGCGTAGCCGGCGCGGGCGAGCGCCACGGTGGCGTAGGCGCTGTCGCGCACCCAGGTGATGTTCCAGGTGTGGGAGAACTCGGGGTCGGGCGAGGCCACCGGGAGGGAAGCCGGAATCTGCCCGAAGCCCGCGTTCGGCTCGCGCACCTGCGACATCACGAGCAGCGCCACCTGCTGGCGGGCCACGGCGGTTTCGGCCGCGGACAACCCAGCCGGGAGCGTGCCGCGGGCGTGCAGCGCACCCCACCACTCCAGCTCCGCGCGCAGCCAGGCCTGGGGGCCCGCTTCGAAGGCAGACCAACCGGGAACCGGCTCCTGGCTCGTGAACACCCCGTACCAGCGCTCCTCGCCCGGCCCGAGCGAGGGCACGTTCCAGCCGAATGCGGGCACCAGATCGCTGCCGTACCGCGAGCAGTCGCCAGCGAGCCGGCGCCCGGCCGCGACGGTGTCGTACACCAGGTCGCAGCTGTGTTCGATGGCGCCGGGCGCCCGGTAGAACAGCCCGGCCTCCGTGCCGTGCTCCACGACCATCTCGTGGTCCACGGCCACCGCCACCTCGCCCCCGCCGGGCTTCCAGTTGTGCAGCGAGGCCAGCTCGAAGGCGGGGGTGCGCGCCGTGGTGCTCGTGTTCCGCACGCGGGCCACCTGAACCACCCCCCACCCCGCGTGGGTCATGGGCATGAAGGCGTACTGGGTGAATTCGAGGTCGCCCGCCCGCTCGACCGCCTCGATCACACCGGTGCCATCTACCAGACGTGCGCTCGTGGGGTCGAAGAGCCACTTCCCGGTGCCCTCAAGGTCGGTGTAGCCGAAGTAACTGTCGAAGAGCAGGTCGACGGAGGAGGTGTTGGCGTCCCACGCCTCGTAGCCGTGGTTCCAGCCGCCGGTGATGCGGTCGGTGTCCCACACGAGCGACCCGAAGCCGTTGGCGCTCACCAGCGTGTGGGTGGAGTTGATGGGCTCCACCGCGAGGGCGGCCCCGACCAGCAGGAGCCCCATCATCGGGGCACCAGCACGCGGCTCGACCGCGCCGGTACCGCCACCGAGAGGGAGTCGCCCGCGCTCGCGAAGGTTTCGCCGCTCAGCACGTCCTCGTAGGTGCCCTGGGGCAGGCCGGCGAAAGCGAGGCCGTTCTGCAGCGTGCGCTCGCTCCCGCTCCGGTTGAGCAGCACCAGCACCGCATCGCCTGCGTGGGTGCGGGCGTAGCCCCACACGTCGGCCTCGTTCTCCCACCAGTTCACCGAGTCGCCGAGCGCGAAGGCGGGGTGCTCGCGCCGCGCCTGGCCGAGCGCCGACACGTGCGCGAGCGTGGCGCGCTCACGGTCGGAGAGCTCGGCGTCGAACTTCATCGGCTGGCGGTTGTCGGGGTCGGAGTGGCCGGGGAGGCCGATCTCGTCGCCGTAGTAGACCAGGGGGAGCCCCGGCGAGGTGAGGAGGAAGGTCCAGGCGAGGCGGAGCCGCTCGTAGGGCTCCTCGCCCGTGGGCGAGGTGGCCGGCGCGCGGAGGAGGCCATCCTCCCCGCAGGGGCTGTCGCCGCCGGAGCTCGACACTTCACCCGCCGCGTGGGTGATGAAGCGCTCCACGTCGTGATTGCCGAGGAACGTCGACATCGTGGCGCCGCCGTAGGCCGCGGCCGAGGCGGCGAGGCTGGCCTGCAGGGAACTGTCCCCGTCAGACAAGCCGATCTCGTCGCGCGCGAAGGCGGCGAGCACGGCGTAGTAGAGCGGGAAGTCGAACTGGCTGTCGAGCTGCGATTCGCCGAGGTAGTTCGAGATGCGCCAGTAACTATCGAAGGTTTCCCCGATGGTGCGGAAGTCCTCGGTGCCGCCGGCCTCGCGGTGCTCGATCTCCTCCCGAATGCGCGCCTGGCTGTTCACGAAGACGCTCTGCGGCATGTGCTTCACCGCATCGATCCGGAACCCGTCGATCTCCCAGTCCTTCGCCAGGTCGATGGCCATGTCGACCTCGCGCACCAGCGGCTCGGTCTGGGTGTAGTCGAGGTCGGGGAGGTAGCTGGCGAACCAGCAGGTCTCCGGGCGCTGGTCCCAGTTGCTCACGCCGTCACCGTCGTCATCCTCCACACACAGGTAGCGGTCGTTGAACCACTCCGGGCGGGTCTGGTAGAGGTCGTGCTCCTCGTGAACGTGGTTGGCCACCCAGTCCACCATCACGCGCATGCCCAGCGCGTGGGCATCCTCGATGAGGGCGTGCAGCTCCTCCTCGGTGCCGAAGTGCTCCTCGAGGCCCTCACCGCTCGGCCAGTAGCCGTGGTAGCCCGCGTAGGTAGACGAGCACTGGCCCGACCACGGGCCCTCCGCGTTGTCGAGCGGGGCGGTGATCCACAGCACGGTCACGCCGAGGTCGTCGAGGTAGCCGAGGCGGCTCCGGAGGCCCGCCCAGTCGCCCCCCTCGAAGTCCACGTCGGCGCCTTCGGGGGTGTCGTTGGACGGATCCCCGTTCTCGAAACGGTCCACGAAGGCGAAGTAGAGGAGCCCCGAGGCCCAGTCGCGATCATCGAGCCAGAAGGGCACGTACACCGGCTCCACGCCCTGGCCGCCGAAGCGGAGGGTGTGGCGGCCCGCGGAGAGGCCCGTGGCCGAGTACGAGAAGGTCGACCCCTCCCAGGCCTCGACCGCCTCGCCGTCGAGCGTGGCCCAGGCCTCCGACACCGACGCGCTCGCCGTGCCCGACACGCTCACGGCGCGCGCCTCGCGGTCGATGTCGAGCGCGGTCACCCGAAGGCGCGGCGCCGAACAGTCCGGCACGACGAGGAGCGAGTTGCAGCTCGACCCCCCTACCGGGCAGGCGGGCTCCCACGTTTGCCCTTCGCCGCACACCACGGCGGGCTCCGCGGCATCGCAGCGCCATGCGCCGTTGTCCACGAACTTGTAGGCGTAGGCGCCGGGCGCCAGGTACAGCTTGATCTCGAAGTTGCCCGCGTCATCCGACGTCATGAGGTCGGCAGTGGCATCCCAGTCGTTGAACTCGCCCGCCACGGCCACAACCCCCGAAGCGGAGGTGGTCTGCAGCCGCACTTCACACTCGCCGGCCCGGGCGCGATCGCTGACGTCGACCGAGATGGTGGTCGTGGCCTCCTGCCCGCACTGGTCGCGTGCGAGCACGGTGACGGTGCCGTACCCATCGAACCCCTCCGCACCTTCCACGGTCAGCGCATCGCCGCTGAGGCTGAGCTCCACCCCCTCCGACGCCTCCGCCTCGAAGCTCAGATGGTCGCCCGTGGCGAACGCGCTCAGGGAGACGGGCACGCGCACCCCGGAGGCCACCGTGAGCGGATCGATCGGCGCCCACTCGGGCGGCGCCTGGCAACAGGCCTGCGCCGCGAGGAGGAGGAGCAGCGCGGGCGGCCTCACCGGGCGCCCGGGGCGAGGGGAACAGCCACACCATCCACCACCGTGACGGCGCCCGAGCATGCCTCCGGCCAGCGGCGGAGCACGTCGGCGGCGGGGGCCACCACGAGGGCGTCATTCGGCACGGCCATACCGTACCCCAACCTCACGCCGGCGCCGAGCTTTGCGCGATGCCCCACCGCACTTCCGAGGAAGTGCGTGCCCGCCGACTGGCGGCCCGCCGGGGTGTCGACCGAGATGGGCTTGCCGAAGGACAGGTCGAACGTGCAGACGCCGAGCGCCACGAAGCTGTCGCGGCCGAAGAGGGTGGCCTGGTGGCCCACGCCCGAGCTCACGTAGGCGCCCTCGCCGAGCACGCAGAGGGCCACATGCGCCTGCCGGCCCACGGTGGCTCGCGCGCCGATGCTGCTGGCGGTGACATGCGCCATGGCCTCGAACTGCGCGCCATCGCCCGCCACCACCCCGCGCAGGACCGCCCCCGGCCCCACCACCACGCCCGCGCCGAGCTCGCAGAACTCCACGACCGCGGTGGGGTGCACCTTCGAGCCCGCGCCGAACCGGCTGAGCGCCCGACCGAGCGCGGCCTCGCCGAACCCCCGGGCACGCCAGAGCACGCCCAGCGCGGCCCACAGCTTGCGGTACCACGGCTGCCGGCCGAACTGCGCGGCGCGCTCCCGGCCGAGCGCGGCGAGCGCGATGCCGTTGAGGCGGACGAGGTGGGCCCAGTGCTCCACGTCGTGGGCCACCGCCAAACCGGAGAGCAGGGGCCCGCCCGCGTGGGCGAACGCGGGGTGCTGCAGGGCGGGCTTCATGGGCTCGAAACCCCCGTCGACCTCGAGCTCCGGCTGGTCGAACAGGGCCTCGGGGGGGGCCCCCTCGGGCACCACGCCGATCGTGGGGTGGGCCGGATCGCGGCTCAGCGGGCCGACCACCCGCAGCCAGTCCTCGTGGGCCACCCGCAGCCGGCAGGGCGCGCCGTGGGCCAGGATGCGCTGCGCGAGGGTGGCGGTAAACCAGGTGTCGGCGCCGTACACGAACGTGCCGGCACCCGGCGCCGCGGCCACGCCCGCTTGCGCGAGCGCCGCGGCCTGCGCGCCCGCGAGGGTGCCGCCGAGCACGGGCAGGCCGGCGGCCGCCTCCCCGAAAGGAGCGAGCACCGCGGTGGAGGGCAAGGAGGCAACCCGCACGCCCCACACGTAGCCCGCCGCGTTAGCGGGGAGGAATGTCAAAAGGAGCCCGCCCCGCGCTGCCGGCCCTGCCGACGGGCGCGCTGGAGGTGCTGCTCGAACGGTCGGGATCGATGTGGTTCGCGCTGAACCGCAAGCAGGAGCTCGTGAGCGTGAACCGCGCCACGCGCGAACGCCTGGAGCTCGAGGATGCCGACCTCACCGACCTGCGTACGCTCCTGCGCGCCGTGTGCCACGAGCCTGCCGTGCGGGCCGCCGTGGAGGTGGCCCACGGGCGTGTGCTCGGGGGGGAGAAGCAGCGCGAGGGTGAGTGGAGCTTCACGGCGCGCACGGGCGATGTGCGCCAGATCCGCTGGCAGCTCTCCGGGTGGGGCGAGGGTGAGGATCGCGTGTGCGTGTCCATCGGGCAGGACGTCACCGATCGTCGTAAGCTGGAACACTGGGCGCGGCTCCAGAACGCACTCCTGGAGCAGGTGCCGCAGGCGGTCATCCTGGCCGACCCCGAGGGGCGCATCCTCCACTGGTCGGGCGGCGCCGAGCGCCTCCTCGGCTACAGCCCCCGCAGCGCGCTGGAGCGGCCGCTGTCGAACATGCTGGCCGGCGAAGATACGCGCGGCCAGATGCTCGCGTGGGTAGACAGGGCGCGGAGCGAGGGCCGCTTCGAGCTGGTGCACGCCCTGCGCCGTGAGCGGGGCGACAGCGTGGAGTGCGAGCTCACCGTGGCCCGGGTGCAGAACGACCGCGGGCAGCTCGAAGCGATGGCGGTCATCGCCCAGCCCGTGTCGGTGCCCACCGCGCTGCCTGCCGCCCGCGAGGAGAGCCCCGAAGGGCCGCGCGAGCTCGATCGGGCCGTGTCGGCGCTCATCGCGGTGCCCGCCGTGGTGGCCTCGCCCGACGGCACCGTCCGGGCCTGGAGCCGCGGCGCCGAGCGGCTCTCCGCCACCGCCGCCACGCGCGCCAAGGGCCGGCGCGTGCTCGACGAGGTGCTGGTGGTGCCCGAGCTCGGCTGGGATGGCCTGCTCACCCGCCTCGCCGGTCGGGGAAAGCACGCCGCCCAGGTGGAGGTCGTGCGGGCCAACGGCACGCGCACCCGCGCCGACCTCGATGCGGTCGCGCTCAAGGCCCCCGACGGCTCGATCGACACCGTGCTGCTCCTGCTCGTCGACCGCGCGGAAACCGACGAGGTGATCGCCGAATCCCGCCGCACCAAGTCCCGCGCGCTCGAGAGTGTGTTCGTGGAGGGCCTGGTCCGCCGCCTGCTCGATGGCTTCGCCCACTTCGAGCCCGACCACCGGCAGGTGCTGGCGCGCCTGAGCGACATCCGCGCGCTCGCCCGCCTCGTGAGCGCCGGCGCGCCGATGCGCGAGTTCGACCAGTTCCTCCGCCGCGTGCGCCCCGGCGAGCTCGATGCCGAGCTCGATGCGCTCATGGAGAGCATGGGCGAGGGCGTTTCGCGCCTGCGCACGCTCTCCCAGGATGCCGTGCGCTTCGCCAGCCCCGATGCGGATGCGCCCACCCCCGTGCGGCTCTCCCGCGAGCTGGAGGCCGCGCGCGACCTCGTGGGCCACGCCTTCGAGAACCGCATCGAGGTGGAGTTCGTGGTGGAGGACCTCCCGGCCGCCCGCGCGGTGCGCGGTCCGCTCCTCCGCGGCCTGTGCCTCGTGCTGCTCGCGGCCGCCGAGAGCTTCCCGCCGGAACACGTGGGCCGCGTGCAGGTCGAGGGCAAGCTCGTGGGCGGTTTTGTGCTCCTCGAGGTGCGCGACAACGGCGGGGGCTACTCCTCCGAGGTCCAGTCCCGCATCGGCGACCTCGACTTCCTCGCCGCCCAGTCCGGGTTCGCGCCGCTCTTCCTCGGGATGGCGCGCGAGGCCATCCGCACGGCGGGCGGCAGCCTGGAGCTGGGCAGCGCCATCGGCACCGGCGCCCGCCTCAAGGTGAGCTTCCCCGCCGCCGACCAGCCTACCCCCGTCCGGGCGCTGGAAGTGCTGCGGGCCCCGCTCCCCAAGCGCGGCCGGGTGCTGCTGGTCGAGGAGGATGCCCTCCTCCGCCGCGCCCTCGAACGCCACCTCGGCGAGATCTTCGAGGTGCTGGCCACTGCCACCATCGCGGAGGCCATCTCGGCCGTGGCGGTGCACAAGGTGGATGTGGCCGTGCTGAGCTTCCCTCGGCCGGAGAGCTTCGGGTTGCGGCTCTACCTGCGCTTCACGGAAACCGCGCCGGAGCTCGGCCGAAACTGCATCGTCGTCGTGCCGCCCGGCCTCCGCTCCACCACGCGCGAGCGCCTCGTGGCCCTCGGGGCGATCGTGCTCGCCCGCCCCGTCGACTTCACCACGCTCCGCTCCATTTGCGATCGCCTCGTCCCGGGCGAGCTGGTCACCATCGCCGAGGAGCTATCGGAGGTGGAGGCGGAGGAGTAGCGAGGGGGCGGGGACCCGCGCCGCGACCCACCTCGGGGGACTCGCCAGCCGGTGCGCGGCTCGGCGCGGGGGCGATGGGCCGCCGGCGTGCATAGGCTTCGCGACATGCAGCAACTTCCCCCTCTCCAGAAAGACCTCGGCGGCGGCTTCCTCATCCAGCGGCTCTTGCCGTCCTTGGAGGTGCGCTCGGTCGGCCCGTTCATCTTCTTCGACCACTTCGGCCCCGTCGTCGTTCATCCGGCCGACAACCACGACGTTCGCGCGCACCCGCACATCGGGTTGGCCACCGTCACCTGGCTGTTCGAAGGTGCGATGATGCACCGCGACAGCCTCGGCGTGGAACAGCGGATCGAGCCCGGCGCGATCAACTTCATGACGGCTGGCCGGGGAATCGTGCACAGTGAGCGTCGGCCGCCCGACCTCGCCCAACGCGCGTTCACCAACCACGGCCTGCAGCTCTGGCTGGCGTTGCCCACCGCGCACGAAGAGGCACCTCCGGCGTTTCAGCACGTCCCCGCCGCCGATGTGCCCGGGGCCCGGATCGGCGCCATCGAAGCCCGCGTGTTGCTCGGCGCGGTGGGTCGCGTTCACTCGCCGGTATCGACGCCGATTCCCGCGCTCTACCTGGACCTCAGCGTGCCGGAAGGCGACCACGTTCTGCCCCAGCTCGCCCCCGAGGCGGCGCTGTTCGGGGTCACGGGCCAGGTGCACGTGGACGGCCAGCCGCTGTTGAAGCACCACCTGGGCGTGTTGAAGGGGCCGGTGACGCTTCGCGGTCCCGGCCGGGTGGTGTTGATCGGGGGTCAGCCGGTGGATGGCCCCCGGACGCTGTCGTGGAACCTCGTGTCTTCCCGGCCCGAGCGGGTGCAAGAGGCCACGGAGGACTGGATCGCTGGTCGGTTCCCCGCGGTTCCCGGCGAGACGGAATTCATGCCGTTCCCAGGTCGGCCCCGTTGATCGCCCCCCTGCTCCCCTGTTCCTTGCGCTCGCCGCCTGTGCATCGAGGGTTCGGCGGAGGGGTCGGCGCGTCGTCAGATCTTGGAGCGCACGAGCAGAGACATGTCGACGATCGTCTCGATGGGCCCTGCGCGCGAACCGGTCACGCGCAAGGTGACGTCGGCGTCGGGGGGCAGGGCCGGAAGCTGGCATTCGAGCCTCACTTCGCAATCGCCCGAGTGGGTGCTGCCGACCGTGCGCGAGGCGCCGCACACCGAATAGCTGGCGGTGCCGGTGTCGCAAGCGATGTGCCCTGGCGACTGGCCGGCGTGCATCACGTCGATTTCGAAATGGATCGGGAGCTTGCTGTAGCGACCGCCGCTCCACATACCGTCGAGCGAGACCCAAAGCTCGGGCGGCGTGGCGGTCGAGAGAAACCTGGCCTCGGCGGTCCCGGGGCCGCGCAACTCGGCACGCGCCAGAAGCGGGCCGCGACTCGCGCAGGCGGCGAGAGAGGCAGATGCAATCGCCGTGCAAACGAGGCGGAATCGGGCGTTGCGCATCAGGTCGGTCTTCGCCCCTACGCGTCGGGCTTGTCCCACTCGGGGTTCGGCCACATCGGCTTCGCATCGCTGCCATCTGCCGCGGTGCAGCCGAGGAAACGTTCCGGATCCCGCAGGACGCGCAGCACGGCATCGATGCCATGGCGGGCGCCGAGGCCGTGATCGATGCGCTCGTCGAAGCTGAAGCGGATGGGCATGCGGGGGCGCACGACCACCTCGCCGTTCTCCACCATCGGGGCGAGCTCGGTCTTGCCGAACATGATGAAGAGCGGGCAATTGCCGTACTCGTAGAGGTGGTGGTAGCCCGGGCCCATGTTGAGGCTGCCGAGGTTGGCCACGAAGATGCTGGAGTGCATCGGGTCGTCCTTGATGAAGAACCCGGGGAGCACGTTGTAGTAGTTCGCGAGGTTGATCGCCTTCGCCGCCACGGCGAGGAGCGGCCGGGGGAGGAGGTTGAAGAGGTCGAGCTCCTTGTCGCCCGAGGTCTTCTTGCCGCTGCGTTCCTCGCTGATGCCGCCGTTGAGCCGATCGCACCACTGCTTGAAGGTTTCGCCGTCCACGAACTCCTTCTTCACGGTGCCGATCTTGGCCTCCCGATCGAGTCGCGTGCGGAGCATCGAGAAGGTGAGCCACAGGCCCTTGCGCTGGTACAGGCGACGCCCCTCCACGAAGCGGTTCATGTTCGGGGTGGCGGCCAGGCCGATGCCGACGGCGGCCACCGTGGCGTGGGTGGTGCCCGAGCCGCAGGTCTCCTTCACCTTGTCCAGCCAGGCGTTGAACTTCGTCGCGTCGATCGCCGCGTCGAAGTACACGACCGACTCGTTCCGCGTGGGCATCAGGTACTGCATGATGCGCCGGTAGGGCGGCACGTTGACGAGCGTGCCATCCGGGCGCGAGGTCTTGAACTCGAGCAGGAGCCAGAGCGCAACGAGGACGCCCGCGACGATGAGGGGAGTGGTCATGCGGCCGCTCATAGGCCGTTTTCCGGCGGCCGGCCAGAGGAGCGCGGCGCCTGCGCTACGTTGTGGGCATGCGCTACGAAGGGAAGCTCTACCGGCCGCCGAGCGAGGCGCACAGCTACATCCTGCAGGCCACGATCGGCTGCAGCTGGAACAACTGCACCTACTGCGACATGTACCGCGAGAAGGTGTTCCGGCTGCGGGGGATCGCAGACGTCCTCGATGACGTGGCCGAGGCCGGCCGACGCTTCGGCCCGCGCGTGGAAAAGGTCTTCGTTGCCGACGGGGATGCGCTGGTCATGCCCATGGACCACTGGCGGGTGATCCTCCCGGCGCTCGCCGCCGCCTTCCCGGGCCTGCGCCAGGTGTCCTGCTACGCGATGGCCTCGAACGTGTTGGAGAAGACGCCGGGCGAGCTCGAGGAGCTGCGGCGGAGCGGGCTCACGCTCGTGTACATGGGGCCGGAGAGCGGCGACGAGACCACCCTCCGACGGCTGGCGAAGCAGCCCCGCCCGGCGGAGGTGTCGAGGTCGGCCGCCTACCTGTACGACGCCCACGTGGCGGCCTCGGCGCGGGCCCGGGCGTCGGGAATCGCGGTCTCCGCGATCTTCCTCCTCGGCGCGGGTGGCGTGGCACGGACGGTCGAGCACGCTCGTGAGAGCGCGCGCCTCGCCACCGACATGAACCCCGAGTTCCTCGCGGCGCTCACGTTGACGGTGGTGCCCGGCACGCCGATCGCGCGTACGGCCAGCCACCAGGGCTTCGTCCTGCCGGGTGCGGCCGGCCTCCTCACCGAGCTGCGCACCTTCGTGGGCGAGGCCCGCCCCACCGACGCGCTCTTCCGCACCAACCACGCGAGCAACTACCTCCCCCTGGCCGGCCGCCTCCCCGGCGATGCCGACCGGATGGTGCGGGCCATCGATGCCGCGCTCGCCGGGAACGTGCCGCTGCGGCCGGAGTGGGCGCGGGGGCTGTGAGCCGTTCGCTCAGTACCGATCCCGCCTCGAACGCAGCTCGGCGAAGGTGGGGAGCCCCGGTGCGCGGCCCACGGCGGCCGCCACGGCCGGGTCGTCGGCGCGGAGGAAGAGGTTGGTGGAC
This sequence comes from uncultured Pseudomonadota bacterium, assembly GCA_903885375.1. Lineage (GTDB taxonomy): Bacteria > Myxococcota_A > UBA796 > UBA796 > SXON01 > SXON01. The sequence continues at coordinate 35,534 of CAISIK010000093.1, forward strand.
CGCTCCTCGTCCATGGCGACGGGCGGCGGGCGCGGGGTGCGGGCCATCGGCAACACCGTCTCGCTGAACGCGAGGTTGCGGGCGGCGTAGTCGTGCCCGAACCAGAGCGAAGTGCTGCCCGGCAGCGCGCGGAGCCGCAGGAGCGAGTCGTACATGCGCTCCGCCGTCTCTTCGAACAGGCGGCCACAGCCCATCGCGAAGAGGGTGTCGCCCGTGAAGGCGTGCCCGCCGCCCTCGGGGAGGTGGAAGGTGAGCGCGTCGACCGTGTGGCCGGGCACCGCCAGGATGCGCGCGCCGTCGATCTCGTCGCCCTCGCCCACCGCGTCGGTGAGCCCCGCGATGGGCCGGCGGCCGCTGCCGTACACGCGCAGGCCGGGGAAGCGGCGGGCGAGCTCCGGCACACCGCCCACGTGGTCGGCGTGGTGGTGGGTGCACCACACCGCGCGCAGGGGGGCGCCGGCCAGGCGTTCGAGCACCGGCGCGGCCTCCGAAGGGTCCACCACGACGCCGAGCTCCGGCAGCCAGTAGGCGTAGTTGTCAGTGAGGCAGGGGATCGGTTCGACGCGCATCGGGGCGCCGTATCCGGTGGCCCGGGCGGGGGAGATCGCATAGACGCCGACCAATCCTGGAACCCCCGATGTCGCGCCGCCCCGTCTTGAAGACCGAGTTGCCGGGACCGGTTGCCGCGGGCCTGATCTCCCGCAGCGATCGGGCCATTTCCACGAGCTACACCCGTGACCATCCGCTGGTCGCGGAGCGCGGCGAAGGCGTGTGGATCATCGACCCCGATGGCAACGAGTTCCTCGACATGTCCGCGGGCATCGCCGTCACGAGCACCGGCCATTGCCACCCGCGCGTGGTGGCGGCCATCCAGGAGCAAGCGGCCAAGCTCATCCACATGAGCGGCACCGACTTCTACTACCCGGTGCAGGGGCGCCTCGCGCACCGCCTCGTCGGCATGCAGCCCGTCCGTGGGGAGGGCTGCCGCGTGTACTTCGGCAACAGCGGAGCCGAAGCCAACGAGGCGGCGATGAAGCTCGCGCGCTGGGCCACGGGCCGAAAGCACTTCGTCGCTTTCCTCGACAGCTTCCACGGCCGCACCTACGGCGCGATGTCGCTCACCGCGAGCAAGGCCCGCCAGCGCGAGGGCTTCGGCCCCTTCCTGCCCGTCACTCACACCGTGTACCCCGACCCGTACCGGATGGGCGAGCGCGCCACGGCCATGGCCATGGAGCACCTCGAAACGTTGTTCCGCACCATCTGCCCGCCCTCGGATGTGGCGGCGATCTTCGTGGAGCCCGTCCAGGGCGAGGGCGGCTACATCGTGCCCCCGGCCGACTTCCTCCCCGCCCTCCGCGCCCTCTGCGATGCCCATGGGATCCTGCTGGTCTTCGACGAGGTGCAGGCCGGCATGGGCCGCACCGGGAAGATGTTCGCGCACGACCACTTCGACGTGCAGCCCGACATCCTCACGCTGGCCAAGGGGATCGCCAGCGGTCTGCCGATCTCGGCCACCCTCGCGAGCGAAAACATCATGAAGTGGAAGCCCGGCTCCCACGCGAGCACCTTCGGCGGCAACCCCGTCGCCTGCGCAGCCGCCAACGCCACCCTCGACCTCCTGCAGGAGTCGCTCGTGCAGAACGCGGCCGAGGTCGGCGCGAAGATGATGGACATGCTCCGGGTGGCGGTGGGCGATCACCCCAACGTGGGCGACATCCGTGGCCTCGGCCTCATGATCGGCGTCGAGCTCGTGGTCGACAAGCAGGGCCGCGGGCGCGCGGCCGACCTCCGCAACGCCGTCGTGATGGATTGCTTCCACCGATCCGGCATGGTCATCCTCGGCGCGGGCCAGAACACGGTACGCTTCTGCCCCGCCCTCACGCTCACGGAGCAGGAAGCCGCCACGGCGGTGGAGCTGTTCGCCACGTCCCTCAACGCTCTCGCCCCGGTGTAGCCATGCGCAAGTTTGATGGTGTCGACTTCTACAACCTCGACGGTCTCCTGAGCGACGAGGAGAAGGCCGTGCGCGAGGCCGTGCGCGGCTGGGTGGATGACAACGTGATCCCCATCATCGAGCAGCACTGCCGGGCGGGCACGTTCCCCCGCCCCCTCGTGCGCCAGATGGGCGAGATGGGCCTGCTCGGCGTGAACCTGCACGGCTACGGCTGCGCGGGCATGAGCAACGTGGCCTACGGCCTCGTGTGCCAGGAGCTGGAGCGCGGCGACAGCGGCATCCGCAGCTTCGCGAGCGTGCAGGGCTCGCTCGTGATGTTCCCCATCTGGAAGCACGGCACCGAGGAGCAGAAGCAGAAGTACCTGCCCAAGATGGCCTCGGGCGAGTTCATCGGCTGCTTCGGCCTCACCGAGCCCGACTTCGGCAGCAACCCCGGCGGCATGGTCACCAAGGCCGTCGATGATGGCGACAGCTACGTGCTCAACGGCGCGAAGATGTGGATCACCAACGGCACCATCAGCGACCTCGCGGTGGTCTGGGCCAAGCTCGACGGCGTGATCCGCGGCTTCATCGTGGAGGCGGGCGACCCCGGCTTCTCCGCCCCGGAGATGCACGGCAAGCACTCGCTGAAGGCGAGCGTCACCAGCGAGCTCGTGTTCCAGGACTGCCGCATCCCGAAGGACCGCATCCTCCCGCACGTGTCCGGGCTGAAGGGCCCCTTCTCCTGCCTCAACAACGCGCGCTACGGCATCGCGTGGGGCGCGCTCGGCGCGGCGATGGCCTGCTTCCACTCGGCGCGGGAGTACAGCCTCACCCGCATCCAGTTCGGCAAGCCCATCGCGAGCTTCCAGCTCATCCAGAACAAGCTGGCGTGGATGCTCCGGGAGATCACCAAGGGGCAGCTCCTCGCGCTCCAGCTCGGACGGATGAAGGACAACGGCACGATGATCCCCGAGCACGTGTCGCTCGCCAAGATGAACAACGTGGACATCGCGCTCGAGATCGCGCGCGTGGCTCGCGACATCCACGGCGCCAACGGCATCCTCGACGAGTACCCGGTGATGCGCCACATGGCGAACCTCGAGTCCGTGAAGACCTACGAGGGCACCCACGACATCCACAACCTGATCCTCGGCCGCTGGATCACCGGGCTGCAGGCGTTCGAGTAGCGCGACGGCCGGCTGACCGGCTGCCGCCGCCTGATCGGCTTCCGCCGGTCAGCGCGGGGGCCGCGCGGCCTCGGACGTGTCGAACTCGACGGTGCGCTCCTCGCCGATCGGCGGAAGGTCGGCGCGAGGGGCGGCCGGCATGTTTTCGCTCGCCGGCCGTACGGCACGAAGCGCGCCCATCGTCTGCTCCCGCGGGCTCGCCGCGCCCGGGGCCCAGGACTGCGATTCGGTGATGCCGGAAAAGTCGGTGAAGGTGCCCCCATCGATGAGGGAGCGACGCCAATGCATCCACCGCTCGCGATCCTCCTCCGCGGGCTCGACGAGCAGGACGAGCTGGCGGGGTTGCTCATCCGACGCGGTGGGCAGGAGGCGGCCGGCGGTGACCTGCCACAAGCAACTCCCCAGCAGCGCGCCGAGCTCCACCCGAATCGAAGCCGAGGCCCCGAGGGGAAGCTCGGTGGGCAACTCGATGACCGCGCGGTCTCCCTCCAGCACACGGAGGACGCCGAACTGCATCCCCTCCTCGGAACGGATGGCAACGGCGGCGTTGGCGCGTACACGTGCCTTGAGTTCGAAAGGTTCAAGCATGGCTGGTAGGTAGTCGCCACTCCGCGGTGAGTCAACGCCGACTTGCGACGATTCACCTCGCCCCCTGCCCGCGGCCTGCGACAAACCTTCACCGCCCTCGATTGTTTTCTTGACGTGTCAAGATGAGCGCGTCACGATCGGAGAGGAGTTGAACCTATGGACCTCGACACCCTGCCGTTCGACGAGCTTCGTTCCCTCCACACCGCCCTCGCGGTGCCCAACGGTCCCGCCGCCCCGCGCGAGATGCTGCGCCAGGCCGACGTCGGCTTCCACGTGGAGGTACACACCCACGACCCGGGCGCGCTCGCCATGGAGCCCAGCGCCCGCGACCAGCGCGGGCCCGTGGTGATGCTCAGCTTCGGGTGAGCCCGCGGCGAGCGCCCGCAGCCCTGCCTACCGCCAGTCGCCCACGATCACGAAGGGCGCCCAGAAGAAGGGGTTGGCGAAGCGGGGGTCGGCCATCAGCTTGCGCTGGGCGCCCGCCATCGCCGCGGCGAGGTCGAGTCCCTGCGCCAGGCCATCGTAGAAGGTGCTCATGAGCGCCATGGTGCCCTCGTCGGACACGCTCCAGAGCGACGCGATCAGCGTTTCCACGCCGGCCCGGCGGAACTGGCCGGCCAGCCCGTTCACCGCCATCGGCGGCTTGGTGGTGGCCACGATGTCGCCGGGGAGCGCCGACTCGCACGCGGAGAGTACGACGAGGCGCGTGGCGCCGAGCCACACGCCGAGCCCGGGGATCTCGCGGTAGGCGAGCTGCCCCGCCTCGGCGGGGTACCCCGTGAGCACGATCAGGCTCTTGTCGGGGAAGGCGGCATCGAGCATGCCGTGCGTGGCGAGGTGCACGAGCGTGCGCCCCTTGCAGGCCGCGAAAACCGTCTCCCGCACCCCTTCCGGCCCCACGAGCACCCGCGCCTGCTTGAAGGTGTTGGCGATGGCCCGCACCTCGGCCTCCGCGCCCGGCAGCGTGCCGTCGGGGTTGCCCACGAGGAGCATCGCCTTGCCATCCACCTTGAACCGCTCGGCGGCGGTTCGGAGCGAGCCCACGTGGGTGACGGACACCACGCCGGCCTTCTCCGCCAGCCACGCACCGCCGTACCGCAACATCCCGAAGGGGAGCTGCCGGAACACCCCGGTCGCGGAGACGACGACCGTCTGGGCCGTGGCCAGCTCCGTCGCCACGGGCGCCATGAGCCAGCCGCCCAGCTCCTCGCACTTCGTGCGGGTCCAGTCGAGGTCCCAGATGTCGACCGCCCGCATGGAGCGGGCGAGCCCGTACACGGCCTTGTTCAGCTCGTTCGCGGTGACGGACACCTCGCGCACCACCAGCCGCTCGCGCCGGTACACGAGGAGCACGAGCTTCTGTGGCAGGCTCACCGCCTGCAGCACGATCACCCCCTCCGGGAGGTTTCCGCGTACGGCTTCGAGGTCCTCCGGGTCGGTGCGCACGAGCTCGGCGAAGTGCGGGTAGCTCGCGCGCAGCGTGTCGATCCGCGCCGAGAACTCCGACTGGAGCTGGCTGAGCTGCGTCCGCAAGGATTCGGCCTCCTCCGGCGAGGCGTCAGCGAGGGCGCGCTCCAGCCAGCTCTGGCGGTCGGCGAGCGCCCGGAGCTCGAGGCTCACGGTGTCGTCGGGGACGGGTGGCTCGTCGTGGTCGGCCAGCGCGAGGCGCTCCGCGGCCGCCGCGGCGCCGCGCATGTCGCCGCCCACGAGCCGCGCATCGAGGAGCGCCTCGTACACGCCGGCGTACTCCGCGCGGAACCCCTGGGCCTCGCTCTCGGTCAGCCCGCGGCGGGTGCGCTCGAGCGCATCGACCGCGCGGGTGAGCAGCGCCACCCCCTCCTCCCGGCGGCCGGCGGCCACCGCCATCCGCCCTTCGAGCGCATCCGCCCGCCAGCCCACGGTGCCGAGCCCGCCGGCCAGGCGACGCGCCTCGGCGAGCAGCGGGGCGGCGTCGCTGGGTGCCGACTGCCAGAGCAGGCCGGCGAGGTTCATCGCGGCGGTGGCGCGCACGCGGGGGTCGCGGGCCGCCGTGTACAGGCGGCGGTACTCGCCCACGTCGGGCGCGCCGAGGAGCGCACGCTGCAGCGCCACGGCCACGGCATCATCGGGGCGGCCCGCCGCCTCCAGCGCACGTTCGGCCTCCGCGTAGAGCTCGCGCGCCCGCGCGGCATCGCCCCGCCGGTGCGCGAGCGTGGCGAGGTTTGCGGTGACCGCCGCCCGGCGGCGCGGGTCCGGCGCCGCCTTCAGCGCGGACTCGTAGAGCGCGCCCGCCTGCACATCGAGGCCGAGCGCCTGCAGCACGATGCCGAGGTCGTTCCAGGCATCCACCTGCCCCATCGGGTTGCCGGCCGCCGCGAAGTGCGCCGGCGCCGCCTCCAACGCCACCCGCGCCTCGCGGAGCCGCCCCGCGCGGAGGTGGGCGAGCCCGCTGTTGGTGGCCACATCGCCCAGGCCGTTGCGGTCGCCGAGCGGCAGGAAGAGCGCACCGGCCGCCTCGAAGGCCCGGAGCGCATCGTCGGGTCGGCCCAGCCCCATGCGCGCGAGCCCGAGGTTGTTCGCGGCGGTGGCGGCCAGCGCCACGTCCTTGCCGGACTGGGCGCCGGCGAACGCCTCCCGGAAGGCCGCCTCCGCGCCTGCGAGCTCGCCCGCCCGCAGGAGCAGGAGCCCCCGGGTGTTCGCCACCGCGGGGACGAGCCGGCCCAACGCCTCGGCCTCGGCCAGTCGCGCTCGCCCCCGCGTCAGCTCCCCGCGCTCGCGGTGCGCCGACACCAACCGGATCAGGAGCTCCACCCGCCGCGTGGGGTCCTTCTCCACGGCGAGGGCAGCCTCCCACGCCGCGATGGCGGCCGCGAGGTCGCCCCGTTCCCAGGCCGCGGCGCCATCCTCGAGGCCGCCCGCCTCGGCCGGGATGGGCAGCGCGGCCACGGCGGCGAGGCCCGCCAGCATGAGGCAGAAGTCGCGGCGAGCGGGGTTGCGCGCCATCACAGCTTCAACGAGGCCAGTTGGGCTTGCGCTTCGTCGAGCCGGGGGTCGGCCAGGAGCGCCCGCTCAAAGCTCTCCCGCGCGCGCGGAAGCTCGTGGTTGTCGAGCGCGATGAGCCCCTCCGAGAGCGCCATCACCGCGTCGAGCGGCTTGGCCCCCACGGCGGCCGCGAGGCGCTCGGGCAGCGCCGCCACCGCGCCCGGCACGAGCTGTCCCAGCCGATCGCGGAAGCTCGCCGCCACCCGCCGCTCCAGGTCGAACAGGTCGCCGACCGCCCCGTTCTGGCCGAAGGCGTGGACGATCTCCCCCGTCTCCACCCGCACCAGCCGGGCATCCACCCGCAGCGTGCCCCCGAGGGAGAAGTACGAGCCCAGCACGAGGTACTCGGCGCCGAGGAGCTTTCCCACCTTCGCGGAGGTGTCCTTGTCCACCACCGCGCTGTGCCCGAGCTTGAGCTCGTCGAGCACCGACTGGAGCTGCACGCGCTCCACGACCTTCGCGCCGCCGGCCCCCACGAGGTCGGTGGTCATCATCTGCGACAGGCCCACCTTGAGCGGCTCGAGCTCCGGGTTCCCCTGGTTCTGGAAATAGAGCACGGCCACCGACCCCGGGCCGGCGAGCGCCTGGCCCACGAGGAGGAGGAGGGAGAAGAGCGCGGTGATCATGCGGCCTCCGAGCTGCGGGCGTACACGTGCACGGCCACCAGCGCGGAGGCCACCAGCGCGAGCGCCGGGGCCACGTCCACCACGAGGCCGTCGAAGGTGTGGAAGGTGGAGATTCCGCCGGCCATGAGCGCGACGCACACGCTGACCCAGCTCACGAGGTGCCCCACGCCGGCTCGCCGGCCGGTCAGGACCACCATCATGGCGAGCAGGCCGGCCGGCACCCACGTCCACACGCCGCCCACCCGGCGCACGTGCCGCCCGGTGAGCAGCGTGTCGATCACCTGGGCGTGCACCCGCGGCCCGCTCATGTCCGCGTGGATCATCGTCGGGAAGGAGAAGGGGGTCACGAACTGGTCATCGGCGCCGGCGTCCACCCGGCCGACCACCACCACCTTGCCGCGCACCTGCGCCGCCACGTCTTCCGGAACGGACACGGGCAGCTCAAGGCCGAGGGTGCGCGCCAGCGCGGACTCCGCGAGGCTGCGGAGCACCCGGGCGGCGCTCACGGCGGGGATGTGGTCGCCGCCCTCGCGCCCGCGGAAGTTCACGGGGAGTCCTTCGTGGAGGAAGCCCGGCGTAGGCGGGAGCCCGAAAACGCTCGTGTCGGACGTGCACTGCAGGGGCTCGCCACCGCACCGCGCGGCGAGGGCGCTGGCCAGCGCGGAGGGCGCATCGCTGCTGCGCTGGAGCCAGGCCGCGGCGAGCGCGATGGAGGGCTCGGGCGCCCCGTCGTCCTGGAAGGCGCCCACCAGGCCGGTCGGAAAGGGCCCGCTCAACCGGGCGCGCGCCACCCGGGTGGCCAGCGGAACCGCGCGCACCAGCAGCGCCTCCGAGAACAGCGTCTGCTCCTCGAGCCCGAGGTTCGCGTAGGCCGGCACGCCCACCTCCGCGAGCACGGACGCGGGCGAGAAGGGCGTGGCGCCATCGGCCCGCCCCGGCGAGAACCGTTCGGCCACAACCACGCGCCCGTGCGCCTGCACCGCTCGCACGAGCGCTTCATCGCCCTCGGCGGGCTGGTCGGTGAGCACGTCGATCACGACGACCCGCGCGCCCGCGGCCGTGAGGAAGCGCACGAGCTCGGCGAGCAGGCCCCGGGGGGTGGTGGCCGGCTCGGGATCGTAGGGGTTCCAGAGGTAGAAGGACTCCTCGTCGATCGAGAGGAGGGTGACCTCCCCGCTCACCGGCGCGCTCTGCCGGAAGCGCATGTACACGTCGTCCACGCGGCCGCCGAGAACCACGAAGGCGAGCGCGCCGAGCGCCGCCGCGGCGAGCACGTTCACCACGATCTCGTTCGCGACGTCGTGGGAGAGCCGGCTGAGGTTGCGCCGCAGGTTGCTCACGGCGCAACGCCGGCGAGCACCTCGTACTGGTGGAGCATCTCGGTGAGGCCGGCCGCCTCGAGGGTGGTGAGCGCGTCGGTCTGGTAGCCGGCGAGGAAGAGGGCGCCAGCGGTGGCGGCGGCCCGATCCTGGGGCGAGGCCATCGTGTCGAGCGCGAGGCCGGCGAGGAGCGCATCGGCCTCGGCGCGCGGCGCCACGTGGAAGGTGCGCTCGGTGCCGCCGACCGTGACCGCGTAGGTGCTGGGGCCCAGCGGCGCACCCGTGTAGGGCACGGTTCCGGTTCCCGCCGCCGACCACCCGGCGCTGTCGGCCCGCAGGTCGACCAGCAGCACGGGCTGCTCGCCGCACTCCGCGCACCGCCACCGCACCTCGGTGAGCGTGAGCAGCTGCGAGTTCGGCACCGGCCGCACGATCGAGGGCCCCGCCCCCCGCGCCGCTCCCGCCGACACGAGCGTGGTGCGCTTCTCAAGCAGGGCGCCCACCCGATCGCTCGCGTTGGCCGTGACCTTGAACGCCGCCGGGTCGACGACCTTCGGACCGTCCACCGCGAACGCGCCCCCCTGCCGCAACAGCACCACGTGGGCGCCCGCCGCGAGGTCGAGCGACTGCGCGCCGCTGAGCAGGAAGGGCGGGGCCGGCGCGGGCGTGCGCTTGGCACCCTCGACCACGGTGACCCCGCCGCGCACCATCGTCACCATCGCGGGGGCCGGGTCGGCCGCCATCGCGAGAGGAAGGAACAGGAACATCCCAACGGTCTATCCAGAAAGTGAGGCGGCGGCGCCGCCTGTTCCCGAGCGGCCCAGCCCGGTTCAACCGCGTGCCGCCCCCCGACTCAGCGAACGAACGCCGGATCTTCGATCGCGAGCGAGGTGCACTCCACCGGCGCGATGACCGGATTGCAGCGGCTCGGCGTTCCCCCGGGCATCTCCACGACGTAGCCGGTGTCGGGGTAGGGCACGGGAAAGTCGGTGCTCACGAAGTGCGCGCCGCTCGCCAACGCCGCCTCGCGGCCCGACGTGTCGTTCGCGCGCGCCTCGGTCCCATCGGAGTCGGAGCGGGTGCGCACGAGGTGCCCGGCCGCGAGCGCCGCCGTGATCGTGTCGATGTCGGCCTTCGGGTCGTTGATGCTCGAAACCGCGCCCACGGACAGCGCGAGGTTGCCGTGCGCATCGGGGAATACCGCCCGCCCTTCCGTGGTGCGGTCGCCGTCGGTGTAGGCCTGCCGGAAGTCATCGCCCGTGTGGAGCACGAACATCGCCTTTCCGCGCGACTCCCCGAGGGTGGGCCAGCCCTCCGCCGTGAGCCCCTCGGCCACCGAGTCGTAGCCGCGCTGGACGTCGTCCGGCGACAGCCGCCGCTCGTCCGGCCAGGCCGCCTGCACCTGGGCGTCGATCGCCGCGAGGAGCGGCATCACCGTGGCCTCGTCGAAGTCATCCTTCACCTCCAGCAGGGTGAGGAAGGGGTGGTGGGCGGGGTTCTCGTCGCTCCAGCCGCGCATGACCGCGAGACACTCGCTCAGGCTGGTGCAGGAGCTCGTGTCGTCCACCAGCGGGATGTGGTAGACGTCGAACTCGCCGAGATCGGCGTTGTACCAAATGTCCAGCTCGAACTGCCTCACGCCCTCCGCGCCGAGCTGCTCGTCGAGCGGGGCGTGTTCGTAGTCCCAGGGGTCGGCCGTGACCCCCGGAGTGCGCATGTGGTAGCTGTTGTGCGTGCCCACGGCCTGCAGGTGGTTCACCCGCAGCACATCGTCGAGCGGGTAGGACCATTCGATCGCCGAGTCTTCCGGCTCGACTTCGGCGCACGCGAGCAGCAACAGCAGCATTCGTGCCCGGTAATTCAGGGCGATGCGGCGCGCCCGGCAGCGGGGGTCACGGGAGCCGGACCGCATCGCAGCGCGTGTGCACCTACATCATCGACCGCGGATCGACGTCCACGATGCGGCGCACCCCCGGCTCCACCCGCCAGGCAGCCCGACTGGCCGCGAGGAAGGCCCGGAAAGCCGGACGGTCCTTGCCGCGCAGCACCACCTGGAAGCGCCAGCGACCCACCAGACGCGGCAGCGGCGCCGGGGCCGGGCCAAGCACATCCACCCCGGCGAACCGGTGCGCGAGCTGCCGGCTCTCCGCCACGAAGCGCCCCGCCGCCGCGCTGGCCGACCCCCGATCGGCCGCCTCGATCCGCACCAGCACGAGCGAGCTGTAGGGCGGGTAGGCGAGCATCCCGCGCAGGGGGAGCTCGCCATCGGCGAAGGACGCCATGTTGCCCACCGCGGAGAACACCGGGTGATCGGGGTGCCCCGTCTGCACGAAAACGCGCCCCGGACGATCGCCCCGCCCGGCGCGGCCACAAAGCTGCGTGACGAGGCTCCATGTGCGCTCCGCGCTCCGGAAGTCCGGCATGCCGAGTACATGGTCGGCCCCGAGCACCGCCGCCACCGTGACGTTCGGGAAGTCGTGCCCCTTGGCCACGAGCTGCGTGCCCACGAGGAGCCGCGTGCGGCCCTCGCGGAAGTCGGCGAGGATGCGGGCGTGCGCGCCCTTGCCGCGGGTGGTGTCGGCATCCATCCGGCCGATCGGCACCCCGGGAAAGAGCTCGGTCAGCTGCGCCTCGATCCGCTCCGTGCCGCGGCCGAAGAGCGAGAGCGGCACCGCGCACTGGGGACACTCACCGGGGAAGGCCCGGTGGAAGCCGCAGTAGTGACAGCTCATGCGGTTGATGGCCTGGTGCAGCACCAGCGCCACGCCGCAGCTGGGGCAGTCGTAGCAGCCGCCGCAGCTCGAACACTCCACGAAGGTGGCGAAGCCCCGGCGGTTGTAGAGGAGGATGGCCTGCTCCCCCACCGCGAGGGCCCCCTCGATGGCGCCGTACACCTCCGGCGAGAGGAGCGGCGCCTCGCCCTTGCCGGCGCGTGAGAGCGCCCGCATGTCGACCACCTCGAGCGTGGGCACGGGGGCCGGGGTGGCCCGCTCCAACAGCTGGAGCAGGCGGTAGCGGCCCGCCTGCACGTTGCGCCAGCTCTCCAGCGAGGGGGTGGCCGAACCGAGCACGCAGGGGCACCCCGCCTTCGCCGCGCGGACGACCGCCACATCGCGCCCGTGGTACCGCACGCCCTCATCCTGCTTGTAGGAGTCGTCGTGCTCCTCGTCGACCACCACGAGCCCGAGCGCCCGGAACGGCGCGAACACCGCGCTCCGCGCCCCCACCACGACGTCGGCCGCGCCGCTGCGCACGCGCCGCCATTCCCGCAGCTTCTCGCCCGCCGCGAGCCCGCTGTGGAGCACCGCCACGCGCCCCGGGAACCGCCCCTCGAAGCGCGCGCAGAGCTGCGGGGTCAGCGCGATCTCCGGCACCAACACCAGCACCTGCTGCCCGCGCGCCAACGCCGCCGAGGCCAGCGCCAGGTACACCTCTGTCTTGCCCGCGCCGGTGACCCCGTGGAGCAGCCACGTGCCCGCGCCGGCGACCGCCTCGACCGCCTCGCGCTGCGCCGCGTTGAGCGGCGGAGGGGCGGTGGGCGCCTCCGCCGGCACCACTGCGCCCGTCCGCTCGCGGGTCACCTTGCGGGCCAGGCCGTTCTTCACCAGCGTGGCCACGACCGCCGCCGGCAGCTCGGCCAGCCGCGCCGGCAGCCGCGCCAGCACCTCGCGCCCCTTCGCCGTGGCCCCTCCATCGGCCCACCCCTCCGCCGCCTCCACCCACAGCTCCTCATCCCGCACGCCCGCCACCGTGACGTCGGTGCCCACCGCGAGCCCCGCCTGCACCAGCGAGGCCAGCACCGCCGGCAAATCCGCCACCTCCTCGTGCAGGCGCCGCTCCAGCGCCGCGCGTGTGAGCCCTGGCCGCGACACGATCTCGCGCAGGAGGCTGCCCCGCGCCCCCTCCGGCGGATCGACCGCGAGCCGCTCCACCCCCTCCGGGGTGGCCGCGAAGGTACGCCGCGTGGTGGCGCCATTGTCGGTAGGCGTGGCGGTGGAGATGACCTCGCCGAGGGGGGCGAGGTAGTACTCGGCGAGCCAGCGGTAGAGTGCCAGCTGCTCGGGCGTGAACGCCAGCTCGCCGGGAAGCACCGCGCGGAGCGGCTTCAGCTCGACCCCATCGGGCGCCTCGCCTTCGCCGACCACCCAGCCGGTGAGCTCGCGCTTGCCGTAGGGCACGACCACGCACGTGCCGACTGGCAGGGGGCGAGGCGCCACCCAGCTGAACCGCCCGAAAACGGGCAACGGCACCGCCACCTCGACCACCAACGCCAGCCTCCCACCCCTTCCGGGACCCTTCCGCTATCCACCTCCCACACCAGAATTTGGTCGAGGAAACTTTTCCAAGGAATCGACGGATGCGGGCTTGCGCCCTCCAGTCACCCGCCATATCCCGCCCGCGGCTTACACCCTGATTCCCGGGAAGGGCCGGTAACGACTGGAAAGTGAGTACTGAGATGAGCAACCGTCTGTTTGTGGGCAACCTGTCCTTCCGCTCTACGGAAGATTCGATCAAGGCAGCATTCTCCGAGAGCGGCGATGTGCAGGGCGTGCGCCTCATGCTCGACCGCGACACCGGCCGTAGCCGCGGCTTCGCGTTCGTCGACATGGCCACGGCCGAAGAGGCCGAGGCGGCCATCCAGAAGTGGAACGGTGCGGATCTCGATGGTCGCGCGCTCCGCGTGAACCTCGCCGAGGATCGTCGTGAAGGCGGCGGCGGCGGCGGTGGCGGCCGTGGCGGCTTCGGCGGCGGTGGCGGTCGTGGCGGCGGCGGCGGTGGCTTCGGCGGCGGCGGCGGTGGTCGCGGCGGC
>CAISIK010000094.1 GCA_903885375.1 uncultured Pseudomonadota bacterium
TCCGCGCCCTCTTCCGCGCCCTGTTCCTACGTTCCCTCCGGCCCGTCGAAGATGCCGCCACGTCCGGCGACCGCATCGTCGCCTTCGTCGCCCGCTCCGTCCTCCCCGGCGCCCGCGTGACCGTGATGGGTGTCCAGAACATCAAGGGGACCGGCCTGGACTTCGCGTATCGGTGGGTCGCGCTCGGCCTCGTCCACCCCCGGCTCGTCCGCGCGCGCGCCCCCGCGCCCCTCGGCCGCGCCGAGGCCCTCCGCGAGCTCCTCGCCTTCGACGACTACGGCCTCGTCGACAGCGGCACCGTGTCCGCCACGCTCGCGACGGCGCCGCCGGACGAGTCGGACGCCGAGCGCGCTCTCCGGGAGCGGGTGCGCGCGATGGTCGCCACGATCCACGCCCGGCGCCTCGCGGGGTTGACCCAGGGCGCTCGCCGCGCGTGGTGGGCCCCCCTCGCGACGATCGTGGAGCGCCTCATCGACCCCGTCGACGCCATCCGCCGCTACTTCGTCGCGCAGCGCACCATGCGGGAGCTGCGCGACCACACGATCTCCCTCGCGGACGCCGCGGCCACCATGCAGGCGCTCTATGCGAGGCAGAAGGGGGGCTGGTTGACGAAGAGGTTGGGGGCGCGCGGGTAGTTGGACGGGGGCGCCCCCATCGTGTACCCTCGACCGAAGCTCGGCGCCGATCCGTTCCGGGCGCGCACGCTTACCCTTCGCGATCCGCTTCGCCCTCGCTCCGGGTACACTCCCGTCATCGGACCCCCCATGCTGCTGATTGCCCTCGTCGCGACCCTCCCCGCCCTCGCCGGATCCGGCCCGTGGACGCTGCCGGAAGGCGACGTTTCGCTCTACGCCGGCGCCGATTACCAGCGGATCACGAAGCTGGCTGCCTCGACCGGCAGCTACAGCGACGACGTGCTGGACGTCGACCAGGGGCTCGAAAGAATGGGCGGGCAGCTGATCGTAGGGTACGGCGTCCGTGACCACGTCGACGTCGAGCTCGCCGTGCCGTACTCCTATGTGGCCGCCAACCGCACGGACGGTGCCCTCTGCACCGCCCTCGGCATGCGCGCGTGCGACACGACGCAGGGCGTCGGCATCATCGCCGTGCGCGTGAAGGGCCTGTTGGTAGACGAGCTCATCGGCGCGCCACTCTCGGTGGCGGTCGGCGGCGATCTGCGCCTCGGGCACCACACCTCGGACACACGCGCCCGCGTCACCAACCTCGGCGAGGGCACGACGGACGTGGGCGGCTTCGCCTCGGTTGGGCGGAGCGGTGCGCTCGGCCAGGGGTACTGGAGCAGCTACCTCGAGGTCTCGGGGCGGTATCGCTTCCCCAACACCGAGGCGGACGGCAAGCCCGTGCCCGGCTCGGAGCTCAACGCTGACCTCGAGTGGCTCGGCGGCCTCCGGCCGTCGTGGGCGGTCGGGCCGTCGGTGACGATGCTCTACCGCCCGGACGGCAACGACATCGAGACCTTGAACGCCACGGACCCGGACCGCTTCGGCCAGCTCAGCGTGCTGAACGTGCGGGCGGGCGGCAAGCTCATCGTGCGGTCCTCCCGGCGCACCTCGCTGGCCCTGGCCGTGTTCGGTACGGCCTACGCCGAGAACAATCCGGCTGACCTCATCCTGGTGACCGCCGGGCTCTCGGGCCAGATCGGGACCCGCACCGCGCGGGCGGAGTAGCGATGCTGAACCCCGGACAAGAAGTCGACCGCTTCGAGGTCGTCGATCTGCTCGGGGTGGGCGGCATCGCCGAGGTCTACAAGGTCCGCCACCGCGTGCTCAACTCGATGCACGCGCTCAAGGTGGTGACGGTGGGCGGCCCGGCCGTGGCGCGGCGCCTGCTGCGCGAGGGCAGCATCCAGGCGCAGCTCCGGCACCCCAACCTCGTCGGCGTCACCGACGTCATCGAGGTCAACGGGCACTCGGCGCTCGTGCTCGAGTACGTCGAGGGGATCACGCTCCAGGCGCTCCTGCACCAGCGGGGCGCGCTCGCCCAGGACGAGGCGTTAGCCCTGTTCTCGCAGGTGCTCGCGGGGGTCGCGGCGGCCCACGCGGCGGGCGTGCTGCACCGCGACCTGAAGCCGGGCAACGTGCTGCTCGCGCCCAGCGCGATGGGCGTCATGGCGAAGGTGACGGACTTCGGCCTCGCGAAGATGCTCCTGGACGACGCGCCCGCGGGCGAAGGAGACACGATCCAGGGCCTCGTGATGGGCACCCCCGGGTACATGGCGCCCGAGCAGGCCGGCGCGGCCTCGACAGCGGACGCCCGCGCGGACGTGTTCGCGCTCGGTGTGGTGCTCTACGAGATGTTGACCGGCGTGGCGCCGTTCACGCGCCCGCAGGTCTCGGCCACGCTCAAGGCGACCCTCCTCGGGGAGCACACGCCCCTCGCCGAGGTCGCGCCCGAGCTGCCCGCCGCCCTCTGTGACACGGTGGAACGCTGCCTCGGCGTCGACCGCCTGACGCGCTTCGCGGACGCCCAGGAGCTCGCGCGCGCCCTCTTCGGGGACCGCCCGGAGCTGGCCGAGATCGTCGCGGGGAGCCGCCCCTCGGTCCCGCTCGCGATCTCGCTCCCGTCGCTCATGCCCCTGCGCGCGGGCGGGATGGGCTCGGCCCAGCTCGGCGCGAACCCCACGATGGCGCCTGCGGCCGCGGAGCTCGCCGCGTTGGAGGCCGAGCTATCACAGCGCGCGCCGACGCCGAACCTCGCCGCCCGCACCCCCTCGCCGGCCGAGCGCGGTCTGATCGGCTCGGGGGACACCGTCGGGATGGCGGTCGCCGGCCCGCTCACGATCGGCGCCGGCGACATCGCCCCGGTGGACGCCCCGCCCCCGCGCCGCACCGGGCTGATCGTCGGGCTGGCGCTCCTCGCGCTCCTCGGCGTCGGCGCCGCCGCGTGGATGGCGCGCCCCGCGCCCGCGGTTCCCTCCGTCGTGGACGCCGCCCCGGTGACCGCCCCCGCGGTCACGCCGGGGGCGCCGAACGCCGCGATGGACGCCGCGGCGCCGCCCGCCGCCGGGATAGACCCCACCGCCCCGCTGGCCTCCGCGCCGGGCACCCCCGCCGGCTTCACCCTGCGCACCACCACCCCGGAAAACCCCGACGGGGTCGAGGTTATGCTGGAGCAGTGGGAGGCCGGAAGCGCCGAGCCCCCGCACTCCCA
>CAISIK010000095.1 GCA_903885375.1 uncultured Pseudomonadota bacterium
CGGTGTCGCCGGTGTCGCCGGTGTCGCCGGTGTCGCCGGTGTCGCCGGTGTCGCCGGTGTCCTCTTCCTCGGCCACGAGCGGGCAGGTCTCGGCGTAGTCGGTGGTGACGGCGCAGAGCGTGATGAAGAAGGTGGGCGTGGTGGGGTCGTTCGACTCGATGCGCAGCGCCCCCTCGACCATGGCGGGTTCCGGGAGGGTGGCGGCGACCGCCCAGGTCTGCTTCTCGCCGGGGGGGATGTCGTTGTTCACCCGCTCCTCGAAGGTGAAGACGCCGTCGGGGTTGCCGACCATCTTGGCTTCGTAGATGCTGAGGTTGTCGGTGCCGGTGCTCGACACCTCGAAGGTGGCGGACTTGGTGAACCCGGGATCGATCAGGTCGATGATGATGCGGTCGGTGCTGACGGCCATCGCGCTGTCGGTGGCGGCCACGATGTTGTTGCTGCCATCGCCGAAGCCGGTGTCGGTTTCGCAGGCGGCGAGGAGCAGGAGGAGCACTGGGGAACGCATGGTTGGGTCTCCGCGCGGCAGTGTACCCCGCTCGGCGGGTTAGCACGGAGGAAGTGCGGCCTGTTTCCGTGTTGATCGAGGTTTCGAGGGGCAGCTTCGTGAAGCGCGAGGCCGGCGTGGGCGTGGAGTTCATCTCACCGGTGCCCTGCCCGTTCAACTACGGGTGCATCCCGGAGGTGATCGCGGAGGATGGCGATCCCGTCGATGCCCTCGTGCTCGGGCCGAGGGTGGCCGCCGGCGAACGGGTGGCCACGACGGCCTGGATGCGGTTGCGCTTCGTGGACGATGGCGCGGTGGATGACAAGCTGGTCTGCGGCCCTTGGCCCCCCACCGCCCGCGAGCAGGCGCAGATCGAACGCTTCTTCAGCGTGTACGGTGTGGCGCGCACCCTCATGAACCGTGTGCGCGGGCGGGGGGCGGCGCGCTCCCTCGGGCTGGCCGCGCTGCGGACATAGCGGGCTTCCTCCCGAACCGGATACTCCCGCGACGTGCGGCTTTGGATTTCGGTGATCGTGCTGCTCGCGCTCGTCGCGTGGCTGCATTCCCCCCTCTCGAACGGTGGCCTCCTCGGCGCGCCGGGTACCGACGTTTTTCGGGCCGTCTGGGGGTTCGATCACCAGGCCCGCGGGCTCCCGCTGCCCTTCTGGACGGACCGGGTCGGCTTTCCCGCCGGCGAGAAGCTGTTGATCCTGCCGTTCCTCTCCTCGCTCCTCGGGGCCCCGCTGCACCTGCTCCTCGGCCCATGGGCCGGGTACAACCTGTGGCTCCTGCTGCTCCTCGCAGGGGGCGGCGTGGCCACGGCCTGGTGGGTGCACGAGGTCACGCGCAGCCCCTCCGCGGCGCTGATGGCGGGGGTGGGCATGGTCACGCAGCCGTCGCTGCTCCTCGCGCTCACCGACGGCACGCCCGAGCACGTGGCCTTCTGGAGCCTCCCCGCGCTCCTTGCCGCGCTGTGGCAGACCGCGCGAAGTCCGCTCTGGCGCTGGCCGCTGCTGGCGGGCGTGCTGGCCACGGTCGTGGCGCTGGACAGCCCCTACCACGCGATCTTCGCGCTGGTGCTGGTGCCCCACGCGCTCTGGCGGTGCACCCGGGTGGGGCGCTTGCGGTTCGTGGCCGTCTCCCTCGTGGGCGCGGCGCTCGTGGCGCTCCTGTACTACAAGCTCCCCCTCGCCGGCCCGCTCGACAACCGCTGGGACAACGCCGTGCGGCTGACGGTGTGGTGGCAGTGGGATGCGGGGAAGGTCTCCGCGCCGTGGGACTTCTCCTACACCCCGGCGTTCATCCCTGCGCTCACGATGGTGGCAGCGGTGGGGGTGGCGCTCCTGCGCCCCGCCCGCAGCGCGCCCTGGCTCCTGCTCGGCCTCCTGTGCCTCGTCTTCGCGCTCGGTGGCAACCAGGAGAACCCCGGGGCGCTGGGCCGCTGGATTCCGGGCGTGGGCCAGTCGGTCGGGGAGGGCATCGTCTGGTTCAACGAGCAGGTGGCCCCCTCGGCGATCCGCTTCCCGCGGCGGTGGCTCGTGCCTGCGGCGCTCTGCATGTGGACGGCGGCGGGGATCGGCCTCTCCCGCCTGCCCGCGGAATGGATGCGGCTGGCGCTGGGCACGCTCGTTTCCGTGTGCACCGTCTGGGTTTCGCTCGACACCACGGGCTACCACCAGGCCTTCCCGCGGCTCGACGTCCCCACGCACGCGTTTACGACGTTCGTGGCGGAGCACCCCACCTCGGGAGCGGCGCTCGTGCTCCCCACGGTGCGCGGCGCCTCGCGCAAGCACGAGCGCTTCGAGCTGCCCATCTTCGCCAACCTCGACGATGCGATCCGCTCGGCCGACCTGCCCTACCTTCAGGTGGCGATGGGGCGGGCGGTGGTGAACGAGCCACAGGGCCTCTTCACGATGGTGGCGATCAACAAGCAGAACCCGCGCGTCTCCCGGCTCCTGCAGGACCTCAACGACCTGTGCACGCCGCAGACCACCGGTCAGCCCATCGCCCCCTCGGCCACGCAGGAGCCCACCACGCGGGCGCTGGTGGCGGCGGACCTCGTGAAACGCGGGCTGCGCTTCGTGGTGCTCGACGAAGAAGCGTACGGCGAGGAGGGCATCGCGCTGGCCCGCCTCCCCTTCGACAACCACATCGAGGAAGAAAAACTGTTCCAGGATGGCACCGGCGTGCGCGTATGGGTGCTCAAGCCCTGACCGTTGGGGCCGATGCGATTACCTTCCCACGATGCATCGTAAAGCCCGCGACAAAGACCTCACCTGTTCGTTCTGCGGCAAGTCCCAGCGCGATGTCCGAAAACTCATCGCCGGCCCGAGCGTGTACGTGTGCGATGAGTGCGTGGAGCTCTGCAACGACATCATCACCGAGGAGTACGAACGGGAGGACTTCCAGGCCTCCCGGGCGCTCGTGCCCCGGCCGATCGAGATCGCCCGCCACCTCGATGACTACGTGGTGGGGCAGTCGCGCGCGAAGAAGGTGCTCTCCGTGGCGGTGCACAACCACTACAAGCGCATCGATGCGCGCGCCTCCCGGGATGACGTGGAGCTCCAGAAGAGCAACATCCTCCTCATCGGGCCCACCGGTACCGGCAAGACCCTGCTCGCCCAAACGCTGGCTCGAAAGCTCAACGTTCCCTTCTGCATCTGCGATGCCACCTCGCTGACCGAGGCCGGCTACGTCGGTGAGGACGTTGAAAACGTCGTGCTCAGCCTCTTCCAGGCGGCCGAGTACAACGTGGAGCGTACGATCAAGGGCATCATCTACGTGGATGAGATCGACAAGATCGCGCGGAAGGGCGAGAACCCGAGCATCACCCGCGATGTCAGTGGTGAGGGTGTGCAGCAGGCGCTCTTGAAGATCATCGAAGGCACCGTGGCGAACGTGCCGCCGAAGGGCGGGCGCAAGCACCCGCAGCAGGAGTTCCTGCAGATCGACACCACGAACATCCTCTTCATCTGCGGCGGCGCCTTCGTGGGCCTCGACAAGATCGTGGAGCAGCGCATCAACAAGACCGGCATGGGCTTCGGCTCCGCCACCCGCGAGCGCAAGCAGCTGAAGACGGGGGAGCTCCTCGCCCAGCTGGAAACCGAAGACCTCATGCGCTTCGGGATGATCCCGGAGTTCATCGGGCGCCTGCCCGTGGTCGCCACCCTCGAGGACCTCGACGAGGAGGCGCTCATCGACATCCTCACCCGGCCGAAGAACGCGCTGGTCAAGCAGTACCAGAAGCTCTTCGACATGGAGGGGGTGCAGCTGCGCTTCACCGACTCGGCGCTGAGCGCGGTGGCCAAGGAGGCCATCAAGCGGAAGACCGGGGCGCGCGGCCTTCGGGCCATCGTCGAGGAGCTGATGCTCGACGTGATGTACGACCTCCCCGGGAAGACGGGGGTGCGCGAATGTGTCGTCACCGATGAGGTGGTGGCCCGCAAGAAGGACCCCATCCTCGTGTACGAGAACGCGGCCGGCTAGGAGGGAAGATGTTCTTCCGTGAAAAGGGAGCGGGCGGGGCGAAGCGGCTGCCGCTCCTGCCGCTGCGGGAGCTCGTGGTCTTTCCGCATGCCGCCGTGAGCTTCGTGGTCGGGCGGGAGCGCTCCATCGCCGCCTTGAACGAGGCGATGCGGGGCGACAAGCACATCTTCCTCGTGATGCAGCGCGAAGCCACCACGCGCGACCCCGCGGCGGAGGACCTCCACACCGTCGGCACCCTCGCCACCGTGGTGCAGGTCATGCGCCTGCCCGATGGCACGGTGAAGGTGCTCGTGGAGGGCGTGCAGCGCGGCCGCATCGAGAATTTCGTGCCCCACGAAGAACACTTCGTGGTGGAGGTGTCGGAGATCACCGACCCGAGCCGGTCCACCCCGGAGCTCGCCGCCCAGGTGCGGCAGGCGCGCGAGGTGTTCGAGGAGTACACGAGGCTCAACAAGGCCATCTCTCCCGAGGCGCTGAGCCTCGTGCTGCCGCTGGAGGATGCGGCTCGCCTCGCCGACACCGTAGTGCGCTACCTTCCGCTCAAGACCGACCAGCGGCAGGGCATGCTCGAGCTCGCGGCCAGCCACGAGCGGCTTGAGGCGCTCGTGCGCATCATGCAGTCCGAGATCGACATTCTCCAAGTCGAACGCAAGATCAAGACCCGCGTCAAGAAGCAGATGGAGCGCTCCCAGAAGGAGTACTACCTCACCGAGCAGATGCAGGCGATCCAGAAAGAGCTCGGGGAGAAGGACGAGTTTCGCTCGGAGGCGCAGGAGCTGGAGGCGCGCGCGGCGGAGCTTGAGCTCACGCCCGAGGCGCGCGAGCGGGTGGACCGCGAGCTGCGCAAGCTGAAGATGATGGGCCCCATGAGCGCCGAGGCTGCGGTGGTCCGCAACTACCTCGACGTGCTCCTCGGCATGCCCTGGGGGGTGCACACCGAGGACCAGCTCGACCTCGCCGCGGGTCGGGCCGTGCTCGACGCCGACCACTTCGGGCTCGGGCAGGTGAAGCGGCGCATCGTCGAGTACCTCGCGGTGGTGGCCCTCACCGGCAAGCTGAGCGGACCGATCCTCTGCCTCGTGGGGCCGCCGGGCGTGGGCAAGACCTCGCTCGCGCGCAGCATCGCCCGCGCCACCGGCCGCAAGTTCGTGCGGGTGGCGCTCGGCGGCGTGCGGGACGAGGCGGAGATACGCGGGCACCGGCGCACCTACATCGGGGCGTTGCCGGGCCGGATCCTGCAGGGACTGCGCAAGGCGGAGTCCAGCAACCCGGTCTTCCTGCTCGACGAGATCGACAAGCTCAGCTCCGACTTCCGGGGCGATCCGGCGTCGGCCCTCCTCGAGGTGCTCGACCCGGAGCAGAACTCCACCTTCAATGATCACTACCTCGACCTCGACTTCGACCTCTCGAAGGTGATGTTCATCTGCACCGCGAACGACCTGCGCGGCGTGCCCTCGCCGCTGCTCGATCGCATGGAGGTGGTGAAGCTGGCCGGGTACACCGAGGCGGAGAAGGTGGCGATCGCCACGCGCTACCTCATCCCGAAGCAGCTCACTGCGAACGGGCTCACGCCGGAGCAGCTCAGCCTCGACCGGGCGGCCCTGCTCCGCATCGTGCGGGAGTACACGCGGGAGTCGGGCGTGCGCAACCTCGAGCGCGAGCTGGCGTCGGTGTGCCGGAAGGCCGCGGTCCGGGTCGTGTCGCGTGGCGCCAGCACGCGGATTCGCTTGCGAGCGGCCTCGGTGGAGAAGGTGCTCGGGGTGCCGAAGCGTCGCGTGGATCGTATCGGCGAGCGCGACCTCGTCGGCTTCGTGAACGGCCTCGCGGTGAACGCGTCGGGCGGCTCGATGGTGCCGATCGAGGCCGCCGTCGTGCGCGGCAGCGGCAAGACCCAGCTCACCGGCTCGTTGGGGAGCGTTTTCCAGGAGAGCGCGCAGTCGGCGGTCACCTACATGCGCATCCGCAGCGCCGAGCTGGGCCTGAAGCCCGAGTTCTGGTCGGAGATCGACCTGCACGTGCACGTACCGGAGATCTGGGGGGTGGACGGCCCGAGCGCCGGCATCGGCCTCGCTACGGCCGTGGTCTCCGCGGTGTGCGACATCCCCGTGCGCCGCGATGTGGCGATGACGGGGGAGATCACGCTCCACGGCATGGTGCGCCCCATCGGCGGGCTGAAGGAGAAGCTCCTCGCAGCGGTGGCCGCGCGCATCAAGCGCGTGCTCATCCCTCGCGACAACGTGCGCGACCTTCGTGATGTGCCGCTCTCGGTGCGCGAGGCGTTGACGATCGTGCCGGTCGACACGATGGACGAGGTGCTGATGCAGGCGCTCGCGGCAGCTCCGACCGACATTTTCCGCGCCCGGGCCACTGCCGGGGAGGTGCCGGCCGATGAGCCGGCCCAGGCGGTGGAGCCGATCTTGACGAACGCCTGATGCGGGTCTACCTTGACGTCAGGCGCAGCCCGCTATACATGTGGGTCGCCGCCGGGGAAGCCTGGGCGGATAGCTCAGTCGGAAGAGCAGGAGCCTTACAAGCTCCGGGTCGCAGGTTCGAGCCCTGTTCCGCCCACCCCTTCCCCGAGTGACCATGGAGCGGTAGTTAAGTCGGTTATAACGCCGGCCTGTCACGCCGGAGGCCGCGGGTTCGAGTCCCGTCCGCTCCGCCATCTCGAACCCCCCCGGTCGCAAGGCCGGGGGGGTTCTTGCCTTTGGAGGCGAGGCGCCCACCCTCTCCGCCCCGCCGCCGCGCCAGACGCCGGCGTTACGCTCCCCGCCACCGTCCACCCGCCTGGAGCGCGCTTGTTCCTGTTCGTCGCCCTCTCCGCCTGCGCCGGCTCCACCGACGCCGAATCC
This sequence comes from uncultured Pseudomonadota bacterium, assembly GCA_903885375.1. GTDB lineage: Bacteria > Myxococcota_A > UBA796 > UBA796 > SXON01 > SXON01. The sequence goes on from CAISIK010000095.1 coordinate 6,826, forward strand.
GCCGAGGCCGAGACGCCCACCGTGGCGTTCGTCTCGCCGCACGATGGCGACACCGTGCCTGCCGGCGAGATCGCGGTGTCCATCGCCATCGGCCACTTCCTGCTGGCCGATCCCAGCAAGCACACTGAGGGTGAGGCGGAAGGCTACCTGCAGGTGGACTGGACCGACGGGACCGGCTCCGACTCGGTCCAGACCGGCGAGACGACGCCGACCCTGTCGATCGCCACGCCCGGAAGCTGGACGCTGACGGCTGACCTCATCTTCGCCGACGGCGACGGGATGGACGAGGCCTTCCCCGACTTCGCCCCGGCGAGCATCACGATCACCGTGGAGTAGGGCGGCCCGCTCAGCAGCGGCGGCGAGGCAGGTCGCGCTTCTGCTCCTGCGCCGCGGGCGAACCGAATCTTTTGGCGAGCGCGTGGGCCCAGGACTTCTCGATCGAGCTTCGGGCGTCCGGCGTTTGGCAGCTGGTGTCGCCGTGGTCGACCTCCACCGGGCCGATCCGATCGGCCGCAGCCAGCGCAAGCGCCCGGAGCGCTTCGTTCCGGCAGCCGATGGCGATGAGGCTGCGGTTCATGTTGGAGCGCAGGAGGTTGGGCGCCGTGTGGATGTCGCGCTCGATCGCTTCGATCAGGTCGGCGAAGAAGGCGTCGGGGGCGGTCACATCGCGCAGGGCGAGCTGGCTGATGAGCGACCACGCGCAGAGGTTCTGGCTGGCGTCGTTCGAGGCGCGCCAGGCGATCGCCTTCTCCACGCCGAGCGTCCCCTCGGAGGCCAGGGCCGCCGCGTAGCTGCCGCAGCTCAAGGCCGGGGAGGCCTCCCGCGCCCAGCGGTCGAGGTCATCGGAGCTCATGCGGCTCGAGTCCACGATCTTCATGGCGAGGTTGCGGGCATCGAAGTTGCCCGTGTCCCAGAGCGCGAGGGCGAGCTCGTGGTCCACGTCGATGCGCTTCATCAGGACCTTCAGCGTGGCGAAGCTGGTGCCGAACATGGGCTCGTGCGCCCCGTGCCGGGCGTAGATCTTGCGTGCCTGCGCGGTGCCTGCGGCCTCCAGCTCGGCCATCGTTTCGTCGAGCGTCATGCGGGGCCGGGGTTGTTTTGCCGGACGCTTCGCCGGTGGGGAGCTTGCCATCGCGAGCACGTATCCGGCCCGCACGCGACAGCCCTCGACCACAGGAGACCGTTCGTGTCCATGGTGCCTCGAACGCCGTGACTACGTTCTCGGCCACAACCGGAACCACCGATGGCCAAGCCCTGGACGCGACACGCCGCCACCCTCCTCACCGTGCTCTTCTCTCCGTTCGCCTTCGCCGCCGAGGATGACGACGCGGTGGACGATGCCCCCTCCCAGACGGCCGCCGCGCCCGATGCGGTGCGCCTCGCCGTGGCCCGCGAGTACCCGCGCGGGGAGATCGTGGCGAGCGCGGTGGAGCGCCACACCGACGGCGACGCCTGGCGCGTGCGGGTGAAGGACCGCCTCACCAGCCGCGACCTCGTGGTGGACCCGGGCGGGGGCGTGCTCGCGCAGGCGGAGGATGTGCCCGTGGGCGCCACCCCGGACCACATCCAGCAGGCCGTGGCGCGCCAGTTCGGCTCCCCGGCGCTCTGGCACGTGCAGCACTTCAGCGGCGTGGGCGAGGAGGCGTGGCTCGTCACCTTCTCGCGCGGGAGCCGATTCGGCCGCGCCCTGTTCGATGCGGAGGGCAGGCTCGTGCGCGGGGAGTACGACCCGGCCACCGCCGACCCGGCACATCGTCGCCCGCCCCGCGCTTGATCGCAGCGTTCCAACCTCGTTCCCGCCGCCTCCCGTTTGCCGCCGGCTCCCGACGCCGCGAGCGGGAAACGGGCTGGCGGCATATGCACCCCGCGAAGGAGTTCCCATGGGTCGTTCCCCCACCACGCAGGCCAAGCGCCAACGCGAGTTGAACCTCAGCGAGCGCGCGCGCGACAAGGCCGCCGCGCGCACCGAGCGCAAGCTGGAGAAGGCGAGTCGCCCGGAAATCGACGGCGACCCCGATCTCGTCGGCATCGTGGCTGGCCCCCAGCCCAACCCGCTCGACGACTGATCGTCCCGGCCGTGCGGGCGAGTCCCGTCGGCCGTCTCGCGCGCGATGGTCCTCGCCTTCCACAAGCCCTACGGGGTGCTCTGCCAGTTCACCCGCAAGGAGCCCGGCCAGCGTACGCTCGCCGACTTCGGCTTCCCGGCGGAGGTGTACCCGGTCGGCCGGCTCGACCAGGACTCCGAGGGGCTCCTCCTGCTCTCCGACGAGCCCGGGTTCAACAACCGCCTCCTCGACCCGAGCACCGCCCACCCGCGCACCTACCTCGCACAGGTCGATGGCGTGCCTGCTCCCGCGGCGCTCGACCGCCTCCGCCGCGGCGGGCTCGACCTGAAGGACCACCGCACCCGCCCCTGCCGCGTGGTGGTGCCCGAGCCGCAACCCGAGCTGCCGCCCCGCGATCCGCCCGTGCGCTTCCGGAAGTCCATCCCCACCACCTGGATCGAGCTCACGCTCACCGAGGGCAAGAACCGGCAGGTACGCCGCATGACCGCGGCGGTGGGGATTCCCACCCTCCGGTTGATCCGGGTATCCATCGGCAAGCTCGATGGGCGCTCGATCGTGGAGGGGACGTGGCGGAAGCTCTTGCCGGACGACCTTGCGCGCGTGTGGGCGCGCTGAGCCGCGGCCGGCACCGCCTCGCTCCCGAACCGGACCGGCCGCGTCAGCCTTCGAGGGGCGTGTTCCGCCACCGGAGAAGCAGGAACTTCACGCGGCGCTCGTCGCCCTTCGCCATTCCATACCAGGCCTCGGGGCGGGCGTTCGGGAGCCCGGTCACGTCGAACGACGGCGGGAGCTTGGCCCACACCTCGGGGAAGCGGGCAGAGGCCGCCAGCAGCGGCCCGAGCGCGGGAAGGTCGTCGAGGGCGGTTCCGAGGCGCGACCATTCGGCCCCCCAGGGCGGGTCGACGAACAGCAGGTCCCCCGCGAGCTTCGGGAGGAGCGCGACCGCGTCGCCCTGGCGGAAGTCGATGCGGGCTTCGACCCCGTACAGGCGCGCGTTGTGGCGGGCGGCGGCGAGGCGGGTGGCGTCGCGTTCGATGGCGACGACGCGCGAGCCCGCGCGTGCGAAGCCGATGCTGTTGCCGCCGGCGCCGCAGCCGGCGTCGACCACCACGCGGCCGGCGGCTCGCTCGCCGAGCGCGAGCGCGAGGGCTTCAGGCGTGAGCGAGTAGCGGCCTTCGTCGTCGAGGCGCACGCCCGCGCGCGTGAACCCGGGCGTGGTGTCGCGGCGTCGGCGGGCGTCGGTCGTGCGGGCCGCGCGGACGGCGGGACGCGAGAGCGGCGGGTCGACCGTCACCTCGATGGCCCCGCCCCCGATGCCGATGCCGCGGAGGCGCGCGTCGAGGTCGGCGGCAGCGAACGTGGTGAGGTCGGCGCGCGCGTTCTTGCCGTCGAGCACCCAGCTCCCCGGGCCGAGCAGCCGGAGCGGCTCGCACCACGCAGGAACCCCCCGCACCCAGACGTGGTGGATCACCCTGCGCTCATTCCCCGAGCAGTCCGGCGATGGACAGCGCGGCGATGAGCACCCCCATCAGCGAGCAGCCCGCGACCACGCCGGAGGCCGCCGGCACGAGGCTCTTCTCGGCGAACTCGGGCTTCGTGCGCTCGAGCAGGATGGCGATGAGCGCCCCCACGAACATGTTCATGGAGTTGTAGGCGGGGGTGGTGAAGCCGAGCCCGAAGCCCGTGGGGGAGGGCAGGAAGGGCTTCAGGTTGGGCACGAACCGTTCGAGCAGCACGAGCACCACCCCGAGCACGCCCCCGAGCACGAGACCGGCCTGCGCGGTCGGGTGCAGCGCGTGGATGCCGTCGGCCATCATGATCGCCACGCTCTTCCAGGTCTGGGCTCCGGGGGCCGGCCACTGCTCTGTGCCGATGTCCGCCGCCGTGGGCACGAGGATCCGGAAGGCCGGCACAACGAAGAGCGAACCGGCGATCACGCCGAAGAACTGGGCCCAGAACTGCTGGCGGGGGTCGGCCTTCAGCAGGTAGCCGCTCTTGAGGTCGGTAAGCAGGTCGGCCGCGTGGAGCCCCACGCCGGCGGTCACGTTCGCGGCCATCAGGTTGGTCACGGCGCTCCCGGGGTCGAGGACGCCGAAGCTGATCTGCGTGAGCTTGCCGAGCGCGCCGGTGGGGGTGGTGTCGGTCTCGCCGGTGGCCCGGCAGGCCACGATCGCGATGAAGAAAGACATCACCACCGCGATGGCGCCCATCCACCACTCGATATCGAAGAGGTACCACTGCAGGAAGATCACCACCGGCGAGAGCACCGCGAGGCCGATGAAGAACCAGCTCATCGGCACTTCCGCGTCCTCCTCCGCGGGCGCCCCCTGGAAGGCCTTGAAGACGCTCGACATGCCGCGGGCCACCGTGCGCCACTGGAACGCGAAGGACAACAGCCCCGACGTGAGGATCATGGCGGAGCCGAACCACACGCTCCAGCCCACGATGGCCTTGTAGCCGAGGGCGTCGGGGATCACGCCGAGCCCGTACATCTTGGGGGCCAGCAGGGCGAAGCACACCAGGGCGCCGGCGAGCATCGACATGGCGGCCCGGAACCCCATGATGGCGCCCGCGGCCACCATGAGCGGAGAGGTCTCGAAGTAGAGCGTGTAGTCGGTGAGCGGCCGGCCGCGGAGGTGCCAGTCGCCGAGCGTGATCTTGCCGGGCAGGTTGAAGGGCACCCAGCGCGCCTTGGCTTCCACGAAGAAGATCATCGCGGCCCCGAAGAGACCGGTCCAGCCGAGCATCCGGGCCTGGGCCGCCCCGGAGTCCCCCTCGGCGTGGAGCGCCTTCAACGTCTCGGCGGCTGCGATGCCCGAGGGGAACCGCAGCTGCTCGACGTTGATCATCTGCTGCTTCATGGGGATGGCCATGATCACGCCGAGGAAAGCGATGGCCGAAATCCACACGAACATCTGCACGCCGTCCATCGGCTCGCCCGTGATCATCATCAGGGCAGGGATGGCCGCCACCGTGCCGCCGCCCGTCATGTATCCGGCCGCGCTGGCCACCGATTGCATGGCGTTGTTCTCGAGCAGGCCGAAGTGGGTCTTCGTGACCTTCAACTTGTCGAGTCCGGCGAAGAGGCCGTAGGCGATGATGCCGGCCGTGATGGTGACGCCGAAGCTCCAGCCCGATTTCAGCGAAATGTACAGGTTGGAGAGGGACATCACCCCGCCGATGAGCATTCCGGCGATGACGGCACGTGCGGTGAGCTGACGCTGCATCGGCGGAGGATAGCGCATCGGCATGGCGCGCGGTTTCGCGCGCGTGCTTAGGCTGGCGCGCATGGACCGCGCCGCCGCCCGACTGCTCCTCGAATCGCAGCACAGCTTCCCCTCGGATCAGCGCTTTCACGTGATCGTCCGCAGCGCGGAGGGTACGGCGGATGCCGTCTCCGCTGCGATCGCGGCGCACTGTGGGCTGGCCGTGCTGGGCGCGCGCGAGGAGCGCGTGACGTCGCGGGCGGGCAACTACACGTCGCTGAGGTTGTCGCTCCCCTGTGCGGATGCCGATGCCGTGCTCGACCTGTATGCGCTCCTCGGTGGGATGCCGGGAATCATCCGGTACTTCTGAGGCGGCCGGGCAAGACGCGGCGACCGTGAGGCGGGGGGCGCTTCGGGCGGCCGGATGGTGGCGCTTCGGAGCAACCCGGAGCGTTGGTGTCGGGTCCTGCCGGCGCGGTCCGCCCCTCCGTCGGCCCGAAGCGGGCCTCCGTCGGGGCGGCCCGCACCGTCACCCGGCTCGTCACCTCGACCGGGAGGCGCCGAGGGGCGAGAGCGCCGCACGACACTTGCCCGCGAGGTCTGGCTGCACCGGCCTGAC
>CAISIK010000096.1 GCA_903885375.1 uncultured Pseudomonadota bacterium
CGCCACCGGCCGAAGAAGGCGGCGGCGGGGGCATCTCCGGCGCCCAGGCCGCGATGCTCCTGCGCCTCTACGACGCCGCCTACCTGCAAGGGCGCGAGGCTGCCGCCGGGGTGTCCGACCGACTCGCCTGCGATGCCGACGACAGCGAGCTGACCACCCGCGCCGAGCGCGCGCGCCCCATCCTCCGCGAGCTGCTCGTGGCCCACCGCGACACCCTCGAAGCCGGGGAGGTGCGCGGTGGTGTGGACCGCATGCTCGGCGACGAGGGCACGCTCACCACCATCACGATCTCGCTCCTCGAGTTCGTGGATGACGAGGTGTGCAAGCACTACGGCGTTTTCGCCCGGCAGGTGCGGCGCGAGGAGCACCTGCGCGAGTGGCTCGGCGCGGCGCTCCTGGAGCCGGGCAACCCGGAGGGGTGGGCGTGGCTGCGTTGGCACCGCTCCCGGCGCATGGCGGTGCACGTGGTGGTGGATGGCCTGCAGGGCCACCTCGTGCAGGGGCTCGTGGAGCCCGACGGCGCCTACCTGAAGGCGGTGCTGGCAGCCGACGAGGCGGCGCGCCGGGCCCGTCCCCGGGCGCGCTCCACGATGCCGGGGCCGGCGATCGAGACGCCGTACCTGGAGGTTGCCGCCTCCACGGGGGCGCGGCCTCCCCTCCCCACCCTCTCCGGCATCGTCCGGTCGCCGGGATTTGCCCGGCACGGCATCAGCACCACGCCCACGATCAGCGTGCGGAACCTGCCCATCGCGAAGACGGGCGCGCCCGTGGCGGGCGCCGGCGGCACCGGGATTCCCAACTTCCACTTCGTGGACCGGTCCTTCGTGCTCGATGGCGTGCAGCAGGGCCGTCCCCTCTACTTCTACGGCAACGACGCGCTGCAGCTCACCGACCTCGCGGCCGCGGCCGGCATGCAGTCGATGTTCCAGCGCCTCGACCTCCTCGGCACGATGAGCTGCGGCGCCCAGTACGACGAGGCCGCGGGGTACAGCCTCGACGGGTTCCTGAACCTCGCGGTGGGCGAGCACGTGCGCGACTTTGCCGACACGCGCTGCGTGGCCGAGCTGCGTCGGCGGGCCGGCAACGAAGCCCGCATCCGGGAGCTGGAGGCCAGTCTCCTCGCGCGCGCGCCGCTCCTCGCGGTGAAGCATCGCCCGTGGGAGTGGTTCGACCGGTGGGGGCAGGCCGCCGAGCGCCAGGCCGTGGAGCGTGAGGTGGCGGAGCTGGCCGCGCTGTACCCCGAGGCGATGCCCGACTACCTGCTCTACTACAACCCCTGGCCCGACCACTTCGCCCACGCCACGGGGCCACATGCCGACGCGATCATCGGCCCCACCGGCGAGCTCGTGCGGTTGGACCATTGGCTCGGCGAGCTGGCGAAGGCCTACACGCAGGCCGGCGTGGCCGACCGCGTGCTCTGGGGGATGGCGGGCGACCACGGCCTCACCACCGTTCACTGGATCGTCTCGCCGGAGGCCGAGTTCGTGGACGGGCTCGCGCGCGACGGGGTGAAGCTCGAGGTGGCGAAGATCTCGTCCGACGAAGGCGAGGGGCCGAAGCTCACGAACCGGCTGCGGCCGCCCACCATGCGCGGGCACGACCTCGTCGTGGCCTCCACCGCGGGCGGCAACTACATGATGGACTTCTTCGTGGACCAGGGCGAGGCGTGGTCGCGTCAGCCCGTCCTCGCCGAGCTGCGCAGCCTCCGCACCCTCGGCGGGAAGACGATCGACGTGCCGGCCGAGCTGCTCCGTCGCCTCGGCGACAGCCTCGACTACCTCGTGGTGCGCGAGGCGCCGTGCACGCCGGAAGCGGGCGTGGTCACGGTGATGGGGCCGCGGTCGCGCGGGGTGTCGACGGGCACGCTGCAGCGGGACGGGGAGCGCATCTGGTACGGCAGCGAGGGCGCCGATCTGCTCGACCTCGCCGTGGTCGCGCCGTGGGAGGCCCCGACCGCGACGGCCCTCGAAGCCGCGACCCGCCTCCGCGAGCGCTGCCTCGCCGCCGACCGGCAAGCGCCCTCCACCTGGTGCACCGAAGCCGAGTGGCGCGAGGTGTCGCGCTACTCCACGCGCCCCGACGCCGTGGTGCAGCTCGCGCACCTCTACGACACCGACCGCGCCGGCACCGTGAACCTCTTCCCGCGGGACGGTGTGGGCTACAACACCGTCGTTCCCGGCCGGCACGCCGGCGAGAGCTTCGCCGAGAAGGACGCCTTCGTGGCGCTCTGGGGCAAGCCCGTGGTGGGCAGCCCCGAGCTGCCCCCGATGGTGAACGGCTCGGTGGCGCAGGCGTTGTACGGCTGGGTCACCGGGGAGCGCCCCGAGCCCGGCAAGGACGGCTGGGGGTGGCCCGCCTGGCCGGAGGGGCTCGTGGGGGAGTAGGCCGCGCACCGCCGGCCTCCCCGCCCGATTCGTGATAGCCCGCCCGCCACTCAAGGAGCTTGGCCATGGGCATCCGCGTCGCCATCAACGGGTTCGGTCGCATCGGCAGGTGTGTGTTTCGCTCGGCGTTCGGCGATGCCGACGTGGAGATCGTGCACATCAATGATCTCACCAGCGCCGACCAGCTCGCGCACCTGCTCGCGCACGACAGCGTGCACGGCAAGTGGGCCGTGAGCGTGGGCCACGACGCCGCGGGCCTCATCGTGAACGGCAAGTCGGTGCCCGTCACCGCCGAGAAGGACCCCGCGAAGCTCCCCTGGAAGGACCTCAAGATCGATGTGGTGCTCGAGTGCACGGGTGCCTTCACCAAGCGCGAGAAGGCCCAGCTCCACCTCGATGCCGGCGCCGGCCGCGTGATCATCTCCGCGCCCGCCGAAGGCGAGGACATCACCGTGTGCCTCGGCGTGAACGACGACAAGCTCGACCTGTCGAAGCACCGCATCATCAGCAACGCCAGCTGCACCACCAACTGCCTCTCCCCCTTCGCCAAGGTGCTCAACGACACCTTCGGCATCACCCAGGGGCTGATGACCACGATCCACAGCTACACGATGGATCAGAACCTGCTCGACGCGCCCCACAAGAAGGGCGACATGCGCCGCGCCCGCGCGGCCGCGCTCTCCATGGTGCCCACCAGCACCGGCGCCGCGAAGGCCGTGGGCCTCGTGCTCCCCGAGCTCAAGGGCAAGCTCAACGGCCTCGCCGTGCGCGTGCCCACCCCGAACGTGAGCGTGGTCGACCTCGTGTTCAATACCGAGAAGCCGGTCACCAGGGAGGCCATCAACGCCGCGCTGGTGGCGGCCGCCAACGGCCCCATGAAGGGCGTGCTGGCCTGCTACGACGCGCCGCTCGTCTCGCTCGACCTCAACGGCGACCCCCACTCCAGCATCGTCGACCTCCAGCTCACCCAGGTGATCGGCACCAACATGGCGAAGGTCATGGCCTGGTACGACAACGAGTGGGGCTTCTCCAACCGCATGGTCGATCTCTGCCGCAAGATCGCGAAGGCCAGCTGACATGAGCAAGGTCCTCACCCTCGCCGAGCTCGATGTGGCGAACCGCCGCGTGTTGCTCCGCGTGGACTTCAACGTGCCCATGTCGGGCGGGCGCATCACCGATGACAACCGCATCGTGGCGGCGCTCCCCACCATCCGCGCGCTGCGTGAGCAGGGCTGCCGGGTCATCATCGCCAGCCACCTCGGCCGGCCCAACGGCGTGGTCGATCCGGCGCTCTCCCTCGAGCCCGCCGCCGCCCGCCTCGCGGCGCTCATCGACGACGACGTGCTCTTCGCCCACGACATCGTGGGCGATGACGTGGAGGGCATGACGAAGGAGCTCATCCCCGGCGGGGTGATGATGCTCGAGAACCTCCGCTTCCACCCGGGCGAGAAGGGGGGCGACGAGGAGTTCGCCAAGTCCCTCGCGCGCCTCGCGGACGTGTACGTCAACGATGCCTTCGGCGCGATGCACCGCGCGGAAACGAGCATCGCGGCGGTGGTGAGCCACTTCGAAACGGCGGGCGCCGGCCTCCTGGTGGCCAAGGAGCTCGAAGCGCTCGGTCGCTGCATGCAGGGCGCCGCGCGGCCCTACGTGGGCATCCTCGGCGGCTCCAAGGTGAGCGACAAGATCGCCGTCATCGAGGCGCTGCTCAGCCGCGTGGATGCGCTCCTCATCGGCGGCGCGATGGCCTACACCTTCCTCAAGGCCAAGGGCCAGGATGTGGCGGCCTCACGGGTGGAGGCCGACAAGCTCCCGCTCGCCACCCGCCTCATCGAGCGTTGCCTCGAGAAGGGCGTGGCGCTGCACCTGCCGATCGACCACGTGATGAACACCGCGATCGACAGCGAGGCCGCCCCCCACACCGGCGTGAGCTTCGGCCCCGGCCAGATGGGCCTCGACATCGGCCCCGAGACCGTGCGCGCCTACGCCGGCGTGATCGCCGCGGCGAAGACCGTGTTCTGGAACGGCCCGATGGGCGTGTTCGAGAACGAGACCTACGCCGCCGGCACGCGCGGCGTGGCCGAAGCCGTGGCCGCCAACACCGGCGCCTACACCGTGATCGGCGGCGGCGACAGCGCCGCGGCCGCCGCCCAGTTCGGGCTCGCCGACAAGTTCAGCCACGTGAGCACCGGCGGCGGCGCCAGCCTCGAGCTCATCGAAGGCAAGGACCTGCCCGGCGTGAAGGCGCTCCGCCAGAAGGGCCGGTAGCCCCAAGGCGCCGGCCGCGAGGCGGAAGCCGCCGCCGGATGAGCCTCCCCAGCCCATCCAGCGGCGGTGTCTCCGAGGTGCCTACGCCGCCGCTTCGCGCGACTTCGCGGGCGCTTGACCGATGAGGTCGTTGATGACCGCGGCGGTGGCCACGCTCGCCAGCTCCTCGTCTCCGTAGGCTGCGAGGAAGTGCTCGTAGAACTTGGAGATGAGGTCACCGAGGTTCGTGTCGATCGTTTGGGTCATGGACGCCTCCCAGGCTCGGTAGGATGTACTGCAACTTTCGCGCCATTCATCCATGGGGCCTGAATCGACCCGTTTTTTCCGTCCTTGAGGAAGAATACGCACGCGGGGGGTCACGCAATTTCGGACGATGTCAAGAAATCCCGACGGGCACGCGCCGCAGCGGCCCGGCGGCCCCGAGCACGACCAGGGAAACGGCGCTCGCGCCCGCCGCGAGGAGCTCGGCGGCTGCTGCGTGCACGCTGGTGCCGCTGGTGACCACGTCATCCACGAGGAGCACATGCCCGGCCACGGGGTGCGCCAGCGAGAACAGGCCATCGCCCGCGAGGAGGCGCGCGCCGTAGGTGCGGCCCGCCTGGGCGGGCCCCCAGCGCCGCCGGAGCGGGCGCACCACGGGGGCCCCGAAGTGCGGCGCCGCGATCGCGGCGAGGCGGTCGGGGAGGTGGAAGCCGCGGGCGGCCACGCGCCACGGCGTGGTGGGCACCGGAACCACCGCATCGGGCAGCGCCGGCACGCCGACGGCCAGCGCCGCATCGAGCGACCGGCAGAGGAGGCCCACCGCGCGGAGGTCGTGCTGGAACTTGGCGCGCCGCACGAGGGTGCCGATGGGGCCCGCGTAGGCCCCGAGGGCCACGGCGTGGGTGAGGAGCGTGTGGCGGGTGGGCAGCGCGCGCAGCGGCGCCTCGAGCTCGGCGGCGCACTCGGCGCACAACGACGCCGGCGAGGCGCAATCGCACCCCAGGCAACGCGACTCGGCGATGAGATCGAGCACGGCGCGCGAAGCTGCACACGCCCGCGGAAGCGTCAATCCCCGTGGTGGTAGGGACTGCCGCTGCGGATGGCGCATGCCCGGTAGAGCTGCTCCACGAGCACCACCCGCGCCACGGCATGGTTGAGCACCAGCCGCGAGAGGCGGATGGTCTTCCAGGCGGCGGCCTTCGTTTCGTCATCGAGGCCGTAGGGCCCGCCGATCACGAAGATGAGCGGGTGGGCGGCGGCGCGCACGCCGGCTTCGAGGAGCTCGGCGAACCCGGCGCTGTCGCGCTCCTCGCCGCGTTCATCGAGCGCGACGACCCGCGCCCGGCCGGTGAGCTTCGGCAGGCGATCCACCTGCTTGAAGGGGAAGGTGTGGCTGATCCGCTTGCCCCAGTCCTCGCAGGCCGCGCCGACCCAGACCGGCGCCCGGCCGCCGCCGGTCACCACCACGATGTCCACGCGCTGCCTACGGCGTGGCGGCGGGGCGCGGCTGCGCCTTCGGGCGCGCGGGGGCCGTGAGCCCGGCCTTCTCGATCCGCGGCGAGTCGCTCCACAACGACTCGAGGTCGTAGAACCCGCGCATCGGCTCGTCGAACACGTGCACGATGACATCGCCGAAGTCGATGAGCACCCAGCGCGAGGCATCGAGCCCTTCCACGCCCACGGTGCGGTGGCCCTTCACCTTCAGGTCCTCCACCACGCCTTCGGCGATGGCACGGACCTGCCGACGGTTGGTGGCATGGCACACGACGAACGCATCGCAGTACGACGAGATGCCGCTCATGTCGAGGATCACGATGTCCTCACCCTTGCGGGCCGCGATGGCCTCCGCGGCGGCGATCGCCAGTTCAGTTGATCCGTTCATGCATCCTCACAAGTTGATCACGCGCCAGGAGGTGAGGACCACGAGCTGGCCCCCATCCGGTTGTTTCATCAGTCGACCGGCCAGCGAGAGCGTGGCGCTCGCATGGCCGCCGAGGACCAGCTCCTCGAGAAGTTCGGTGGCCACGATCGCCGGCCCGCCGTTGGCCTGCACCCGGTAGGGCGTGGCCACACCTTCGGGGGGATCCTCCGGGTTCGCCACGACCTGGCCGGTGAACTGCCAGTCGCGGCCCACGCTGATCACCTGCCGGGCCGCCTGGGCCGTGGCGAAGGCGGAGGCGCCCCGGAGGAGCTCCGGGCTGCGCGCCGCATGGGAGGCATCGGCCTCGCCGGCCTGTGCGGCCTCCGCGCCGATGCGCGCCTCGATCACCTCGACCGGGCAAGCCTGCGCCGCAGGCGCGAAGCAGAGGGCGAGGGCGGCGAGGCAAGCGGGCAACGGCCGGAGTGTAGCGGGGGCGGGGCCGCGGTTCAAGGCCGGACCTCGGAAGGTGGCGGCTCCACTCCCGCCTTGCCGCCCAGATTGGTCACGGCGAAGCGCAGCTGCGTGCTCTTTCGCTGCGAGCGGAAGGTCGTCTCCACCGTGAGCTCTCCCGCGAGCCGCACGGCCGTTTCCTGATCGATCCACACCTGCCCTTCAACCCGGGTGACATCGCGGGTCTTCCGGCCGGGCGTGTCGTTCGCGCGGAGGGCGAGGCGGTAGCGCCACACCTTGCGGCCCTCGATGTCCTCCTCCACGGCCTCGCGGTACTCCACCCGGGCGGCCGCGGTGCCGAGCGCGCCCGACCAGGGATCACCCGACAGCGTGAGGTCGGCCCGGGCGCTGGCCACATCCGCCTGCCGACGGAACTCGCCCTCGCCCGAGCGACGCCACGCCACGCCCTCCCACACGCGCACCTCCGCCACGGGCAGGCCATCGCGCACCTTGAGCCACTGCCACTGGTCCTCCGACTGCCAGCGCAGCCGCGTGACCTCCGAAACCACGCCAGGCGGCCCCTCCCCGCGCGTGGTCGTGACCTCGCTGTGGGCCTCCATCACGTAGGCGCCGAGCGCCTCGGCGCTGGCGAACGTGGTGCGATCGGCCGCCTCCGGGAACACCTCGGGCGGCTGGGCGACCGGGCCGCTTTCGTTACACGCCAGCAGGAGGGGAAGCAGCAAGAGCACGGAGTTGCGTCCACACCGACTGTATGAGGGTGGCGACCCCCTGTCGCGTGGCGGCGCTGATCACGTGCACCTCGGTCACCCCCACCTTCGCAAAGGCCTTCCGCGTGGCGGTGACGAGCTTCGGATCGACAGCGTCGGACTTCGTGAGCACGATCACCTCGGGGCGGTCGAGCAGGTCGGTGTCGTAGCGGCGGAGCTCATCGCGCAGGATCTGCCAGCGGCGCACGGGCTTGGGCTCCTCCTCGTCGAGCGCCACGAGGTGCAGGAGCATGCGGGTGCGCTCCACGTGGCGCAGGAACTGCAGGCCGAGGCCGCGGCCCTCCGCGGCGCCCTCGATGAGGCCGGGGATGTCGGCCACCACGAAGCTGCCGCCGATGTCGTCGGCCGCCACCACGCCGAGGTTGGGGACGAGCGTGGTGAAGGGGTAGTCGGCGATCTTGGGCCGGGCCGCCGAGATGACCGAGATGAGCGTGCTCTTCCCGGCGTTCGGGAAGCCGAGAAGCCCCACGTCGGCCACCAGCTTGAGCTCCAGGCCCACCCGCCGCAGCACGCCGGCGCCGCCCGGGGTGGTCTCGCGCGGCGCGCGGTTGGTGGCGGTCTTGAAGTGCATGTTGCCGAGGCCGGACTTGCCACCCTCCACCACGATGCGCTCCTCGCCGTCGGTGAGCAGCTCGCAGAGCGTGATGTCCTCGACGTTGTCGCGCACGAGCGTGCCCACGGGCACCCGCACCACGAGGTCCTCGCCGTCGGCGCCGGTCTTGTTGCGGGCCCCGCCGTGGGTGCCATCGCCGGCCTTCCAGAGCGCGCGCCCCCGCAGGTCGAGGAGCGAGCCCAGCTGGGCATCGGCGCGGAAGATGACGTGCCCACCGCGGCCGCCATCGCCACCATCGGGCCCGCCATGCTCCACGTACTTCTCGCGCCGCATCGACGAGCTGCCTCGCCCACCCCGACCGGATTGCACCTCGATCTCGACTTCGTCCACGAACCGCATGGGGGGCCGCTAACCGGAAAGCGGCAAGGGCGATGCGGCGCGACCGGTCGCGGGGGTGCCGGGCACCGCCCCGCATCGCGGCGCGGCCGGGGCGGAGGCCGCGGGACCTGGCGCCGCTCCCGTGCGGATCAGCCCGCGAGCTCCCGCAAGACCCCGATCGTGGTGGCGATGCCGGCATCGTCCACATCGAGGTGGGTGACGAAGCGGATGCGGTCGTGCGCGAGGGCGATGGCGCCGATGCCGCGCGCGGCGAGGCGCTGCGAGAAGGCGGGCGCCTCGGGTACGCGCACGTACACGATGTTGGTGTCGGGGGCGGCCTCCACGGCGTAGCCGGCGGCCTGGAGCGCCTCCCAGAGCTGGCGGGCCCGGGCGTGATCGTCGGCGAGGCGGGCCACGTGATGGTCGAGCGCGTGTTCGGCGGCGGCGGCGAGCACGCCCACCTGGCGCATGCCCCCGCCGAGCATCTTGCGCACGCGGCGGGCGCGCTCCGCGAGGGCGCGAGGGCCCGCGAGCAGCGAGCCCACGGGCGCGCCGAGGCCCTTGCTCATGCACACGTTCACCACGTCGAAGCCGGCCGCCAGCTCGTGGAGCGAGGCGCCACTCTGGACGTGGGCGTTCCACAGCCGGGCGCCATCGAGGTGGGTGTGGAGGCCGGCCTCGTGGGCCACCGCGCAGAGCTCCGCGCAGTACGCGGCCGGCAGCACGGTGCCGCCGCCGCGGTTGGCGGTGTTCTCCACGCTCAGGAGCGCGGCCGGGGCGTGGTGCACGTTGGGCGCCCGCATGGCCGCCCGCACCGTGTCGAGGCCCATCCGGCCGCGCTCGCCGGGGAGCAACCGGAGCGTGACGCCGCTGATCACCGCGGCGCCGCCGGCCTCGTAGTGGAAGGGGTGGGCATCCTCGTGCAGGAGCACCTCGTCGCCCGGGGTGCTCAGCAACCGGAAGGCGACCTGGTTGGCCATCGTGCCGGAGGGCACAAAAAGCGCGAACTCCTTGCCGAGCCGCTCGGCCACGCGGGCCTCGAGGCGGTTCACGGTGGGGTCCTCGCCGAAGACGTCGTCGCCGACCTCGGCCTCGGCCATCGCGCGCCGCATGGCCGCGGTGGGCCGGGTCAGGGTGTCGGAGCGCAGATCAACCCACACGGTGCACCAGGGGAGGGAGGTAGTCGGCGGGCGGCGTGAGCCCCGCGAGGACGAGCAGGGTGGCGCCGATGTTGGCGATGCCGGCGTCGGGAAGGTCGCTGAGCGCCCAGCGGCCGGCGGGGTCCACCAGCAGGAAGGGCACGGGGTTGAGCGAGTGGCTGGTGCGCGGCTTGGGGAGGCCCCCGGCGAGGATGGGGGCGCCTGCCTTGTCGAGCTCCACCATCTGGTCGGCGTTGCCGTGGTCGGCGGTCACGAGCAGGATGGCGCCCACCTCGGCGCAGGCGGCGGCGAGCCGACCGACGCAGGCATCCACACACTCCACCGCCTTCACGGTGGCGGCGAGGTCGCCGGTGTGGCCCACCATGTCGCCGTTGGCGAGGTTGAGGCGCACATGGTCCACCCCGCCCGCCCGCAGGGCCGCGCAGGCGAGATCGGTGACGGCGCTGGCCTTCATCTCGGGGAGCTCGTCGAAGGGCACGCGGTCGGACTCCACCTCCGCCCAGGTCTCGAGCGCGTCGCTGAACCGGCCGCTGCGGTTGCCGTTGAAGAAGTAGGTGACGTGCCCGAACTTCTGCGTTTCGGACACGGCGTAGGTGCGGAGCCCGGCCGCCACGAGGAACTCGCCCACCGTACGGTCGATGGCCGGCGGCTCCACGAGGAAACGCCGGGGGAGCATGAGATCGCCGTCGTACTGCATCATGCCGGCGTAGGTGACGTGCGGGCGGTCGCCGCGGTCGAAACCCGTAAACGACTCGCCCTCCTCGAAGGCGCGGGTGATCTCGATGGCCCGGTCGCCGCGGAAGTTGAAGAAGACGATGCTGTCGCCCTCCTCGATGCGCCCCACCGGCGCGCCCTCCTCGACGATCACGAAGGGGGGCAGCCACTGGTCGTCCTTGTCGGGCTGCTCGGCGTAGAGCACCTGGATGGCCTCGGTGGCGCTCCCGAAGGGGCGGCCCTCCCCGCGCACATGGCAGGCCCAGCCGCGCGCCACCATGCTCCAGTCGGCCTCGTAACGGTCCATCGTGATGGCCATGCGACCGCCGCCGGAGGCGATGCGCACGTCGGCGCCCGCGGCGCGGAGCGCCGCGAACTCCGCCTCGAGCGGGGTGACCCACTGCAGCGCCGACCGCCCCGAAACATCGCGCCCATCGGTGAGGACGTGCACCCGGATGCGGCGGTGGCCGTCGGCCACCGCCCGCTGCACGAGCGCGCGGAGGTGGTTCACGTGGCTGTGCACGCCACCGTCGGACACGAGGCCGAGGAGGTGAAGGGTGCGCCCGCGCAACAGGTCGGCCCACGCGGGCGTGGCGAAGATGGCACCGGTGGCGATGGCCCGCTCCACGAGGCTCGCGCCCTGCTCGATGATGCGCCCCGCGCCCATCGCGTTGTGCCCCACCTCGCTGTTGCCCATGTCGGCATCGCTGGGCAGGCCCACCGCCAGCCCGTGGGCGTTGAGGAGGCGCCACGGGTAGCGGGACATGAGCCCATCGAGCGCCGGCGTGTCGGCGAGGAAGACGGCATCGCTCCCATCGCGCCGGCCCCACCCCACCCCATCGAGGATGCACAGCACGAAAGGCGCGGAAGACAACGCAGGCTCCGGGACGGCAGCAGCCTAACCCGCGGCTCCCATCGAACGGCCCGGGAGGGCCAGGCGAGGGTGCGACCCCCGAGGTGCGCGTGAACCCTATAATGCCACGGTGATGGCGGGCGTGCGCAGCTCCACGCGGGATTCCCCCACGCCGCGCGCCCGGCGGAGGAGCCCGGCCATGAGCAGCTCGCGGTCGATGGCGGGCTCCTCGATGAGCGGCTCGCCCGGCATGAGCTGGTAGAGGCGCTCGGCGGCGTCGGGGTTGGTGAGCGCCGTTTGCAGGGAGGCGCGCAGATCGTCGCCCACGGGGCCCATCATGCGGAGCATGTCTTCGGGCAGGCTCGGGAAGGCCGCCTTGCCCGCGCCCTGGCCGAGCGCATCCACGAAGGCGGGAACACCGCCGCTGAAGCGGGCGGCGCGCTCGAGGAGCCGCGGCGGGATGGCGCCCACGTGCATCACGAGCGAGGCGGCGGCCTCGGCCTCGCCGAAGTCGCAGAGGTCCACGCGCACGGCGCCGCCCACATCGAGGGCGGGAGAGTCCACCGAGCCGGCGAGCAGCACGGTGCAGCGCCGCGCCTCACGCGCGCGCTCGGCGTAGCGGGCCCACACGAGCGCGAGGTCTTCGAGGACCTCGACCGGGAGGTGCTCGCAGGAGTGGCCGAGCAGGGCCACCGGGTAGGGCGACTCCTCGTGGGCCTCGTCGAGCAGCATCTCGGCGGCGTTGTAGAAGCCGCGACGGTCCACCACGAGGGGGAGCGGGCGGGTCTGCCAACTGGCGCCGGCGAGGTCGGCCAGCACGCGAAGGAGGAAGTTCCACGCCTCGGCGGGCGCGCGCCCGAGCAGCGGCCGGAAGGACACGGTGCGGCAGCCCACGGCGGGCTCGCCGACGGCGAGGTCGAGGGCGAGGTCTTCGAGGAAGCCCTGGGGGGCCGTCCACCGCGGGGTGAGCATGGCCACGGGCTCGAGCCGGCGGAGGTTCGTGCGCACCCGGCGGGCCGTGCGGCCGCGGATGGCGGCTTCGGTGAACGCCTGATCGCGGTCGAAGGTGGTGCCCTGACGGGACCGCCAGACTTCGAGGTTGCGTGCAATGGGGTTCACAAGAGCAAGGCTACCGGGGAGCTCTTGTCATGTCAAGAGTAGAACGTCAGAAAGGAGCGGGCGGCGTTAACGGCGCCGGCATGGAGACCCGCGCCCCGCCCGCGCTCGGCAACCCGCGTCGACTCCTTCGACTCCTGGAGGCGATCGCGGCCGGAACCCGGCGCGCGCCCGGGCTCGCCCGGCAGCTCGATCTCGAAGGGCGCGTGGTGCGCGCCTACCTCGGCCAGGCCGAGTGGCTCGGGCTCCTGTCCAGCACACCCGAGCTCCACCTCACGCGGCTCGGGCTGGAGTACGTGTTCGGCGGCAGCCGCCGCGGCCTGTGGCTCGGCGCCACCGTGGCCGCGCACCCCGTGCTCGGCACCACCCCGCCTCCCGACATCGACACCGTGGCCGCCGCGCTCCTCGACGCGGGCGTGAGCCTGTCGGAAGCCCTCGCGCGGCGCGATGCGCGCGCCGTCATGCGCCTCCTCGAGGGCGCCCGCAAGCACCGGCCCCGCGCCCCCGCCGGGGTGCAGCTGTCGCTTTCGTTCGGCCCGCCCGCCGCCGCCCGGCGCACCAGCCTCGAACCCCAACCCGGCGACGACAGCCTCGACCTCTACGCCTTCGTGCTGCGCGGGTTGCTCGAGGCCGGCGAGCTGCGCCTCTCCACCCTGCGCGGCCTCCTCGACGAGGCGGGCGCCGCCGACGCCGGCCTCGGCGCCTACGTGGCCCTCGCCATCCGCCGCGGGGATGCCGAACGGCGCGGCGAGAGCCTCGTGGTCACGCGTGGCGCACTGGACAGGGCCGACCTCGCGGACAGCGTGGTTTCCGTGGCGCTGAGCGACCCCGACTTCCGCGTCTGGCTCGCGGCGCCCGATGCGCCCGGGTCGGAGGCGAGGCGGTGCGCGCGGTGGGGGCGTCGGCTCTTTGGCAACGAAGCGCCCGAGCGGGTGCTGCCGCGCCTGCTGTTCGGGCGGAGCCTGCAGTCCGTGCCGGTGGCCGGCAGCGCAGGCGAGCCGCTCCCTGCGGGAACGGGCCCCTTCCTCGACCACCTCACCGACCGGGACCTCGCGCTCGCCTTCCCCGGAAGCCTCGCCCAGCTCGCCGAGGGCGTGGCGTGGGTGCACCAGGTCTGGCGGAGCGTGGTGCAGAACCCCGCCGGCGTGCGCCCGCCGGGTCCGCTCGACGGCCGCCTCACCGTGCACGGCGGTTGCTTCGCGCCCAGCGACCCGCCCCCGCGCAACATCCCCGACATGCTCAGCCTCCGCCTGCGGGCCGTACGCGCCGTGCCCGCCTTCGCGCTGCTCGTGGCCGCGGGGCTCCTCCACCGGCGGCGCAGCCTGCGCCTCCGCCTGCAGGGCCAGAGCCTCCTCGTGGAGCTCCCCCGCCGCCGGGAGCTGCCCTGGCCGATGCTCCTGAACCGCCTCGCGCGGCAGCGCGGTTGGCACCTCTGCCCCCCGCAGAGCCCCGGCGCGTGGCGCTCCCACGTGGAAACGGCGCAGGCCCTCGGGCTCATGACCACGCTCTCGGGCGGGCTCACCACCGTGGACGAACTCTTCGTGTGCCGCCTCGGCACCGACCCCGAACACCACGAGATGCACGACCGTCTCCAGCCGCTGGTCGACATGCTGGAGGCCGCGTGCGACCTCGACTGACCCGCCCGGAGGCCGCCGGGGTGTTCCTGTACGACACCCACGCGCTCACCGGCGAGGCGGAGGGCTGGCTGGGGCCGCGTCCCGGCATCGCGGCGGCCGTGCGCGGCCACCTCTTCCGGGGGCCGCGGGGCCACCTCGGCCTCCGTCCCGACCCGGCCGGAGCGCCCGTGTCCGGCCGCTACGTGGAGCTCCTGCCTACCCAGCTCCCCGTGCTCGACTTCCTGCTCGGTGGTCCCGGCTCGGGCCTCGAGCGGCAGGAAGTACAGGTGGTGAAGGGACTCCGACTTCTCCCGGCCCAGGCCTGGGTGCTCACGCTGACCACGGGCTGGCGCCCGCTAAAGGAACGACCATGACCTCCCCCGACTTCGAGTGGCAGCCCTGGGGAGAGGCCGCCTTCGCCCAGGCGCGCGCCGAGGGGAAGCCGGTGCTCCTGCACATCGGCGCCACCTGGTGCCACTGGTGCCACGTGATGGACGAGGGCACCTACACCGACCCCCGCGTGGCCCGTCTCATCCGCGAACGTTTCGTGGCCATCCGGGTGGACAACGACCACCGGCCCGACCTCAACGACCGCTACAACCAGGGCGGCTGGCCGAGCTGCGCCATCCTCGACACCACGGGGGATGTGCTGGTGGGGCGGCTGTACATGCCTGCCCACGAGCTGATCTCGCTCCTGGAGAGCTGCTCGCAGCCCGGTCAGCGATGGGTGCTCGGCGAGCTGCCGGCGGGCGAGCTGGTCGACGCGAGCGCCTCCGTGGAGGCCGTGTGGGCCGCGGTGAAGAAGGCCTGGGACCCGTGGCACGCCGGCTTCGGGGAGCTGGAGAAGTTCCCCCACCCCGGCGTGCTCGACTGGCTGGCCGACCGCGCCGCCCTCGGCCACGAGGAGGCCTCGACCATGCTCACCCGCACGCTCGACGCCATGGCCGAGAAGGGGCTGCACGATCCGGTGGAGGGCGGCTTCTTCCGCTACGCCACCCAGGATGACTGGGGCGAGGTGCACTACGAGAAGCTGGGGGAGGACCAGGCGCGGCTCTTGCGGCTCTACCTGCGAACGGGCCGGCACCGCCCGGCTGCCGAGCGCACCATGGCCTGGCTCTTGCGCTGGCTCTGGCGCGACGACGTGGGCGCCTTCGGCGGGTCCATGGATGCCGACGAGCGCTACTACCACACGGAGCCGCGCACCTCGCCCCCGCCGGTCGACAACACGGTGGTGGCGGGTTGGAACGCCCAGCTGGCCGTCTCGCTCGTGCGGGCGGCCTGCGTGTGGAACCGACCAGGCCTCGCCGTGCTCGCCGAGACCGCCATGGCGCACGTGCGCGACCACCTCATCGACGCCGACGGCGGCGTGCACCGCACCCGCGGCGGCGTGGTGGGCCTCCTCGAGGAGCAGGCGGCCGTGGCCGATGCCGCCGCTACCCTCGGCCAGTACACCGGCGATCCCGCCTGGCTCGAGCTCGCGGCCCGCGTGC
>CAISIK010000097.1 GCA_903885375.1 uncultured Pseudomonadota bacterium
GCTGCCGGCGGCGCTGGCGCGGTCGCGCCTGCCCGCGGCCGGCTGGGCCGAGGTGGCCCCGGAGGCCTCCCGGGTGGCGTTGGCGCGCCGGGCGGCGTGGGCGCTCCCCCACGCGGCCGGTCTCGCGCTCGGCGCGGCTTTCGTCCACCTTCCCCCGCTCGTGCTCCCCGACGGTCCGGCCCTCTGGGGCCCCGGCTTCGACGACCTCGCCGCCTACCGCGCGCTCTCGAACGCCGAGCTGCCGCGGGCGCGCACCGAGAACCCCGAAGCCTTCGCGCGCGCCGTGCTGGCGGGGGGCGGGAGCGTGGTGTGGGCCTCGGGGCCGGCGGCGTTCCTCGAGGTGCCGTTGGGTCCGCGTGTGCGCTTTCGTCCGGGGCGCGCGGCGCCTCCGCCAGGCTGGTGCGGCCCCGACGTGCTCGACGTGGGTGTGCCCGAGCTGCTCGTCGGCCCCGACGGTTTCGCCGTGGTGACGCCGTCGGATGCGGTGCGCGCCTTCCGCCACCACGCTGCGGATGCGCTGGTGCTCGGCGACTATTCGGTGCGGGCGGGCCTGCGGCCCGGGTCGGGAGCCGCGCCGTGACCCACCTCGGGGGCTCCGGAGCC
Source organism: uncultured Pseudomonadota bacterium (assembly GCA_903885375.1). Classification (GTDB taxonomy): domain Bacteria; phylum Myxococcota_A; class UBA796; order UBA796; family SXON01; genus SXON01. The sequence goes on from CAISIK010000097.1 coordinate 604, forward strand.
TGCCGCGCGGCTCGGCGCCGCCAGGGGGGCCGCTATCGGGCGAGGGGCTGGTTCAGCTCGGTGCGCCACTCGGCGGGGTCGGAGGAGGACTCCGGACCGCGGGCGTAGGACTCCCAGAGGCCCTCGGTGCGGGGGATGCCCTGCGCTTCCAGGCGGGCGCGGAACTCCCCCCAGCTCGGGCCGAGGCCTTCGTACCCGCCTTCGTGCACCGCGCGGGCCACCTCGACCGCCGGCAGCTCGCTCGCCACCACGCGGCCCTGCGGCTCGAAGCCGGGCCCGACCGGCACGCCCACTTCGAGGTCGAAGACCGCCGGGTCCATGCGCAGGTGGTAGGAGAACAGCGGCCCAGCCGGCTTGAGGCCCTGGGCGGCGAGCGCCTGGAACACCTCGCCGATGGCGGGGCCCATCACCTCCTGGATCTGGCCGCGTGGCACCGTCAGGCGCACCACGGCAGTGGCCTGCCGGGGGGAGGGGAGGAAGGCGAGGGTGGCGGCGAGGGGCATGGCGTCTCGGGGCTGGGAGCTCCGCAGCGTAGGCGGGGCGCGCCCGGGCGTCCACCCGAATAGAGCGCCGCCCATGGCGCAGACCTCCACCCAGCATGTGTTCGAACTCTCCCTCTCCGACGTGGACCGGGGGGTGTACGAGAACGTCACGCTGAAGGTGGCGCGCCACCCCTCGGAGAGCGAGGCCTACATGGTCACGCGCGTGCTCGCCTACGCGCTCGAGTTCACCGAGGGGCTCACGTTCACGCAGGGGTTGAGCGTCACGGAGGAGCCGGCCCTGTGGGTGCGCGACCTCACGGGGCAGCTGCTCGCCTGGATCGAGGTGGGCACGCCCGACGCGCCGCGCCTGCACAAGGCCAGCAAGGCCTCCGAGCGGGTAGTGGTGTACTGCCACAAGGAGCTGCCGGTGTACCTCCGCAACCTCGCCGGGCAGAAGGTGCACGCGCCCGAGCGCATCACGATCGTGGGGCTCGATCGGCGCTTCGTCGAGGCGGTGGCTGCGAAGGTGGAGCGGCGCTCGACGATGTCGGTGTCGGTGAACGAGGGGGAGCTTTACGTGGATGTGGGCGGCGAGTCGTTCACGACCACGCCCTCGCGGCAGGGCCTGCCGGGCGGCGCGTGAGCCGGGCCTGGGCCGCCTCGGAGGCGGGCCCCGTGATCGCGTTCCTGCCCGAGCTCGACCGTCGGCCCGCCCACGTGGAGGTGGGGGGCTACCTCGCGCTCCAGCCCGGCCTGCACGGGTTCGTGGAGGCGCTGTACGACTGCGGGCTCGCCCTGTCGTTCGACTGGGGGGCCTGGACCCAGACGCTGGAAGGGTCCGAGCTGGTGAAGGGGCGTGGCGTGGCCAGCGCCGACCTCGAGGCCGTGCGCAAGGCGCTCACCGCCCACGTTCGGGTGGACCGCTTCATGGAGGGGCACCTCATCGTGGCCATCGAGAGCGGGCAGGTGGCGGCGCTGGTGCGGCGGCTGGCGGAGTTGGCGGCGGTGGAGCGCTCGGGCCTGCGCTGAAGCCGGTCCGGCTGTGCTACCCTCCCGCCCATGACCCTCCTCCTCCTCGCGCTTTTCGCCGCCTGTGCCGAAGACCCCATCGTCGATCTCGCCGAGGATGCTGACGACGACCGCTACCCGGTGAATGAAGATTGCGACGACAAGAACGCCGCCGTCTTCCCCGGCGCCTCCGAGATCTGCGACGGCGTGGACAACAACTGCGACGGCGAGATCGACGAAGGCGTGGTGGAGCTCCAGTACACCGACGCCGACGGCGACACCTACGGCGATCCGAACGCGCCCGTCTCCACCTGCGGCGAGACCCTCGCGGGCGTCGTGCACAACGACTCCGACTGCGACGACACCGACCTCACCGTGAACCCCCAGGGCGACGAGGCCGTGGCCCTCTGCGACGACCTCGACAACGACTGCGACGGCGCCACCGACGGCGGCTTCCGCGTGCCTGCCGACTACGCGCTCCCCTCCCACGCGGTCGGCGCCGCCCGCGATGGGGACGTGGTGTGCGTGTCGCCCGGCACCTACGTGGACAACGTGGACTTCGGTGGCGACGAGGTGTGGCTCGTGGGCGTGGGCGGTCCGGAGGTGACCATCCTTCAGGGCGCGGGCGATGAGGGCCCCGTGGTGAGCTTCGACACCCACGAAGGCGAGGGGGCGCGGCTCTCCGGCTTCACGATCACCGGCGGCGACGACAACAGCGGCGCCGGCGTGTACATCCGCTCGGCCGATCCCACGCTGGAGGACCTGATCATCACCGGCAACACCTGCGCCAACGCCGATGGCTCCTGCTACGGCGCGGGGCTCTACGCCGAGGACAGCTACTTCACGATGACGGGGGTGACCGTGTCCCAGAACACGATGCTGTCGAGCTACAGCTACTACCCCTACAACTACGGCGCGGGCATCGCACTCGTGCGCTCCTCGCCGGTGCTGCGCGAGGTGGTGATCACCGACAACGAGATCGACTTCCCGGCCAACGCCTACTACGCCGGCGCTTACGGCAGCGGGCTCTACGTGTACAGCGGCGACCCCGACATCGCCAACGTGACCATCTCCGGGAACACGGCGCGCAAGAGCGCAGGCGCCTACGCCTACGGGATGGGGCTCTACCTGTACGCCTCGAAGGGGTACTACGAGAACGTGGCCGTCGTAGACAACAGTGCCAACGGCTATGCCGTGTACGGCGCGGGCATCTTCGTGGCCGAGTATTCCTCGCCGATCTTCCAGAACGTGATCGTGGCGAACAACCAGGCGGGCGGCGAAGAAACCTACGTGGGGGCCGGCGGCGGCATCTTCCTGTCGTACACCACTGCCTACTTCGAGAACCTGGACATCGTGGCCAACGGGGCCACGGCCACCACCGGGGGCGGCGGCGGCGGCCTGTATGGCTACTACTACGCGAGCCCCACGTTCACGAACACCAGCGTGTGGGGCAACTCGTCCACCATCGCCGGCGTCGAAGGGGGCGGCGCCCTCACGTTCGATGCGGGCACGCCGGCCAGCGCGGTCACCTTCACGTACTGCAACCTCTCGGCGAACGGGGAGAGCCCGTTCTTGAGGACCACCTCGCCGGTGGGCCTGGAGGGCAACATCGAGGGCACCCCGGCCTACACCGACCTCTCCAGCGACTCCGCGGCCGACTGGGACCTCTCGCTCGGCGCCGGCTCCGACCTGCGCAACGCCGGCGACCCCGACATCGAGGACCCCGACGGCAGCCGCAGCGACATCGGCTCGCAGGGCGGCATCAGCGGCGATCGCTGGTAGCGGCCTGGGCGCCCGGCACAACGCCGGGCTTCCCACACCGACAGCAGCGCGCGCGGCCCCGGCAGGCTGCCGGTCAGGCGTCGGCGATGAGGGCCAGGATGGGCTCGGCGCCACCCGTGACGTCGGGCTCGATCCCCGCGAGGAGGCTCAGCGTGGCCCCCAGGTGCTCGGGAACGAGCGCGGTGCCCGCGTCGCTGACCGCGCCAGTCGCGAGGTCGACCGGCCGTCCCACGAGTCCGCCCTCGTAGCCGCCGACGACCTGGCCGCCACGAATCCCGGCGCCGATGAGGAGGGCGGAGGTAAAGGTCCAGTGGTCCTTCCCGCCGCCGCTGTTCATGCGGGGCGTGCGCCCCATCTCCGAGAAGACCACCACCGTCGTCTCTTCCAGGAGCGAGCCGCCGTCGGTGCCGGCGGTGGCCGCCATGTCGTCGAGCACCGAGAGGAGGTCGGAGAACAGTAGCTCGAAGTTGGCGCCCTGCCCGCCGATGTCGGTGTGGGTGTCCCAGCCGCGCTCGTAGAGCCCCCGGTGTTCCACCATGGCGCAGCGGGAGTAGCCGGCAGAGAAGCAGCGGAGTGCGGCCTGGACGCGATCCGGCATCGGGATGAGCAGTCCACCTCCCGCGCCCTCCGTTGCGATGTCGCCCGCGATGTCGCGGCAGAGGTCCAGGCGCTCGTAGGCGGCGAGCAGATCGGCGCCCCAGGTCCCCGCCTGGCCCGTGCGCTGCGCTGCCGCCCAGGCCTCCGCGCGCCCCCGGGCGAACGCCGAGGCGCGACCGCTGGAGCCGGCGGAGAGCGTCGCGAGCGGCGGAGTCGCCTTGTCGGCGTAGGTTCCGGAGAGGAGCTGGGCGAGCTGGTCGTTGGCGCCCAGCCGCACAACCGACGCCGCGTTGGCCGCAGCGAAAGCGGGCCCCGTGAGCACGAGGTGCGGCAGGAGCAGGTCCGCCCGCGCGGAGGCAATCACGGTCGGCCAGTCCTCGACCGCCCCTTCGTCGGAGCCGCACAGGATGAGCTGTCGGCAGCGCTCGTGCGTGAGCGAGCGCACCTCGAGCCCGTTCACCACGCTGCTGCTGCCGCCGTACCGCTCGAAGAACGTCCGCACGCTCGGGCGCGCGGCGTTGTCCACGAAGGGGATGCCCGAGGCGATTGCGGTCTCGCCGTCGAGGTCTACATCCACCACGGAGGGGTCGAGGCCGGGCGCGAACACATAGGCGGGGTCCCAGCCGCCGGCGGCGAAGACGAACAAGAACTTGCGATTGTCGGTGTCGGCCGCGCGTGCGCGGCGGGGGGCCAGCGCCAGGGCGGACCCGAAGGCGAGGAGGGCGCGACGCGACAACATCAGGCGCTCCTCGGCATCAATAGCTCACGAACAGGGGGTCCTGAAGGAGCGCAGCCAACGTGGTGCGCCACGCTTCTGCCGCGTCGGCCTCGGCCGCCGAGGCGCTCCAGAGCGCCTCCACCTCCGCGGTCCAGCTCGGCTCCGGCCGGGATCCGTACAGGCGCCGGTGGAGCGCCACGAGCTCGTCGGTGAACGCCTCGTCGCCGGGCACGTCGTCGAGCGTCACCGCCACGAACGCGCGGCGGTCGCCGCCGCCGAGGAGCTCCGCGTCGACGGCGGCCGCGGCGGCGCTCTCCGCGGCGCGCTGCACCACGAGCAGCCACGTCAGGCTCGGGACGTCGAGGCTGCGGGTCTCGTACAGCCCGTCGACGCCGCCGCCGAGCACCCGGAAGCCCCAGGTGTCACTCCGGAGCTGATCGAAGCCCTCCCACGACCAGGAGAAGCCGGTGAGGTCGTCGAGGACGCTCGCGAGCAGCGGCGCGTCAAGCTGGCGGACCACGCGCTCCCGCTCGAGATCCGGGGCCGAAGCCGCGGCCGTGAACCCCCCCGCGCGGTACTTCGCGCCGTCGGTGACCGCCCGCATCACGGCCTTCATCCGCGGTTCGGCCATCCAGGCCGCGCGCACGTCCGCGAGCTCGGCGCCGTCTTCGAGGGTCGCCTCACGACGCCACAACAACGAGGCCATCGTCTCGGCGGCGCACGTGGCGAAGCGGGGATCCTCCTCGATGAGCGGCCCGAGGTCGGCCAGCGACGTGAAGGGGGTGCCGAACCAGGACGGCGCGACATCGAGCAGGATCGGCCCGAGGGGCTCGCGCTCGGGGTGGTACCGTTCGATCTCTTCGATGCTGTACTCGTTGGCGGGCCAGAAGCCGAAGAGCGCGGTGGCGATGGGGTCGATGGAGGAGTGGCAGCCGAGACAGTAGGGATTGCCTCGCAGGTGGTCCTCGATGTCGGCTGCGTCCGCAACGCTCGAGCCTCCCGCGACGCTGACCTCCCGCGAGAGGTAGTCCTCGCACAGCAGCAGGCGGGCGATCGCCGCCACGCGGCCGCGGTTGTAGTTGGAGACCGTCGAGAAGTAGCGCCACCACAAGCCGTTCGTCGCGAGGATGCCGGCGCTCGGCCGCCCGTCCGTGTAGTGCACCTTCTGCCATCCGGTGGCGTCGGCGGGGTAGTCGACCGGCCAGAGGTGGCCCGTGACCTCGTTGGCCATCGACCAGTCGCCGGTGACGATGGTCGCCCACGGGAGGTCCTCCGCCGCGACGCGCGCGGCCAGACGAAGGGGCTCCTCGCCGACGGCGCGTTCGAAGGGGTACTCGTTGGCCTCGTCCCCGGCGAGCTCGGGGTACTCCACGTAGCGGACGAGGAACTCGTCGACCTGCGTACGCCACGCCTGCCCGAGGAGCTGCACGAAGCGCTCCTCGAAGCGCGGATCGTCGAGGTAGGAGTCGCGCAGCGTGCTGGTGTCGACCTGCCCGGCTTCGAGGCTGTCCAGCTCGGCCAGAGAGGGGAGCACGCCCCGGAGGTCGAGGCTCAGGCGCCGAGCGAGCCTCGCGTCGGGAAGCGGCGAGAGCACCTCCGGCACCGCCGCCTCGGCCGGCGCCTCGATCTTCGCCGGATCGGGGCATCCGAGCGCACCGGCGAGCAGGACCCACGCGGTCACGGGTCGTACCCGACGAGACTGGCCCAGAGCGGCGCCGGATCGACGCAGACGGTCCCGATGGACGACCCATCCGCGAACGTGGCAGCGCCACATGCGGAGCAGTCCTCGTCGAAGGTGAGGGTGGTCCAGTAGCCCGCGTCGTCCCGCACCCGCAGGCCGCCCCCCGCGATCGACCCGGGGCACACCGCGGCGTCCAAGCGAAGCGCGTCGAAGTAGACGACTGCGCCCACGAACGCGATCCCCCCGTCGAGGGTTGCCTCCGCCGCCGCGCCGGCCGCGGCGAACGAGAGGCTCGGCATCTCGCCCTGCCAGCCGGGTGCGCCCTCGTAGCCCCACGTGCCGTCGATCCGACTCTCCCACAGGGCGTCCGCGCCCGTACCGTCCCCCCACCACTCCAGCTCCCCACCAAAAACAAGGGACCTTCCCTCAGGATCTCGCCCCCACCCATCCCCGACCACTACCTCCCGCACGCCCGTCCCTTCCGCCGTGGTCTCGCGCAAGGTCAGGCCGGAGAACATCCAGCCGTCGGCCGTGACACACCCCTCGATGGCCGCGCGGATCGCGTAGGGCGGGGCGTTGGCCCCCTCGGGACAGGTGGGGTCGGCATGCGCCATGAGGATGTCCACAAACCCGTCGAACCACGCCGACGCGAAGGGGATCCCCCCGGCGACCACGCGGTCGGCTCGCGCCGCCACCCCTGCGGCATCGAGGGACGCCGGCGGGATCACGCTCTCGTCGCCCGGATCGGAGGCCGCGTCGTCGTCGCAAGCCAGAAGCGCTTTGAGCTCGGCGCGGTCGGCCTCGGAGAGGCCACCGCCCAGCGGCATGCTCTCGTCGACCAGCACGCGCTCCTCGATCCGGGCCCGTTGCGCCCACACCTCGTCCCAGCTGTCGAAGTTGCTCCCCACGGGCGCTCCGCGGCGATCCGCGGTGGTGGCGGAGTGGCAGGCGCCGCACCACGTCGTGAAGAAGCCGCGCCCCCACCCGTCCCAACCCGCGCTCTGCGTCTCGCATGCCTCGGCCGCCACCTCCGCATCCCCGGGGCCGCAGGACATCGAGAGCGGCAGGAAGAGGAGCACGATTCGCCACCTCGCGCCCTCGGGGGAGGGAAGGAAGGACGAACGATCTTGCCGACGGTGCACGGTGGCACGGTACTTCAGATCGACGTTCAGCAGCAAGCGTCGAGACGAGGTCGGATCGGTCTGCGTGACCGTGCGCGAGGCCCTGTCCGGGGCCTCGGGGGGCCGGAGTGACGAAATTTCGCGGCGTTCAGGGGTGAAACGAGGTGGTCGCCACGCCCGGGGCGCAGCTCCGTCGTCGGCTCCGGCGCCTTCAGGGCGGCACCGTTGACAGGCTGTTGACATTCGCCCGCGCGCGTCGGGTCGATCGGGCAGCATACGGGCGTGCCGCGCGCCGGAGCTACATGACCAGAAGGGGTTTGGGCTCGGCCATGGGGCCGTCCAATCGGGTTGCACAGGACTCCCTTCCCGTTGCGGAAGACCCCCCTTGCGGCCACAATCGCGCGGTGCACGCCCGTCACACGTCGCCCTTCCGCTTCGCCGCGCCCCCCCGTCGCGCGGCGCAGGCGCTGGCGGCGTACGGATGCCTCGCGGCCGTGCTCCTCACCGGATGCAGTGCGCGCGCCAGCGACACGGTGGTGAGCGCCCCCGCGCCGCTCGCCGAGCTCGAAGTCGGCGCCGGCGTCACCCTCCGGCGCGAGCTGGCTGCCGCCATTTGGACCTTCGAAGCATCGCTGCTCGCGGGCGGGTTGGAGTGGACGATCTACATGGACATGGCGCCGACGGCAGGCGCGGAGGAGCCGCCCGAGCCGCCCCCTGGCGGCCCCGGGCCGGGGGGCCAGCCGGTGCCCAACGGGCCGCCAGGCGGCGCCCCTCCCGGGCCGCCGCACCCCGGCGCCGGACCGGGCACCCCGGGCCCCCGATGATCGTCTGCCTGCTCGCCTGCTTCGCCGGCCCGGTGCCCGCCGACGGCGCCCTCGCCGCCGACCGATGGACCGGTCTCGGGGCCACCCTTGCGCTCCCCGCGGAGGGGCGCTGGACGGTCGATCCCAACGCGTTCGGCAGCGGCCTTCCGGGCGTGCTCCTCGAAGGGCGCGTCGGCACCGTCGATCTCGCGGTGGCCGGCTACACGCCGGGCCCGTGGACGGCCGCGCAGCTCGCCGAAGGCACTGCGCTCGATGCCCTCCTCACCCTCGCGCCCGCCCGTACCGACGGCCCGGTCTCCCGGCTCACGGCCTGTCATGGTGCGGTGCTCCAGCGCCTCGACGGCATGGATCGCCTCGCGCGGCGCGGCGATACCCCGGGCAGCGTGCTCGTGATCTACGCGTGGGGAGCCAATCCGGCCGACCGCCGCGCCGCGCTCACGCGCGTCGGGTGCGCGTGAGCTGCGCCACCCTCCCGATCCGGGCCGCGGCGGCTGGGCTCCTGCTCGGCGCCGCGCTCGGCATTGCGGACGGCTTCCGCGCCCCGCCGATGGCCGGCGAGACCCACGCGCAACGAATCGTCGGCGTGTGCGGGCTGGATGCGGCCGCGGGAGCGGCCCTCGGCGCGATCGTCGGCGTCGTCCTCGCGTTGACCACCTCGGTCGCGCCGGGCCGCCGGCTCACGCTCGCCTCCGGTGCCCTCCTCCTCACCGTCGGCGCCGCGGGCGCCGCGCGCCTCCCTCGCTCCGGCACCCTCCGCATCGAGGCCGCGCGCGCCGCGCGGCTCGAAGGGCCTGCGCCGGTGCTGCACGACGACCATCCGCGCGGGGTCGTCCTCATCACGCTCGACACCGTGCGCGCGGACTCCCTCGCGCAAATGCCCGCGCTCACTGCCCGCGCCGCGACCGCGCAGCGGTTCACCGCCGCGCGCGCCAACGGCGCGTGGACGCTCCCCTCGATGGCCAGCATCCACACCGGACTGCCCTACCCCGCACACGGGGCGGCGCAGATGCAGTCCACCGCCGCCGGGTCGGCCCGGACCGGCCTTGATCCCAGCGTCCCCACCCTCGCCGAGGCGCTCGCCGCGCGCGGCTTCGTCAACTTCGGAGTGGTGACGAACGCCTTCAACGGCCAACGGTTCGGCTTCCACCGGGGCTTCGATCGTTTCGTCGACCTCTCGCGGCACGCCTTGCGCAACCACGCGCTCCGCCGCGCCTCCCTCTTGCGCACGCTCGTCCCTTCGCGCCCCGATCGCGGCGACGCCGTCACCGATCAGGCCCTCGCGTGGCTGCCGCGCGTGTCCGATGGTCGGTTCTTCCTGTGGCTCCACTACCTCGACGCCCACGCGCCGTACAGCGCCGACCCCGGCGGCTTCGACCCCTTCGCGGAGTGCGCGCTACCCGACTGCTTCGATGCATGGTCGTCCGTCCGGCGTGGCACGCTCGCCCTCGACGCAGCCGAGCAGCAGCGCGTGCGAACGCTCTACGACACCGACCTCGCCTGGCTCGATGGGCAGCTCGCTCGCCTGTTCGCCGGGCTTGACGCCTCGGGTGCGCTGGACCACACGCTCGTGGTGGTCGTCGGAGATCACGGCGAAGCGTTCTGGGAGCCCGGCGAGGCTGGCCGCCCCGAGGTCGAACATGGCGGCTCCTTCCGCGAGCCGGTGGTGCGCGTGCCGCTCCTCGCGTGGGAGCCCGGTGTGCCGCCTTCCGAGCGCACCGCCAGCGTGGACCTCACGATGATCCGCCCCGCCATCCTCGCCTGGAGCGACCAGGGGGGCCTCGGCCCGCTCGACTCCGGGGTGGACCGCGTCACGCCGCTCGGCTCGCTCCTCTTCGCCAACGAAGAGGAAGGCTGCACCGACGGGCGCACGAAGGTCGTTCGCAAGCGGAGCGGGCTCGCCGTCTGGGACCTCACCGTCGATCCGCGCGAGGAGCACCCCTCCACCGCCGCGCCCGCCCACCTCCTGCGCTGCCTCGACGAGACCCGTGCCCGGGTCGGCAACGGCGTGGGCGGCGATGTGCACGCCCTCCGCGCCCTCGGGTACGTCGAATGACACGGCGCGCCTGGGGTCTCCTCCTCGCCATCAGCGTGGTTGCCGCGGGGATCGGCCGTTGGCCGGTCGCCCTCCACCCCAGCGCCCTGCCGCTCGATCCAAACTCCGGCCTGCACGCGCTCGTCGTCGATGCGTTGGGTCACGGCTCGTTCACCCGCGTCTTCCGCCTCAACTACCCCGAAGGAAACCCCATCCGCATCGTGGGCGCTCCCGCGGTGCTCCTCGCCGCCGCGGTGAGCAACCTGATCGGCCCGTCCACCGCGCTGGAGCTCGCCCGCACCGCGTGGCTCGCGTTCCAGGGCGTCGCGGTGGGCGCGCTTGCGTCGTCGCTCGGCCTGGGCGCCCGTGGCGCGATCGTGGCGGCGGCCCTCGCGGTGCTCAACCCCTTCGTCCTGCACGCCTCGGGCAACGGCCAGCACGAAAACATCGTCCTCGCGCCCCTGGCGTTGGCGATGTGGGCGGGGCTGAACGCCAGGCCGATCGCCGCGCGGTGGGCGCGCCGCGGCGGCGAGGGCGACAGCCCCGTCGAAGGCAGCCCCGTGCTCCCCCTGCTCGCGGCGGCCGTCGCCATCCTCACGGTCGCGTTCTGTTCGCCCTACCACCTCGTGCCGGCCGGCCTGCTGCTGGCCGCCACCGCCGCCACCCGCGGCCGCCGCGCGCTCGTCCCGATGGTCGCCACGGCCCTGCTCGCCGGGCTGGTCCCCGCCGCCTACTACGCCGCCGCCATCGACCCTGCGAGCACCTACGGCCGGCCGGCGACGGAGTTCGCGGTGCCGGCCCCGTTGCTCGATCTCGTGTGGCCGCGCGCCAGCGTCTTCATGGGCGCCATGGACATCCGCACGCCGGTGGAGCGGGTTGCCGCCGCCTCCTCCGCGATCCCCACGCTGCCGCTCACCGCGGCATGGCCGTTCACGCACCCCAGCTCCGCGCCCTACCTGGGGCTCGGGCTGCTCGGCCTCGGCTTGGCCGGCTACCGGGGCGCTGCGCCCCGGCTCCGCGCGGTGGGGCTGGGCGGGCTCGCCTGCCTCGTCTTCGCGTTCGGCCCGTGGCTCTACCTCACGGCCTCCACGCCAACCCCGGTGCCGCTCCCCTGGGCGGTTTTCGCCTGGCTGCCCGGTCTCGGTTCGCTCACGTCCACGACACGTTTCCTGTCCGGCGTGGTGCTGGCTCTCACGCTGGGCGCCGGGGCCCTCGCGGCGCGGACCCGCTGGACCGCCCTCCTCGTTCCTTTGGCCGTCGCCGACACGCTCCTCGTCGCGCCGATCGACTGGCCGGTCCGCGCCGCCTACGCCAAGGTCGAGCTCAGCGCCATCCCCGAAGGGCCGGTCGCGGCCTGGCCTCCCGTGGGCGACGTGATGCCGCAGGTGCACGCGCTCCTCTCCCTGGCCATCGAGCGCCCACTCGTGCTCGCCACCGACGACGTCAACGCGTGGTACGCGCGCGTGGCCCAAAGCGGGGCGCGCTCCCTCGTGCAGTTCGAGCCGGTCGAGGGACGCCCGCCGTGGTCCACCACCCACTTCGGCCGCGGCCCGGGCGAGTGCGCCGCGAGGCTGTGCGTCCGCCCGCTCATCCCCGGGAGCACGGACCTCGCCAGCCCGCGATCCGATTCGCGTTGAGGCGGGCGCCGCGGCTTGGCGCTCGCGATTCGACCCCGCGCGTGCGACATGGTATGATTGGGCCCATGCTGCTTCTTCTCACTGCGTTTCTCGGCTGCGCTGCTGAACCCGAACCCACCGCGCCCGCGGTCGGGGAGCCCCCCCCGGCGGCTCCTCCCGCCCCCGAGGCGGTACAGGGAGCAGGCGGAAATGGCGGGGAAATCGTCGGCAATGGCGGCGGTGAGGCCCCCCCGGGCGCCGAGCCCCCGGCCCCGGCAAAGCTCGAAGGCCTCGCGAAGCTCGCCACCGATGGCAAGACGGTCGAGATCAAGGTGGAGCTCAAGGGGGCGCCCAGCGCGAACCTCGACTTCCTGATCGCCGGGGTCGATGGTGGGCCGCAGCCCATCGCGCAGGAGCCGATCACGGGCCCCAGCAGCACGTTGAAGGGGCCGAAAGCTTATGCCAAGGCCCCGGTCTGGGTCTGCGCCTGGTACGACGCGGCGGGCGATGGCCCCGACCCCAAGGACACGAGCACCTGCGCGCCGGCGGTGCTCAAGTTCGACGGCACGGACAGCCTCGTGTTCGACATGGCGCACCCCGGGCCCCTGCCCGCCGGGTCCCCCATGGCCAACCCGCCGAAGCCCCCGACCATGGGCGCACCGGGTGGTGGCGAAGCGGGCGGTGGCGCCCCTCCTCCGCCTCCCCCGCAGTAGCGGGCAAGGCGGCCTCGGTGGTGGGGGCGCCTCGGCGTCGGATACTCCGAGCGCATGCCCGCGAGCCAAGACGCGCTCGCCGACCACGAGGCTGAAGCCGAGGCCATCGCCTCGGCGCTTTTTGCCGCGGGCCTGTCGCCCGGAGGGCGTCTGCTTGAGTTGGGGTGCGGAGCGGTGAACACCGCCCACTTTCTCTCCGGGCGCTTCGGGTGCACCTTGCCCGATCCCTCGCCGCGCATGCTCGACCTGAGCCGGGCCAGGAACCCGGGTTGTACCCACGCGCTCGGCGACATGCGTACGCTGCGGCTCGGTCGGGTGTTCGACGCCGTCCTGCTGCACGACGCGCTCTGCTACCTGCTGACCGAAGCGGACCTGTTGGCGGCGAATGCACCATCATGATGCGCGAGCACGGGACGGTCCGGGTGGTGCACGACCACCACGAGGAGCGGCTCTTGCGAGCCGCCGGCTTCGAGGTGCGCCACACCCCACGGGAGGGTGAGGGGCCATCGGGCGTCCCGCGTGACGCCCGGGGCGGGGGGCTCGTTCCCACCCGCGGCGCAGCGGTCAGGGCCCCGCGCCGGCCAGCGTGGCCAATGCGGAGAGGCGCGGGAGAGCAACGACGGCCCGGCGGACCCGGCCTCGCGGCCTTGACGGGCTAGAGCTCCATCGCCGAGAGCACGAGGGTCACCTCCTCGGTGTCCACGTGGCAGCCATCCGCGGCGAGCGCCGTGGTGACCGAGGCCTCCTCGGGGGCGTAACCATCAAGCGTCGCGCCCACGGTGATCTCGCCGATGTGCTCGGGCGCGCAGCCCCAGCCATCCTCGAGCATCGGGTCGCAGGGCGCGGGGTGCATGTCGATGGTGGGGTCGAACCACGCCACCTCCGCGGCCGTGAGCTTGTTGCCGGCGTCGTCGACGACCTTGACCCACACCGCGGGGAGCTCCTCCTCGGTGCAGGCCGACGGTTCGAGCACGAATTCGAGTGACTCGGAGATCACGTGGCACTCGTCGGCCGCCACGTCGACCTCCTGGGTCTGCGGCTCGTGCCCCACCGCAGTCACGGTGATGACGAAATGGCCAGCTTCTTCCCCGCCGCACACGAGCTGACCCCCGCTGAAGTCCTGGCACGGGGTTTCGGCCCCGCCGTCGACCGTGTAGGTCCCCGTCACCTCGCTCAGCTCGGCCCCGGAGGCGGAGGCGACCGTGGCGCTGACGGAGAACGCGAACAACTCGGTGCAGACGATGGGGTTCTCGGTGGTGCAGGCGAGGAGGGTGAGGAACAGGGACATGGGAACTCCGGGGGGTGTGGCATATCCGGAGCAAGCCGCCGCGGGGAAGGCCACGTTCGCGTGGAGGTTGTACCTGTCGAAGCCCGGGCACCGCGGACCCAACGGCGGCGACGCTGTCGGCGTCGTCGTCGCCGGTGCTTCCGTCGCAGTTGTCGTGGTTCGGATATTTGCAGTCCTCGTTACTGCGCGGTGTCCTGTTTGCGCTCCCACCGGCGCTCGCCGTCGGGCTGTTCGGCTGCTCGGCCGCACCCGCGCCCGTCGGCAGCGTGCTCGACGCTCTCCTGTTCGGTCATCCGCGCACCAACGAGCGCGCGTCCACCCACGACGGCACGATCCGCCCGCCCTCCCTGCCCTGGTGGGCGAACGGTTTTTCGCGCCCTTTTTGCTGACAGGCAGGTTGCAGCCGCGGATGACGCAGAGCGACGACCCGTTCTCCTCCCTGCACCCGGAGGTTCTCGGGCTTGCCGCGCAGCTCGTCGGCGTCGCCGCGGTCGGCGGTGTCGCCTGCGGGATCGCGCGGATGGCCTGGGGTGGTCCCGTCCGGAACCGGCTCCTACCCGCCCGTAGGGTCCTCCTCGGTACGCTCACCGGCCTGCCCCGCTGGCCCCTCACCGCCCCCCAACTGTTGCGCGGGCTGGGTGTCCGGTCGTTCTGCCTGGCGGGGGTACAACGAACGTTTCGGGGGTCGCGCCCGGAGATGGCGGCCTCGCCGTGTTCGGGATGTGCTTCGTGGTGAGCGCGGCGGCCCGTCTCGCGGCGCTGTGGTTGGTCCGCGTGGGCGGTGCGGCAGAGCACGGCGCTCCGAACACTGACGAGCCGGTGCGGGGGTGAGGGGCGGCCGCCAGGCCGGGCCGGGAGCCGGGTGCTCCCTGCGGCGGCGGAGCCGCCTCCGCTCGCCCCCTGCTGCGGGCCGCCACCTTGGATGGCCTTGGACTTTTTTCTCTGCTTTCTGCTTGCCCGGGAGAGAGAGAGACCAGCCTTCCAATTCGGAGGTATAGTCATGGTTCGCAAGGGTTTATCTCCATTTCTCACCGTCTTCACCCGAGCCGATCACGACACCACGACCGGCGTGCGGTTCTTTCCGTTCACGCCGCCGCGCAGCACGGCCGACGTCAAGGCAATCCGAGCCCTCCTGGATGTGATGAACATCACCGGGAACATGCACATCCAGTTCGGCTACATCCAGAGCGACGAGTCGGAGATATTCGCCGGGCCCGCCACGGTTCTCGACGCCGGCTACTCGCGCACGACCGACGGCTGTTCGGGCACCGACGGCTACATCGCGGTCACCCTGACCAAGACCTGGGTGGTGTTCGGCATCATCGTGCGGAACAACACGAACAGCAACCTGCGCATCGAGTCCGCGTGGGCGTCCACGCGGTTCGATACCCGCGCCTGCTGACGATGCCGCCCGGTACGGGTCTGTTGCCGTGGTCGGCATTCACCTCGCCCTACCAGTGGGAGGCCAGGGGCGCGGCGTTGGAGGTGGAGACGGGCGGCGTGTGGTACGCGGCCGGCATCACGTCCACATCCACGGTCTACCTCGAGCGTTGGGTGGCGAACGACGGCATCCTGTCTGGCTGGTCCTACCTTCGGCTGTACGGGCTCAACGACGGCGTGCCCGCCTTCGCTTCGGACGGCCGGGCGCTGCAGCTCGTGAGCACGCCGAACGTCACCGTCCCCGGGGTGCCCGTGGCCTACTACGACGCGACCAGGGGCACTTCCGCGCCCAACATCGCCTATTGGGACAGCCTGCCGGTTGTGCTGCACCTCGTGGTCGGCGGCACGCCTTCGCCGGCGCTCCGATACCGATTCCGGGCCCACACACCCGACGTGCTCACCGCCACCGCCATTCCCGGGGTGGTAGACAAGCGCACGTTGGACGGTGTGCCCGACCAGTACGCCGCCTACAAGGACGTACACGTGCTGGAGCTGAAGCACAGCACCGGCGGGCCGCGGGGTTGGTTGATGACAGCGGTGCGGTACACTGCCGACAAGTTGATCGGGGTGGGCTACGACCCGATTGGGCCGGAGAACACCCGGGCCTCCGTCGTCGGCTTCTGGAGCGCCGACCCCGGTTTTGCCACCGAGGTTTGGGGCCCCTTCTTCCTGGTGGGCCGGCAGCACGACGTGGACCTGGACGGTACGCAGGTACGGTTGCCGCTGTGGCTGGGGGTGCCCTGCGCCGCAGAGGTGGAGGTGGACGGCGAGTGGTGGCTCTATGTCTACTACACCGCGGAGGACACGGAGGTCGAACCACGGGCCCTGCCGGGAGGGCACAAGTCCCTCTCGAACTTCTCCACCTGGCAGCCGGGCACCTTCGTGCGCCGCATCCGGCTCGACGATTTGCCGTGGACGAGCGCGGTGCCCCGGGCGACGGTCGGGAACGGAGTCGGGGGGTACGGCTCGCTCACCCGGAACATGGCCGCCGACGAGCTGGCCTGGAACAGCGCCACGGAGGATCGCCTGGTGCGGGGCGAGGCCTTGGGCAAGGTGCGGCTCTGGGCTTCGGGTTTGCCCTACAGCACCGGCGGCGTGGTGCGTGGGAGCGCCTGGGCGGCCGGCGGAGATCCCGCTGTGCTCGGCAACGTGCTCATCTGGGAGATCCAGGAGTCGCTGAAGGACGTGGACGGCGTAGCGGTGAGCTTCCCGGATGGACTGGCGCTGTACGTGGCGCTGAACGAAAAGCAACCAGATGCAGCCATCGCCGCCTACGACGCCGGCTGGCACTTCTGGGGCCTGTGGCGCGCGGTGGCCGGCCCTGCGCCCGCCGGCCGGGTGTACGGCACCGACTTCGTGATCCGGTGGATCGACGAGCCGGACGTGGGCGCGGCCTACGACTGCGTGGCCCGCTCCAACGACACCGACGTCACCGGCACCTGGTGGGATGACAAATCGCAGCTCCGATTGGACCCCGATCCGGTGCGCCTGCCCTCCGGCGAGTGGATCGTGTTCTCGGGCTCCGAGGGCGGGGGCACCCGGAACCTGCTAGAGCGTTTCGAGACCTCCGCGTACAACGGTGATCGCAGCTTTGCGGAGGCGTGGTGAGCGCGGTCGGGCTGGTACTGGGCCTCCTCGCCTGCAGCGGTGAGGGCAGGGAGCCGGCATCGGCTGCTGACACCGCCGGGACGCGGGACAGCGTGGACACCGGTGGCAGCGCGGACGCTACAGATACCGCAGACACGGGCGAACCGGTGGACACCGGCCCGCCGACGGACGCCGACGGCGACGGCTACTGGACGCCCGAGGATTGTGATGACACCGACCCCGCCATCCACCCGGGGGCGACCGACGATTCGGGCAACGACGAAATCGACGAGGATTGCAACGGCGGGGATGGCTGGGCCCGCGGCGGAGGGGGCTACGGCACATCGTTCCATGCGGTGCCTGACGTCGACGGGGACGGGCGAATGGACTTCCTTTCGGTGTACTTCTGGGTCGACGAGGTCAGCTACCACGCAGTCGTGGAGACGCCCGCATCCTTCGACGACTTGGATGCCAAGCGCCAAGTCTACAGCTACGCATCCAACAATGGGGAGTGGATTTGGAGTGTGGGCAGCGGCACTCCTGTGGGCGATCTGGACGGTGACGATGTGCCCGAGTTGGTGTTTGCGTGCGGACACAAGCCCGGCGGTTGGATCGCCGTCGACGCCTCGCTGTGCCTGTTCGACGGCACGACCCTGTTCGCCGCGGTGGGGGACGACCCGGAGCCGCGAGCGTTGCTCGACGCGATGCCGGCGCTCCTGGAGCCGGTGGCCCTACTGGGCGACCTCAACGGCGATGGCATCGACGAGCTCGCCGTGGGCCACGCCCCGGCTCGGGTGTTCTCCACCACGACGCTCCTCGATGCAGACTTTGCGCTGGACACCGCTCCCGTGGCGATTGACCTCGATTTCCTGCTGGAGGATCCGCTGGCCTGGGACGACAGTCGGCTGACCATCAACTTCGGCATCGAGCAGGCCGATGTCGACGGCGACGGACTGGAGGAGCTGTTCACTGGGAGCCGGATGTATTGGGGCGCCGACATCGCTGAGCCCGGTGCCTACACCACCACCGACGCGATGCACGCTGCGAGCCTGCTCGGCGCCCCGGGCTGCACCAGCGGCAACGCCGGCGATCTGAGCGGCGACGGACGCGCGGAGCTCTTCGTACTCTGCCAGGATGAAGGCGACTACGGGGCGGTCCGCTTCGCGGAGTACGACCCAGCGACCGGTGCCCCCGTGCTCCTCTCGGGGAAGGTGGAGGGGGGGGAGGTGTACGAAGTGGGCCCCGTCGTGGCCACCGCCGGCGACGCCGACGGCGACGGCTACGATGACGTGGTGGTGGGCACCCGCGAGCCGACCCGCCCCTACCCCACGGAGCACTCGCGCTTCACAGACGGGTGGTTTGTTCTGTCCGGGGCCTCCCTTGCCGGGACGGTGGTCCTCGACGGCACCCACCGATACCTGGGAGGCAGCGCGGCCGATCTGGCGCTCGCCGACCTCGATTTGGACGGGTTCGCCGACCTGCTGGTCGGCGACGGCGCCGCGGCTGTGCTTCCCTACCATGAGATTCTCCCGTAGCTGCACGCCCGTCCCGGCGGGCCGGCGGATGCACCGAGGCCCCGGGAGGGGCGCCGCCACGACCGTCATCGAGAACGCAGCTCTGGTGCCCTGTCGAGGTCGTTGGAGAGCACAGTCTCGCGGTCCTCACGTCGCCCCGCTGGACGTCGGCACCTTCGACACCACCTCCTTCCCCCCCGGCCTCGAAGCGCGTAGAGTGGCGGCCGCTCCCTTCGGCCACCGCGGTTCTCGTTGAGTCCGGGCGCGTCGGGGAGTCCGGAAGCCCGTGAACGCCTCCACTCGCGAAACAATCGGCAACTCCCTGGTGGTCGCGGGCGGGCTGGCGTTGCCGGGGATCGTGGGCGTGGCCGTGGGCTACTGGATGGCCGACCTCGGCGCCTCCTGGTTGCCCGACACCGTGGGTGCCCTCTCGGTCGGCGCCCTCGCGGCGGGCGGCCTGGTGCTGGCCGGCTCGGCGCTGCGGGGACGGTTCCAGGAGGAAACGCCGGTGGGCACACGGCTCCGCAGGCGGGCGCTGGCCGGGCTGGCGGTGCTCGCCGCCGCGGGTTTCGTGCGCCTCGGCGTGGAGTGGGTGCGCGAGCCCTCGCCGCTCACCGCGCTCGACGCGCCGGCCTACGCCGCCGCCTTCTCCGCCGACCTGGCGCGCCACCAGGAGCTCAGCGCCCAGATGGAGGCCCTCCTGCCGCGTGTGGAGGCCATCCGGCCGCCCGGAACGGGCCTGCTCAACGCCGACGACGAGCGCCGCCTCCTCGAGGCCTGGAGCTCGCTGTTCGACCAGGCGCTCGTGCTGGACCAGGTGCGTCGCTTCCACGAGGACTGGTACCGCTTCGACCTCTCGCGCCACGGGCGCGACCGAAACCTCCGCAGCTTCCTGCTCACCTTCGCGGCGGAGGCCCGCCTCGTGGAGTCGGCGCTGCGCTTCGACGCGGTCCTCGCCGGCAACGACGACCTCCGCCACATGCTCGACGCGCCCCACGACGACCTCGGCCTCCCCGCGAACAGCTGGTCCCAGTTCCGGGAGCAGTTCCTCGGCGCCCGCGATCAGGCCCGCGTGCGGGCAGGGGCGGCGTGGCTCGCCGGGCTGGAACACGCGCCGGGCGTGCGCGACGAGGCCCAGGCGCTCGGCCTCGCCACCCTCTGGGACGACGTGGACGCCCGCCTCGCCCACATCCGCGCCCGGGGCCTCCTCGACACGAGCACGGCCACCGCGGCCGCCGACGCGCAGGTGCTGCGTCGTGAGCTCAAGCGCGTGTGGTTCCCCGCCCAGGCCGACGTGGCCGAGTGGATGGGCGACGAGAAGCTGCGCCGCGTGGGCCGCTACCTCATCCCCCACGAGCAGGTGGAGGTGATGGAGAAGGCGCTCGTGCCGGGTGATGTGCTGGTGGCCCGCAAGAACTGGTACCTGAGCAACGTGGGCCTGCCCGGCTTCTGGCCGCACGCGATCCTGTACGTGGGCGACCCGGCCAAGCTCTCCGCGGCCTTCGACGCCGACCCCGAGGTGGGCGCCTGGGTGGCCAGCCAGGCCGGGGAGGCCATCCCCTTCACCGCGTGGATCGCCCGGCGGCACCCCCGCTGGGCGGCCCAGCACCACGAGGAGATCGACGGCCACGCCGTGCGCGTGATCGAGGCCATCAGCGAGGGGGTGGTGCTGAACTCGCTCGACCACGTGGCGGGCGACTACCTCGCCGGCCTGCACCCGCAGCGGAGCCCGCTCGCGCGCGCGCAGGCCGTGGCCGCCGCCTTCGACATGCTCGGCCGTCCCTACGACTTCGACTTCGACTTCGCCACCGACCACGCCATCGTGTGCTCCGAGCTGGTCTGGCGCGCCTGGCGTCCCGCCGAGGGCAAGGAGGGGCTGGACATCCCCACGGTGCAGAAGGTGGGCCGCAGCACGCTCCCGGCGAACGAGCTCATCCGCATCTTCGACGAGGAGGCCGGCCGCCCCGACGCGAAGTTCGGCTTCGTGGGTTTTATCGATGCGGTGGAGAAGGAGGGGCGCACCTTCGTGTCGGACGAGGCTTCGCTGCGGGCGAGCTACCAACGCACGAAGTGGGATGTGGCGCAGAAGTAGGCGGGCGGGTCATGGCCCGGGGTCGGCCCGACGATGGCGCGCAAACCGCTCCAGCCCACGTATCCCCGGGATGACGGTAGCGGCTCCCCGGGCAGGCGGTGTCCCATCCGTGGAGGCTACCGATGGACCCACTTCTCCTGATGGCGCTGAGCAACGAACCCAACGAGTCGGGCGTGGTGGGGGGGGCCGCCGCCCGAGCGGTCGACTGGCCGGGCGTGGCGGCGGTGTACCTCGACCGGCAGGTCGCCTGCACGGGCGTGCTCATCGCGCCCACGGTGGTGCTGACCGCTGGGCACTGCGCGGACGGCCTGACCGGCGTGAGCCTCGACGCGGACGACATCGGCGGCCTCCGCCAGCAGTTCGCTGCGAAAAAGGTGGTGGCCTACCCGCACTGGGGGAGGACCTACGATCTCGCGCTGGTCATCCTCGACCGGCCCGCCACCACCGAGCCGGCGGTCATTGCCCAGGGATGCGTCCTCGACGAGTTCTTCGCCAAGGGCAGCGACGTGGGCATCGTCGGCTACGGCGCGGTGGACAAGCGGGCCGAGGAGTACGTGGACGAGCTGCAGGAGGGCACGACGGTGGTGATCGACCCCGCTTGCACCGACGAGGAGCTCGGCTGCAACCCGCAGGTGTCCCCGGGGGGCGAGCTCGCGGCCGGTGGAAACGGCGTGGACAGCTGCAATGGGGACTCGGGCGGCCCGCTCTACCTGCGCACGCCGGACGGCATCTACCTGGTCGGCATCACCTCGCGCGCCGTGGACACCGCGCGGCTGCCCTGTTCCGAAGGGGGTATCTACGTGCGACCCGACGCGGTCATCGACTGGATCGAGACCACCGCTGGCGTCCAGCTCCCCGCGCCCGAGTGCGTCGGCGCCGACGTGCAGGGCGGGGCCTTCACGCCCGCGCCCCTCGACGACGGCGAGGTGAGCAGCATGTCCTACGAAGTGGGGGTGTGCGGACTTCCCGGCGGCCTGCCCTCGCTGGTGGGGGCGAGCGTGGCGGCGGCGATGGCGTTGGGGCGTCGAAGGGGGCGGTAGGGGTCCGGATGGCTCGGTAGGAAGCCGCGCCGCAACCCACCTCGGGGGAAACGATTGCCGGCGCGCGGCTCGGCGCCGTCGGGGCGATCACCTCGACACCAGCGCGAGGA
>CAISIK010000098.1 GCA_903885375.1 uncultured Pseudomonadota bacterium
CATGCACAACGAAAGTCGCCCATCTGGGGCACGCCGCCCCTCGACCACCTCTTCCGCCGACCTCCCCCCGCCGAACGCCCGAATTCAGCCGCGAGGACGGCGCTTCGCCGGCCTCGTCGGCAGCAATTCCTTGTTCGGCTCGCCGACGGTGGACAATGCGCTGGAGCAACCTGGTCTTGGGCAGGACGGTGCACGGCCAGCGAGGCTGAGCCGGCTCGACTCGGGCGCCGGGTGCGGCGGGTGGAGAGGGAAGGGCGATGGGTCCCGGCGCCACGGGCACAGAGGATTGACGCAGCGATTCTGCGACGACGGTGGAGCGGCGGCAGCGAACTACCGAAGGTGTTCGCTTCCGTCCGCCCACGGGAGCGACGCCGACGCTGGCGATGAGGGCGGGCGCAATGCGCGGGACGTCATCGACATCGGCTCGGGGAAATCCGGGCGCCCGGGGAACGGCTTCGCCGGACCGCCGCCTGAAGCGGGGCGCGGCCGGGGACGCGGGGAGCTCCCCCAGGCGGCGCGCGCGCACCCGAGGCCGGGTTGGGGCGCCGACCATGGGTGGTCGTGGGAAGGGCGGGTGTCCTGGGCAGGGGAGGCGAGCGAGGGCGGGGCTCAGCGCGCGGCGGGAGGAGCGGGTGGCCGCTTGGCACCTGGGCGAAGGGCGGCTTCGCCGTCGGGCACCCCGGCCGCCGGCGAGGGAACCGCGATCGAAGGAGGCGGATCGCGAAGGCCAGAAGGAGGGCGGCTGCGGCGAGTGCCGTGGCGAGGGCGACGAGGACCAAGATGGCGATCGCGAGTCCGGCGACGGGCGCGGTGAGCGGGTCCATGCGGCATCGGACCGTGGGGGAGGGCCGGAGTTCCCCGGAGGGGGCCGCGGGCGCCGGGCGCGGCGGGTGGCGAGGGCAAGGCGACGGGTCCCGGCGCCACGGGCACCGAGGACCGACGCAGCGATTCTGCGACAAGGGTTGAGCGGCGGCAGCCGATCAGCGGAGCTGTCGGCTTCCGTCCGCCCACGGGTGCGGCGCCGACTCTGGCGAGGAGGGCGGGCGGCACGCGCGGGGCGAGCGCGACGCGGACGCGGCCACCGCCGGTGCGGCCCTGCGGCGCACCGGGAGCGAAGTCCCCGCACGATCACGTGCGGCAGATGGCCGCGAACTGGCGGTGGAAACGGGTTACCTGCGGCGGATGTGGATTCTCGTGCTGGTCTCCTGCTTCCAGCCCGGGGTGGACACCTCCGAGCCGGACTCCAGCACGCTCGACTCCGAGCCCCCCGCTTCGCTCTGCACCTGCGACCACGTCTGCGGCGAGCTGATTTGCCCGCGGTGCGGTGGTTGTGATGACGCCGATCCGTTTGTGGGCCCGTGGTGCACGGAAGAGTGCAACGGCGTGGATGACAACTGCGATGGTGTGGTGGACGAGGGTGTAGGGACGCCCTACTACGTCGATGCCGACGGGGACGGGTATGGCAAGGCCGGGTCCGTTGTCCTGATGTGCGAGTCTGCTAAGGGATACTCGCTCGAGGGTGGCGATTGCGATGATGCCGAGGCGGCGATTTCGCCGGCGGCAACTGAGGTGCCCGGCAACGGGCTCGATGACGACTGCGACGGCGTGATCGACGAGTCGTAGGCTCGGGTTCAGGCCTCAACGGAGTCGGAGCGCCATATCCCCAGCGCCACGGTAACCACGGTCGGCACGCCCTTCCCCGACCACCTCTTCATCGACCTTTCCCCGCCGAACGCCCGAATTCAGCCGCGAGGACGGCGCTTCGCCGGCCTCGTCGGCTGCAATTCGTTGTTCGGCTCACTGCTGGTGGCCACGGGCACCAGAGCAACTCGGTCGTGGGCACGACGGCGACTCGGCCACCGAGGCCTGGACGGCTCGACTCGGGCGCCGGGCGCGGCGGGTGGCGGGGGCATCGCGACGGGTCCCGGCGCCACGGGCACCG
>CAISIK010000099.1 GCA_903885375.1 uncultured Pseudomonadota bacterium
CCGCTGCCGCGCCGGCGCCGCCCGTGGTCCCCGCCGCGCCGGCCCCACCCGCAGCCGCGGCGGCGCCTGCCGTTCCGTCGGCCCCAGCCGTGGCCGCTCCGGAGTCGCCCGGCTACCGCCCGCCCGAGCCGCATCCGAACGTCGATCCGCTCATGCCGCAGAGCTACCGCGTCATCCCGCGGGGCGACTACCCCTGCAAGGTCCGCATCCTCGTCACCGAAACGGGCAAGGTGCGCGACGTCGAGAACATCGAGTGCAATGAAGACGCCTACTACGCGCTCGCCACCGCGATCGTGCAGTGGAAGTTCGACCCGGCCACGCAGGATGGTGTCCCGGTGGCCGCCTCGTTGGACTACGAGAACGTCTTCACCGTGGAGTCCTTCCTCCCGCGGAAGCACATCGTCGGCTTCGTGGGTGCGGTGGCCAGCGGCGGCGGCGCCGGCTGGTTCGGCGCCGAGGGGCGCGTGCACCTCGGCGAGCAGCTCAGCTTCTCCGGCGGCGTCACGGTCGACCAGGACTTCATCCCCGGCTCCAGCGAGCCGATCTGGGTGCCGAACATCGCAGCCGACGTGGCGGTGAGCAGCAAGCGGCGGCACTTCGAGCACCGCGGCATCTACGGCTTTGCGGTAGGCGGCTTCGGCGATCCCTACGGCAGCGTGGGCATGTACGGTGCATTCCGAGGCGAGCTGATGACGCCGATCCCCGGCCTCTCGATCGGCGGGGATGCCGGCGCCTCCCTGCTCTTCACCGAGCCCCTGACCTACGCCGACGTGGGCTTCTGGCAGGAGAGCGGCAAAAACCCGTTCTACCCGTGGCTTCGCCTGTCGGTCATCTGGTACGCGCCCCTGCCGAAGGACCGCTTCGTGGTCGTGGCCCGGGAGATGGATCCGACCGTGTACGAGCCCATCATCCCCGAGCCCGAGCCGCTTCCGGAAACGTACAAGTCCTTCGAAGGTGTGCTGGCGATCCACTGGTCGCAGATCGAGCCGAGCTGGGGCGAGAACACGCCGGTCGGCCCGGCGTTCGACCGCTACCCGCCGGGTACCTACCGCTGCGATGTGCGCGCCCTGCTCGACAACGAGGGCAAGGTCGTGAAGGTGCGCGCCGAGAGCTGCCCCGCCGCCGGCCGGGCCGACGCGGAGAAGAACGTCGCTTCGTGGACGTGGGAGCCCGGCCAGGTCCAGGCCGCCCTCGAGAAGGCGCGCCGCAGTCCGGTCGACCCTTCGCAGGCGCTCGCGCAGGCCGTCTTCCCCGCCCCCATCTACGTTCGTGGGCACGGCGGCGACATGGTGCCGGCCCAGAGCGTGAACCTCCTCGTGGATGGCAAGCTCAAGGGCCTGCCCTCCCGCACCCCGGCGCCCCCCGTCTGGGTGGAGAGCCTGGTGCCGCCCGAGTGGGGGCAGACGCGCCCCACCGGCTCCTGCCACGTGGACGTCGACCTCGACGTCAACGGCAACGTGCTCCAGTCGCGCTGGGCCTCGGGAGAGATCGAGGTGAGCAACCAGGTGTTCGAGGCACTGAAACAGTGGAAGTTCTACCCCGTCGTCGTGCGGGGAGAGCCCGCCGCCGTGCGGGTGCGTCTCTCGATGTGCGACTATTAACCATGCGCCTCTCCTTGCCGGCCTCTCGGTGATCCCCCAGCTGACCTCCCTCGTGGGGCTCTTCTCGATGGTGGCCATCGCCTGGCTCATGAGCGAGAACCGCCGGCACGTGCCCTGGCGGGTGGTCATCTGGGGAATGCTGCTGCAGCTGGCCTTCGGGCTGGTGGTGCTCTCGCCGTACGCCCAGGAGCTCTTCTTCGCCTACGTGGATGCGGGCGTGAAGACGCTGATCGGCTTCTCCGAGCGGGGTGCCGACTTCGCGTTCCAGACGGTCGACCCGCACTACATCACGGGGGGCGACGGCGCCCAGACCTTCTACGCCGGCCACATCTCCCCGCCGATGAAGACCTTCGCGTTCTGGATCCTCCCCAGCATCATCTTCTTCTCGAGCCTCATGGCCGTGAGCTACCACCTCGGCCTCATGCAGCGGCTGGTGCAGGGCATGGCCTGGCTCATGTACCGGACGATGGGTACGAGCGGCGCCGAAACGCTCTCCACGGCCGCCAACGTCTTCCTCGGCCAGACGGAGGCGCCGCTCCTCGTCAAGCCCTTCCTCGCGCGGATGACGCGCAGCGAGCTCTTCTGCGTGATGCTCGGCGGCTTCGCCAACACCGCTGGCGGCGTCCTCGCCGCCTACGTCGGCTTCCTCCACGACGTTCCCGGTATCGCCGGGCACCTCGTCACCTCCAGCATCCTCAGCGCGCCCGCCACGCTCGTCATCGCGAAGGTGATGGTCCCCGAGCGCGAGGTGCCGGAAACCGCGCGCACCTTCGGCCTCAACGACGAGCGCCCCGACGGCAACGTGATGGGCGCGGCGGCCAGAGGGGCCGCGGAGGGCATGCAGCTCGCCATCAACGTGGCCGCCATGCTCATCGCCTTCGTGGCGCTGATGGCGATGGCCGACTGGATGCTGGGGGTCATCCCCGGCTTCGCCGAGCCGCTCTCCCTTTCGCGGATCCTCGGCTGGGTCTTCACGCCGATGGCCTTCATCATGGGCATCCCGTGGGATGAAGCCGGCGCGGTGGGGCGTCTGCTTGGGGAGAAGCTGGTGCTCACCGAATTCATCGCCTACGTCGACCTCGGCGCTCTCCAGAAGAGCGCCACGCCGCTCTCCGACCGCAGCGCGGTGATCGCGAGCTACGCGCTGTGCGGCTTCGCCAACTTCGCCAGCATCGGCATCCAGCTCGGCGGCATCGGGCCGCTCGTGCCCCACCGGCAGGATGAACTGGCGGCCCTCTCGCTTCGGGCGATGTTCGGCGGCTCGCTCGCCACTTTCATGACGGCCTGCGTTGCGGGCATGATGACCGCACCGGCATGACCGATCTCGTCCAGCTCCACACGTTCGAACCCCAGCGGTACACCGACCTTCAGCGTGCCCTTCGCGCGCGTCTGGATGTGCGGTGGCTCCACCCCTGGGCGGCGCTCAACGTGTCCATCGCCGGCCCCTGGCGCCCCGCCGAGCTGTGGCCCGGTGCGCCGGAGCGCCTCGTGTGGACCTCCACGTTCTCCCTACCCGAGGGCGGGCTCCTCACCGCCGACGGCGAGCTTGCCGCCGCCGAGGTGGGCACGCTCGGCCGTCGCCACGCGCCCATCACCCCCGCAGAGCTCCTCGCGCCCACCTTCGGCGCCGGCCTCGCGATCTGGCACAGCGATGCCGGCCGCAGCGTTTTCGTCTCCCTTTGGCGCGATCGTCGCCTTCGCCACAGCCTGCGGCTCGAGCCGGGCGTGCAGGTGGTGCGGTGCGACGGCGAGCGCGTGATGATCGAAGCCCCGCCCCGTCACCTGCCCGAGGTGGACAGGGCAG
This sequence comes from uncultured Pseudomonadota bacterium, assembly GCA_903885375.1. Lineage (GTDB taxonomy): Bacteria > Myxococcota_A > UBA796 > UBA796 > SXON01 > SXON01. The sequence goes on from CAISIK010000099.1 coordinate 3,406, forward strand.
GCGTGCTCCTTGGGGCCTGGGCCCGCTTCCTGGGCGAGGACCTCCCCGTGGAAGGGGTGCAGCGGCTGCTCTTCGCGGACACGCTCGCCGATCTCACGATGGCGTCGCCGGAGGAGGTGCTCATCGGGCGCGGCGAGTGGTGTCTCGAGCCCGAGCGGGCGGTCGCGGGGAAGTAGACCGCGTCGGCTTCAGCGGGAGGCGGGGAGCCCGCGGAGCACCCGCCAGAGCTCGGACTTCAGCGTGGCGAGATCGAACGGCTTCTGGAGGCGGCCCTTGAACCCGTACCGTTCGGGGTCGGCGAGCACGCCTTCCCTCCCGTAGCCGCTGCACACCACCGCAAGCACCTCGGGGTCGTGCAGGTGCATCTCGCCGAGCGTTTCCGCGCCGCCCATCCCGTTGGGCACGGTGAGATCGAGCACCACGAGGTGGTAGGGGAGATCGGCATCGCGGGCGGTGAGCCAGGCCGTGAGCGCCTCCCGGCCGTCGGCAAACCCGCTGGGCTCGAATCCGCAGCGGCGGAGCATCGCCTCGGTGACCTCGCGGAGATCGGCGTCATCGTCGAGGAAGAGCACGCGGGGGCGCTCATCGGCCACCGGGACCACGGCCGCAGGCGCAGAAGCCTCCTGTTCCACCGGCAGCCAGAACCGCACCGTGGTGCCGGAGCCCTCCACGCTGTCGATCTGCATGGCGCCGCCGTGCTTGCGGAGGATGCTCTCGCTCACGGCGATGCCGAGGCCGGAGGCGCCGGGGCGCGTGGTGAAGAACGCATCGCCCACGCGGCCCCGGATGGCTTGCGCGATGCCGCCGCCGGTATCCACGATGGTCACCACCACGTACCGGCCGGCCGGGAGGCCCGACGCCGCTTCGGACCCGTTCGAGGCGTGCCATTCCACGGTGCCGCCGACCTGCTGGGCGGCCCGGCAGGCATTGTCGAGAAGGTGGGCGGCGACCTGGGCGATCTGGGCCGGGTCGCAGCGCACTTCCCAGAGCAGGCCCTCCACCGTCGGACCTGGAGGGGTGAACCCGGTGCGCCGAACGATGTTGGCCGCTTCGTCGAGGATGGGGGGGAGGACCGCGCGCCGACGAACGGGGTCGCCGCTCTCGCTGAAGGTGAGCAGGCGGGTGGTCACGGCACGCGCGCGGTCCACCGCGTTTTCGGCGCGCTCAAGCTGCGCGTTCGCGATGGAGCCCCCCGGCAGCGAGGCACGCGCGAGGGCGATGTAGCCGAGCACGCCGGCGAGCACGTTGTTGAAGTCGTGCGCCACCCCCGCCGCGAGCGCCTGTACGCCCTCGAGCTTCTGGATGCGGACGAGCTCGTCGTCGAGGCGGTCGCGTTCGGTGATGTCGCGCAGCACGAAGACTGCTCCGCCTGTCTCGCCGGCGAGCTCGAGCGGGGCGCAATGGAGTTCGATGACCCGTTCGCCTGTGTTGTGGGCGAGCGTGAACCGCTCGGGTCGGGCCAGGAGGCTCCCGGGCACGCCGAGGAGGTAGGCGGGCTCATCCACCACGGAGCCGTCGGCGCGACGGAGGTGGCAGACGTCGGCGAGCCGGGCGCCGATGAGCGCGGACTGCGGACCGAGCAGGAACTCGGCCGCCGTGTTCACGAGGCGCACGACACCGGCGGAGTCGGTGCCGACCACCGCATCGCGGATGGAGGCGAGGGTGGCCTGCACGCGGGCGCGCTCGGCGCGTTCGCCGTCGCGTGCGCCGGCGAGGAGCCGGAGCAGCTCGCGGATCTTCTCCTCGAGAACGCCGAACTCGTCGGCGCGCGGGGCGTCGGCAGCCAGTTGGAGATGGTCGACGTTCAGCGCGCCCACGCGGCGCGCCAGCGACTCCACCGGATCGACCGCAAATCGTTTCACGAGCCGGGAGGAGGCGACCGTGAGGAGGAGCACGGCCCCGGCAAAGAGTGAGAACTGCTGGGCCACCTCGTCGGCGCCACGCTCGATGGTGGCCCCTACCGCCTGCGCGCGCTCGGTGACGGCCGCTTCGGGGATCACCAACAGGAGCTGCCAGCCCGGCCCCGCCACGGGCACGTGCACCACCACCCGGGCGGTGCCGGCCAGCGTCACCGTCCGCTGGCCCGCCTCGGGTTCGGCCGCCAACCGTGCGAGCTCCTGCCACCCGGTGGGGCCCGCGGTGGTGATCGAGGCCGCGCTGAGCGCCTCCTCGCGGGCTTGCGTCCAGCGTTGGAGGGTCGGGGGCTTCAGCGCTTCGGCGAGCGCATCCTTCCAGGGCGCCTGGGCGTCGAGGTCGGCCAGCATCGCCGGGGTGGTGGCGATGATCGCGCCGCTCTCGTCGAGGAGGAGGGGGTAGCCGGGCTCTCCGAGATTGAGGCTGGTCACGCGGTCGGAGATCGCGGAGAGGAGCAGGTCGGCGCCTGCCGTTCCGTGGAAGCTGTCGCCGATGTACAGGGGGTGGATGACCGACGTGAGCCAGACCCCCTTGAAGCGGTCGAGGTAGGGCTTCGTCCACCTCGGTCCGCGCCCCGGGTTCCGGTCGGGGGCCGCGAGGGTCACGTAGTCCATCGTGCTCTCGTCCAGATCGACGACCTCGGGGTTCTCCGCGATGGTCGCCGGCACGTCGTACGGCGGCCATACCGTGGCGGCGCCGGTGGTCGTCACGATCCAGGCGAGGTCGAGGTTGGGGCCCACCCGGCGCGCCAGGTCCTGCATGGCTGGTCCGACGTCGGCCAGGCGGTGCAGCTCCGCGCCCAGCGTGGCTTGCAGACCGGCGTCCTCGCTGGCGCGCCGCATCGTGGGGCGGGGAATCCAGGGCCCCTGGCTGGAGCGGCCGAGGTGGTCGCCGTACACGCCCGACACCGGGTCGACAAAGCCGTAGCCCGGCATGCCGGGGGTGGCGTGATCGGCGTAGGTGGCCGCGAGCTTCCGCTGTGCGGCCGTTTCGGGGCCCGCCGGCGCGCGTTCGTAGGTGGCGCGGAGCACGGACACCTCCCACTCCACCCGCGCGAGGTCGGTCTCGATGGACCGCGCGGCCAGCTTGGCCACTTCGAGGAGCCGGCTCCGCTCAGCCGCATCGACCATCCCGGTGGCCTGGTGACTGGCCTGCCGCTCGGTGCGCCGCATCGAGTCCCGGCCGAAGATGCCCATGCCCGCGGCGGGCAGCACGAAGCTGACGAGCATGAGCAGGGTGAAACGGGGGGAGAGCTTCACGCCGAGAGCTCCACGAGCGGCACGCCGGCGCGGACGCTCTGCAGCGGGGCGGCGTGGATCGCCGTGACCCGGCCGGCCCGCGGCGCCACGAGGGTGAGCTCCGTCTTCATGGCCACCACCACGAGGAGCGCCTGGCCCGCCTCCACCTCGTCGCCCACCGCCACGAGCACGCGCGCAACGGTGGCGGGCGTGGGCGACGACAGGCCCGGCCCGGCGTTGCCCCCCGTGCCGGCCGCCCCGCGCTCGCCGAGCACCTGCACGTCCAGGCGGTCGCCCCCGAGGGTAACGGCGTCGGCCTCCACCTCGGCGGCCTGTCCATTGACCAGCAGCACCCCGTCGGCCCGTCGGCTCACCGCCACGTGCACCACGCGGTCGCCGACGGTCACCTCCACCCCGCCCGCCACGACGCGGCTGGTGACGAGCTCGCCTGCCACGCGGAGCCTCACGGCCAGCGCCCCAGCGTGGCCCACGGCGACGACACGGTCGGGGCCTCGCGACCCGCCCGCGCCGGGGGGGCGCCGCGCTCCACGGTGAAGGCCGCCGCCGCCGCAGCGAGGAGGGCGGGGGAAGGGGACCGCGCGCTCGCCCAGGGCTCCAGCCACCGCGTGCCCACGCCCCCCGCGAGGAAGGCCGGGTCGACGAGCACCGCCCGAAGCACCCCCGCGGTCGTGGCCACCCCCGCGACCTCGAGCTCGTCGAGCGCGCCGCGCATCCGGCCGATCGCGCTCTCCCGGCTCGGGCCGAAGGCCATCACCTTGGCGAGGAGCGAGTCGTAGAGCTCGGGGATGGCGTCGCCTTCGGCCACGCCGGCATCGAAGCGGATGCCGGGCCCCGCCGGCGCCCGGAGGCGAGTGACCCGGCCCGAGGAGGGGGCGAAGCCGAGGCGGGGGTCCTCCGCGCAGATGCGAACCTCCATGGCGTGGCCGCGAATGGCCGGGCGCTCGGGCAGCTCGCCGCCGAGGGCGAGCCGGAGCTGCTCGGCTACGAGGTCGAGGCCCGTGACCAGCTCGGTGATGCCGGCCTCCACCTGGATGCGCGTGTTCATCTCGAGGAAGCTGTGCCGACCGTCGGGGCTCAGCAGGAACTCCACCGTGCCCGCGCCGAGGTAGGCCACGCCGCGCACGAGCGTGCAGGCATCGGCCTCGAGCGCGGCGGCGAGGGCCTCGCTCATGCCCGGCACCGGCGTCTCTTCGAGGAGCTTCTGGCCCCGGCGCTGCACGGAGCACTCCCGCACGCCGAGCGCGAGCGCGCCCCCCCGGCCATCGCCGAGGCTCTGCACCTCCACGTGGCGCGCCGGCTCAACGAACCGCTCGGCGTAGAGCCGCCCATCGCCGAAGGCTGCCAGCGCCTCGGACGCGGCGCCCTCGAGGGCTTCGGCGAGCTCGCGCTCGTGGCGCACCACCCGCATGCCGCGCCCGCCGCCGCCGGCGATCGCCTTGATCACCACGGGCAGCCCGAGGGCGAGCACGTTGCCCGGCTCGATGGCTTCCACGCCGGCCGTGAGCGGCAGGCCGAGGGCGCCCGCCGTGCGCCGGGCGGCGGCCTTGTCCGCCATCGCCGCCATCGAAGCGGGGGAGGGCCCCACCCACAGGAGCCCGGCCGCCAGCACCGCCGCGGCGAACTCCGCCCGCTCCGAGAGAAAACCGTAGCCGGGGTGCACCGCGGTGGCGCCCGTTCGGGCGGCCGCGGCGAGGAGCCGGGCCCCGTCGAGGTAGCTCTGCGCGCTCGGGCCGGGCCCGATCTCCACGGCTTCGTCGGCGAGGCGGGTGTGGAGGGCGCCGCGGTCGGCCTCGCTGAACACCGCCACCGTCGGAATCCCCAGCGTGCGCGCGGTGCGGATCACCCGCACGGCGATCTCACCGCGATTTGCGACGAGGAGCTTCACCTCGGGGGAGGGCGGGTCGGGCAGGGCGTCATGCCCCGGATTGTATCCGGTGTCAGCCGCGCCGCCGTCGGGCGAGCGCGAGGGCGCCGAGAAGCACGCCAAGCGCGCCGGCCGGCGAGGCCGTACCGCACACCACCTGCAGGCTGCCATCCACGGGCGCCGGGTCGTCGTCGGCCGCGTCGGTGCCGCTGTCCTCGCCGCCGCCGCCGGAGTCCTCCGCGGTGTCGCCGCCCGTGTCGCCACCCGTGTCGCCGCCGGTGTCCCCGCCGGTGTCGGTGGTCTCGTCCACGCCGTCGCAGTCCTGATCGCGACCGTCGTCGGGAATCTCCTCGGCGCCCGGGTTCACGCCGGGGGCACGATCATTGCAGTCGCCGCCCTTCTCGGTGTAGCCATCAGGGGCGCCGCACGCGCTCACGGCGGTGGCATCGTCGCCGTAACCATCGCCGTCGCTGTCGGCGTACCAGGTGGAGGTGGCAAGGTCCTCGTCGATGGTGTCGTCGCAGTCGTTGTCCGCGCCGTCGCACACCTCGGCGGCCCCGGGGTACACCGTGGCGTCGGCGTCGTTGCAGTCCACGGTGTCGTCGTAGCCATCGCCGTCGTCGTCGACCGCGGGCACGTCGTCGACCCGGCCGTTGCAGTCGTTGTCCACGCCGTCGGCCACTTCGGTGGCGCCGGGGTTCACGGTGGCGTCGGCGTCGTCGCAGTCCACCGTGTCGTCGTAGCCATCACCGTCGCCATCGAGCGCGGGCACGTCGTCGACCAGGCCGTTGCAGTCGTTGTCTACGCCGTCGGCCACTTCGCTGGCGCCGGGGTTCACGGTGGCGTCGGCGTCGTCGCAGTCCACGGTGTCGTCGTAGCCATCGCCGTCGGCATCGACCGCGGGCACGTCGTCGACCAGGCCGTTGCAGTCGTTGTCCACGGCGTCGGCCACTTCGGTGGCGCCGGGGTGCACGGTGGCGTCGGCGTCGTCGCAGTCCACCGTGTCGTCGTAGCCATCGCCGTCGGCATCCACGGCGGCGAACGAGGGGGCGAGGAGGAAGGAGAGGGCGAGTAGCAGGCGCATGACATGGGAGATATCACGCCGCGCCCGGGGGGAATGTGTCGGACGCACGCTTTGAGATGTTGTGGGACTGTCCCGGCTGCGGCTCCAAGGGGCTCCTCGGCCTCACCCACCGGCACTGCCCGTCGTGCGGTGCGCCGCAGGACCCGTCGCGGCGCTATTTCCCCACCGACGACCAGAAGGTGGCCGTGGCCGACCACCCCTTCGTGGGCTCCGACCGGGCCTGCCCCGCCTGCGACACAGCCAACGCCGCGCGGGCCGACTTCTGCGGCGGGTGCGGGGCGCCGATGGCCGGCGCGCGTGCCGTGGTCGTGCGCGGCGAACAGGTGGCCGGCGGCGAGGGTTTCGAGAAGGACAGCGCGGAGTCGGCACGGCGCGAGGCCTCGGCAGCTCGGGATGCCGCGCGGGCCGCGAAGGTGGTACCCCCGGCTCCGCCGAAGCGGTCCTGGCTTCCGTTCGCCGTGGGGGCGGTGGCGCTCGGTGGGTTGGCGTGCGCCATCCTCGCGTTCGTGGTCTTCGGAAAACACGACGCCACCGTGGAGCTCACCGGCCACCAGTGGAAGCGCGTGGTCCAGGTCGAGGAGTTCGCCACCGTCACCGAAACCGCGTGGCGCGACCAGATGCCGGTGGACGCGCGACTGCCCACCTGCCGGGAGGAGGAGCGGTCCACGCGCAAGGTCGCCGACGGGGAGAGCTGCTCCGACGTGCGCACGGACAACGGCGATGGCACCTACTCCACCTCGCAGCGCTGCACCACCAACTACCGGGAGGAGCCCGTGTACGACACCCGCTGCACCTTCACGGTGGACCGTTGGCGGTCGGGCCGCGAGGCCCGCGCGGAGGGCGCCGGCGTGACTCCGGCTCCCGCCTGGCCGGAGGTGTCGCTGCGGGCGGGAACGGGCCTCGGCGCCGAGCGCGAAGCCGCGCGCAGCGAGTCCTACACGCTCACGTTCCGCGACGAGGAGGCCCGGTCGCTCGCGTGCGAGGTGGAGGAGGCGAGGTGGGCCGCGCTGGCCGACGGGAGCCGCTGGCTGGCCCCGGTGGGTCGGTTCGTGGAGAGTATCGACTGCTCGGGGCTCCGCGCGCCCTGAGCTCAGATGCCCCAGGTGGCGCGCACCTCGGCCTCGCGACTGTCGATCCAGGCGGCGAGCGCATCCTGGTACGACCAGGCCTGGCCGGCGCTGCACTCGCGCCGCGGGTCGTTCGTGATGTCCTCCTCGATGAGGGCCCGCATCGTGTCGAAGCGGGCATGGAGGCCCGCTGCATCTACCCGCGCGAGCATGTCCTCCACGGCGAGCACGTGCGTAGCGCGGCAGCCGCGGTCGGCCATGCACTTCGTGGCGAGCATGCCGATCGGGCCCGTCCACCCCACGCCCCAGCCCCCATCGGCGAGGAAGGCGTAGTCGAAGTCGAAGGGCACGTAGGTCATCCGGCCATCGGAGGGGCGAAAGTAGACCCGGTAGTTGTTGCGGTTCATCTGGTAGCCGTCGAGGTGGCCGACCCACTGTTCGGCCGCCCAGGAGAGCTGCCACTGCTGCCAGTCCAGGAGCGGATCCATCGCCGCCACGTACTCGCCCTGCGGCGCATCGTGCGAGGCGGTGCTGACCGCCTTGATGTCGGCGTGGTCCACGTCGGTGCCTTCTTCGAGGCCGAACATGTCATCCACGCCGCTGTCGAAGTCGAGCAGCGTATAGGTGCCGTTGTTCCAGTTGTAGACGTACTTGCCGTCGTACAGGTTGCCGTCGGCCTCCTCGCCCTCGAAGCGGCTCTGGAGGAACTCGCCGTCGGGCGCTTCGATCACCACGTAGAGGCCATAGGCTTCACCGTTCACCGTGACCCGGGCGAACGAGGTGCGGCTGGCGGTGATGCCGAGGTTGCGGAAGGCCGCGTAGGCGATGGGCTCCTTGAGGTAGCTGCAGTCGACCACCTCGTTGTTGAGCAGCATGGTGTGCAGGCCGTGGAAGCGCTGCCCCGGCACGTACTCGCTCATGTCGATCTTGAACTTCGGTTTGCCGTAGAGCTCGCGGTAGGAGCCGATCTTGCCCCGGAGGCGAACGCCCACGTTCTCCGCGGTGTCGCCGTTCACGGTGATGCCCGCGGTCACGTAGCTGTGGCCATCGCGGCGCAGGGCGCGGTAGCTGTCGTCGTCCAACGTGATCTCGATCTCGTGGATCACATCCTCCACGAAGAAGGCATCCTGCCACGCGCGGTCGGCCTCGGGATCGTCGGGCGGGGCGGTGTCCTCGGCGGTGTCGGTGTCCCCGGGGAGGGGTTCTTCGCCGGTGTCGACCACGCCGCCCGTGCCGGTGTCGGTGTCTTCGCCGCCGCCGAACGCGATCACCGAGGAGGTGTTGCAGGCGGCCAGAACGAGGAGGCTGAGCATCGGCGCATTGTATCAGCCCTTCGGCCTGTACGCCGCGCGCACGCGGGCACGCGGCTGGTTAGCAGCCGACCATGTCGCAGAACACCACCGTCTTCGGGCTCCTTGGCTTCGCCATCCTCCTCGCTGCCGGCGCCGGCTGGGGTGGCTACCGCGTGGGCTACGATCGCGCCGAGCTCGAGGCGCGCGTGCAGCTCGCCGAAAAGGACGCGCAGATCACCGCCGCCCAGGCCGCGCCCGCCCGCACGGGTGGCGGGGGCGAGGAGGGGGGCGGCAAGAAGGAGAAGCCCGTCTTCGCGCCCACCGAGTACACCACCGATCAGATGGTGGCGCTCATCCCCGAAGCCGCGAGCCTCGGCGGCGAGCCGCAGGCCAAGGCGCTCTACGCCTTCAACAACATCGTCGGGAGCTGTGTTCCGTGCATGGACCAACAGTACAGCATCGGCAAGTGCATCGAGCGCGCGCCCAAGCTGCTCGACAAGTCGATCTGCGCGAACCTGCCGGCCATCAGCAAGCGCCTGGTCCGCCTCGCCAAGGAAGAACGCTCCCCCGATGAGCTGCGGAGCGGCCTCGAGTTCAGCCAGCCCTGGGTTCCGCTCGATCCGGCGCGCTCGCCTTCGAAGGGCAAGGCCGACGCGCCCATCACCATCATCGAGTACAGCGACTTCCAGTGCCCCTACTGCAAGAAGGCGCAGCCGAGCATCAAGGCGCTGGAAGAGAAGTACGGCGACCGCCTGCGGGTGGTGTTCATGAACCAGCCGCTCGCCATGCACAAGATGGCCCGCCCCGCGGCCGTGGCCGCCATGGCGGCCGACAAGCAGGGCAAGTTCTGGGAGTACCACGACGCCCTCTTCGCCGCCGAGGGGCTCGACGAGGCGAAGCTCGTCACCCTCGCCAAGGAGGTCGGGCTCAACGTGTCGAAGTGGGAGGCCGACCGGAAGTCCACCGAGGTGGATGCGGCCATCGCGGCCGACGTGGCCCGCGCCGAAAAGTGGAAGATCACCTCCACCCCGTCGTTCTTCGTGAACGGCTACAAGGTGAAGGGCGCGCAGCCGCCCGAGTTCTTCGAACGCATCATCGAGGCCGAGCTCGCCGACCGTGGCTGATCGCCCCTCGGCGCGCCCCCGTTCGCGGGCCAACGCCGGGCGGGTGGCCGCGGCGCGGGTGCTCCTCGCGGTGGAGGAGGGCCAGAACGCCGACGAGGCGCTGGCCCGTCTCGCGCCGCACGATCCCGCCGACCGCGCGCTCGCGTGGAACGTGGCGCTCGGCGCCCTGAGGCACCGCTCCGCGCTCGATGCCGGTATCGTCGCCGCGGCCAAACGCGCCGTGTGGACGCTCGACCCGCCCGTGCTCGCCCTCCTCCGGGGCGCGCTCTACGAACTCGCCTTCATGCGAACGCCGCCCCACGCGGCGGTGGATCAGGCCGTCGAGGTGGCCCGTGCGCTCGACTCGGCCCACGCCGCCGGTTTTGTGAACGCGGTGCTGCGCCGTGCGGAGGTGCCGCATGAGGGCTCCGTGGCGCTCGGCTTCCCCGCCTGGCTGGTGGAGCGGTGGGAGGGCCGTATCGGCCGGGAGGCGCTCATCGCGTACGCCGCCGCGTGTGCCGAGCCGGCCCCGATCCACGTCGTCGCGCGAGAGGATGCAGCCGGCGTGGCGCAGGCCTTCCACAAGGCGGGCGTGGTGGTGGTGCCCGTGGCGGAGGGGGTCTTCCGGCTCCCGGCCCGCGCCGGCCGGGTGGATGCGCTGCCGGGCTTCGCCGAAGGGCGTTGGTGGGTGATGGACCCTGCCGCGGTGGCCGTGGTCGACCTCGTGCCCGACGTGCCCGTGGTGCTCGACACCTGCGCGGCCCCCGGCGGCAAGAGCCTGCGCCTCGCCGCCCGCGGGATGCGGGTGCAGGCCACCGACCTCGAACCGGGCCGCCTCGATCGTCTGCAGGAGAACGCCGCCCGGGTGGGGCTCGCCGTGGATGCGCGGGTGCACGACTGGTCGGTGGCGCCGATGCCCGGCCAGTGGCCGGCGGTCCTCGTGGATGCGCCGTGCACCGCGCTGGGCCTGGTACGGCGGCACCCGGAGCTCCGCTGGCGGCGCACCGAAGCCGACGTGCGCGCCGCCCACGAGCGGCAGAAGCGCATCCTCCGCAACGCCGCCACGGTCGTGGCCCCGGGCGGTTGCATCGTGTACGCGGTGTGCTCCCCCGAGCCAGAAGAGGGCGTCGAGGTGGCGGCCACGCTCGGCTGGAGGGTGGAGGCCATCTTCCAGAACGAGGGCAACCAGGAAGGGGCCGACGTTTTCTGGGGCTGTCGGATGAGGAGGCCACGATGATCCTGATGCTCTCTGTCGCGATCGCGGGCGTGCCGGATGGCGAACCCTTCCTCGTGGCCAGCGCCCACTTCGGAGAGGCCAACCCCGATGCGCGCGGGGCGGCCGAGGCGCTCAACGGCGTGAGCGCCGACGTGGCGGTCATCACCGGCTGCTCGAAGGCCTCGCTCGCCGAGGAGACGCTCGGCGTCGGCGGCTTGCGCCTCCTCGCCGATGGGCGCGATCCCACCCCCGCCGGCATCTGCCTCGTCGGGCGCGTGGAGGGCGATACGGCCGTGGTGCCTGCGCCGTGGTCGGCGGATTGTTCCGGCCCGCTGGTGGTGGGTCGATTCGTGTCGGGGAGCGTGTCCTTCGTGGTGATCGGCGGGCACCTCCCTTCGCGCCTTCCCGCCTGTGGGCGCGGGGGTGCCGTGGCGGTGGCGGCGCTAGGCGCGCTCATCGAGGGCGGTCGGCTCAAGGCCGCGTTCGGCCCGGGCCAGCCGGGGGATGCGGTCATCCTCGCCGGCAACCTGAACACGAGCGGCCGGGAGCTCGTGCCGCTCACGACGGCCGGCCTCGCCGATGCTGCCGGCCCCCGCCCTCCCGCCACCTGGCACGCCGGCCCCGTGGGTCTTGCGCTCGATCACGTGATGGGCCCCGCGGGCTGGTCGGTGGAGCGTTCGTCCACGTTCGAGCTGCCCGGGAGCAGCCATCGCGGCGTGGTGGCGGGCTTCTTCGCGGAGTGAGTCGCGGAGCGGGGCGGGCGCGGGTAGACTACGGCGTGACCCTCCTTTTCCTCGCGTGCACCCCCGCGAACACGGCGCTCGAGTCGGGGGCAACGGCCGGTGGAGATCCGGCCGACACGGCCGACACCGCCGAGGTGGACACCGCGCCGCCTCCGGCCTGCTCGGCCTGGGGGCAGCCGGAGACCACCGGCACCGTGCTGGATGAGACGCTCGACGAGATCTCGGGCGTGGCGCCTTCGATTCGCAACCCCGGCACGCTCTGGGTCGTGGAGGATCGCAACAACGCCGCCGCCGTGGTGGGCCTCGACGAGCTGGGAAACACCGTGCTCACCATCGAGCTCGACGGCGTGGTGAACGAGGACATGGAGGACCTCGACGTGGTCCCCTGCGGGGAAACCACCTGCATCGTGGTGGCCGACACGGGCGACAACGGCCACGATCGCCCCGATGCCGCCTTCGTGGTGTTCGAGGAGCCGGAGCTGGGCCCGATCTCGCTGGTGGTGGAGCCGGTGAGCTACCCGTTCAACTGGCCCGAGGCGGCGGAGGACAACGAGTCGCTCACGCACACCAACGATGGTCGGCTGGTCATGGCCACCAAGCGCAACGACATGACCACCGACGTCTACACCATCGCAGCGTTCACGCAGGGGGCCGTGCCCGATCGTCTGGCCGTGATCCCCTCGGCGCCCCCCGATACGGAGGGCGGTGGAACGCAGGTCACCGCCATCTCCCTGTGGCCCGACCAGTCCAGTCTCCTCGTCCGCACCTACCGGGAGGCTTTCGAGCTCGTGCTCGATGGGGGGATCGATCGCGTGAGGAGCGGCGTAATGTCGCCGCTGCCCTTTGCCGCGATCGACCACGTCGAAGCGGTGGCCTACGACGCCGTGCGCCGCGGCTACTGGACGATCCCCGAGTCCACACCGGCGGGGCCCAGTCCGATCCTGTTCGCTCCCTGCACCGACGGGATTGACTGACCACCGACAAAAGAATGGTGGCGGGAGCGCCCGCTGGCGCAGCCGTCGGTTAATCGCCCGGGCGTCTGTCTGAATCGCGATGCTTCGCTTGACATCGTCGACTCGGTTTTCTACAACGGATTCCCTCGGAGCTCCACGAAATGGACAAGGCAGAACTGCTCTCAACGCTCAACGGTCTCGTCGGCAAGTACGAGCAGCACCGCCAGTACATCGAGAAAGCTCGCGCGCAGGCCGCCAAGTTCTCGAGTGGCGTGGTCGAGAAGGTCATCCTGGACCACGAGATCAAGTCCCAGGATGTGGCGGATCAGGTCAACCCGCTCCTCCCCGAGCTCGCCGCGCTGGTGGCTGGCCTCGATGGCGAGAAGGCGGCCATCGTCAGCTCCAAGGGGGGCGTCGATGAGCAGATCCAGGAGCTTGAGCTTCGGCAGATGATCGGCGAGATCAGCGATTCGGACTTCGAGGCCCAGGTCTCCGACCTCCGCGCGAACGCCGCCTCCGCCAACGGTCGCATCGAGGGCATCGATGCGGCGCTCGCCGAGCTCAACGGCGCGATGGACCGTTGGTCCACCGCCGCCGCGCCCCACGGGCACCTCGCGGCGGCCGCCCCCGCGCCCGCGGTGGCTGAAGATGACCAGCAGTACCGCTCCGTGGTGCAGTCGGAAGATGTCAGCGCCGTCTTCGCCGATTCGGCCGGGGTCGCCTCCGTGCGGGTGAGCGACGTCGGCGACGAGATCGCGATCGAAACCGGCGAGATCGGCGAAGATGTGGGCGATGGCGTGAGCGCCGAAGTGCAGTTCAGCGCGGGCCTCGAGGATGGCCCCGTGGCCGGCGAGGTGGAGATCGAGATCGGCATGGGGGAAGCCCTGGCGGCCGTCGCGGCCGCCGAAAGTGACGAGCCCCGCAGCGACAACGATGGCGCCGCCCGCCGCGCGCTCCTGATCTACCAGGAGAGCACCGCTGAGGAGCAGATCTACCCGTTCACCAACGACCAGCTCACCATCGGGCGCGGTCGCGAGAACGACATCCAGATCAAGAACGACAGCAAGGTGAGCCGCTACCACTGCAAGCTCTTCCGCCGTGGCAACAACTTCTACGTGGAAGACATCAAGAGCAGCAACGGCACGCTCGTCAACGGTGAGCTGATCACCGACCGCCGCCTCTTCGGCGGTGAGGAGATCGTCGTGGGCGAGACCTACTTCCGCTTCCGGATCATGGAGTGACGAACCGCGGGCCCTCCGCCCCCGGCTGAACCCATGACGCCCTCCCCCGTCGTGCTCCTCGTCCTCCCCGACGCTGCGAATGTCGCAGCCGTCAGGCCGGGTCTGGAGGCCCAGGGGTTCGGGGTGGAACATGCAGATACTGGCGAGGCCGCACGCGACCGGATCCGTTCCGGGGGCGTAGCGGCCATCGTCGTTTTTGAGACCCTGCCGGATGAGGATGGCCTCGAGCTCGCCGCCGAGCTCCGGGTCTCCCAGCCCCACGTGGCGGCGATCCTCGTGGTGGCGGAGCCCACCTCGCGGCGCGACCCGCTTGCCGACGGGGTGGATGATGTGATCACGCTCGCGGCTCCGCCCGAGGAGCTGGGCTGGCGCCTGCGTCTGCGCCTGGCCGAGCTGCGCCGACTGGGCGCCTCGCGGCGGCGGGAGCGGTTCCTGCGCGGGGTGGTGCGGCTCTGCGACCTTGTGAGCCCCTACGCCGATGTGCCTGCGCTCGCCGCGGCGATCGCGCCCGGCCTCATGGGCCTGCCCGGCGTGGTCGGGTTGCGGGTGCACCTCGAGTCCGACACGATGGGCGAGGGGCCCGTGGTGGTGATCGAGGCGGGTCGACCCCCGGCGGAGGCGGGCCCGGGCCGGGTGGATGTTCCCCTGCGCGGCGTGGAGGGCACCATCGAGCTGGCGGTCGAGCCCGCCATGGAGTTCGACGACGATGTGCGCGATGCCCTCGGCGTGCTGGTGGGCAGCGCCTTGTCCGGGGCTCGGCAGTTCGGCGCGCTCAAGGACCGGCAGCTTCGTCTCGAGCGCGGCTACGTGGACCGGCATCGCCGCCTCTCGCGGGTGAGCGCCCGGCTCGAGCGGCTGTCGGATGCCCGCGACAGCTTCCTCGCGCTCCTGAGCCACGACCTGCGCAGCCCCCTCGCGGTGGTGCTCGGGCAGGTGGAGCTGCTCGAGGAGGGGCTGGTGCCGCACGCGATGGTGCCCAAATCCGCGGGCACGCTCCGCAGGCAGGCCGAGCGCATGGTCCAGATGGTCGAGGACCTGCTCGATCGGTACCGGCGCGAGGATGCCGCCCGCCCGATCCCCGAAGGCGGCGATGCCGTGCGGATCGTGGCGGAGATGGTGGAGGCCGCTCGGCCGCTCGCCCAGACGCGTCGCGTCGAGCTCACCCTCACCGCGCCCGAGTCCGCCCCCATCGAAGCCGACCCCGCCGCGGTGCGCGAGGTCATCGCGAACCTGCTGGAGAACGCCATCAGCCACGCGCCCGAAGGGAGCGCCGTCGGCGTGTCCGTGGCGGTGGCCGATCGCACCGTGGCCATGTCCGTCCGCGATGCCGGGCCGGGCTTCGGGGCGGGCGGCTCCACATCCGGCAGCGGCATGGCCATCGGCCTCCGCGCCAGCACGCGCATCGCAGCCGAAGCCGGGGGCACGTTGCGCAGCGCACAGGCCCCCGGCGGCGGCGCGCTGGTCACGCTCTCCCTGCCGCTCGCGGCCCCGCAGCTGGCCTCGGCTGCCCTCGAGGTTTACGCCCCGCAAGGCAGCGCGGCCGACTCCGTCTACGCCCTGCTCGGCCAGAACTGGGAGGCCCCCCGCTTCGACGACATCGCCGGCGCGCTCGACCGGATGCGTCGCCAGCCCCCGGCGGCCGTGGTCATCGACGACGCGGTGCACCCCGAGTCGCTGGCCTTCCTGCGTCGCATGAAGAACGACGCGCAGCTCGCGGCCATCCCGGTCATCGCCGTGGCCGACGACGTGCAGTCCTTCTACGATGCAGGCGCGCTCGCGGTGCTCCGGCGCCCCTTGCAGGGGCCGCTCCTGCTGGGGCACGTGCGGCGCGCGCTGCGCCTCGTCGGCGACCTGCCGCCGGCCGGCGGCTCACCGCCCGATGTGCTCACCGGCCTCCCCTCCGCGGCCACGCTCACCGCCCGGCTAGATGCCGCGCTCGATCAGGCCCGCGCCGCGGGGCTGGCGCTGCCGGTGGCCGTGGTCCGCATCGAGGACCTCAAGCAGATCAACCGCCAGCACGGCTGGCTCGTGGGCGATCAACTGCTCCTCTGGATCGCCGCCCGGCTGGGCGAACGGGTGCGCACCGGCGAGCTGCTGGCCAGGGTGGATGCCGACAGTTTCGCGATCGCATCCCCCGGCCGGTCCCTGGAGGAGCTTCAGGCCTTCGCGGCCGAAACCCGCGATGCGCTCTCCCGTGCCCGGCCTCGCCTCGGATTGGCGAGGGTCGACGTTCGGGTTAGCGCACATGCCTTTGATTTGACCATTTTGGCGCCCGGCGGTGAGTCGCAGCTTGCGACGGAACGTGGGCGGCGGGGGAACTGATGGCGAGGAAGCGGCAGGACAACGTTGGACCATCCTATTTCACCACCTTTCAGGTGGCGAAATTCCTTGGGGTGTCTCCGCCGACCGTGGTGAATTGGGTGAACAGCGGCCTGCTCGTGGCCCACCGCACGCCCGGCGGCCACCGCCGGATGCGCGCCGAGGATGTTGTCACCTTTGCGCGCGCCTACAACTACCCGGTGCCCGCCAACATGGCGGCCCCGGTCAGCACCACCACATCCCTCCCGCGCCGCGTGATGATTGTTGACGATGAGCGCGACTTTGCGCAGACGGTCGGGGACTACCTGCAGCTCAAGGGCGGCTTCGAGGTGGAGATCGCCAACAGCGGCTTCGCGGCCGGCATGCTCATGGCGCGGTTCCGCCCCTCGGTGGTGCTGATGGACCTCATGATGCCCGACATGGATGGCTTCGAGGTGCTCCGCATGCTGCGCAGCGATCCGGAAATGCGCAGCGTGCCGGTGCTCGCCTGCACGGCGTACCGCGACTCCGCCGTGGAGGAGCGCGCGCGCGTCGAGGGCTTCGATGCGTACCTCGAGAAGCCCCTGCGCTTCGATCGGCTGCTTGAGCTCGTGGATTCTGCGCTCCGCGGCGCCGTGGCCGCCGCCGGCTGATCGTCAGCGGCCGTGAAGGCCCATTGGCAGCGGGGGGCGCGCCACGCGCCTCCGCACCCGGATCATCTCGGCGAGCACCGAGATCGCGATCTCCTCGGGCGTTTCGGCGCCGATGTCGAGCCCCACGGGCCCGGAGAGCCGCTCCATCCGTTCGGCCGGGATGCCGGCGGCGCGCAGCCGAAGGTGGAACTTCGTGACCTTCGCGCGGCTGCCGATGAGGCCGAGCCAGGCCCAGTCCCGCACCACGAGCGCCTCCACGAGGTCCTGATCGAGCGCGTGGTCGTGCGTGACCACGAAGAGCCAGGCCCGCGCATCACTGTCCAGCGCGGAGGCGAACCGGCGCGGGTCCGTGAGCACGCGCTCGCATCCGGGGAAGCGCTCCGCCGTGTTCTGGTCGTCACGATCGTCCACCACCGTGACCGCCCAGCCCGCCTCGCGGGCGAAGCTCGCCGTCGCGCGCGCCACGTGCCCTGCGCCGAAGAGGATGAGCCGGTCGGTCGGCCGGAGCGGTTCCACGAAGACCTCCATCGCCCCTCCACAGCACATGCCCAGATCGCGCGTGAGGTGCACGGCGTAGCGCGTGGGCACCCCCGTGGTGAGCGCGCCCAGCGCGGCCTCGATCACCTTGGCTTCGAAGTTGCCCCCGCCCACCGTGCCCGCGATGCGCCCATCGGGCCACACCACCATCCGCGCGCCCGAGCTTCGCGGCGCCGAGCCGTTCACGCCCACCACGGTGGCGAGCGCCACGGTTTCGCCGCGATCGGCGGCCTCGGCGAGGATGCGCCAGACGTCGGGCACGCTCACAGACCGGCGCGCGCGCGAACGCGTGAGAGCGCGGCGTCGGCCTCGTCGGCCAGCGCGGCGAGGTCCATTCCCCGCGCCACGCCCTCGGCGGCCACGCGCTCGCCGCCGATCCAGGTGCCCACGACGGCGCGGGCATCGAGCTGGTACACGACCGCGCTGTAGGGATCGCCCCCCGTCCACTGCCGGCGCGGGTCGAGCAGCACGAGGTCGGCGAGGCGACCCACAGCCACCACGCCGGCGTGGAGGCCGAGGGCGGCGGCGCCTTCGCGCGTCATCATGCCGAGCACGGTTCGGGCGCTCATGGCCGTGGCGCCCGCGCGCGGCTTGTGCACGATGGCCGCGAGCCGCATCTCGGCGAAGGCGTCGAGCCGGTTGTTGCAGGGCGCGCCATCCGCGCCGAGCGAAACGTGCACGCCGAGGGCCATGAGCTCGGGGATGCGGGCCACGCCGCTCGCCAGCTTCAGGTTGCTCGACGGACAGTGCAGGAGCCGCGTGCCCGTGCGGGCGAGGATGTTCTCCTCGTTCGGGGTCAGGTGGATGCAGTGCGCGAGCAGCACGTCGGGGCCGGCGAGGCCGAGCGCTTCGAGGTGCTCCACGTTGTCGCGGCCGGTGAGCTCGCGCACGAGCGCCACCTCGTCGAGGTTTTCGCTGGAGTGGGTGTGAACGAGGCAGCCGCGGCGGCGGGCCTCCTCGATCGTGGCCTGCAGGAGCCTATCGGTGCAGGAGGGCACAAAACGCGGGGCGTAGGCGTAGCGGAGGTTGCCCCGCCCATGCCAGCGGTCGGCGAGGTCGTTTGCGCTCTGCATCGAGCGGTCGGTGTCCTCCGAGAGGCCGGCCTCGTTGGGCCGGTCCATCTGCGCCTTGCCGCAGAAGAGCCGCAGCCCGGCGGCCTCTGCGGCGGCGAAGACGCTGTCGGTGTGCGCCACCGTGGCCATGTCGAGCACGGCGGTGGTGCCGCCGGCGAGCAGCTCCTGGATGCCGAGGCGCGCCGAGGTGGCGGTGCTGTCGGCATCGTGGGCGCGCTCCAGGGGCCAGATGCGGGTGCGGAGCCAGTCGAGGAGCACCAGGTCGTCGGCGAGGCCGCGAAACAACGTCTGCACAAGGTGGATGTGCGTTTGCACAAAGCCGGGCAGGAGCCATCGGCCCTGGCAGTCCACCTCCTCCATGCCCCGCAACCCGTGACCGATCGCCGCAACACGATCGCCCTGCACGGCCACATCCGCATCCACGATCGAGCCCGCCTCGTCGCAGACGAGCACACGGGCGTTCTTGAACACGAGGGGCCAGGAGGGCTGCATGGGGCCGCCCTTACCCGGACAACGCGGTGATGTCGATTTGACCGGGAGCCCCCGGCCGCGTAGGCTTGCCGGGCCGATGCTCGTGGGCCTGCTTTTGTCGCTTCTCGCTGCCCCGGGCGAGGCCCAGGAATTGCCGGCGATGCCCACGCCGGTGGCGCCGGTGCCGATCTCGGTGGGGGCCACCTGGCGGGAGGAGCGGGGCACGCGCGGCCTCGCCGCCGGCTTGTGGAGCCTCGCCCGGTCAAGTGATGGGGCAAGCTGGCTCGTGGGGCTCGAGGATGGCGCGGTGTACCGCTCGATGGATGGCGCGCGCACCTGGTCGCGCGTGCTGCGTTCGCCAGCCGAAGGTGGCGATGAGCTCGACGAGGAGGGGGTGCTCCTCCTTGGCGAGGAGGTCGCGAAGGAGGAGGAAGCGCGCGCGCAGACCACCTCCTCCGCGGAGGATGAGGCCGACAGCGAGGCCGCCACCTCCGACAGCGTGGTCGACGATCCCGATGCCGAGGCCTCCGCCTCCGACAGCAGCGACACCGAGGCGGCCGGCCCCGCCGAGGACCTCGCCTTCCCCGACCTCGACCGCGTGCAGAGCGAGCTGGGCCTCGAAGAAGGCGCCGTCGCGGTTTCGGCGCCCGCGGTCGTGTGGTTCAGCCCGGAGGACCCTGAGCTCGCCCTCGTCGGCCGCTCCGATGGCATCTGGCGCTCCGCCGATGGCGGCCGCTCCTGGTCGCGGCAGGATCCCGAAGCCGATGCCCTCCGCTTCCTGAGCGTGCCGCAGATGGGCATCGTGCTCGCGGGCACCCGCGCCGGCGTACGCGTGTCGCCCGACGGCGGCCAACGCTGGTTCGACACCGTCGATGTCACCGATGGCCGCGCGGTCGATGCGCTCGTGGTGCTCGGCAAGCAGATCCTCGCGGGGAGCAGCTCCGGCCTCTTCACCAGCGCGGATGGCCTCCGCTGGAAGCGGCTGCCGATGACCGGCGCGGTCACCGGGCTCCTGCCCGACCCCTCCTGGGAGGGCGGCCTCTGGGTCACCACGCCCACCGGGCTCCTGCGCAGCGATGATGGCGGCACCACCTTCTACACCGCGGGCCGGCAGGTGCTTTCCGGCTTGCGAGGGCTCACGGCGCTTTCGGGCACCGGGCACGTGGGCGCCTGGGGCTCGGACGGCGTGTGGGAGTCCACCGACGGCGGCGTCACCTGGCGCCCGGTGTTCAAGGGCTTGCGCGACCCCGATGTGCGCGACCTCGTGGTGGTGGGCGATCAGCCGCTCATCGCCGCCTCGCGGTCGGTGTGGCGGCTCACGGTTGGCCTGCCCGACGAGGATGCGCCCACCGCGGCCACCGTCGCGAAGTCCGCGGTGCCCCTCCGCGAGCAGCAGATGCTCGGCACCCTGGTGGACCTCTCCACCCGCCGGGCCGGGCTCGACCTCGACATCCTCTCGCCGAAGATGCTGGCCGTCAAACGCTGGCTTCCTACCGTCACCCTCACCGGCCAGTATGGCACCCAGGACTCGCGGGATGCGCAGTTCCTGCAGGGCCAGACCGACGAGGGCCGAAACGGCGAGTGGTACGTGGGTGGCGTGGCGTGTTTCGGGCGCTGCGCCGCCGGCGGCCTCTACGATCTCGCCGCCGCGGCCGACAACTCCGGCTCCTCCGACGGCACCGAGCTCGCCACCTACTCGCTCGACGATGTGGCCTCCGACGTGGACGACCTCTTCTCGCTCGGCGGCCAGATCCTCGGCGAGGGCGCCGAGGCCTTCGCGGCCACCAACACCGGCCAGCGCATGCGGAAGTACCGCGGCCAGGTGGCCCAACAGGTGGTCGGCGCCTGGGCCACGCTCCAGCGGCTCGACCGCGATGTGCCCTCCCCCTCCCTCTCCGGCCAGGTCTCGCGCCTCCTCGACATCCAGGAAGCCGAAGCCCGCCTCGACCTCTACACCGATGGCGCGTACAGTCGCGCCCGCCTCACGGAGTCCAAGCCATGACCCTCCTCCTTTCGCTCACCCTCCAGCTCTCCGCGGCCCAGGCTGAAGACTTCAAGTCGCCCGAGGATGTGCTCGCCCAGTTCAAGGACGAGCCCGACGTGAACGAGGTGCAGGCGATGGTGCTGGACTACAGCAAGACCCACCCGAAGTACCTCGAGTCCTGGATGAAGGCGGCCAAGTCCTCGGCGGCCCTGCCCTCGCTCACCCTGTACTACAACTACAAGAACAGCTTCGGCACCGACTACGGCTACTACACGCCGGAAGAGATCTCCGACGACGTGGCCGAGGACAACAGCGCGCTCTCCGAGGATGAGGCGTCGTCTCTCGCATTTGGCCCGTTCGAAACGGCACAAGGCGTCGACGTGTACCATGTGGGCGCGGTGCGGGCCACGTGGCAGCTCAACGAGCTGGTCATGTCGAGCGAAGAGATCCGCATCATCAACGAGGCGCAGGACATCGTGAAGCTGCGCGACAAGCTCCTCGAAGAGGCCACGCGCCTGTACTTCGAGCGTCGGCGCCTCCAGGTCGACCTCCTCCTCGGCGGCGGCGGCGACATGCGCAAGAAGGTGTCCGACCAGCTCCGCCTCGCGGAGCTCACCGCCCAGCTCGATGCCCACACGGGCGGGCAGTTCAGCCGAGAGCTCCCGAAGAACTGAGGGGGCGAGGCGCGTTCGCCCCACTGCCCGCGTGCGGCGCTTTCCCGGGCGCCTCGCAGCGCCGGCCGGGATAGCTCCCGGGTCCATGTCGGCCCACCAACTCGTCCTCATCCTCGACTTCGGATCGCAGTACACGCAGCTCATCGCGCGCCGCGTGCGCGAGCTGGGCGTCTACTGCGAGATCCACCCCTGCACGCTCGCGCCCGCCCCCCGCGAGGGGCTCGTGGGCATCGTGCTCAGCGGCGGTCCCAGCAGCGTGTACGACGAGGATGCGCCCCCCTTCGATTCGGGCTGGCTCGCGCTCGGCGTGCCGGTGCTCGGCATCTGCTACGGCATGCAGCTCCTCACCCACCGGCTCGGCGGCGAAGTGCGGCCGGCGCACTCGCGCGAGTACGGCCCGGCCGACATCCGCGTGGAGGGTGGGCGGCTCCTCGCCGGGCTCGAGGCCCTCGAGCCCGTGTGGATGAGCCACGGCGATCAGGTGGCGGTGCCGCCCGCGGGCTTCCGGGTGGTCGCGTCCACCGACACCTGCCCGGTGGCCGCGTTCGAGAACGACGCCGCCCGGCAGTACGGCCTCCAGTTCCACCCCGAGGTCACCCACACGCGGAACGGCGTGCGGCTGCTCGCCAACTTCGTCCGTGAAATCTGCGGGGCCCGCGGGGACTGGACGATGCGCGGGTTCGTGGAGGAGCAGGTGGAGCGCATCCGCGCCCAGGTGGGCACGGGCGAGGTGATCTGCGCGCTCTCCGGCGGGGTGGACAGCTCGGTCACGGCGGCGATCCTCCACCGGGCCATCGGCCGCCAGCTCCACTGCATCTTCGTGGACAACGGTGTGCTCCGCAAGGGCGAGCGCGATGCCGTGGAGGCCGAGTTCCAGGACTTCGACCTCACCGTGGTCGACGCCACCGACCGCTTCCTCGGGGCGCTCGAGGGCGTGAGCGACCCGGAGCGCAAGCGCAAGATCATCGGCGAGCAGTTCATCCGGGTGTTCGAGGAGCAGGCCCGCCGCTTCGAGAACGCCCAGTGGCTCGCGCAGGGCACGCTGTACCCCGACGTCATCGAGTCCGTGAGCTTCCGCGGCCCCAGCGCCACCATCAAGTCCCACCACAACGTGGGCGGGCTCCCCCCCGACATGAAGCTCTCCCTCATCGAGCCCTTGCGCGAGCTCTTCAAGGACGAGGTGCGCCAGCTCGGTCGCGAGCTGGGGCTCTCTGCCGGCCGGGTGGACCGGCAGCCCTTCCCCGGGCCGGGCCTCGCGGTCCGCTGCCTCGGCGATCTCTCACCCACGCGCCTCCACGTTCTCCGCGAGGCCGACGCCATCGTGCAGCAGGAGCTCGAGCCTCTTCAGCTCGGCCTCTGGCAGGGTTTTGCGGTGCTGCTCCCCGTGCGGAGCGTGGGCGTGATGGGCGACAACCGCACCTACGAGGAGGTGTGCGCGGTCCGCTGCGTGCACAGCACCGATGGCATGACTGCGAGCGTGGCCGACGTGCCGATGTCCGCGCTCACCCGCATCGCCAACCGCATCATCAACGAGGTGCGGGGCATCAACCGGGTGGTGTACGACGTGTCCACCAAGCCGCCGGCCACGATCGAGTGGGAGTAGGCGCGGCGCTGCGCGCGGGCGCCGTCACCTCCACGGTGGCGCTCGCGGTTGCGCTCGCGGCTTCGCCGCTCCCGTGGCACCAGGCGGCCGTGGCCGGCTCCGCGGCGCTCCTCTCCTTCGGCCTGCCGGCCTCGTGGCGGCGCCCGGTGCTCGCGCTCGCCCTTGCAGCCGCGCTCGGCCGGGCACCGCCCTGGCTGTACCTCGCGCTCGGCCCCGCCATCGCGGCCCTCGCCCTGCTCGCGCGCCGCGGCG
>CAISIK010000100.1 GCA_903885375.1 uncultured Pseudomonadota bacterium
ACACCGCCGCGCAAGCGGAGTCGGAGTGGACCCTACCGTTTCTTCCACGCGGGCAACCGCGTGGTGCTCTGAAGGGAGTTCACCCCTGGCCCAGTCTGGGCGCCTACCCCCACCCCTCCGCGAGGAGGTGCAAGGGCACCACCGCCGAGTCCGAACCGTCAGCGCGCAAGCGCGAGCGGCTCGGGCCCGGCGGTCGGTGTTTTTGCCCCCGCGATCGGCGCCCCGGAGGCGCTGCGACGCGCAGCGAAGGCGCGGAGCCCCGAGGTGGGTCGCGGCGAGTCGCCCCGACGGTGCTTCAGCGCCGGGTGCCGAGACCCCGGAAGCTCTCGGTGTTGGCCACGCGGCGGGTCACCTTGATGTCGGCGTAGCCGGCTTCCGCGAACCAGCGTTCGAGCTCCTCGCCGGGGAAGTAGCCGGTGACGGGAACGCGGAGGCGGTCGTATACGTCGGCCACGACCACGTCGTAGGGCCAACGGTGGTGGTCGTGCACCGGCAGGTGCGAGAGCAGGCTGCCGAAGGGCGGGATGGGGCTGAGGAAGCGGTAGGGCGTGTGCGAGAAGATGCGCAGGCCGCTCGCGATGAGGCGGGAGAACTGGTGCAGTTGTTCGGCCGTCATCGCCGCCGCGGCACCGCGGAGAGCGCCGGTGGCCACGCGGGTGGTGCCCTGGCGGGGCCCGTACACCCAGATCGAGAGCCGCCCGCCGGGGGCCACCAGCTCGCCGATGGTCTTGAAGACCTCGAGCGGCTCGGCCACGTGGTGGAGCACGCCATAGCTGAAGACGAGATCGAAGGTGCCGCGGCGCAAGGGCGGGTGCGCCACGTCGGCCTGGATCACATGCGCACGGGCCGCGTCGCCGAGGTTCTGCCTGCACGAGGCCACGGCCTCCGACGAGTTGTCGATCGCCACGACTTCGGCGCCGTAACGAGCGGCGAAGAGGCTGTGTCGGCCAAAACCGCAGCCGGCGTCGAGTACGAGCTTGCCCGTGAAGTCGCCCGGCTTCAGGGGCGCGGCGATGTCGAGGAAGTTCTTCTCGAACTCCGGGACGGCCCGCTCGAACTCCGTCCACCGGTGGCCGGTGGCGGGGCCGGCTTCGCTGCCGGGAGCCATGAGTCGCGGGATGCCTTCGGTGATCGGGTAGCGGGCGGCGCAGGCGGGGCAGGCGAGGCTGCCCTGCTCGATCTCCTCGATCTGGCCGGCGTCGGCGCCGGGGACCTCCTCTCCCGGCTCCCAATGGCCCGTGTAGACCTTGCGGAAGACGGAGGAATCCACGGTGAGCTTCAGGGGGAACCCCGAGCAGGCGGGGCAGGCCAACCAGTCCAGCAGACGGCGCTTCATGCGCCTTCGCTAACCCACGCGGGCGTCCCGTTCGCGAGAGGCCGCCGCCGGGGTGCCTCCGCGCACAACGCGCGACGATCCATCACGAAGGCTTTGCCCGCCCGCCGTTTCGGAGATAGTCGCGCGCCCCTCCCACCGGGTCACGAATGGACATCACTCCAAACTGGATGCTGGTCGCGCTTCAGGCGCTGCCGTTTTTCACGGCGGTGGCCGGCCTGCATTTCATTCTGTTCAAGCCGATGCTCGCGTACCTGCAGGCCCGTAAGGATGCCACCGTGGGTGAGCGGCACGCGGCGGAGGCCCTCCGTGAGAAGGCGAGCCGCAAGGCCCAGCAGTGGGAGGTCGCGCTCACCCGCGCCCACGCCGAGGCAGCCGATTTCCGGGCGCAGAAGCGCGCGGAGGCCCAGGCCGAGTATGCCCGTCAGGTGGCGGCCGCGCGGGCCGACGCCGAGCGGCAGATTTCCGACCAGCTCGAGGTGCTGCAAGGCGAAGCGGCGCTGGCTCGCGATGAGGTGGGTCGCATGGCCCGCTCGATCGCCAACGACATGGCGTCCCGTACCCTGGGTCGCCCGCTCAACCAGATGGGGGCGTGATGCTGTTCTGGCAACTGGCCCGGGCTGAAGGTCCGGCGGAGGCAGGCGCGGAGGGCGCGGCGCACGAAGGTGCGGCCCACGAAGGCGAGCACCACGGCATGGACTGGTCGCTCGTCGGCCTTCAGGCGAGCAACTTCATCCTCTTCTTCCTGCTGATCGGCTTTGCGGCCCGCCGCCCCATCAGCGAAGCGCTCGGCAATCGGGCGAACGCAGTGCGCCGCGATCTCGACGAGAGCCAGGCCGTGAAGGCGGCCGCGCAGCGTCAGTACGCCGAGATGGAAGAGAAGCTCGCCAGCCTCGAGCGTCGCATCGATGACATGAAGGGCGAGGCCATCCGCGAAGCGGAGGCCGAGGGCGTGCGCATCCGCGAGCGCGCCGAGGCCGATGCCGTCCGCATCAAGGAGACCGCTCAGCGCACCGTGCGCGAGGAGGCGCTCCGGGCCCGCAACGAGATCCGTCGCGAAGTGGTCGAGCAGGCCGCGGGACTCGCCCGTGAGCTGGTGAAGACCAGCGTCAACGGCGAGGATCAGGCCCGCCTGCAGTCTGAGTTCCTCGGCGCCCTCTCGGCGCCCCCAGGAGGTGCGGCATGATCGATGGCTCCCTCGCGCGTCGGTACGCCAAGGCCCTGCTCGAGCTCGGGCAGGAGGCCGGCAAGGCCGACCTCTACGGCACGCAGCTCGCCGCCTTCGTGGCGCTGCTCCTCGCCAACAACGGCCAGCTTCACGGCGTCATGAGCAACCCCAGCTTCACCGCGGCCGAACGCAAGTCCGTGCTCGAAGCGGTGCTGCCGCAGGCCGCGCTCGACCCGATGATGATGAACTTCCTTCGCCTCGTGCTGGAGAAGGAGCGCTTCGCCGCCCTCCCCGACATCGCGCGGGAGTACCGCAGCCTCGCCGATTCGCTGGCCAACCGCGTTCGTGCCACCGTCATCACCGCCGCTCCGGCCTCGCCCGCGCTCCAGAGCGAGATCGCCCGCGCCCTGTCTTCCGCAACCGGCAAGACGGTGGTCGTGGAAGCCAGTGTCGACCCTTCACTTCTCGGAGGTCTTGTCGCCCGCGTAGGCGGCCGGGTCTTCGATGCCTCTCTCCGTACTCGCCTGGAGTCTCTCCAGGTAACCCTCGCCACCACTGCCCTTGGATAGCCCGATGGACATCCGCGCCGAAGAGATCAGCCAGATCCTCAAGCAGCAGATCAAGAACTACGAAGGCCGCGTTGCGGTCAGCGAAACCGGAACCGTCCTCAAGGTCGGCGATGGTGTAGCCCGCGTATATGGTCTGGAGAACGCCCTCGCGGGCGAGCTCCTCGACTTCCCCGGCGGTCTCAAGGGGATGGTGCTCAACCTCGAAGAGGACAACGTCGGTGTGGCGCTCCTCGGCGATGACCGCGGCATCAAGGAAGGTGACACCGTCCGCCGTACCGGCGAGATCGTCAGCGTTCCCGTCGGCCCGGCCACGCTGGGCCGCGTGCTCGATGCGCTCGGCAACGCGATCGACGGCGGTCCGCCCATCCCCCGCGAGAACCTCCGCCCGGTCGAGATCAAGGCCCCGGGCATCATCGGCCGCAAGTCGGTGCACGAGCCCATGGAAACGGGCATCAAGGCCATCGACGGCATGATCCCCGTCGGCCGCGGCCAGCGCGAGCTCATCATCGGCGACCGCCAGACCGGCAAGACCGCGATCGCGATCGACACGATCATCAACCAGAAGAAGTTCCTCGGCGACAACAAGAAGATGCTCCACTGCATCTACGTTGCCGTGGGCCAGAAGCAGAGCACGGTCGCCCAGGTGGTGGAGAAGCTCCGCAGCCACGGCGCCATGGAGTACACCACCGTGATCAGCGCCCCGGCCTCCGCGCCGGCTCCGCTGCAGTTCCTCGCGCCCTACACCGGCGCCACGATGGGCGAATACTACCGTGACAACGGCATGCACGGCCTCATCGTGTACGACGACCTGAGCAAGCAGGCCACCGCCTACCGCCAGCTCTCGCTGCTCCTCCGCCGCCCCCCGGGCCGCGAAGCCTACCCGGGCGACGTCTTCTACCTGCACAGCCGCCTGCTCGAGCGCGCGGCCAAGGTGGGCGATGCCGAAGGTGCGGGCTCCCTGACCGCGCTTCCGATCATCGAGACGCAGGCGGGCGACGTGTCCGCCTACATCCCGACCAACGTGATCTCCATCACCGACGGCCAGATCTTCCTCGAGGCCAACCTCTTCTACGCCGGCGTCCGTCCGGCGGTGAACGTGGGTATCTCCGTGAGCCGCGTCGGTGGTTCGGCCCAGGTGGCGGCGATGAAGGCCGTCGCCGGTACGCTGAAGCTCACCCTCGCGCAGTACCGCGAGCTGCAGGCCTTCTCGGCCTTCGCGAGCGACCTCGACGAGGCCACCCGCAAGCAGCTCAACCGCGGCGCCCGCCTGGTGGAGCTCCTCAAGCAGGACCAGTACAGCCCGCTCCCCATGGAGATGCAGATCATCCAGATCATCGCGGGCACCGAAGGCGTGCTCGACGATGTGGCGGTGGGCGATGTGCGCCGCTTCCTCGCCGATCTGGTCACGCACTTCGAGGGCTCGGCCGCGGGTCTGACCCGCGAGCTCGCCGCGAAGTTCAGCTTCAAGGGCAACGACTTGAAGGACCGCATCGTGGCGGAGAGCCGTTCCTTCCGCACCACCTGGAAGTAGGGGGTCTCCGATGGCCTCCCTGCGAGACATTCGTACCCGGATCGCTTCGGTCAAGTCCACGAAGCAGATCACCAGCGCCATGAAGATGGTCGCCGCGGCGAAGCTGCGCCGGGCCACCGAATCGGCCACGAACGCCCGTCCCTACCAGACGGCGCTCACCTCCACGATCCAGCGGGTCGCGGCGGGCGCGGGCGACGTTTCGCACCCCCTCCTCACCACCCGTCCCGCCATCACGCGGGTGGTGGTGGTGGTGATCGGCAGCGACCGCGGCCTCTGTGCGGGCTTCAACAGCAACCGCGATCGCCGGGTCGAGGAATTCCTCAACAAGCTCAAGGCCAGCGGCAAGCAGGTCACGCTGCTCACGTTCGGCAAGAAGGCGCGGGACTTCCTCAAGAACCGTGGATGGGCGTCGGAGAACGTGAACAGCCTCACCGCGGCCACCTACGCCGACGCCGTGCGGGCCCTCTCGGACAAGCTGACTGCCGGCTTCGAAGGCGGCGAGTTCGACGAAGCCTGGTTGTACTACAACCGCTTCAAGAGCACGCTCACCCAGGTGCCCACCGCCGTTCGCGTGCTGCCGCTGAGCATCGAGGCCTCCGACGAAGCTTCGGTGGAGTACACCTACGAGCCCTCCGGCATCGAGATCCTCGGCACGCTCCTCCCGCTCTACCTGCGCACCATGCTGCTCCAGGCCTTCCTCGAGAACGAGGCGGGCGAGCACGCCAGCCGCATGACCGCGATGGACAACGCCACGCGCAACGCGTCCGACCTCATCGGCCGGCTCACGTTGGAGTACAACCGGTCGCGCCAGGCGGCGATCACCCGCGAACTCATCGAAATCATCAGTGGCGCTGAAGCGCTCTGAACCCACACCCCCTTCTCAGCAGGAATCGACCATGCAAAACACCGGCATCATCAAGCAGGTCATGGGCCCCGTCATCGACGTGGAGTTTTCGCCCGGCCAGCTTCCCGCCATCTACTCGGCGCTGAAGGTCTCGAACCCTTTCATCTCCGACGAGCCCGACAACCTCACGGTGGAAGTGGCCCAGCACCTCGGTGAGAACACCGTGCGCGCCATCGCGATGGACGTGACCGACGGCCTCAGCCGCGGCATGAAGGCCCGCGACACGGGCAACCCCATCATGATGCCCGTGGGCAACCGCACGCTCGGCCGCATCCTGAACGTGGTCGGCGAGCCGGTCGACGAAGCCGGCCCGGTGGCCTCCGACACCGCGAACCCCATCCACCGCGCGCCTCCCACCTTCACCCAGCAGAGCACGCAGGTCGAGATGTTCGAGACCGGCATCAAGGTCATCGACCTGCTCGCGCCCTACGCGCGTGGTGGCAAGATCGGCCTGTTCGGCGGCGCCGGTGTTGGCAAGACCGTGCTCCTGATGGAGCTCATCCGCAACATGGCCATCGAGAAGGGTGGCTTCTCCGTGTTCGCCGGCGTCGGCGAGCGCACCCGCGAAGGGAACGACCTCTACCACGAGATGGTGGAAGGCGGCGTCATCAAGGTCGTCGAGGACGACAAGGGCAACCCGGTGAAGGATGCCCGCGGTCGTTACACGCTCATCCCCGAGAAGAGCCAGGTGGCGCTCATCTACGGGCAGATGAACGAGCCGCCGGGCGCCCGCGCCCGCGTCGCGCTCTCCGCGCTCACGGTGGCCGAATTCTTCCGCGATGAGCAGGGCAAGGACGTGCTCCTCTTCGTGGACAACATCTTCCGCTTCACCCAGGCGGGCTCGGAAGTGTCCGCGCTCCTCGGCCGCATCCCCAGCGCCGTAGGCTACCAGCCCACGCTCGCCACCGAGATGGGCATGCTGCAGGAGCGGATCACGACCACCAACAAGGGCTCGATCACCTCGATGCAGGCGATCTACGTGCCGGCCGACGATCTCACCGATCCGGCGCCCGCCACCGCGTTCGCCCACCTCGACGCCACTACCGTGCTCAACCGCAAGCTCACCGAGATCGGCATCTACCCCGCGGTCGATCCGCTGGACTCGACGAGCCGCATCCTCGAGCCGGCCGTCGTGGGCGACGAGCACTACGGCGTCGCGCGCGCCGTGCAGCGCGTCCTGCAGCGCTACAAGGAGCTTCAGGACATCATCGCGATCCTCGGCATGGACGAGCTCTCCGACGAGGACAAGCAGACCGTTTCGCGCGCGCGGAAGATGCAGCGCTTCCTCAGCCAGCCCTTCTTCGTGGCCGAGAAGTTCACTGGCATCGCCGGCAAGTACGTCACCAAGGAAGAGTCGGTGCGCGGCTTCAAGGAGGTCCTCGAAGGCAAGCACGACGGTCTCCCGGAAGGCGCCTTCTACATGGTCGGCGGCATCGACGAGGCCATCGAGAAGGGCCGCAAGCTCCTGGAGTCCTAGGCCATGGCCCTCGAAGTCCGCATCGTCACGCCTCGCAAGGTGGTGTGGGAAGGGACCGCGAATGCGGTGCAGGCTCCCGGCGAGCTGGGCGAGTTCGGCGTGCTCCCGAAGCACATCCCGTACCTCACCACGCTCCGCCCGGGTCCGGTCACCGTCGATACGGCCCAGGGCAAGCTGGTGTTCCACGTGGGCGTGGGCTTCGCGGAAGCGGGCCCCGACCGGGTGACGATCCTCGCGGAGACTTGCGAGGAGAAGTAGTCTGGTTCAAGGCTGGGAAGCACTCTTGCCGTGAAGGCCGTGGCGGGGAGAGGCGTATCCTACCCGCCATGAAATCCTTCGCGCTTCCTCTCGGCCTCCTCGGTTGCGGCTCCCTCCTCGTGGTCCTCTGGGCCGCTCCTGTTGCGCAGGCCGCCAGCAGCCGCGTGGTGGATGTGCTCCTCTCCGTGGGCAAGCCGGGCACCGACGCCACCTGCGAGCCGGACTCCGAAGGCACCTGCGATCTGGTGAAGGTCCGGGTTGATCTGGCTACGGGCGCGGCTTCGAAGGTCTCCACCGTGGTGACCCACGGTGCGATGGGGGCGAGCGGGTCGGGCATCGCGGAGCCGGCGGTTTCCCCGAACGGCACGCGCGTGGCGTGGCTCGAGCGGGGCGGCACCGGCGTGCAGCTTTGGGCCAAGGCGTTCACCGAGTCCGAGGGCCATCTCATCCTGAAGAGCAGCAAGGGCAAGGGCGGCGATGCGGGGATGCGGCCGGAGTGGCCGGAGTGGTTGGACGACGACACGCTGCTCTTCAGCAGCAAGACCGGCACCGAGGATGGCAAGGAGCAGAAGACCATCTTCGCGGTGGAGGTGGCCGACCTCGCCCGGCCTGGCGCACCGGTGGCGCGGGCGGGAGCCGGGGTGTCCGGGTGGACGGGGGTGCAGGACCCCGCCGTCTTCCGGGGGTCGTCGAGCTCGCAACTGGTGGCCTTCGGCCCCGTTCCGGGCGGGAGCAGCGAGGCGTACCAGCTCGAGCTGGCCGCGGTGGACGGGGCCGGGAAGCCGCTGGCGACGCCCCTGGTGATCGCCGCCGGGAACAACGCGGCCGGGCAGCCGATCCAGGGGTGCCACCACCCGGCATGGAACGCCTCGGGCGATCGGATCATGTGCATGGTGCACCGCCCCAGCGAGACGGTCGGCGGGATGGCCACCAAGCTCCTCTACACCTATGTGCGCGACGGGGCGGGACAGTGGGCGATCGGCGGGCGGGCCTTCGAACCGCTCACGCCGGAGGCCGCGAAGCTCGCCGTGGCCTCGAAGCTCAGCGCCTCGGCGGGGTGCGAGCTGCTCACCTACAAGTACGCCCAGTACTGCGCGAGCGACGACTACGTGGTGGCCACGCTTTACTGTTCAACGGGCGGGAAGTCCTCCGGGCGCGGCGCCGAGATCGGCGCTTCCCGCGTGGTCGTGATCCGCACCAACCCGGTCGAGTACATCGACATCACCGGCATGGTCGAGCGCGAGCAGGGGCTCTCGCCGGGCGCCCTCTCGAGCTTCACCGGAACGTGCCGCGCCGTCGACTGAACGGGATCAGAAGCGCGCGCGCATCATCAGGTTGAAGCCGACGGCGTTCCGGACGTTCTCTGCCTCGGGAACGAAGGCGTTGGTCCCGTCGTCGTCCGTCTGGAAGTCGGAGAGGTTGTTGTCGAGCGTGTAGAGCACCTCGCCGACCACCACGGTCGACGGCGAGACGTCCCACTGCAGCCCGGCCACCGCCGAGAGGATCGCTGTGGGCTCCTGGCCGTCGGGCACGTGGGCCTTGTTGCGCTCGTCGTATTGCACGAAGCTGCTTTCGCCGGTGCTGTAGGTGGCCGGGAGCTCCCACCCGGCACCGAGGCTGGGCGTCAGGTGCGCCTTGGGGAACCAGTGCGCCACCTTGCCGCGCACGTAGAGCTGCGGCGTGGCGTTCAGGTCGGGGTCGAGCGCGTAGCCCGAGGTGATGCCCGGGATGTTGAACACGATGAAGGGCAGGTCCTTGTACACGAAGTCGAGGTTCATCTCGGTCGTGCCCACCACGGCGGTGGCCTGGAGGTCGCCCGCGATGGCCTGCTCCACGGTGGTCTGCTCGATCGACTCCGGATCGATCAGGTCGTGGAAGAGCACCGTGGCCTCGCCCTGCACCAGCACGCCGAACCCGTCGAGCTGGCGGTGGGAGATGTAGGTGTCCTTCATGAACTCGGGAGCGTTGCGGTAGAGCTTGAGCTCGCTCGAGCTCATCCACGCGAGCTTTTCGGTGCTGCGCGCGCTCACCTGCGTGGAGACGCCCATTGCGCTGATGGGCGCGTTGTAGAGCGGCGACTCCACGTCGCCCACGTTGGTGAGCTGCCCCTGCTGGAAGCTGCCCGCGCCGGCCTCCCAGCGCACGAAACGACCGAGCTCCACGCCGCCGCCCACGAGGCCGCCCCAGTACGCCTCGTTGGTCTTGTTGCCCTCCGCGTCGGTGTAGTCACCGACCGCGGTCTTGGCGCCGGCGAAGACATAGTGGCCGCCCGACTGGTACTGCGCGCGGATGCCGGGCGCGGCGTAGGGGTCGAACGCGTAGATGTCGCGGCCACCCCAGGTGATGTCGTAGCTGTACCCGAGGCGGAACCGGTTCGCGTCGACCGCGTAGCCGGTCACGGAGAAGTCCTTGTTGTCACCGAGGTTCTTGACGATTCGGATGTAACTGCCATCGTCGGCTACGGCCACGCCGGGCCGGCTGCTGGCCACGTCGAGGTAGGGCTGCATGCGGATCACGAACGCGGCCTCGGTGGTCACGCCCTTGATGAAGCCGTCATCCCGCTTGTACAGCACGAGGTGGGTCTGGCTGATGTCGTCGGTGAAGCGCGACTCGTAGTTCTCGAAGAACGTGGAGTTGCCGCGCTGCACGAAGTTCGCAGCGGGCGAGTAGGCCTCCGGCCCGGCGAGCACGTTGGTGTCCTCCAGCGCGGTGGTCACCCAGGTGTCGAGGAACTCGCCAGCCAGGGCGGGCTGGGAGAGGAGCAGGGCGAGGATCATGGGGTTCCCTTCCGTGCCGCGACCGCGGCGCCGATGTCGTCGGGGTCGAGGACGAGGAAGATCCATTTGCCGTAGACCTCCTTGAGCATGCCCTCGACGTGGCTGAGCGTTTCCCCGGCGTGGTCCGGGGGGTAGTAGTCGGGCACCGTCGCGCCCGACTCCACGTAGAGTTCGCAGGTGCCGACCGTGAGCGGCCACTGGCCGTACTCCACGAAGTCAGCGAACGCGGTGCTGTCCGGCGTGAAGGTGGCCGGAACCGCGGGCAGCTCCGCGCGAACGCGGCTGCCCTCGAGCTTCTCCATCGCGTTGTCGTCGCAAGCGGTTTCGCCGTCGAGGAGCACGGCGGCCGGCGGCGTGAGCGTGACGCCGCTCTCGACGGAGAGCGTGGGGAAGTTGAGCTGCGTCGAGGCGAGGTACTCGCTGTCCTGCCCGTTGAGCGAGGTGAGGTGGGCGCCGACCACGATCTCCTCCGGGGGCTTGGAGAAGGTGTAGACGTACAGCCCGGCGTAGTTGCCCGGCGCCGCGCCGAGGTCGCTCACCCAGAAGCCGGCCGCGTCGGTGGCGGCCACGACCACCTGCCGGTCCGCGAGGCGCAGCTCGGCGAACTCGCCCTCGAGCTGGTTGGTCTCGTGGTTGTCGGTCGCCTGCATCTCGGGGATCGTGGGAAACTCGAACTGCAGCGCGGGGCTCACGCCGGCCGACCAGCTCGGCTTCCGATCGTCGGTCACGTCTTCGTCGCGCGCCCAGATCCGCGCCGGGCCGAACGCGGCCTCCACGGTCACGGTGCCTGTCCACGTTCCGTCGATGGCCGTGGCGCGGGTGACGTCGGCCAGGCGGCCGGGCCGCACATCCAGGCTGAGCTCGCCGTTGAACGGGTAGGGATCGCCGTTCACATCGAAGCTGGTCACCGTGATGGCGAAGGATCGCCCGGTGGCCGAGAACGCGAGGGGCGCCTCCGCGCTGCCGGCGGTCGTGGGCTCCAAGAGGTCCACGTGGATGAACGACGGATCGATGCGGTCGCGCGGCGCCGAGGCCGTGCAGGCGATCAGGAGGAGCAACATCAGTACACCGCCTGAATGCGACCATCTTCCTGGGCGATCCCCGCCTGCGGGAGACTGCCCGCAGCGCTGATGGCCTGTTTTACGATGTCCCGGATGGAGATGCCGGTGTCAACCTGGGTGGTGTTTCGCTCGAGCACGTCGAACCCCGACCCGCCGTGGGCGATGTAGTTGTTGGTGGCCAGCTCGTAGGTGCCATCGAGCTGGAGCTGCACCCCGTTGATCACGATGTCCTGGGCCACCCCCTCGGCGCAGTTCATGGTGAACCGGATGCCGGCCACCTGGATCTGGCTCTGGCAGCCGCGGTCGGTGCTGCGGGAGGTCGCGAAGTCGAGCAGCTCCTGCACCTCGCGGCCCGACAGGAACATGGTCGTGACGGTGTTGTCGAAGGGCATCGCGTTGAAGAGCGTGTCGAGCGTGATCTCGCCCGCAGGGATGTCCGCGCGGATGCCGAGGGTGTTGGTGAGCGCGATCTCCGTCTCCACGCCGGGCATCAGGCGCATGGCCTCGGCGCTCAGGTTGCCGAGCATCGAGTCGCCGCCGCTGGTTCCGTAGCGGGTCAGCTCCGTCTCCGCGTAGCCGATGACCTGATCGAGGTTCAGCTCGTAGTCGAGCTGTTCGGCGTACTCCATCAGGATTTCGGCGGTGGCCGGGTCTTGCGGAACCGTGCCGTCGATCGGGAAGAGCGTGTAGTCGGTGCTGAGCACCTCGCCGTCCTGCACCACGACGTCCAGCCGCCCCACGAACTTTGCGAAGGCACCGCTGTGCACGATCGGAATCCGCTTGCCCGTGGCGTCGTTGACGACGACCAGCGGCGGATCGAGCGCGATGTGGTTGTGGCCGCCGAGGATGATGTCGATGTCGGGGTAGGCCCGGGCGTTGACGATGTCCTCGTCGAGGCCCATGTGCGAGAGCACGACGATGAGCTGGGCGCCTTCCGCGCGCAGCTTGGCGGCTTCATCCTCGATGGCGGGCCCGGGCTCGATCACCCGGATGCCGAGGCTGTTGCTCTGGTCGTAGATCGAGTTCAGCGAGCTGATGTTGGCCAGCCCGATCACGCCCACGCGGAGGCCGTCGAGCTCGAACATGCGGCTCGGGATCACGAGGTCCTCGAGCTCGGTGGCGTAGGGCAGGTCGCTGTCGGCGAAGTCGTAGTTCGCGGCCAGGAGGTCGAACTTTGCCCAGGCTGCGCCCTGGGTGGCGAGGTTCGCCGCGCCGTAGTCGAATTCGTGGTTGGCCACCACGGCGGCATCGAGGCCCGCCTCGCTCATCGCGCGGAACTCGGCCTCGCCGAGGAAGGAGTTGAACACCACCGCGCCCTGGAACGAGTCGCCCGAGTCGAGGTGGAGCACCCGGCCCGAGCGGGCACGCTCCCGCTTCAGGATGTACGCCATCTCCGCGAGCCCGCCGTAGGGGCCTAGCTCGTCCTGCAGCCCGAGCTGGTTGTCGGTGAACGACGGCGTGAACTGGTACTCGTAGAGCCGGGCGTGCACATCGGAGGTGTGCAGCAGCGTGAGCGCCACCGGCTGGCCGGTGATGTCCGCGGCCTCCCCATCGCGGGCCGTGGGAACGCAGGCCGAAAGGGCGGCAGTCAGGATGATGCTGAGCACGAGGGCCGCCTCCCGGGGTGGGCGCGCGGGCGTAGTCCATCGGTGCTTCCGGGGCAACCGAATCGCGCGTCGCGGGCCGGATGGCCGACGCATGCGGTTCGTGGTTGACACTCGCTCGTTCAGCGTGTTCTATGGGTGCGTTTCCCCGAGGCCCGGTCGCCGATGTGGCTCCTCCCCCTGCTCGCCGCGCTCCCCGATGCGGTAGCCGCCGGCTTCCAAGCCAAGACCATGCGTGCGCCGATGTCCGCGGTCGAGGTGGAGCGCCCCCTCGTGATCGGGAAGGGCTGGCTGGAAGCCTCCTTCGGCTACGACCACAAGTTCGCGGACGGCGCCTGGTCGTCGGAAGGCGAGGCGGTGCAGTGGGAGAGCGCGCGTTGGCTCTACACGACCGAACGGCTCGGCATCCGCTACGGATTCACGCGGAGCACCGAGTTCTACTGGGACATCCCGTTCCACTACGCGCGCCTGAAGAACGACGTGCTGGGCACGGACACCGATGGCTTCGGCATCGGCGAGCCGAAGTTCGGGTGGAAGTGGGAGTTGTTCAACCGCAGCGTTCCGACCACCTCCCTCGTGCTCGACCTGCAGTACAAGATGCCGACCGGGCAGGAAACTGCTGGCACCTATGTGGGCGGCCCGAACACCTTCGGCACGATCCCGATGAGCACGGGGCAGGCCGATCTCGCGGCGTTCCTCCGGGCCAAGCAGCAGTTCGGCCCCCTCGCGATCGAAGGAAGCGTCGGCTGGGTCAACCGGTTCTCTGGCGTTTCGCAGTTCGTCGTCGAGGTCGACCAGTACCAGTTCTCCGGCCGATTCAAGCCCGGGAGCGAGGTGAGGGCCGAGCTCTCCCCCATGCTCCAGCTCGGCCCGGTCGCCCTCCACGGCAACGTGGTGTGGCGCCAGTGGTTCGAGGCGGCCGTCGGCACCACGGCAGAGGGCTTCTTCGTGGATGAAAATCTCGATCCCATCGCCGGCTCCGACGGCTACGCGGTGGATGCCGGCGGCGGCGTGGTCGTGAACGTCACCCGCGGGGTCGATGTGCTCGCGTCGGCCAGCGTTCCGATTCGCGGGGAGGACCTCCTCTTCTTCCCGCTCGAGAGCATCTCTCCCACCCGCGGCCCGACCGTGAGCACCAGCGTGGAGCTGCGATACTGAAATGTGGAGCTCCCTCCTCCTCTCTGCTGCCCTGTTCGCGCCCGCGCCGGCGTTCGCCAAGAACGTCTTCGCTCAGAACCACCCGGACCTCGACTGGTATTCCATCGAGACCGAGCACTTCGTCGTCCACTACCCCCAGAGCCGAAAGGTGGAGGACAACGAGCACTACCTCACCGCCAAGTGGACAGCGCAACGCTCCGCCAAGATCGCCGAGGAGATGTTCCCGCGCATGTGCGCCGAGTTCAACTACTACCTCAAGGAGCGCGTTCACATCGTCATCCTGAACCAGGGCGACGATCTGGAGGGCTTCACGGTCCCGTCCTGGGACTGGATCGAGATCAGCGCGAATCCGGGGGCCGACTTCTACCGGTGGCGGTCCCGCATGGACTGGCTCCCCGACGTGCTCGTCCACGAGTTTGCCCACGTGGTCTCGTTGAAGGCCAACAGCGCGTTCGGCGAGGGGGCGTTCGGCCTGATGGTGGGCGGCCTCTACAACGAGGGCGTCGGCAACACCATGACCGGCGCCGAGGTGATGGTCGGCAACAACGAGCCCTGGTACTGGACGGAGGGCGGCGCCGAGTACTGGTCCGACGAGTCCGGCTACAACTGGTGGACCCCCGCGCGCGACCGAACCATCCGCATGAGCGTGCTCGAGGAGCGCCTCCTGAGCTGGGATGAGTGGAAGACCGTGCAGCAGCAGCACGGCTGGTGGGACGGCGAGCGCGGCTACCAGCAGGGCTACAGCTTCGGCCTCTACCTCCGCGAGCGCTTCGGCAACGACACCTACGAAAAGTTCGCGCTGGAGAACCAGAAGGGTTTCACCTTCGACTGGAACGATCACCTCGAGGAGGTGACCGGCGTCAACGGCGAGCAGCTCTACGAGGACTGGCGGGCGTTCGTCACCGAAAAGTACACCTCCCGCTTCGCCGCCCTTCGGGCCGAAGGCGAAACCGCCCACCGCGAGCTTGCCCTCGAACGGTACGACTGGGAGTACACCGACCCCACGGGGCGCGATCGTTTCTACGATCCGCGCTGGGCCCGGAAGACGGGCGTCACCGGGGAGACCCTCGCGCGTCGCGCTCGCGAAGTCGCCAAGGAAGCCACCGGCCGCTGGCAGATGAACCCGAAGTTCAGCGAAGACGGCAAGTGGTTCGGCGTCAACAACGGCGGTCAGTTCGAGATCAACCCGCTCTCCGAAGGCTCCTTCGCCGCGCTCTCGGGCGTGGTGCACCAGGATTCCGGGGTCGGCGAGCGCGCCGCGCGCCAGTCCACCGTGTTCTACGCGCCGGGTGCGTTCGGCCATGACTGGGACTTCGTACCGGGCAAGGACGCCGTGGTGGTCGTGGCCAGCGAGCACTTCGAGCAGGATGCCAACGACACCCTGCTCCGTCTCCGCCCCGAGGTCGACGGGTACGATTGGAAGAACCTCTGGTACCTGCCGATCGAGCTCACCGAGGTCAAGGAGGGCAACCTCACGGTCACGGGAGTAAAACCCCGCAAGGAGTTCGGCGTTGAGCACCCCCGCTTCCCCAAGGGCGGATACCGCATCCCCAACACCGCGCGCGGTGTGGATCCGTCGGTCTCTCCGGATGGAAAGAAGGTCGCCTACTTCGAGTACACCGACGGCAACCACAACCTCGTCACCATCAACATCGATGGCACCGACAAGAAGCTCCTGACCTCGTTCAACGACGGCACCTGGATGCAGCGGGTGGACTGGTCGCCCGACGGGAAGACCCTCGCGCTCGCGATGTTCCGGCAGTTCCAGGAAGACGTCTACCTGCTCGATGCCGATGGCTCGAACGTCCGCGCGCTCACCTTCGATCGGTGGGAAGACAACGACCCGGAGTGGACCCGCAACGGCGATCTGCTGTTCGCGTCGGACCGCACCGGCATCATGCAGATCTACCGGTGGGAGCACGCTACCGGGCGCATCCTCCAGGTCACCAACACCATCGGGGGTGCCGAGGCTCCGGCCGAAACGCCGAGCGGCGCGGTCGTGTACCTTGCCTACCACGCCAACGGCAACAAGGTGGAAGGCGTACAGCCGGCCGACTTCCTCGAGAAGGACGTATCCGCGGACTTTGTTCTCGATGCGCCCCCGGAGGCGGTGAAGGCGGCCTGGGAGTTCCGCGAGGACCTCAGCATGTACGAGTCCAAGCCGTACAAGGGCCAGATCATGTCCCCGGGCGGCGCCCCCATGATCCGGGTCACCAACGACTCGCGCGACGACCTCTCGCTCCAGGCCGGCGGGTTCTTCTTCGTCAACGACTACGCGGAGGATCACTTCCTCTACACGGAAGCGCTGATGGGCGAGGACTGGAGCGCCCGGGTGCAGTACGCCTACTCCGGGTGGTACCCCAACCTGTCCCTCGGCGCGCTCGTGGGTGAGTACAAGATCCCCTTTGGCTACCTGCTGGATGACGACGACGACCTGAGCACCACGGGCGATCAGGGCGTGTACGAAGGCAAGAACCAGCAGTACATCGGCTACCTCTTCGCGGGGATCGACTACCCGTGGAACCCGAGCTGGACGTCGAGCATCTTCGGTGTCGGTCGCACCTTCGGCTTCCGCCAGACCGGCGATGCCGAGTACGCCCCGTACTCGGCCGGCGTCGATGTGAGCTTCACCCAGAGCTACTCGAGCTTCGGCACCACCTACGCCACCGGCGCGAACATCCGCGGCGGTCGCGTGGTCGATGTCAGCTACGGCATTGGCTACAACGACATCGTCTACCAGGCCTACGGCGGGCGTACGGTCGACGATGGCGAGCTCCTCGACAACTACGTCTACAACAAGGGTGAGGTCCGCTGGGTCGAGCAGATTCCGGTCCCCGCGTGGGGCGGCCTGCTCACCGAGGCGAACAAGTACCGCCACACCATCCAGATCGACGTCAACGCCGGCATCATTGATCGCAACGTCGATCGGAACGACGAGTTCATCGGCGGCGGCCAGCACCCCTTCTACTGGGGCAGCAACTCCCTGCGGCCGAACACCCTGTTTGCCGGGTACCCTGCCTACAGCGTGAGCGGCGAGACCATGGCGATGATCAACCTCGCATACCGGTTCCCGATCCGGCGCGAGCTCAACGCCCACATCGGCCCGCTCTACGTCTACGACGTCACCGCGCAGATCATGGGCACCGCCGGCAACATCTGGTCATACGCGCCGCCCGACGACCCCGACAGCTTCTACCGCAACGAGTACGGCGAGCGGGTGGCGAAGGATCCGGGCGACCTCCAGCGCGAAATCCCCTTCGTCGACGTGGCGCACAAGAACGGCAACTACCTGCTCTACGATGCTGGCGCCGAGCTGCGCGTCACGAGCACCCTGCTCGACAGCTTCGGGTGGAACAGCTTCGTCCGGGTCACCTACGGCTTCAACCGGGTGCAGGGGTACGGCGATGTGAACGGGGATGACGTGTCCGACACCACCGAGTCGGCCGTCGGCGACGAGCTCAGCAACGAGGTCGAGGAGCCGGGCTTCCGGTTCTACGTCGGCCTGGGAACGGGGTGGTAATCATGGTGTTCCTCATCGCGTTTCTCGCCTGCGCTCCCGGGTACAAGGATGTGCCCGTCAAGGTGGTCGGCGTCGGGTACAACCCCGAAGAGATCGGCCCCTCGCCCACGCCCTACGGCGGCGTGGTGGAGTATTCGTGGGTCAACTTCTCCGGCGCCGGCCTCTCCCTCGCGCTCATGCAGCTCGGCTCCTTCGATGAGGTCGGGCCCAACATGGGTGGGTTCGCCCCGCCCTACGCGGCCGTGTACGGCTTCTCGTACCTCTTCACCGAGAAGCTGGCGGCCGCGGACTCGCTGGGCGGTGTCACCTCGGTCCCGCCCGAGGCCGAGGAGACCTGCTACACCACCTACGAGGCGTCCGGCCCGATCGGCTCCTTCAAGACGGTCGACGTGGGCGACTACATGGAGCTCGTCACGGAGAGCGGCGAGGGGGGCCTCCGGTTGGAACGCAACCCGGCCCAGTACCCGGCCGACGCGCAGAACGCCTTCGCCTACTACAGCACCATCGACCTGTGGCGAAGCGCCCCCCTGTACGGGCTCGTTGCCGATGGCGAGGGCAAGCAGCCGGACTCCATGCAGGAGGTGCTCGTGCAGCGGGCGTCCTTCCCGAGCGGGGAGTCCGTCGCCTTCCGTTTCCCAGGGGGAATCCCCCCCGAGCACGCCCCGCTGGGCGCGATTCCGGTCCCGTCCGGCGTGGCGGGCACCAACACGCTCAAGGTCCCGGCGTTCCCGGGTGGCGTGCAGCTCGAGTGGAGCGGTCCCCGCTACGACAACCGCGGCGCCGAAGCCGAGCCGTCGGGTGACCACCGCACCTGCCTCGCCTTCTCCGGTACGGCTGTGGCCGATCCGCAAGGGCCGGCCGAGTGCCTGGCGGCGGTCTCCGCCGAGGCGAACGAGGGCCAGATCTACACCGGTCCCTGGGACACCGACGATGGGCAGGTCCTCTTCCGCTGGGAGCCCGGCGGCGACCCCGACGAGTACGTGAGCCTCTCGGTTCGCTTCCTCGGCCCCGTCGACCGCAACGATCCCAACTTCGCCCGGGAGATTGTCTACGAGAAGCCGACCCGCGGCATCTCGGCCGCCTGGAACGCGCTCACCGGCAAGGACGTGCCGGAGATGGACGCGCCCGACGGCACACGCGCGCCGACCGCATGTGAGGAGGAGGGCGCCTACGAGTTCGACGCCAACTTCACCGACGACGCGGGTGAACTCATCCCCGCCATGCGCGGCGACCCGTTCCACAACATGGCCGAGGTCACGTGTCGTCTGGCCGACGACGGGGAGTTTGCGCTCACCAACGCCATCGTCGCCGATGCGCTGGCCTACGCCCGCGCGCACGGCAGCGAAGGGGTGGTTTTCTACTTCGGTCGCTCGAACGACGCGGAGGTCGAAGTGCCCGACGCCATGGACAACTACGGCAACCGGAAGAGCATCACCCCGATCAAGGTGGCCTCCCGCGCCATCGACATCGGTCGCTTCTGGTTCGAGGGGAACTGAAGATGCCGCGCATCCTTGTGCTTCCGGTGCTGCTCCTCCTCGCTTCGTGCGATGGATACCAGCCTGCGATCGGCTACTACGACGGCCGTTGGGACCCTCCCAGCGTGTCGGGCCTCTCGCAGGAGAGCCAGGCCGGCAACGTGGGCGGGCAGTCGCTCGTTATCAGCGGCAGTGGCTTCGGCGATGATCCAGCCAAGGTGCTGGTGCAGGTCGGCTCCCACAATGCGGTGGTGGTGAGCACCACCGACGGCGAGCTGGTGGTCATGCTGCCGCCCGGCCCGGTGGGCGGGGGGGCCGTGCCGCTGACGGTCGCCACGGAGACCGGTTTTGCCACCACCGAGTACCTTTACGACATGGGGGATGCCGTCGTCGAAGGCGAAGGCGAGACCACCCCGGAAGCCGTTGGCTACGTGCTCGTCAGCAACTACTGGGAGAGCTGCTTCGGCGGGCTGTCGTCGCGCTTGAACGAGGCCTACGGCGTGACCGACTGCGAGGACTTCGCCTACCTGGGCTACACGGGCCTCGATGGCTCGGCCGAAGCACTCGAGTTCAGCCTGAAGCGGCTGCACGCCGGGTCGCAAGGCTGGTCGGGCGCCTCCGACCTGGCCGATGGCGAGTGGCGCGTGGAGCGGCCCGCCGAGAACCCCTACGTTGGCGGGGTCGATGAGTTCCGTCTCGACCTCGGCGAGGTGACCCTCTCCAACCCGCTCTGGTCCGGGGAGGATGACTACTGCGTGGACCTCTCGGAGACCGCGTCGTACCGTTACGGTGGCGGCGCCGAGGGCTACCCCGACGCCGTGTCGTTGAGCGGCGATGGCCTGCCCGTGGTTTCCTCGACGAAGGATGGCAACTGCGAAGAGGGAGAGGCCTTCTACGAGTCGGATGAGCTCGAGTTCTGCGCGCGAACGACGGCCGACAACGTGCCGGAGAACGTGTACCGCGCCGATTGGCCGATCAAGGAGAACTTCTTCCTCGGCAATCGCGCCAGGCTCACCGAGGTCGAGGTCGGCCTGACGATGAGCGCCGTCGGCGTCGAGGACGTGCAGCTCCGCCTCCCCCCGCCGCTCGTGGTCTACAATACCGAAGGTTACGACGACATCCTCACCGATGGCAGCGCCACCGGAGCGCAGGACCTGTGGGCTGCCTACGGCGCCATGCAGCACTGCTTCTCCGA
The DNA here is from genome assembly GCA_903885375.1 of uncultured Pseudomonadota bacterium. Taxonomy (GTDB): domain Bacteria; phylum Myxococcota_A; class UBA796; order UBA796; family SXON01; genus SXON01. Next base: position 20,031 of record CAISIK010000100.1, read on the forward strand.
CCGTGGCACCGGCGAACGGCTGGACGACGTGGCCTTCACGTTCGAGTGGCCGGTCGCCGACAGCGAACTCACCACGTCCAGCGAGAACGACCGCGTTCTCGGCGCCCGGACCTACGTGCGCATGTCGATCACCGAGCTCACGGTCGGTTGGTTCGGCGGCATCAACTACCCTGTGCGCGCCACGGTCACCGTGCCCGACGAGACTGACACCTACCAGACCACGGGCGCGGATGGCCGTCGGGAGACCCGCTCCCGCCTCACGGTGCCCTCCAGCGTGATGTACCAGCTCCCCACCGTGTACTTCCCGGCCGGCGGCGGTCTCGGGGGTCAGGGGCTCATCTCGCCCACGGACGGTCGGCATCTCGGGTACATGTTCATCGAGTTCCAGCGGGTCACCGAGTACACCGTCGGCACCGACGCAGGGCCGGTGGTCTTCGCCTACGTCACCGGCGACTTCGGCTTCACCGAGTGGGTCAACCCCACCGAGGATGCGTGCCACGACTGCGAGGATGGCGACCGGGATGGCTGGGTCGACGATGACGACCCGGACTGCACCGCGGGCCTGGAGGAGCTCGACGTGGGCACCACCGCCTGCAACGACGGGCGTGACAACGACGGCGACGGCGACGCCGACGTCAACGACGCTGACTGCGCCAACGCCCTCGACGACGACGAGACGAACTGCGCGAACGGTCTCGACGACGATGGCGATGGCTTCGAGGATGCCGACGACGCCGATTGCGCCCAGGGCCACAACGAGTCGCTCCCCGACGGCTGCGTCGACGGCGCCGACAACGATGGGGATGGCTGGACCGATCAGCTCGATCCCGACTGCATCGCCGGCGTGAGCGAGGAAGGGTACGGCACCAACGAGTGCAACGATGGCGTCGACAACGACGCGGATCTGCTGGTTGATGCCTCCGATCCGTCGTGCACCTCGGCGGCGGGGTCCACCGAGTCTCCCTGAATCGCATCGCCTTCCTTGACGGTAAGAGATGCTGTGATAGAAGGCTGGGCCGCCGCGAGAGCGACGGTGCGAAGGACCCGCCGAGAAAAAACTTCTTGACGAGTTGACTCCCCCAGCATAACAGCGCGGGGCTTCGGACAGCGCCTCTTCGGAAGCGCGGACCGACACGGTCTTTGAAAAATTGGTAGCAGCTTCAAAAGTTCAAATAGAGTTTTGTCTGACGCTCGTTTAGTCACGAGCGGCGGACCAGGATACAAACTGGAGAGTTTGATCCTGGCTCAGAGCGAACGCTAGCGGCGGGCCTAACACATGCAAGTCGAGCGGGGAGCAATCCCAGCGGCGAACGGGTGCGTAACGCGTGGGTAATGTGCCTCTTGGTGGGGAATAACCTTGGGAAACCAGGGCTAATACCGCATACGGTCCTTCGGGATGAAAGCAGCAATGCGCCGAGAGAGCAGCCTGCGTCCCATTATTTATTCCTAGTTGGTGAGGTAACGGCTCACCAAGGGTACGATGGGTAGCTGGTCTGAGAGGATGATCAGCCACACTGGAACTGAGACACGGTCCAGACTCCTACGGGAGGCAGCAGTGGGGAATATTGCGCAATGGGCGAAAGCCTGACGCAGCCACGCCGCGTGAGTGATGAAGGCCTTCGGGTTGTAAAGCTCTGTCGCAGGGGAAGAAACAAATGACGGTACCCTGCAAGAAAGCACCGGCTAACTCTGTGCCAGCAGCCGCGGTAATACAGAGGGTGCAAGCGTTGCTCGGATTTACTGGGCGTAAAGCGTGCGCAGACGGCTGAGCAAGTTGGACGTGAAAGCCTGGGGCTCAACTCCAGAATTGCGTTCAAAACTACTCGGCTCGAGTATGGGAGAGGAAAGTGGAATTCCTGGTGTAGAGGTGAAATTCGTAGATATCAGGAGGAACACCAGCGGCGAAGGCGGCTTTCTGGCCCATTACTGACGTTCAGGCACGAAAGCGTGGGGAGCAAACAGGATTAGATACCCTGGTAGTCCACGCTGTAAACGATGCATACTAGCTGTCGGGGGTATAAACTCCTTCGGTAGCGTAGCTAACGCGTTAAGTATGCCGCCTGGGGAGTACGGCCGCAAGGTTGAAACTCAAAGGAATTGACGGGGGCCCGCACAAGCGGTGGAGTATGTGGTTTAATTCGACGCAACGCGCAGAACCTTACCCAGCCTTGACATCCAAGGAATCCTGTAGAAATATGGGAGTGCCCGAGCAATCGGGAGCCTTGAGACAGGTGCTGCATGGCTGTCGTCAGCTCGTGTCGTGAGATGTTCGGTTAAGTCCGGCAACGAGCGCAACCCCTGTCTTCAGTTGCCATCATTTAGTTGGGCACTCTGGAGAGACCGCCGGCGTCAAGCCGGAGGAAGGTGGGGATGACGTCAAGTCCTCATGGCCTTTATGGCTGGGGCTACACACGTACTACAATGGCGCCGACAGAAGGCAGCGAACCCGCGAGGGGGAGCTAATCCGAAAAATGGCGCCTCAGTTCGGATCGCAGTCTGCAACTCGACTGCGTGAAGTTGGAATCGCTAGTAATCGCGGATCAGCATGCCGCGGTGAATACGTTCCCGGGCCTTGTACACACCGCCCGTCACACCACGAAAGTTGGATGGACCTGAAGTCGTTGAGCCAACCGCAAGGGGGCAGGCGCCAACGGTCTGTTCGATGATTGGGGTGAAGTCGTAACAAGGTAGCCGTAGGGGAACCTGCGGCTGGATCACCTCCTTTCAGGAGACCCTGTGATCATCCTTCGGGATG
>CAISIK010000101.1 GCA_903885375.1 uncultured Pseudomonadota bacterium
CCCCACTCCACCGCCCCCCACTCCACCGCCCCCCCCGTCACACCCGCACCAGCCCCCGCTCCAGCATCCCCGCCACCACGCTGCGAACGTACCGAACGAGCTGCGGCCGGTCCGCCTCGGGGGCGTGCAGCGCGCGCTCGAGCCGGCTCGCGAGCGCCACGACGTCGGCGCTACCGTCGAGCCAGTCGAACAGCGGCGCCATGGTGGGCGGCACGTAGAGGCGCCGGATGAGGGCGGCTCCCTCGCTTCCCGGGGGCCGCACCTCCAGGCGCAGCGCCGGAATCACGCGCCCGGTGCCGTCGAGCGGTACGGCGCTCGCGCGTTGCGTGAGGGGCCCAATGAGGGCAGGCCGGTCCGTGCGGCTCAGGCGCGGTGGGGGAGGGGAGCTGGCCGGGGCGGCGCCGCCGGCCACGAGGTGCCGGAAGGCGTCGGCGAAGAAGGGCTCCCCGAAGACCCCGTTGGGCTCGCGGTGGACGGCCCGTCGGGCGGCGAACCCGCTCGCGAAGGCGAGGAAGGCCTGCCGGTCATTGGCCTGGGCGGGCAGCCCCGCGCTGTCGATGAGGTCGCGGGCGAGCGCCCACCACTCGTCCTTCCTCGCGTTGAACTTGTAGAAGAACCACGTAAGCTCGCGGAAGGCGAGCAGGGTGTCGAGTGTGTGGTCGGCGTAGGCGTCGAGCACGGTGGCTTCGTCGAGGAGGCCGTCGGCGGTACGGCGGCGGTCGTCGGCGGCGGTGACCCCCACCCCCGCCGCCAACAGCGTTCCCAGCGAGTACGCGAGGTGCCGCGCGCTCGACTGCGCGAGGAAGCAGCCGACGGAGAGGATGGGGTCCACGAACCCGGCGGCGTCGCCGGTGCGGACGAGGCCCGGGCGCCACACGCGGCCGGCCACGTAGCTGAAGTCGCGGATCACGTGCACGAGCGGGGCGCCCGCGTCGTAGGGGACCAGCTCGGCGTCCGCGAGGAGCCCCGCCAGCTCGGGGCAGCCGGCCACCGCGTCGGCGAAGTGCCGCTCGGGCGAGCGCGCGGGGCCGCCGGTCGGCGCGGCGCCCACCCGGGTGATGACGCCGACGGAGGCGAGGTCCTCGCGGATGGGGAAGCACCACGACCAGCCCGCGGGGTGGGCCACGATGAAGGCACGCGACTTCTCCGGCGTGCCGTTGAGCGCCTCGTCGAAGCGCAGACCCCGGTAGTAGCCCCAGTACGCCACGTTCCGGAGGTGCGGGTCCATCACCCGCTCGGTGGCGCTGCCGTCGAGCCCGGACTGCCCGGTGGCGTCCACCACGAAGCGGGCGCGGTGCACCCGACCGGAGGCGCCGACCACGCCCACCACGCGGCCCTCCTCCTCCACGAGGCCCGTCGCCGCGTCGAGCACCAGCTCGGCCCCGGCGTTCACGGCCGTTTCGAGCAGGATCGTGTCGTAGCGACCGCGGTCCACGTGCCAGGTGTAGGCGGTCTGCACCTGGCCGGCGTCGGAGCGGCTCTCCTCCATGGTGGCGAAGAGGAGGTGCCAGGGCTCGGGCGCCGCTCCCCAGCGGAACGTGGCGCCGTACTTGCGCACAAACCCCGCCCGGTTCACCGCCTCATAGGCGCCCATCTCGGCGAGGACCACGTTGATCTCCGCCACGAGCGTTTCGCCCACGTGGAAGCGGGGGAACCGCTCCCGTTCGAGGATGCGGACGGTGGCTTCGGGGCGGTACCGCTTGAGGATGGCCGCGAGCGTGCTCCCGGCGGGGCCGCCCCCTACGATCACCACGTCGACGGGCTCGTTCATGGGCGGGCGGGCTCCAGCCGGTAGTAGGCGGTTCGCAGGGGCGCGGGGGAGCGGCGGCGGCTCCAGGACACGTAGGTGGGGCGGAGCCGCAGGCCGAGGCGGGCAGCGGCGCGGAAGTGGGCGGCGAGGCGCGCGGCCAGCTCCGGTCCGGCCAGATCGGCGAGCCGCTCCGGCGCAGCGTCGACCGCGACGTGCAGCGTGTGCCCGACGACGAGGCCGCGCACCTGGAGCTGGGTCAGCACGTACGGCGCGGGGCCGGTGGAGAGGCCCGTGGGGAGCGCGCGGAAGACCGCGTCGAGCGCGGGCTCGGCCACGAGCCGAGCGGAGGCGGCGAGGGCCTCGGCGGAGGCGAACTCGGCGTACTGCTTGAGGACGGCCGCCGCTTCGAAGTCGAGGCAGGCGAATGCGGCGTCTTCCCGTTCCCGTCCCTCGGCGATCGCCGCCAGACCGGCGAGGAGGCCGGGGAGGGGGCGACGATAGGCGTAGAGCTTGGTCTTTTCCCCGTCCACCCCTACCTGCACGTGGGCGTGCGGGTGCGCGGCGAGCAGCGCGTCGAGGCCATCCACCGCCACGCCGCGATCGTGCAGGAAGGCCGACACCGCCCCGGCTTCGGCGCGTTCGCCGTCCACGTTCCACGCCAGCCGCAGGCCCCGCTCACCCTCCCGCTCGCTGAACTCCGCGGCTGCGATGGCCAGATCACCTCGCGCGCCATGCGCGCTCCGACCGGGCAGCCGCGCGAGGGAGGGGGCGAGCGCGGCCCCGGCCTCGCCACCCACGAGCGCCAACCAGCGGCGCGTCAGCTCCACGGGCCCACCCCGGGAGCGAGGAGGCCATCCGGGTCGCAAGCCAGCTTCAACGCCCGCAGCAGCGCCCGGGAGCCCATCGACTCCACCGCGGCGCGGGGCCAACGACGACCCACCCGGTAGGGCACCACGGGGAGCGCGAGGAGCGCGGCGTAGGCGGCGTCATCGTCGGCGTCCGACCAGCCTTCCCCCGGCGCGACCGTGGCGTGGCACCCGAGGTTCACGAAGTCGGGGGCCGCGTAGATGGCGAGCCGCGACTCGGAGACGCCCGCGTTCGACTGGGCTGCCACGAGGTCCTCGAGGGTCTGGAGGACAGGGGAGGCGGCGCTCCACGGGGCGTTCACGTCCACCCCGCGCAGGCTGGCCCGCGCGAGGAAGTCGCCCAGGCCATCGAGGGGACCGTTCCAACGGTCATCGTAGTCGGGGGATCGGCCTGCCCGGGCTGCCGCGGTCTCGGCGGCCGGCGCCCCCACGGTCACCCCCGCTTCGCCGAGCCGCCTCGCCACTTCCACGGCGCGTTCGGCGGCCTCTCGCGGCGAGAAGGCGGAGACCACCCACACGTCCACCGCCCATCCGGGGCCGGAGCGTGTGCTCCGCTGCAACCGGAAGGTGTCGTAGGCCCCGGCGAGCGCGAGGCCGAGCGGGAAGCAGCGGCGCGGGTCGGCGGTGCGGCCCGGGAGGCGCACCCGCCATGGCGCGGGGCGCTGCCGGAACGCCACCGTGGTGATCACGCCGAGGCCGCCTTCGCTCCCGAGCACGAGGCCGGTGAGGTCCGGGCCACCCTCGCGCAGGAACGGCGGCACGCCGGGACGATCGGCGGCGCCCGTCCAGAGGCGGGTGCCCGCGCCCGTGACCCACTCCACGCCGGTGAGGTGGCTGCCGAGGCTGCCGGAGCCCATGCCGATGCCGGAGGTGCAGGCGGTGGCCACCATGCTGCCGAGCTGGGTTTTGCCGAAGGCGTCGGGGTGGAGCGGGAGGTGGGCGCCGCGCTGGCGGAGCGCCTGGTCGAGCGGGCGGACGGCCCACCCCGCGCCGGCCTGCACCACGCCGTCCTCCACGGTGAGCGACAGGAGGCGGCCCACGTCGATGGCGAGCGCCCCGTCGAGCGCGAGCGGGCTCCAGTAGGCGGTGCGGGCGCCGACGGGGGCGATGGGCACCCGCGCCTCGCGACACAGCCGCACCACGTCGGCCACCTCCGCGGCGTCGGCCGGGCGTACCACGCGGAGGGGGCGACCCACGTTGCGGCCGGTGCTGTCGGTCAGGGGAGGGGAGTCCGCCACGTGGTCCGCCCCGACGAGGTCGGCGAGTGCGGCGGTCAGCGCGGCTCCGTCCATGCGTCCCCACGTATCGTGGGGTGGGGGTGTTATGACCCCGGATGCGTTGGATCTACCGCTCCCTCGTCCCGGCTTCCCTGCTCTTCCCGTTCGCGGCCCAGGCGGCCCCCGATTCAGCCGCGCCGCAGGGCCGTCGTGTCGCGATCGTGGTGGGCGTGTCGAGCTACGAGCGCCTCCCCCCGGAGCTCCAGCTCGACAGCGCGCGGAGCGAAGCCGCTCGCGTGGCCGCCGCGCTGGAGCAGAGCGCCGACTTCGACGAGGTGCGGCTCCTCACCGATGCCAGCGCCACCACGCTGCAGCTCCAGGCCGTCATGCAGGAGGAGCTCAGCAAGACGGTGCAGTGGAAGGACCTCTTCCTGTTCTACTTCGTGGGTCATGGCGTGGGTGGCGATTACGGGGAGCCGCGGCTCCTGCTCTTCGACAGCGATCCCGAGGCCCTCGAAGCCACCACGCTCGGCGTGCGCGACTTCGCCGCGCAGCTCCAGAAGTGGGTGCCCGCCTCGCGCTACGTCATCGTCACCGACGCCGCGCACGACTCCTCGCTCAACGGCCTCGTCCTCCTCGGCCCCACCGGCAACGACTGGCCCGTCATCGGCCAGCAGAGCTTCATCATCTCCAGCTCCGGTCCCCGCCAGCCGGCGCAGGCCGGCGTCTTCAGCAAGTCCTTCATCGAAGGCGTGTCGGGTCAGGCCGATGCCAACGGCGATGGCGTGGTCACGGGCTCCGAGCTCAACACCTTCCTCATCCTCGCCGTGCCGAACGCCACCGGTGGCCGGCAGCTCCCCACCGTGCAGAGCAAGTACGACCCGGGCATCGAGATCGTCGACCAGCGGAAGACCCGCGCGGAAGCCGCCGCCGCGGGCCCGGCGCTCCCCACGCATCGGGTCGACAAGGCCAAGTTCGTCCTCCCCGGCGGCACCAACCAGAAGGTGCAGTGCCGCGAAACGGAGGTCCGCGCGTGCGATCCCAGCTGCTACCTCTTCGATGTGCTCGCCGGCCCGTGCACCGTGTGGGCCACCGTGGATGGCAAGGACTACAGCACCACGGTGAGCATCGCCGGGCGCGGGCTGTACCACTGCGACATGGTGGATGGCGCGCTCGGCTGCTCCGCGCCGCCGGTTCAGTGATCCAGAAGGTTCATTCCAGGTAGTTCGTCCACCCGCTCCAGGAACCCGAAGCCGGCGCCGAGGTCGAGGCGCACGGTGGCCTGCACCGAATCGTCGGCGGCGAGGTGGGTGAGCTCGCCCGCGGTGCACCAGGCGATGAGCGTGCTGCCATCGGGGCGCCGGTCCACATCGCCGAGCGCGTACACGAACAGCGGCTCGGCGGGGGCGTAGGTCCAGCGGGCTGCGGCGGTGCCGGCCTCGGCGTCGAGGGCCAGCTCGAGCACCCGCGAGCCGGTCTCGGCATCGCGATTGTCGAACACGAGCAGGCCATCGTCGAGACGCTCGAACTGGTGCTGGCGTTTGGGAACGTCGCCGCCGTCGGCGAAGGTGTAGTCGGACTGGGGGCCGCCGATCTGCTCGCCGAGCTGGCCGTCGCGGCCGAGCTCCACGATGGCGCCCAGTCCGCGGGCGCTGAGCAGGTAGCTGTCGTGGTCCACGTCGTAGTCGAGCGCGTTCACGCCCGTCCAGTAGCCCTGCGCGTCTACATCGCCGTCCACGCCGGGCTCCCAGCTGTCGAACGCCGACCAGACGACCGCGGAGGTGGCGCCGGCACCGCCCTCCACGATGCGGTTGCCCCACACGGGGGAGCCGTCGTCGAGCTCCCGGCGGTCGAACTCGATCCAGGCCACGCGCCCGTCGGGCAGGAGCTCAAAGTCGTGGGAGAAGGCGGGGGCGTCGAGGTCGCCAAGCGAGGCGCCCGTCCACCCCACCGAGCGGAGCCCGCCGCTGTCCTTGGCCTCGCTCTCGGCGAAGCCGTACCACACGCCGAGGCCGTCGGGGCGCGGCCTTACCCGGGTGAGCCGCGGCGCGTCCACCTCGTGCCACCACACGATCTGCCCGGTGTCGTCGAGCAGGACGGCGTAGGACACCGCCCCCACGAACGACGTGAACACCCATCCGCCCCAGCCCGGCTCCCCCTCCACCGAGAGCCCAGGCAGGCCGGGGTCGAGCTCCCCGGTCGTGAAGGCGGCCGGGTCGGATTCGCCCACCTCCTCGACCTCCACCCGCGCCACCAGAGGCTCGCCCGGGGGCAGCGCGTAGAGCGTGGCCAGGTGCGAGAGCTCCGCCTCCTGCCAGTCGGTGGCCATCCACGCGCTGCCGGCCCGCTCCACCACGATGCGGGTGCGCTCCGGCCCGGTGCGGCTCCAGGCCGCCGTGGCCACCGTGCCCACGTCGGGATCGACGGTGACGGTGGGGGCGAGCCCGCCGGGCGCCTCGGTGCAGCCGAGCAGCACGAGCACCAGCGGGATGCGTTGCAGGCCGAACCTCACGGGCGCTGCGTAACCGACCCCGCGGGAAGGGCGGCGCCGCCATGGGGGTCGGGGGTTTTGGGTTAATTGCCACCGGATGTTCTTCGTCGCCCTCGCCCTCGCGATCGAGCCCGCGTCGCCCGACTACCCGGGCCATTGCCAGTCCCCGCGCTGGAGCGCCGACGGCCGTTGGTTGAGCTGGGAGGTGAACTACCTCGAACGCCAGGCCGTGGAGCTCTACGTGGCCGCGGCCGGGAGCGTGTCGCCGCCGCGCAAGGTGAGTGTGTCGAGCGGATCGAGCTCGCTCACCGCGGGCTTCTCCACCAACGCCGGCCGCTCCGTCACCCACGAGATCAGCTTCTCCGCGCCGGCGCTCAACCGCTTCGTGTACAGCGCGAGCGGGTCGGCGGAGGACTACGACGTCTACCTCGATGGCGCCGGTGCCCTCGCGGCCGCGCCCGGCGCCGACGGGAGCGCGGCCTGGAGCCCGGCGGGCCCGCAGATCGCGTTCACCTCGGCGCGCACCGGCCAGGGCGATCTCTACCTCCTCACCCTCGGCGCCACGACCCCCCCATTGAAGCTCTCGGGCGACCCGACTGCGAGCGAGCTCTACCCGAGCTGGAGCCCCGACGGGAAGCAGCTCGCCTTCGTGGGGCACACCCGCCGGGGCGACAGCCTCTACCTCATCGACAACCTCGAGTTCCCGGCGCCCCGCGCGCTCTTGACCTGGTCCGGCAGCCAGACGCGGCCCACCTTCAGCCCCGACGGCAAGACGCTCGCGTTCTACGCCAACCGCGAGCAGGAGGACCGCTTCGATCTCTACGTCATGCCCGCGGCGGGCGGCACGCCTCGCGCCCTCGCCACCGGCGTGGTCCTCAACCCGAGGGGCCCGAGTTTTACGCCTGATGGCGCTGCCATCGTCTACGTCCGCGCCGACGATGCCACGTTCAACCCCGTGTGGATCGTGCCGCTCGACCCCGCGGGCAAGGCCCGCATGATCCCCACGGGCACGGTCGGCAACACCGATGTCGACGTGGTCCGGCGGGGTGACGGGAAAACGTGGCTGGCCGTGGCTGCGCTCGGTCGCACCGGCGATGCCGTCCGCGATTTCCGTCGGGTCTACACCATGCCGTTGGAGTCGCGTTGACCGTCCTGCTCCTCCTCGCGGGGGTGGCCGCCGCGGCCTGTCCCGACGCAACCACTGACCCGCCCGCCTGCCCCGCGGGCAGCAAGCTGGGCACGGTCGACGACCAGCCGCTCGAGTGGGGCAAGGCCTCGGAGGGCGCACAACCGTGGTGGGGGCGGCTCTCGTGCGGCGATGGCCGCATCCCCGTGGTGCGTCGCCACGGGGGGGTGAACCGGCTCGAAACGCCGTCGTCGAGCCCGTCGAGCGGCCTGCCGAGCTTCGATCGTGCCGATCTTGTCGATGCCTGGGAGGTCGGGTGCCCCGACGCGCGCACGGTGCTCTACACCAACGCCTACCGCTGCGGCGAGGTGTGCGTTCCCGCGCCGTACAAGGTGCTGCCGGGTGCGGTGATCAAGCAGCTCGAAAGCGCGCAGACGGCCGCCCGGGCCGGCAAGGTGGAGGAAGCGCTCACCGCGCTGCGCGCCGCCACGACCGCCGCGCCCGAGCACGAGCGCACCTGGGTTGTGCGGGGCGGCATGGCCGAGGAGCTGGGCCGCTACGACGAGGCGCTCGCCGCCTGGGATGGCGCCCTCGTGCGCTTTCCGGGGCCGCTCACCGAAGGGCACCGCGCCGAGGCGCTCGCCCGCACCGGGCGCCTCCAGGAGGCCGCGAAGCTCGCCGGCGCGCTCTTCGCCGAGGCCCCCGACGGCCCCGCGCGGGCTCGCCTCCTCTGCGTGCAGTCGCTCACCGCGGCCGACGCCGCAAAAGCCCGCACGCTCGCGAAGCAGTCGTGTGCGGAGGGGTACCGCCGCTGCTGCTCCGGATAGGTTAGCATCGGGAGCGAAATGCCCGCATCGCCCCCGCACGAGCCCTCGATGGCGCCGGAGCGTATCGGTCCCTATCGCCTCATCCGGCCGATCAGCGCCGGCGGCATGGCGCGGGTGTACGAGGGCCGGTTCGATTCGCTGGCGGGCGTGAGCACGCGGGTGGCCATCAAGGTCATCCACCCCGACTTCGCCAACGAAGGGGGCTTCCAGGAGCTCTTCATCCAGGAGGCGCGCATCTCGGCGCGGCTCGAGCACCTCAACGTGGTGCGGGTGCAGCAGTTCAACCGGGAGGGCGAGCTCTACTACCTGGTGATGGAGTACATCGACGGCGTCACGTTCCGGAAGATCGTGTCGGCGTGCCGGCGGCATGGGCAGCGCCTGCCGGTGGCGCTCCTCGCCGAGCTGGGGCGGCAGGCCTGCGAAGGGCTCCACTACGCGCATGCACTGGCCGATGAAACGGGGCGCCCTTTGCGCCTCGTGCACCGCGACATGAAGCCCAGCAACCTCATGCTCAACGTGCAGGGCGTGGTGAAGGTGCTCGACTTCGGCATCTCCTACGCGCAGGGCCAGCAGGAGTCGCGCGGGTCCGTAAAGGGCACCTGGGGCTACATGGCGCCCGAACAGGCCGAGGGCGAGCCGGTGGGGCCGGCGGCCGATCTCTACGGCCTCGCCAGCGTGCTCTACGAGGTGGCCACGCTCGAGCCGCTCTTCCCGGAGTCTGACAACGCCGCCATCCGGCGGGAGCTGGTGGGAGACGGGGGAGCCCGTCGGGCGGCCGGCCTCGGGGGCCCCTATGCCGACCTCGCGGGCGTGCTCGTGCGGGCCCTCCAGCGCGACCCGCAGGCGCGCTACCGCTCGGCCGAGGCGATGGCGCGCGCGCTCGGCCAGCTCGTGCCCGACCCGATGCAGGCGCGTGATGAGCTCGTCCGCAAGGTGGCCGAGCTCCGCTCGCTCGACCAGGCGGCCGCGCCTGTGGGGGCCGACCCCAACGGCTCCGCGCACTCCGTCTCCACGATGCGCTCGCAGCCGGGGCCCGCCGTGCGTCCGGGGCTGCCGGTGGTGTCGGGCTCGCTCCACGCGCCGTCGCGCGCGGCTCGTCCCGCGGCGCCGCCTTCCCGGTCGCGCATCTCGTGGTCGTCGGTGTTTTCGGGGCTGCTCGCGGTGTTCAGCGTGGGCGTGCTCCTGTTCACGGCCAGGACGATCCTCTGGCCGCGCGGGGCCGCCCGCCCGCCCGTGGTGGCGTCCAGTGCGGCGCCGGTCGAGGTCCCGGTGGCCGCTCCGGTGGAGGCCCCGGTGGCCGCGCCGGTCGTCTCCCCGCCCGTGCTGGCGCCGTCCGAGCCGGTGGCCGCGCCGGCCCCGCCGCCGGAGCGTGAGCCCGTCCGCAAGAGCGCTCCGCGGGTGGGGCCTGCGCCCGCCCCCACGCCGAAGGCCGCCGAGCTCGTCCGCGAGCTGGAGTCGCGCCCGGTCGCGAGCGCCACGGCGGAAGGCCAGCTCAGCGTGAGCGCCTCGCCGCGCGCCCAGATCCTCATCGACGGGCAGTACGTCCGCTTCACGCCGCTCTTCCAGCACCCCGTGCCGGCCGGTCCGCACACCGTCCTGCTGGTCACGGCCGACAACCGGCGCAAGACCTTCCGGGTGGAGGTCCCCGAGGGGGGCGAGGTTCGCCGCATCTGGTTGTTCGATGAAGAAGCCTGGTCGCCGGATGCGGCCCCGCCGTGATCCTCGCGCTGGCCGTTGCCTTCGCGGGTGAAGGCACGCTCGTGGTGATGCCCACCTCCGGCGGTCCCGACGCCGCCACCGTAGCGCGGGCGCTCGACCGCGCCGGGCTCGAGGAGGAGGCCTCGGTCGATGCCACGGGCTTCGCGGCCGGGGTGCGCGTGGTGGCGCCGCCCACCACCTGGGGCGATGACTGCATCGAAACCACGAACCTCCCCGGCTGGCGGGAGCGCCTCGACGCCGCCCGCCGCCGGTACGACCTCTTCGACGCCGAGGGCAGCCTCGCCGACCTCGTCCTGCTCGACCTCGAGCTTGAATGCCTCGCCGACCCGGTGCCCGCCTCCACGCTCGTGTCGCTCGACGTCGCGCGCGCCGAGTCCCACCTCCTGCTCGAAGCCGGCAGCGCCCACGACCTCGCCCAGGCCGCCTTCCACCACACGGAGGCGGCGCGGGCGTTGGATCGGGTGGTGGCCACGGGGCCCGAGCTCGTGCCCGCCGAGGCCAGCCCGGAGCTGGTGGCGGGCCTCGAGGTGGCCCGTCGGCGGAGGCGGGAGGCCCCCGTCGTGGCGGCCACTCCGCTCGCCTCCGGGGAGAGCCTGCGCATCAACGGGCGGCTCGTCCCCGCCGAGGGCATCGGCGCCTCCGACGGCGACAACCTCGTCCAGCGCATCGATGGCACCGGCGCGGTCGTGGGGGCCACGCGGGTGTCGCTGCGGGCGGGCGAGGTCGCGATCTTCAGCGGCCTCGTCGAAACGGCCACGCTGGCCGATCTCGTCCAGTCGCTGGCCCGCCGCGCGCCCACCCGCGACGAGGAGAGCGTCCTCGCCGCGCTCGCCGCCAGTCGGGGGGAGGGGCGCGTGGTGGTGTACGCGGGCTGGAACGGCGGGCCGGCGCTCTGGCGCGTGCTGCGCGGCCGGCTGGTGCGGCTCGAGGTGCCCCGGTTGGGCGTCGCGAGGGAGGAGCGGCCGGCGCACGAGGAGCGGCCGGCGCGCGAGGAGCGGCCGCGTCCGGAGAGCGTGCGGCCCACGGTGGTGGAGCCCGAGGAGCGCCCGCTGGTGCGGCCGGGGGGGGCGTGGGCAGCCACCGCGGGGCTGCGGCTCGGCGGCGGGTGGCGCGAGGAGGGGGGGGCGGGCGCGTTGAGCGCGGGGCTCGCCGGGCGCGTGGCGCTCGCGCCCGACTGGGCGGCGGCGTGGGGCGTGCTGCCGGAGGCCGACGCCGAGAGCCTGGATCCGGGCGGCGAGGGGGTCTCGGCGAGGGTGCCCGTGCGCCTCGGCGCGCGGTGGGGGCCGCACCGGGCCGGATGGGCGGCCGAACTGGGGGCCGACGTGGGCCTGCTCGTCGTGCCAGAGGGCAATCCGCGGCCGCTCCTCGGGGTGTGCGGCGGGGCCGCGGCGGCCACCGGCCCGTCGGTGGCGCTCCGGGTGGAAGGCTGCGTGCACTCCGATTTCGTGGGAGCGTCCGTCGGGGCCGCACTTTCTGTCGAGAGCCGCATCTGAACGCCCTTGACGCGCCCCGGTCCCCCGGCTAACCGTCGCCCGCCTCCCCGATGGGTGGCGCCGCCGCGTCGGACCGAGAGGTCCCCATGTCCACGACGCGGCATCCGGTGTGCTCCCGCGCACCAGTTCCGGGTTCCCCGGGGCCGCGACGTTGCCGCCCCGAAATGGGCCAGGAATTGAATGGAATCCTTCAACATCAGCGCCGAACCGCGCGTCTCCACCGGAAAGGGTGGCAACCACAAGCTCCGCAAGGCGGGGGCCACGCCAGGCGTGGTCTACCGTGCAGGCGAAGCCGGCACTGCCATCGCGTTCAACAGCGCGTCGCTCTCGGCGATCTTCCGCAAGACGAACAACCCCAACACGCTCGTCAACGTGACCGTTGGCGGCACCGATCACCTGTGCCTGGTTCGTGAGATCCAGCGCCACCCGGTGAGCCGTGTCGTCGAGCACGTCGACTTCCTCGAAGTGAAGCAGGGCGAGAACGTGGCGGTCACGGTCCCCGTGGTCTCCACGGGCCGCGCCGCGGGCGTTCGCGCCGGCGGCCAGCTCCGTCTCCTCGCCCGTTCGGTCGACCTTGAGTGCGATGCGCTCTCGGTGCCGAGCTCCATCGAGGTGGATGTCACCAACCTCGAGATCGGCAAGTTCGTGAAGGCGTCGCAGCTCCCGCTGCCGGCCGGCGCGCGCATCGTCTACGCGCAGGACTTCAACGTCCTCACCGTGGCCGGCAAGATCGTGGTGGTGGCCCCCGTGGCGGAAGCCGCGGCCAAGCCCGCTGCCAAGGGCAAGAAGTAGCCAGCGATGCACCTCGTCGTCGGCCTCGGCAACCCCGGCACCCGCTACGCGGCTACCCGACACAACGTCGGGTTCCGTGTGGTGGAGCGTCTGGCCGACCGCTGCGGCGGTCGCGTGGAGCGCAAGCTCTTCGGTGCCCTGGTGGGCGATGTGATGGTCGCGGGCAAGAAGACCGCCCTGGCGATGCCCCAGCAGTACATGAATGTCTCCGGCCAACCCACCGCTTCGCTCCTCGGCTTCTTCAAGGTGCCGGCGAGTGACATGGTGGTGGTGCACGACGACCTCGACCTCCCCCTCGGGCGCCTTCGGGTGCGCGTGGGCGGTGGCCACGGCGGGCACAACGGCGTGCGCGACATCCAGCGGGTCTGCGGCGGCGAGTTCGTGCGGGTGCGGATGGGAGTCGGCCGTCCGCCTCCTGAGTGGGACACCGCCGACTACGTGCTCTCCACCTTCACCCAGGCGGAATCGCCGATGGTCGAAGCGATGGTCGAACATGCGGCAGATGCTGTGGAAAGCGTGGTTCGCGACGGTGTCGCCGCCACGATGAACCGTTTCAATGCTGTCCGGCCTGAGCCGGCAGTTTCAACCTGATCTTTGCGTGGAGCACGCATGACCATTCTCAACGAATACGAAACCACCTACGTCGCCCGTCCGGATCTTACGGATGAGCAGATGACGGCCCTCACCACCAAGTTCGAGGAAGTCGTCGCCACTGGCGGCGGCACGATCCTGGTGGCCGAGGACTGGGGCAAGCGCAAGCTCGCCTACCTCATGGGCAAGCAGACCCGTGGGCACTACATCTACCTGAACTATTGCGGTCCCGCGCCGATCATCTTCGAGCTCGAGCGCAAGCTCCGGCTCGAGGAAGACCTCATGCGCTTCCTCACCGTCAAGATCGAGGCCGATGTCGTCCCCGAAGAGCGCAAGCTCGTGGCGGAAGAGCGCAAGCGGCTCCGTCAGGAGCGCATGGCGGCGCTGAAGGCCGAAGAAGAGGCCGAGGCCCGTTACCGCGCCGAAGCCGAAGAAGAAGACGGCGAGCTCGGCCCCGAGAGCGACGAGTAGCCCCCACCAAATTCGATTCGGAGCATCCCATGAAGGTAATTCTGCAGGCCGACGTAGACTCGCTGGGTTCTACCGGTCAGATCCTCGACGTAGCCGATGGCTACGGCCGTAACTTCCTCCTGCCCCGCGGCTACGCCGTGCTGGCCGACTCCCGCAACGTGCGCCAGCAGGCTCACCTCCAGCGCATGGCGGCCGCCCGCCACGCGAAGGAGCTCGCTGCTGCCAACGAACTTGCCGCGAAGATCAGCCAGACCGCCGTGTCCATCAAGCGTCAGGCCGGTGAAGGCGACAAGCTGCACGGCTCGGTCTCCAACATCGACATCGCGGAGGCCCTGGCCGCCGCGGGCGTCGAAGTCGACCGCAAGGCCGTCGTCCTCTCGGAGCCCATCCGGAACATTGGCGTGTTCCAGGTCTCCGTGAAGGTGATGCGCGGCATCGAAGCGAAGGTCAAGGTCTACGTCATCCGCGCCTAGGCGCGTTAGCAGCGGACCATGTCCAAGCAGGGCTGGGAAACCGAGCGGGCGCTTCTGGGCGGTCTGCTCCTCGACCCGGGTCAGTTGGGGGAAGTCGCCGAGCGGCTTTCCCCAACCGCGTTTTCACGCCCGCCGCATGAGAACCTCTTCGCGCTGCTCATCGAGCTGCAGGAGCGGAACGTCTCGGCCGACATCGTCACGGTGATCGACGAGATCGGTCGCCGGAACGCGCAGGACTACGATGGCATCGCCTACGTGGCGGCGCTGCCGAACGCCTGCCCCAGCGTCGAAAACCTCATCACCTACGCGGAGCGGGTTCGCGAAACCAGCGTGCGCCGCCGGCTCGTCGAAGCCGCCAACCACATCGTGGAGGTGGTGAAGAACGAGCCGAAGGACCTGCCCACGCTGCTCGACGAGGCGGAGCGGTCGATCTTCGAGATCAGCCAGCTGTCGGGTCGCACGGATTGGCACGAGCTGTCCACCGTCATCGACGAGCAGTTCATGACCATCCAGTCGCGCGCGAATTCCGCGGGCGATCTGGTGGGGGTCTCCACGGGGTTCTACGACCTCGACCGCATGCTGGCGGGCCTGCACAAGGGCACATTGTCGATCCTCGCGGCCCGTCCCGCGATGGGGAAGACCGCGCTGGCGCTGAACATGGCGCTGGCCGCCGCCAAGCACGGCCCCGTGGGCATCTTCTCGCTGGAAATGTCGCGCCAGGAGCTGGCGAGCCGCATCCTGTGCTCGGTGTCCGAGGTGGATGCCGGGAAGGTGCGCACCGGCAAGCTCGACTCGTCCGACTGGCGGCGGCTCACCGAAGGCGTGGAGCTCATGCACTCCCTGCCGATCGAGATCGACGACACGCCGGGCCTCACGATCTCGCAGCTCCGCAGCAAGGCACGGCGGCTGATCACCAAGCGCCGCGAAATCTCGCTCATCGTGGTGGACTACCTGCAGCTCATGCAGGGCACGGGCGGCGCGAAGGAGTCGCGCGAGAACGTGATCTCGAACATCTCGCGTGGGTTGAAGATCCTCAGCAAGGAGCTGCAGGTGCCGGTCCTGGCGCTCTCGCAGCTCAACCGGTCGCTCGAGTCGCGCACCGACAAGCGCCCCCTGCCAAGCGACCTTCGCGAGTCCGGCGCGATCGAGCAGGACGCCGACGTCATCATGTTCATCTACCGCGACGACTACTACAACAAGGACTCGCCGGAGCCCGGCATCGCCGAGGTCATCGTGGCCAAGCAGCGGGCCGGCGCCACGGGCACGGTGAAGCTCGTGTTCGACGGAAAATACACGCTGTTCAGGAACTACGCCGATCCTTCCTCGTCGGGTGGGTACGTTTAGGATGGCGGAAGTCGATACGCCGATGATGAGGCAGTATCGAGAGCTGCACGCACAAGTTCCCGATGCGCTTCTGTTTTATCGCATGGGTGACTTCTACGAGCTCTTCGGCGAGGATGCCGTGTGGACGGCCGCGGCGCTGGAGCTGACGCTCACCACGCGCGACCGCGACAGCGCCAACGCCCAGCCGATGTGCGGGGTGCCGTGGCACGCCGCCGATGGTTACCTCCGGCGGCTGCTCGATCTCGGCAAGAAGGTGGCCATCGCCGAGCAGGTCGAGGACCCGCGGCTCGCCAAGGGCATCGTGAAGCGCGAGGTGGTGCGGGTGCTGAGCCCGGGGCTGAGCGCGGAGGGGGTGGAGGCCCGGGATTCCTCCTGGCTGGTGGCGGTCTGTGGCCTGGCCGGCGCGTGGGGGCTCGCCTTCCTCGATGCCACGACCGGTGATCTCCGGGCCGCCGATGTGGCCGACCTGCCCTCCCTCGGGGCCGAGCTCGCCCGACATGCGCCGCGAGAGGCGCTCCTCGCCGCGGACGCCGACTCGCCCCCGCTGCGGGCGCTCCTCGGCGATCTGTGCACGACCGTGGTGGCGGATGCGCGCGTGGATCGGGCGGCAATGTCCCGTCGTTTCGGCGCCGCCACCGACAATCTCGGCTCCGGGCTCGGCGCCGCCTCGATGGCCTTGCGCTACGCCTCCGAGAGCCTTCGCGCGGACCTGCGGAACGTCACCGCGCTGCGTACCTTCCAGGTGGGCGCCACGCTCGGGCTCGACGAGGCCACGCTACGCAACCTCGAGCTGTTCCGGCCTATCCGGGGCAGCGGCCGGAAGGGCACGCTCCTCGGCCTCCTGGACCGCACCCAGACCGCCATGGGGGGCCGCCTCCTGCGCGACTGGCTGGCCCACCCGCTGGTGGATGTCGCCGCCCTCAACGCGCGTTTCGATGCCGTGGAGGCCTTCGGCGCCGGCGTGCGGGGGTTGGCCCTGCCGCTGCTCGCGCAGGTGGCCGACCTCGAACGCATCGCGTCCCGCCTCGCGCAGGGCGTGGGCGGCCCGCGCGATCTCGTCGCGCTCGGTGTGGGGCTGGAGCGGGTGGGTGAGCTGCACGCCCGCCTCGACGTGTCCGCGCTGCGCGCGCGCCTCCCCGACGACCTCGTGGGCGAGCTCGCCGCCGACATTCTGCACTGGCTGGTCGACGAGCCGCCGGCCAACCTCGACGAGGGCGGCGTCATTCGGCCGGGGGCCGACCCCGCGCTGGACCGCCTTCGTGGGCTCGCCACCGAGGCGAAGGGCGCCATCGCCGCCATGGAGGAGCGGCTTCGGCAGGAAACGGGCGTGGCCTCCTTGAAGGTGCGCCACAACGACGTCTTCGGCTACTTCATCGAGGTCACGAAGGCCAACCTCTCGAAGGTTCCGTCGGGCTGGCATCGCAAGCAGACGATCGCGAACGGCGAGCGGTTCATCACGCCGGAGCTCAAGGAGTACGAGGAGGAGGTTGCCGGCGCCGATGAGGCCCGCATCCGCCTCGAAGGCGAACATTTCCGCGCCCTGCGCCAGCGCGCGGCCGACCAGGTGCCGCGGCTGCAGGCCGTGGCCCGGGGCGTGGCCGAGCTCGACGTGCTCGCCACCTTCGCGGAGCTCGCGGCGGTCAACCGCTGGGTGCGCCCCACCTTCGATGAGAGCGGCGAGATCGAGCTTGTGGGCAGTCGTCACCCGGTGGTGGAGGTGGCCCGGCGCGAGGAACGCTTCGTGCCGAACGACATCCGGCTCGGGGAGCTCGCGCGGGTGATCCTGCTCTTCGGTCCGAACATGGCGGGAAAGAGCACGGTCATGCGGCAGGTGGCGCTCGCGGTGGTCATGGCCCAGATCGGCTGCCCCGTGGCCGCCCGCTCGGCCCGACTGGAGCTGGTGGACCGACTCTTCGTGCGCGTGGGGGCGAGCGACGATCTGGCCCGCGGCCAGAGCACCTTCATGGTGGAGATGGGGGAGACGGCGAACATCCTCGCCGGGGCCACCTCCCGAAGCCTCGTGCTCCTCGACGAGATCGGCCGGGGCACGAGCACCTACGATGGCCTCGCGATCGCGTGGGCGGTGGCGGAAGACCTTCACGACCGCGTGCGCGCGCGCACGATGTTCGCCACGCACTACCACGAGCTCGCTGCGCTCGCGGAGAGCAGCCCCCGTGCGCACGCCATGCACGTGGCCATCGCCGAGGCCGGCGAGGAGCTGCGCTTCCTGCGCGTGCTCCGCGCGGGGCCGGCGCCGGGCAGCTTCGGCATCCAGATCGCCCGCCTCGCGGGGCTTCCGCCGGCGGTGGTCACGCGCGCCACCCGGCTCCTGCGCCAGCTCGAACGGGCACGGCCGCGCGCCGAGGCCACGCAGCTGAGCCTCTTCGGAGGCACCCCCGTGGCCGACGCGCCGCCGCCCGCCGCGCCCCTCGTGGATGACGTGCGGGCGGCCGTCCTCGAGCTGAACCCGGACTCGCTCACACCGCGAGGCGCGCTGGACGAGCTCTACCGGCTCCGGCGGCTGGCCGAGGGCTGACCCCGCGCCGGGGGGCCGAGGCCCACGGGCTTCAGCGTCGCAGCGCCAGGATGCCCGCCCCGGCGAGCACCCCGCTCACGCTCACCCACAGCCCGCCGAGCTGCGCCCAGCCGAGCAGGCCCACCACCGCGGCGCCGACAAGCAGCGGGCCCAGCCGCGCGTGCCACCGCCTCGCGGCCGCGGCCGCCACCGTGCTGGCGAGGGCGACGCCCGCATCCACGCTTCTGCCCGCGTCGCGCGGCGCCAAACCGTCGCGCAGGGTCTCGAACTGTTCGGCGTGGGCCACGGTTCCCGGCTGGCGTCCGAAGCGGGTGAGGTCGCGGTCCATGCGGCACGCGCCCACGAAGACCGTCCGCCCGGGGGCGTTCGTCCACGTCGCGGGGTGGCCCCAGTCCAGGAAGGGGATTTCGTAGGGCATGAAGGTGTGCGGGCCGTCGGCGACCGGCCAGGCCTGGTCGCCGATCACGAGCTGGTCGTGGTCGTAGCGGGGAGGGAACACGCCGCGGTGCAACGCGAGGGCCTCCGCAGCCAGCGGCGCGAGGCTGGCCTCGTGGGCCGTGGCCGGCACGCCCATCACCACCGCCGCGGGCCCGATATCCGCGGTGCCACGATGCCCCACGCGTACCCCGGCGGGCATCGGCGGATGCGAACCGTCGTTCGCCGCGCCCACCACCAGCGGGAGCGCGGTGGCGGAGAAGACCGTGGAGGGCAGCTCCTCCGCGGGAACGTCGAGGACCACCACCCGGGCGCCGGCCCTCTCCAGGTCCGCCACCACTTGCGGCAACTCCGCAAGCTGGGCGGCACGCTCGCCCTCGTTGGTGGCGGGCAGGCAGAGGGTGGCGGCGGCTTCGCCCTTCCGGGTCTGGAAGGCGCGCACGAACTTGCCGCGGGCGATGACGTCGGCGGGGTTCCAATGGGCCGTTGCCCCGAGCGCGGCCGCCGCGAGCGCAGAAAGTGAAAAAGTCGTGATCAGCTTCATCTGGCGAACTATCGGTCCAGCGCGAGCGGGTCAGCAGCGATTTTTTTGCTTGGCGATGCCCGGTGGGCGGGGGCCCTGGCCGCCGGCCCGCTCTGGGGGTTGGGTGGGGGTCACAGCGGCGGGAGCGATGGATACTCGCGGGGCAGGAGATTCCATGCTCACCTTGTTCGTCCTCTTCGCAGCCTGCGCCACCGATTCGGCGGATGAAACCGGCGTGGCCCCCGAGGCCGACACCGACACCGACACCGACACCGACACCGACACCGACACCGACACCGACACCGACACCGACACCGACACCGGCACCGACACCGGCGTCTGCGTGGCCTCGACCGAGACCTGCAACGGTCTCGACGACGACTGCGACGGCGCGGCGGACGAAGCCGGTTCAGTGGGCGAGTCGCCGTTCTTCGCCGACGCCGACGCCGACAGCTTCGGCGATCCCTCGGCGGCGATGTCCGCCTGCGTGGCCCCCTCCGGCTACGTCACCAATGACGAGGACTGCGACGACACCAGGCCGGCCGTGCATCCCGGTCAGGTCGAGATCGGCAGCGACGGGCTCGACAACGACTGCGATGCCTCGACCCTCGTGGCGATGCACGTTTACGACGCCTTCTCCAGCGCCACCAACCCCTTCGGCGATTGGACCTTCGGGTACGCCACCGCCACCGATGGCGCTGGCTTCACCGTGTACACCGACCATGCGGACTTCGATGGGAGCGTCGACTTCTGGTACGCGCCGTCGGTCGAAGGCGCGAGGGTGTACCGCAACCACACCACCGCCGCGTGGACCTACAGCTCGACGACGTTCTCCCCCGAGTCCATCGTCCTCCACCCGGGCGCAGCAGGCGAATACTCGGTGGTTCGGTGGACGGCACCCGTTTCCACCCACTGCCAGGTGGACGGCTCCTTCACCGCGAGCGACTCCACCACCACCGCGGTGGGCGTGTACGCCGACGGCGCGCTCGTGAGCGGCGGCGAGGTCACGGGCGCCGGCACGAGCGTGCCTGTGTCGGGCACCTTCGCGGTGGGCGCCGGCGAGAACGTGGACGTGATGGTCGGACCGAACGGCCAGTACTACTTCGACTCGACCGAGTTCGACGGCACGCTGGCCTGCGACTGAGGTCCGGCCGACGGCCTACCCCGCCTCGTCGGCGAGCCACTCCAGCTCGTCGCGCAAGGCTTCGGTGATGCGCTCCACCACACCCTCCTCCGACGGGCAGCCGCGGGTGAGGTTGCGGGTGTAGAGCTGGCAGCGGGGGCGGCCATCCTCCCCCTGCACGAGGCTGCTCATCGAGCTCGGCGGCAAGGGCGGGGTGGCGCGCATCAGGACCTCCGGCGTGGGCGCCGGATGGAAGCTGATCTCCCAGTGGCGGAGGCCCGCCTGCTCGTGGAGATCGAGGCCGGCGATGGCACGCAGCAGGTGGCCATCCCAGGCATCCTCGGCCACCGCGAAGGGGAGGGGGTAGGCCTCGGGTCGGAGGGCGTGCGCGCGGGCCAGCGCCTCGTCGGCCTCGGCGATGCGGCCGAGGAGCTCCAGCGAGAGGGCGCGTACCGCATGCGAGCGCGCCACGTCTCGGCCGCGGGCGAGGCAGTCGTCGGCCGCGGTGAGGGCGTCGGTGCCCTGGCCGGCTGCGTACAGCGCCGCGGCGAGGGCGGCGCCGGGCTCCGCGCCGAGCGCAGCGGCGGAGCGGGCCGCGAGCACGCCCACCTCGCCATGACCGTACCGGGGGGCGGCATCGGCGACGAGCAGAAGCGCGTCGGCGTTCTCGGGGTCGAGGTCGAGCAGCTCCTCCGCGAGCGCCACGGCGAGCGCGTACTCGCCGAGGTGGGCCTGGCGGTGGGCGGCATCCAGCAGCACGGCGGAGGCGGTGTCCGCCCCGACGAACCAGGGGCGTTCGGTCGGCTCGCTCATCCCCGACCGAGGAAGAACCAGACGCCGGCGGCGACGAGGAGGCCGAGGCCCAGAAGGCCCACGAGGCCCGCCAGCACCAGCGGGAGCGCCGCCCGGGACCGCCCCGCGCCGTCGGCTTCGGCGGCGGCCGGCGCGAGTCGGGGCTGCGCGGCGGGGGCCGACGCGGACGACTTCGCCTTGAGACCACGGAGCGCGCCCGCGCGGATGGCCTGCGCAAAAACGCCGAACTCGGCGATGTCCTTGCACAGGCTCATGTCGGTGAGCATCCACTTCTCGAAGCTCGCCTCCTCCGCCTCCTTCTGCATCCGACCCGCCTCGTAGAGGGGGAGGGGGCCGCGATCGAGGTTCGGCGCATCGGCCAGCTCAGAGAACGCGATCCCGGCGCCCTCGTTCAGCGCCCGTTTGGCGGCGAGACGGGCATCGAGCACCGCGAAGGGGTATCCGCCGAGGGCCTCGGCCGCCGTGATGACGGCCTCCTGCTCCACCTCGGGGTCGTAGGCCATCGCGAGGAGGCCCACTTGCTCGGGCGTGAGCTTGCCAGCCGCCTGCTTGAGCAACTCGGACGGGCTTCGGCCGCCGGTGAGCTGGTTGGGGAAGTCGCCCCCGGCGATCCGCCCGCCGGCCATGCGCACCTCCTCCATCAGGAGGCCGTGCGACCACTCCGTGAGTTCGGCCGGCGTGGTCACGCTGAGGATGCCCTGCTGGAAGCGCACGCACGCCCGCTGCAGTGGGCCCCGGCCGTGGGCATCGCCCAATCGGCACGTGGTAACGGCGTAGTACCAGTCGGAGAAGCGCTGGGCCATGGCTTGACCCGCCGCGCCATCCCCCTGCGTGCGCCAGCGGTTGAAGAGGAAGTCGATCGGCTTGGTGCTCAGTTCGCTCATCGCGCGTGTTCTACCACGGCAGCGCGATCCCCATGGCCGCGAGCATCACCAGCTCGCGGATTTCCACGGCTCCGCCGAGCACATCGCCGTTGAGCCCGCCGATGCGCCGGTACCAGGAGAGGTGCCACCACAACGAGGCGGCGGCCCCGAAAACGGCGCCGAGGGTGACCCGGATCAGCATGGCCGCGGAGGCGCCCGCCGCCGGAAGCAGCAGGAAGGAGGCGATCATCGCCGCCGAGAGCCAGTCCACCCGGCGCATCTCGCCGTGCAGCCAGCCGAACAGCCCGCGGCCGGGCGCCACGGGCTCGCCCTCGGTGAGCTCGAACGCGAGGGGGGCGCGCGCGAAGATGGCGGCGCACCAGATGGCCTGCGCGACCGTGCCCGCATCGAGGCACCGCGCCACGAGCGCCACCTTCAACATGAGCCACAACGCCGCACCGATCGCGCCGATCCCGCCGACGTTCGGGTCCTTCATCGCCTGCAGGCGACGGTCGGCCGCGCCGGGGGTGGCGATGCCATCGAAGCAGTCCACGAGGCCATCGAGGTGGAGCCCGCCGGTGATCCCCATCCAGGCGATGACCGCCAGCACGCAGGCCACGGTGCGGTCGAAGCACCAGGCGCCGCCGAGGAGCGCCCCGATCACCGTGAGCGCCACCACGGCGCCCACCACCGGGTAGTACCGCGTGGAAGCAGCGTGCTCGGCGGCGCCGCCCTTGGGCGACCCGACGGGGAGCCGGGTGAGGAAGGAGAACGCGAGGCGGAATTCGTTCAACGCACTGCCATGGGAATGCCCGACACGAGGAAGCTCACCCGTTCGCTGGCGCGCGCAACCGTCTGGTTGAGGCGCCCGAGCGCATCGCGGTATCGACGGGAGAGCGCGTTGTCCGGAACGATGCCGAGCCCGACCTCGTTGGTGACGACCCAGACCGGCCGGCCGAGGCTCGCGAGCGCCGTGTTCAGGCCTTCGCCCCGCGCCATGATCGCGGCCTCGTCGAGCCCGGCGAACAGCAGGTTCGCGCACCAGAGCGTGAGGCAGTCCACCACGACGCCGCTCGAGGGTGGCAGCCCGCGCACGGCTGCTTCCAGCTCCAGGGGGGCCTCCACCGTAGACCATCGGGGGCCCCGATCGGCACGATGGCGCGCCACCCGCTCGGCCATGTCGGCGTCGAGGGGCTCGGCCGTGGCCACGAACTGCAGCGAGCCATCCAGCGATTCCGCTGCCTCCTGCGCGAACCGGCTCTTCCCGGAGCGAGCGCCGCCCGTGACGAGGTGGATCACAGCAGCTCCGCACGCACCGTGGAGAGCACGCGGGTACCGATCCAGGCGTGGCGCGCCGCGAACCGGAACCGCTCGAGGTCGGGCACGAGGGGCTCCACGCGGTCGCTGCCGTCGGGGGAGGGCCACACGGCCACCTCGCCGAAGCCGACATAGCGCCGCAGGGTGGGGTGCACGGCTTTGTAGACCGACTCCTTCACGGAGAAGCGCAGCACGGTGTCCACCCAGCGGCGGCTCTCGGGAAGGGACTGCACGTTGGCCAGCTCGGCGGCCGTGAGCACGCGCTCGGCTACGCCCGGCCGCGGGCGGTCGGTGTCCTCGAGGTCCACCCCCACGCCGGCCTGACCGCGCGCGAGGAGGCCCACGGCGAGGTCCTGCTTGTGGCTGATGCTGCCCACGAAGCCTTCCGGAAACATCGGCGCGCCGTGCTCATCGCTCTGGATCGGCGCGCGCCGCACGCCCATCTCGGAAAACCCCGCAGCCAGGGCCAGTCGGCCGCCCACGAACTGCACCTGACGGTAGCCGCGGAGCGCCACGGCCGACTCGCGTTCGGGCGCGGTCAGGCGAGCCAGCACCTCTTCCGCAACCGGCTCCGCCCCATCGGGGAGGTGCACGCCGGCCACCATGCCGTGCGGCAGGGCGTAGAGGAACGCGAGGGCCCACGGCTGGCGTGCGGACGGTTGGATCACGCGCGGGGCCTATCCCGCTTCCCCCGGCGCCGGGATGCAGCGCGCCCGGTCGGGGGTTGCACACTGTCCGGCACGGGGCCTTCGGATTAGGGCTCGACCGGTTGGGGGTGGGATGGCGGTGTTTCTCTTGCTGCTTTCGTTGCGGGCCGCGGCGGGGGAGGCCGATCGTTCGGCGGCCGAGCACCTGCGGCTCAGCGGTGAGCTCGATCAGCTCTCCGAGCGGCAGCTGTGGTCCGGCGTGAACCGCAAGTTCCAGGACCTCGAGAAGCTCGGCGTGGAGCTCACCTACCAGGACCTCATCCACGGCGCCCAGGCGGCCCGGGCCCTCGGCGACATGTCGTCGGCGTATTCCCGCCTCAAGCGGGCCGCGCACATCGATGGCACCAAGGAGGTGATGGACTGGATGTACGCGATCGACATGAACTACGGCAGCGTCGATCTCATCCGCAACCCGAAGAAGGGCGATGTCCTCTCCACTGAGGTCATGCCCTTCGACCCCGACCAGCGCGCGGCCGTCGACCTCGCCATCACCAGCGTGGCCGACAACGGCGCGTTCTCGGGAATGCTGCCTCGGGGCTCCTATGTCTTCGCTGGTCAGGCCTTCACGGTGCAGCCGGGCATCGGGCTGCGCATCGAAGTGAGCCCGAAGATGAAGAAGACGCAGGGCATCATCGTCAACGTGCAGTCCACCCCCACCTGGGGTTCGGGGGGCGATCCCGGTCCGTCCACGGTCGGCTCGCCCACTGAACCTCCTGCCGACGAGTCGCCGAAGCCGTGAGCCGCCGCACCCTCCGTGTCGAGATCGACCGCGCCCTGTGCGTGGGCACCTCGAACTGTGCCGAAGCCGCGCCCGAGGCGTACGAGATGGACGAGGACTGCGTGCCGCACGCCGCGGAAGCCGCGGCCGAGGCCGCACTCCTTGCGGGGGCGGAGGCCTGCCCCGTGGGGGCCATCTCCCTGTACGATCGCACCACCGGAGCACGGGTCTACCCATGATGCTGTTTCTCGCCCTCGTCGGCACGGCCTCGGCCGAAAACTGGTGGGGCGTCGGCCCCATGATCGGAACCATGGGCCTGCCGGTGGAGTACCCCGCGCTGATGCCGCCGCTCGCGCAGGATGGGGATGGCGACAACCTCGTGGCCCCTGTGCTGTTCGACCTCCGTGCGGGCGCCCACGGCGTCTACTACCTGGGCAACGGCAGCCGCATCGGGGCGCGACTGCACCTCGCGGGCAACTTCTCCACCTGGGGCGCCCAGGAAGGCACCATCGAGTGGGACTGGATCATCACCAAGGAAAAGCAGTTCCAGGTCTTCGCGGGCCTCGGCGCCGGCTTCGGCCATGATCGTTTCGGCGCCGATGCCGAGAGCAAGCGCCCCGACGCCTACCTCGACGTCACCTACTTCCCCGTGCGGGCGCAGGCGGGCGTGCTGTGGCGCGACCGCACGCGGGCCTACGAGGGCAACCTGTTCGGCACCTGGCACTTCGCCGGCGAGCAGAAGTTCAGCAAGACGGGCGAGGCGCAGGATGAGGAGAAGGGCACCGCGGTAGCCGATCCCTTCGCTACCGGCGGCCAGAAGAGTGATGCGGCGCTGTACCTCGCGGTCGGCGCCGAGATCACCGTGCACTTCGGCAACTTCAAGAACAAGTCCAGCAAGTCCAAGGACGACAAGGACGACAAGGGCGGCAAGAAGTCGAAGAAGTCGAAAAAGTAGGCGTACCGTTCAGGTCTGGCAGCCGGGGCACCACCAGGTGGTGCGGCCGGCCTGCGTGAACTTTGTGATGGGCGCTCCGCACCGCGGGCAGGGCTCGCCGCCGCGTTGGTAGAGCGGGAAGGGATTGGGCGCCCCGCGGTCCTCCACGTACACGATCTCGTCCTCCTCCTCGAGCTGGGCGAGGGTGAGCCGGAGCTGCTCCGACACGCCCTGGGCGAGGCGGGCGTGGCGCTCGCCAGTGATCTCCTCGGCGGGGAGGCGGGGGTCGATCGCGGCTCGCCAGAGCGCCTCGGCGGCGTGGAGGTTGCCGAGCCCGGCCACCACCGCCTGGTCCATGAGCGCCACCTTCACCGCGCGGCGGCCGGGGAGGGGAGGGAGCGGATCCCGGAGCGCGTCGGGCCCGAGGCCCTCGGCGAGCATCTGAAGGCCGGCCTCGCGGGTGGTGGGGACCACCCCGCCGAGGAGGCGGGCGTCGGTGAAGTGGAGGGCGCCCCCGTCGTTGAGCTGGAGGGACACCTTGGTGTGTGGGGCGGCCTTGCGCGTCCACCGGCCGGTCATCCCAAGGTGAAGGAGCAGCGCCATGTCGCCGAACTGCCAGAGGAGGCGTTTGCCGTGGCGCAGGATGTCGCCGGGCTCGGCGCCGAGCACGACCGCCCGCAGGGCCGCCTCGCCATCCGCGCGCCCGGCGCTGGGCCGATCCGTCCTCGCCGCGCGCACCGAGCGCGGGTCGCGCACCTCCACGCCCACCACGCGCCGACCGAGGCTCCACCGGCGAAGCGAACGGGAGCAGAACTCGAGCTCGGGCAGTTCCGGCATGCACGCCTCCACGGGCGGAGTTAGCATGGCCGCCCCTCGGGAGCGTTCATGCACTCCGGTTCCGCGCTGTACCAGCTTCTCCTCGTGCTCGTGACCTTCGGCGGCTTCAGCGTCATGCTCTGCTTCGTGTTCCTGCTCCCCGCCGTGGGCAACTGGCTGGCCGCGCTCTTCACCGCCACGTTCGCGGAAGAGCAGCTGATGAAGCGCAAGGGCGAAGAGCTCTGGAAGGAAAAGCCGTAGTCCGCCGCGCGCGCGATGCGGTCCGAGGGAGAATCCCCCGATGCCGGGCCGCTCCGCATCGCCCAGCTGGCTAGAAGGGATGCATGATGCTGCTCCTGCTGCTGGCCTGTGAGACCGCCCCCGACAGTGTCTCCGACAGCGCCGCGCCGGTGGAGGATGCCGATGGGGATGGCGTCACCGTCGATGATGGCGATTGTGACGACGCGGATGCATCCGTGTTTCCGGGCGCAGACGAACCCTGCAATGGGGTGGACGACGACTGCGATGGCGAGCTGGATGAGGATGGCACGATCCTCGTCTTCGCCGACGAGGATGGCGATGGTGATGGCTACTACGCCGAATACGAGTACGCCTGCGGCCCCGGCGATGGCTGGGTGACCAGCGACACCGACTGCGACGATGCCGATCCGCGCGTGTATGGCGGGGCCGACGACCTCCCCTACGATGGCCTCGACCAGGACTGCGATGGCCGCGATGCCGACTGCTCGTCGGCCGGCCGCCAGTACAACGGCGACCTCGTGGTGTCCGGCACCGAGGACTTCACCGCCTGGTGCGAAACCTACGGAACCGTCGATGGTGACGTGATCGTGGAGGAGCGCGCCACCGCCGACCTCTCCGGGCTCTCCTGCATCTGCGACATCCAGGGCGACCTCATCGTGCGCAGCTCATCGCTCACCTCGCTCACCGGGCTCGACGGGCTGGCGCGGGTGGAGGCGATCGTGATCCAGGACAACGCCGATCTCGTGAGCCTCGATGGGCTCGGGCGCGTGCAGGTGTTCACCGACCTCGAGCTGTCGAACCTGCCGGCGCTCACCTCCGTCGCGGCGCTCTCCGAGGCCGAGGGCGAGCTCACGCTGCTCTACCTGCAGGACCTCGACGCGCTGCCCGCCCTCACGGGGCTCTACGGCGTGAGCAGCGCCACGCTCGTGGACATCCGCGGTCTGGCCGCGCTGGAGGATGCCTCCGGGCTCGGCGGGCTGACCACGAGCGCATCGATTTCATTCGTCGATGCTCCGGCGCTCGAGGTGCTCGGCCTCGACTCGCTCACCGATGCCGGTGTGCTCAGCCTCGGCAACCTCGGCGTCACCGACCTCTCCGGCCTGCCGGTGCTGTCCGCGGTGTACACGTTCACCCTGGCAGGGATGCCGGCGCTCGTCACGACCGACGGCGCCGGGCCGCTCGAGGAGCTGGTGAACCTCACGATCCGGGACAATCCGGCCCTGCTCCGCGTCGAGGGACTCGATTCGGCCGACGCGCTCGACGACGTCACCATCACCGACAACCCGCTGCTCACCGACATCGGCGGGCTCGCGGGCTTGCGGCAGCCCAGCGCAGTGACGCTCGCCGACAACGGCCTCACCGACCTCACCGGGCTGGATGGCATCAGCCGCATCGGGTCGCTGTACATCGCGGAGGCCGCCCTCGACTCGCTCTCCGGCCTCACCGACCTCCGACAGGCGGGCCGGCTCACTATCGCCGACGGCACCATGACCGGCATCGCGTTTCCCGCCCTCGATCAGGCCGACGCGCTCGACCTCCGCGGCCTCCACGCCCTGACCAACGTGGATGGCCTCGCGGGCGTGGCGCTAGACGACGTGTCCCTCTCCGGGCTTCCCGAGCTCGCCGACCTCAGCGGCCTCTCCCACTGGGCCGGCAGCTCCCGCGACGACCTCTCCATCAGCGACTGCACGCGCCTCACCACCCTGGGCGGCCTCGGCGCGCTCACCGAGCTCGGGCGCTTCCACCTCAGCGACAACACCGCGCTCACCACGCTCTCCGCGCTCTCGAAGCTCGAATCAGTGGACAGCCTCGAGGTGAAGGACAACCCGGCCCTGCCCACCAGCGAGGTCGATGCCCTCTGCGCGCTCGCGGTGTCCGACCCCGCGGACTGCGAGATTTCGGGCAACGGGCCGTAGGGGGCGCCGCGCCGAGACCCACCTCGGGGTCTGGCGTGGGCCTGCGCGCAGCGCGGCGCGATCAGGCGCGGGTGAGCTCGCGGAGCGTGTCCCGCAGCCCGTACGCCTCTTCTTCGCTGCCCACGTGCTCGAAGAGCGGCATCCGTGGGCCTTCCTTCATTTCTGCGTAGACCGTCCAGGAGACCTTCGCGCCGCTGAACCGGCCGCCGAACGGGCGCGCGCGCAGCTCGCGGAGGGTCCGGGGCACGCCGCGATGGGAGTCGCCGTCGGAGTCCCGGATATCGTAGTCGGCCGCGAACATCAGCACGTTGGACAGGGGTACTTCAGCGCTCGTGGTCACCGGGAGGGGGCCAAAGCTGCGGCGGAGGGCGCTGCCGTCGAGCTGCACGGCCACGACGTTGAACGTCCAGGCCACGAGCGCGTAGCTGGCCACGACCAGCAGCAGGACCAGCCCGACGAGCGCCTCGATCCCGTGCTCCCGATACGCGTTGGCGAGCGCAACCTCCAGGGGCCGCGCACCCGCGACCACCCCCACCGCCACCAGCCCCATGCGCAGCAGGCGCACGGGCCGCCACCGGCGCTCCACGATGCGGACGGAGCCCTCCCCCGACTCGAGCGCGTAGCCGCGGGGGAGGGGGCGGTCGGACATGCGGCCGGCCTATCACCCCTCAGGCTTCGCCGGGCTTGCCGGGGTACTCGCCCTGGGGGAGGCGGTGGAGCTCCACGCCTTCAAAGGCGGCGTACACGCGGCCGGTGCCGTCGATGAGGAGGACGTCGCTCAGGGTGCGCTGGGCGTCGGACTGGCGGCCGCGGAGCACGGTGCGCACGGGGCCCGGGGCGGGGCGACCGTAGGGGCGGTAGACCCCTACGCCCGTGGGGAGCGAGGCGCCACCGAGCTGTTGGCGGGACCAGAGGACCGCGAGCTGGAGGCCGCCATCGCCCGACGCGAGGTCGGTGACCCAGCTCCCGCGCGTCCAGCCGGCGCCGATGCCGCGGAGCTCGGCTTCTGCGGAGTGGCTGTCGAGGCCCACCACCCGCCGAATGACCTGGAAGTCGGGGCCGTGGAACAGGAGCTTGTCGTAGATCGCGGCGGCGTCGTGCGGGTAGGCGCCGAGGGGGCCGAGCGCGGCGTGGGCGGGCACCACCGGGGGGGCGGCGCCCATGCGTACGGTGGCCCGGTAGTGCGCGCGACCGGAGAGGGCGCGGAGCTCGAACGCGAACCCGTCGGGCAGCTCCTCGACCGTGTGGATGGCCAGCACATCGCCGGCACCGGCGTAGTCGGTGAGCAGGATGCCGCGCAGCACGCTCACCTTCTCCACGCTGTGCACGAACGCGTCGGGGCGGAGCTCACGTGCCCGCTGGGCGAACCACTCCAGCGCGAGGACGACGGGCACCACGGGGGTGCCGCCCACGCTGTGGTCGCGCACGAAGGGGTAGTCGCGCTCGGACACGCGTCGGAGGCTGGGTGCGGTGCGATCGCCCGCGAGGAGGCCGCCGATGACGACCTCGGTGGCGCCCGGCGCGGCCAGCTCGTCGGCGAAGGCGCATGCCCCCGCGAGGAGCGGGATGAGCGCGATGCCGCGGGCTTGGAAGGCACGCGCCAGCTGCGGGGTGACCATGCCGCCGGCCCAGGGGCCCCAGCCGATCGACTTCACCACGGCGCCGGGCCGACGCTTCGCCTCGGTGGCGGCGAGGCGGTTGAGGACCTCGTTCGCGGCGGCGTAGTCGCACTGGCCCACGTTGCCGGTGCGGGCGGCCACGGAGGAGAAGAAGCAGAGGGTGCGTAGGGGGTCGGAGGCGGTGGCGGCGAGCAGGGCGCGCACGCCGTCGATCTTGGTGCTCCAGACCATGTCCCACTGGGCGTCGGTCTTCTCCTTCACCCGGCGGTCGGCGAGCACGCCGGCGCCGTGCACGAGGCCCGTGATGGGCCCCCACTGGGCGCGGACGCCCTCGAGGGCGGACGCCACCGCAGCCGGATCGGCCACATCGACCGGGAGGTAGAGGGCGTGGCCGCCGGTGGCTTCCACCGCGGCGAGCGTGGCCTGGGCCTCGCGGGCGGCGAGGATGCCGGCGACGGTCTTGCGGAGGGCGGCGGGGTTGGCGGCGGCGGGCGCGAGCGCGCGCATCAGCGCGGGCTCATCGCCGGCGGCCAGCGCGACGGCGGGCTCGGGGGTGTCGATCCGCGAGCGACCGAGCAGCACGAACCGCGCCTGCGTGCGGGAGGCGAGCTCGATGACGCAGGCGGCGGTGACCCCGCGGGCGCCGCCGGACACCACGATCACGTCGGAGGGGCCGATCGGCGCCTTGGCGCGCGGCGTAGGCAGCATCACCGGCAGGAGCGTGCGGCGACCGGCCAGGCTGAGGCTCACCTCCACGGGGCCGGTGCGGCCGAGCTCCACCACGAGGGCTTCGAGCGGGGTGTCGGCCGCGGTGTCGATCGCGCGGACGAAGGCCTCCGCGTGCTCCAGCGCCACCGTCTTGGTGAGGCCGAAGAGGCCGGCGAGCACGGGGTTGTCCACCCCGGAGAGGCCGAAGTCGCCGCCGAGGCGGGTCACCACCACGAAGGCGCCGCCCGCATCGAGGCGCGCGGCCCGCGCGGCCTGGAAGGCCTCGCGCACGGTGAGGTCGTTGCCCTCGGGGGCGAGGAAGACCACGCCGCGATCGGCGGCCGCGGCTTCGGCCGCCACGGCATCCACGCCACGGGCGCGCAGGGCGCTCGCCAGCGCTTCACGCTCCGCGGCGGCGCCGAGCACCACCACGGGAGGCAGCGCGCGGGCGGTGCTCTCGCTGCACGCGACCAGCGCCACGTCCATCCGGGCGAGCTCTGGTCCGAGCGCAGGCTCGAGCGCGGGTGCGGGTTCGCCCCCCCTCATCGGGGGGGCGACTAGGGGTGGAGGACCTCCACGATCTGCCCGAGCGTGTTGAGCTTGCCGAGGGTTTCTGCGTCGGGCTCGGGGAGCTCCGGGGCCTGCTCACGGAGCGCCGAGAGGATTTCTACACGCTTGATGGAGTCGATGCCGAGGTCGGCCTCAAGGTTCATGTCGAGGCGGAGCATCTCCACGGGGTAGCCGGTCTTGTCGCCGACCACGGCGAGCAGCAGCGCGGGGAGGTCGAGCGTGCCGTTGGCGTTGCGGTGTGCGCCGTTATGGGACGGGGCAGCCGGCGCGGCGGGAGCGGCCGAGGGCGCCGCAGCCGGCGCGCTCACCGAGCCACCGAGCACCTCGACGATCTGGCCGAGGGTGTTGAGCTTGCCGAGGGTCTCGGCGTCGGGCTCGGGGAGCTCGGGCGCCTGCTCGCGGAGGGCGGAGAGGATTTCTACGCGCTTGATGGAGTCGATGCCGAGGTCGGCCTCGAGGTTCATGTCGAGGCGGAGCATCTCCACGGGGTAGCCGGTCTTGTCGCCGACCACGGCGAGGAGCATCGAGGGGAGGTCGCGGGTGGTCGCCGGCGCCGCGGCCCGGGCGGGCTGCGCGGCGGGCGCCGTGGCGGAGCCGCCGAGCACCTCGACGATCTGGCCGAGGGTGTTGAGCTTGCCGAGCGTCTCGGCGTCGGGCTCGGGGAGCTCGGGGGCCTGCTCGCGGAGCGCGGAGAGGATTTCTACTCGCTTGATCGAGTCGATGCCGAGGTCGGCCTCGAGGTTCATGTCGAGGCGGAGCATCTCGACGGGGTAGCCGGTCTTGTCGCCGACCACGGCGAGGAGCATCGCCGGGAGGTCGCGCGCCACGGGCTTCGCGGACGCCGCCGCCGCGCGGGGCGCGGGCATCGGGGCGAGCGGGGCGAAGGCCGCCGCGGGGGCCGGGGCGGGCGCGGC
>CAISIK010000102.1 GCA_903885375.1 uncultured Pseudomonadota bacterium
AGGAGATCGTGCACGTGGACCGCCGCGCACCGGCGTTCACGACCATCCTCGCCACCGGGCGGAAATAGCCTCCGAGGCGCCGCAAACCGCGCCAGCGAACGTTCGGCCCCGCTGCCGGTCGCGGCGGTTTGCCCAACCCCTCTGGAAGCCACGCCGCGACCCACCTCGGGGGCCCCGCTCGCCTGCGCGCGGCTCGTCGCCCGGCGGGCGGGGTCTGCTCCGTTAGAACGGCTGCGAGGTGACCGTGTTCCCCTGGCTCGACCCGCTCACCGCGCCTCGCTTCTTCGTCCTCGGCATGCCGCTCTCGGCCGGCGACCTTGCCGGCTTCGCCTCCGGGCTGCTCTGCGTGGCGCTCACCGTGCGCGCGAGCATCTGGAACTTCCCGGTGGGCATCCTGAACAGCGACGCCACGCTGCAGGTGCTGTTCGTCCTGCTCTCGGTGCAGGGGTGGTGGCTCTGGGCCCACGGCCGGGGGGGCAGTCCGGACGACCCGGTGGGGCGCACGTCGCCGCGGGACCACGCCGCGTTGGCGGCCGGCGTGCTCGTGACGGTGCCGGTGCTCTGGTGGGTCCTCACCGAAGTGAAGGGCGCTTCGCCCTGGATCGACTCGGCGATCACCGCGGCGAGCGTGGCGGCGCAGGTCCTGTTGAACCAACGGAAGCTGGAAACCTGGGCGTGGTGGATCGTGATCGATGTGGTGTCGATCCCGCTCTACTGGTCGCGGGGGCTGCCGCTGATCGCCGTGCTGTACGCGGTCTTCCTGTGCATGTGCGTGCAGGGCTGGCGCGCGTGGCGGGCGCTCCCGGTGGCGGCGTGAAGCCCTTCCGGCACGGGTTCGTGACGGGCAAATTCTACCCGCCGCACGAGGGTCACGTGCACCTCGTCCGGGCGGCCGCGCGCCAGTGCGAGCGGGTCACGGTGCTGGTGCTGGCCTCGCATGCGGAGTCGCTGGACCCGCCGCTCCGCGCGGCCTGGCTGGGGGAGAGCGCGGCGGCGTTCCCCGGCGTGGTGGTGGCGTGGGCCTGGGACGACCTGCCCGTGGACTACGCGGACCCCGCCATCTGGCAGGCGCACGTGGCGCTCATGCGGGCCGGCATCCGCGCGACCGGCGCGGCCTCGATGCCCGACGTGGTCTACAGCTCCGAGGCCTACGGGCACGAGCTCGCGGAGCGCCTCGGCGCGCGGCACGTCTGCCTCGACGCCCCGCGCGAGCTCCGTCCGATCTCGGCGCGGGCGATCCGCGCGGACCCCGTCGCCCACTGGGAGTTCCTGCCGGCGCCCGCCCGGGAGGGGCTCGCGCTGCGCGTGGTCGGCGTCGGCGCGGAGTCGACGGGCACGACCACGGTGTGCCGGGACCTCGCCGCCGCCCTGCGGAAGCGCGGCGGGAGCTGGGCCCGGACGGCGTGGGTGCCGGAGTTTGGCCGTGAGTTCAGCGCCGACGCGCTCGCGCTCGCCCGGTCCTTCGACCCCGCCGCGCGCCCCGAGGACCTCGTCTGGGGCGAGGAGGACTTCGTGACGATCGCGGAGACGCAGTCCGCGAGCGAAGCCGAGGCCGCCCGCGGCGGCGGTCCGGTGCTGGTGTGCGACACCGATGCGCTCGCCACGACCGTGTGGCATGAACGCTACCGCGGCGGGCCGAGCGCGCGCGTGCAGGCCGTGGCGGCGGCGATGCTGCCCCGCGCGCTCTACCTGCTCACCGACCACGAGGGCGTCCCCTTCGAACAGGACGGCCTGCGCGATGGCGAGCACCTGCGGCCCTGGATGACCGGCCGCTTCCGCGAGGTCCTGGCCGCGAGCGGCGTGCCGTGGGTTGCCCTGCAGGGCCCGCCCGAGGCGCGCCTGCACCAGGCCCTCCGCGCGGTCGACGCCCGCGTGGAAGCCGGCTGGGGCTTCTCGCCCCCGCTGCCCGAGGCGAACAAGCCCTGAGGGCGGTTCGTGGTTGCGAGTCGCCGGTCGCCGCCACCGGGCGGAAATAGCCCCCGAGGCGCCGCAAACCGCGCCAGCGAACGTTCGGCCGCGCTGCCGGTCGCGGCGGTTTGCCCAACCCCTGTGGAAGCCGCGCCGCGACCCACCTCGCGGGCCCCGCTTGCTCAGCGCCTGGGACCGCGGCGCGATCGACGTCGGTGCGCCATGGCGCCCATCGCCAGCATCCACATTCCCGCCGCGGGTCGAGCGCCCGCCGCGCTGCATTCCGCGACGTCGCCCACCTCAACCTCCAGGGGCTCGCTCTCGTTCCCCG
>CAISIK010000103.1 GCA_903885375.1 uncultured Pseudomonadota bacterium
GCCAACCTGCTCTGGATCGCCCTCGACTCCGTGCTGGTGAGCGGCGCCGGCCCCATTCCCGCGCTGGGCATCCGGGGCGCGGCGTGGGCGGGCGTGGTGTCCATGTCGGTGGCGGCCCTGTGGCTCTTGCGGGCAGCGTGGTCAACCCTTCGTCGGGTGCAGTGGCACCCCCATCGGGCGCTCCTTGCCGAGAGCTTCCGGCTCGGCCTCCCCATCGGGGTGCAGCGTCTGTTGGACATCCTGTCGTGGACCGTGCTCACCGGCGTGCTGGCGTCCATCAGCGACGCAGAGCTCGCCGCCCACGTCATCGCCATCCGGATATTGATGCTGAGCTTCCTGCCCGGCCTCGCGATCGCGGAGGCGACGGCGGTCCTCGTGGGGCAGGCGGTGGGCGCGAAGCAGCCCGACGAGGCCCACGCCGCCTGGCGGGCCGGGTCGCTCTCCGCGACCGCGGTGATGGCGGTGGGCGGGCTCGGTTTCGTGCTGGCGCCGCACCTGCTGATCTCCGCGTTCGGCGCGGCCCCCGAGGTGGTCCCCATCGCCCGCAACCTCCTCTGGGTGGCGGCGGCGTTCCAGCTCGTGGATGCGGTCGCGACCGTGACCTACTTCGCGCTCGACGGCGCCGGCGACACCCGCTTCACCCTCGTGGCCAGCCTCACGCTCTCCTGGTTCGTGAAGCTGCCCGTCGGCGTACTTCTCGCGCGGCAGGCCCACCTCGGCGCGGTGGGAGCGTGGCTCGGCTTGACCGGGGAGCTCGTGCTGCTGATGGCGGTGCTGCTCTGGCGCTGGCGGTCGCGCCGCTGGTTCGTGGACCCGGCGGTGCGGGTGGCGGGCGCGGTGGCGTAGTCCGGGGGGGGAGGGGAGATGCGCCGCGACCGTCCTCGGGGGTTCCGTCCAGGTCGCGCATCTCGGCGCGGCGGCGGCGAATTGCGGAGGCCCTACGGCACCACCATCCGGGGGTCATGCTCCTCTTCGGTTTCGGGCTCCGGCAGCGCGGCGAACAGCGAGCCCCAGGAGGGGTGCGCGTCTTCGCCCAGCACGAAGCCGGAGGCCACGTCGAGGTACACCCACACCTCCTGCGGCGCCTCGCCGGGGAGCGTGGACACCACGAGCAGCTCGGCGCGGCCGAGGCCCGGCAGCGCGCGGGCCCGGGCAACGCTCCAGCTCCCGCCCGACTCCGCCACCTGCGCGAGCCGCATCGCGAGGCGGCGGCCTACCCGCCCCTCCGGGGAGGCGAGGCCGGCGAGCGCGGCGCCGTCGGCTTCCACGAGGGTCGGTCGGGCATCGACGGTGCCGGCGAGGAAGGCGGAGGCGTGCAGGGCGCCGAGGGCGAGCCCATCCACCTGCCAGCCATCCGCGCCCTCCAGGAGGAGGAGCTGCACCATCCGGGGGCGGTCGGGGCGAGCGGGGTGCACCACCTGCACGCCGGCCACGGCCCGATCGCCGCTCCGCTCCACGTCGTCGGCGGTGAGCTGGAGGCCCCGGGAAACGACGTCGCGGTAGAGGCGCGCGGGGGAGTCGCCCGCCGAGAGCCAGGCATCGGCGGTGCACCAGCCCGCCGCGGCAGGCTCGTTGCCGGCGAGCACGGCGGCCACGAAGAGATCGGCCACATCCCAGGCTTCGGGAAGCGCCGTGCTCATACGCCGAGCTCGGCGCGGTTCTGGCGCGAGAGCGAGCCGGCGAGCCCGCCCTGCGCGCTGCCGAGCACGCGTGAGAGCTCGCCCTTGCCCTTCGAGTAGCGGAGGATGGTCATCACGGCCTCCTCGTCGTCCGAGGAGAACCAGCCGCCGTAGAGCGTGTCGCACATCTGGGCGCGCTTTTGCGCGTCGACCACCTCGTGCGCCCGGTTCTTCACTGCCTCGCGCACCTTGTCGTCAGCTGCGAACCAGTCGAACGCATCGTTGAGCACGTTGCCGGCGCGCCCGATGATGGCCTGCATGTTCTCGTTGAGCCACTGGCTCACCACCGGCCGCAGCTCGCCCATGACCACCAGCGCGAACTTCACGCCCTCCACCGCGTCGAAGACCACCGACACGCTGCCGCCGAGGCCGAGGCCCCAGGTGGCGTTCGCGCCGAGCTTCAGCGAAATCCTGCCGCCGGAGAAGGACATCTTCGCTTCCGCGCTCGCGCCGATGCCGGCGGAGCCCTGCACACCGCCCTCGAGGGCGAGCAGGGAGGTCTTCCCGGCCGCGCCCCAGGAGAAGAGCAGCTCGAGGATCTTCTCCGCCGCCGCCTCGGCCCCGAGCTGGCGCAAACACCAGCCGAGGCCGGGGTTGTTCATCGAGAGGAGGTCCACCACGCTGCGGGCGTTGTTCTTGAGCTGGCGCTGGTAGGCGGCGCGCTCCTTCTTGTGCCAGAAGCCCTCGGCGCCCACGCCGAGGTTCAGCTTGGCGCCGGCGAAGGCCTGCGCGTTGGCGCCTACGTCGGCGCCGAGGCGGTTTTTGGCGGCCTCGCCGAGCTTCGCCGAGCCCATGGCATCCACCTCGAAGCCGGTGCCGGCGAGCAGCGCCTTCGGGTCGAGCTTGGGGGCCTTGAGCGCCACTGCGGCGTTGGCTTCGAGGCGGGCCTGCGCTTCCACGCCAATGAAGCCCTTGGCGTACACGTACATCCGGCCGCTGACGGTTTCGCCGAGGACCTCGCGCGGATCGGGCTCCCACGCCCACACCCGCTCGAAGGCCACGAGCTTCGCGCTGGCCTCGCCGCCGGCCTCGGCGTGCACCCGCCCGCCCCCCGCCGTGACCTTGGCGGCGGCCTTGGCCTGCGCGCTCGCCAGCTCTGCGGAGCCGGTGTCGGTCACGGTGCCGCCCATCGCGCGGTTGCGGTTGCTGAACTCGGCCCGCACCGCGGCGGCCTTCGCCTCGGCCTCGGCGCTCACCAACGTGGTCTGCTTCGCCTCCACCTTGCGGGCCACGCCCTGCCAGATGCGCCGCGCCTCCGGCTCCCTGGGCTCGGCCACGGGCACCCCGATCGACTCCCGCGAGGACTTGAAGCGCGCCACGAGGTCGGCCTGCGACTCGCCGGGCTTCCCGGCGAAGTCCTTGCTCTTGCCGTCGAGGTCCGTGTAGGTGATCACGGTGCGGCCGCTCTGGCTGGGGCGGATGCCGGTGATCTCCACGTTCTGGCGCTGCGTGGCGTCGTTCACGAACCCGGAGCCCACGCCGATGCTCTTTCCCTGCTGATCCTGCTGGAAGCGCTGCTGCACCTCCGCCGGCGTTTCGCCACGCTTGCCGTCGAACTGCTTGTTCTTGCCGTCCTCCCGGGTGTAGTCGATGGTGACGCTGTCGCCGCGGCCGTTGGAGGTGCGCTGCGTGGTCTGGCTGCCCCAGGTGTAACCTTGGCCCACGCTGCGGCCGCCCTCGCTGCCCGCCTGCTGGGCGAAGGACTGGTCGGTACGGGTGTCGCGCAGCGTGGTGCGGGTGTCGTTCTTCTTCTCGAGGGTGTCGACAGCAGCCTTCGCGGCTGCGTACTGCTCCGCGCTGACATTCCCGGGCTCGACCGGGAAGAGGTCCTTGCCGAACCGCACGTAGCGGCCACGGCCGCTCGGTGCGTAGAGGATCTGGTCGAGCACCGGGCGGGGCGTCTTCTCCGTGATCTGCCTGGCCGGGGGGATGGGCAGCGCGGCCGCGCCCGCGGCCTTGTTGCCGCCAGGGGTGGCGCTGGCAAAGCCGCCGCCGCCCTCTTCGTCCGGGGCGCCGCCGCCTCCGCCACCGCTGGCCTCGCGGAGCCGATCCTGCCGCGCCGCGTTGCTGGCCGCGGCTTTCGTGGGTTGGGGCGGAGCCACGGCGGGCGCGGGCGTTTGCAGGTCCGTGGAGCGGGAACGGGCGAGCTCGGCCATGGCGCACCGGGAGGGATGGGAGGCTAGCCCGGGATGGAGCCCGTGGGCAGAGCCTCCTCCCTCAAGCCAGAAACGTCCACACCCCCACCGGGATGCCGCCGTTCTTGAAGCGTGCGAGGCACTCCACCCGCTCGTCCACGCGCTTGGCGAGGCGGTTGTCGGAGGTCACGAAGACCACGCGCCAGCTCGCGAAACGTTCGCGCAGCACGCGGCCGAACGTGGTGTACACGCCGCCCACCTGATCGCCGAGGCGCTCGCCCCAGGGGAGGTTGCTCACCACGGTGCCCACCACCGCGGGCGGCTGGATGTCGTTGAGCTCGAGGTGCTCCACCCGGATGCTCACGCCCGCGCGCTTGGCGTTCTGCAGCGCGGTCTGCACGGTGGGGAGGTGGTGGTCGCTGCCGCAAATCGGAACCCTCGCGGGGAGCGGTGCAGGGCGTGGGGCAGGGGAGCGGCCCGCGGGGGCGCGCGCGGTGGGCGCAGGCCCGCGAGGACGGGCGGCGGCGCCCTTCGCGGGGGCGGTGGCGGGCCACTCGTCGCAGGCGAAGCTCCGGGAGGCGAAGGGGGAGCGATTCGCGGCGAGCAGGGCGCCTTCGATGAGGAGGGTGCCCGAGCCGCAGCAGGGGTCGTACAGGGCGTCGGTGCCATCCCACTCGGCGAGGGCGAGGAGGCAGGCGGCGAGGTTCTCGCGCATGGGGGCCTTGCCCGCCTCGGTACGCCAGCCGCGCCGGTGAAGGAGCTCGCCGCCGGCGTCGAGCGAGAGCGTGGCCACGTCGTCGACGATGCGGACCTGGAGCACCTGCTCCACCTTCGGGCGCGAGCCCCGGTCGGGCACGAAGGCGCCCTTGCGGGCCTCGCGCACCATCGAGGTGACCGAGCGCGTGA
The DNA here is from genome assembly GCA_903885375.1 of uncultured Pseudomonadota bacterium. Lineage (GTDB taxonomy): Bacteria > Myxococcota_A > UBA796 > UBA796 > SXON01 > SXON01. Next base: position 4,721 of record CAISIK010000103.1, read on the forward strand.
CGTTCTCGCGGAAGCGGAGCGCGCTGGCGCGGCTCGACACCTCCACGCGCAGCGCGGCCTGCGGGTGCAGGAGCGACTTCCAGGGCAGGCGGCGCACCAGCGCGCCCAGCGCTTCGGTGCTGCGCGCGGAGCCGCTCCCCACCTCCAGCAACACCTGCGCGGGCGTGCGCATCGTGTGCGCCAGCTGCGCCACCTTCGCCGCATCGGCGGCGAAGCGCACGCCGCCGGGGTGCACCTCGCCCTCCACGCCGAGGCCGGCCAGCTCAGCCGCCACCACGGATTCGAGGCCCGGGGGAATCACTGCGTAGCCGTGCGTCATGCGGAGTCCGAGGCGAAACCGAGCCCGAGCTCCCAGCGGAGGCAGGCGTCGAGGTCGGGGAGCGCCCAGCGGAAGCGGGGCGCGAGTTGGGTGGGCCGCACCCGCTGCCCCGCGAGGAGCACCTCTTCGCCCATCTGGCCGAAGAGCCCCCGAACGACGGGGGCGGGCAGGGGAGCGAAGGCCGGGCGTGAGAGCGCGGAGCCGAGCGCGGTGGCGAATTCCGCCTGCCGGGTTTCCGCGGGCGCCACCACGTTCACGGGCCCGACGAGCGCCGGATCGAACAGGGCGTGGTGCATGGCGTAGATCGCATCCTCGATTGCCACCCACGGGAAGAACTGCCGGCCGCCGCCGATGGGCCCGCCCACCCCGAAGCGGAAGGGGGTGAGCATCTTCGCCAGGGCGCCGCCCCGGGCGGAGAGCACCACGCCGAAGCGGAGGAGCACGCGGCGGGTGCCCGCGGGGGCCACGGCCGCGGCCTCCCAGCGTTCGCAGAGCTCGGCCAGGAATCCTGCGCCGCGGGGGCTCGCCTCGGTCGCAGCGTTCTCGCCGGTGTTGCCGTACACCCCCACCGCGCTGGCGCTGAGCCACACGGCGGGCGGCGACTTGCAGGCGGCGAGGGTGCGGGAGAGGAGCCCCGTCACCTGCAGGCGGCTGTCCACGAGCGCCTGCTTCCGGGCGGCGGTCCACGACCCTTCGCCCACGTTCTCGCCGGAGAGGGAGATCAGGGCGTCGGCCCCTTCGAGCGCGGCGGGATCGAGCTCGCCGGCCGCGGGGTTCCAGCGGAACTGGCCGGGGCCGGGGTCGCGGCGCACGAGCTGGACCACCTCGTGCCCGCCCGTGAGGAGGAAGGCGGCGAGCTGGGTGCCGAGCAGGCCGGAGGCGCCGGCGAGCACGACGCGCAGCTTCGGCTTGCCGGCGTGCCGCGCGAGGTCTTCGAGCAGGCGCCGGCGGCGGAAGGCGAACATGGTGGGGAGGCGCGCATCCACCCCGAGGCCGGCGATGGCGGGCGCGAATTCGATCTCGTCGTGGATCACGGTCCCGCCGTTGCCGTCTTCGATGAAGCGGTGGGCGTGCCGCCACGAGGAGAGGGGCCCGCGCGCCATCTCGTCCACAAACCCTTCCGGGATCGGGTGGTGAACGGCCTCCCAGAGCACGCCGGGCGCCATGCGCATCACGAGGCGGTCGCCCTCGCCCACGGTGCCGACCTGCTCGACCACCTCCACCGATTCCCAGGGCGGGAGCAGGCGCTGGAAGGCGCCCGGTCGTTCGTGCCAGGCGCGTACCTCGGTGGGCGGAAAGGGGAGTGGCGTGTGGAACTCGCGCCGCGCCGCGCTCACGGCAGGAGCCAGGCGCCGCAGCCCGGGCAGTTGTGGATGGCCCGTGCGAGCGTCGTTTCCACCACCCGCTGGGTGGGGATGCGGGTCTGGCAGGTCTGGCACATGTTCTCGACGGTGTTCACCAGCGCCGGACGTTTGCGCTGGCGGAGCTGTGCGTAGGTGGAGCGGAGCTCGCCGCGGACCTCCTCGGCGAGCGGCGGGCGGCGGGCGATGAGCTCGGTCAGCTCGGCGCGGATGGGGGCATCGCGGGCGCCGAGCGCTTCCCGCGCTTCGGCGAGCGCCGTGGTGGCGCGCTCCTGCTCCTTGCGGGCATCGAGGAGCGTGCGGGCGGCACCCTCGGTGGCGTCGAGCAGCTCGAGGGCGGCGGTCTCGAGGCGGTCGACGATCTCGAGCACCTGGGCCAGCTGCCGCTCGGCCGCCGCGTAGTCGGGGGCCGTACCGGTATCGATCATCTTGCGGGTGCGGTCGCGCTTGTCGGCGTAGTCGGCCAGCTCGCGATCGTTGGTGCGCGTGGCGGTGGTGATCCGGTCGCGCTCGGCGGTGGCCGCGGCCACGCTGGCCTCGGCCGCCTTCAGGACGCTGGCCGCCGTGCGCACGGCCGACGCGAGGCGCTCATGCTCCTCGCGGAGAAGGTCGTTCTGGTGGTCGAGCTGCCACAGGTTGGAGATGGCGACGAGGTCGGGGTGCACGGTGGTCCAGGGAACGAGGGTAGGCCCGGCTGGGTTCGAACCAGCGACCGGGTGGATATAAGCCACCTGCTCTTACCACTGAGCTACGGGCCCGGAATCAACCTTCCATGAACGCGCGCAGGCGCCGGGCGCGGCTGTGGTGCCGCAGCTTCCGGAGGGCCTTCGCTTCGATCTGGCGAATCCGCTCGCGCGTCACGTCGAAGTCGTGACCGACCTCTTCGAGGGTGTGGTCGGACTTCTCGCCGATGCCGAAGCGCATGCGAAGCACGCGCTCCTCGCGGGGCGTGAGCGTGGCGAGCACGCGGCGGGCCTGCTCGACCAGCGCGCTGTTGCTCACGTTCTCGCCCGGCGAGGCCACCTGCTTGTCCTCGATGAAGTCGCCGAGGTGGCTGTCTTCTTCTACGCCGATCGGCGTTTCGAGCGAGATGGGCTCCTTCGCGATCTTCAGGATCTTGCGCACCTTTTCGGCGGGCATGTCCATCTTCTCGGCGATCTCCTCCGGCGTGGGCTCGCGCTCCAGCTCCTGCATGAGGTGCCGCTGGGTGCGGATGAGCTTGTTGATCGTTTCGATCATGTGCACGGGGATGCGGATCGTGCGGGCCTGATCGGCGATCGCGCGGGTGATGGCCTGGCGGATCCACCACGTGGCGTAGGTGGAGAACTTGAAGCCACGCCGGTACTCGAACTTCTCCACGGCCTTCATCAGGCCGATGTTGCCTTCCTGGATGAGGTCGAGGAACTGGAGGCCGCGGTTGGTGTACTTCTTGGCGATGCTCACCACGAGGCGCAGGTTGGCCTCGATGAGCTCGCTCTTGGCGCGCTCGGTGGCGACCTCGCCCCGCTTCAGCCGCTGGGCCAGGCCGCGCAGCTCGTCGGGCTCGATGGCGGTTTCCTTGGCGATCTTGCCGATCTTCCGGAGCTCGCGGCGCACGCGGCTGTCGAACTCGGCCCACTGGGCCTCTTCGATGCCGGTGGTCTCGACGAGATCGCTGCCGCCGCGTTCGGGGGAGCGCCGCACGCGGCGGATGCTGCGACGGAGCTCGCGCACATCCACACCCGCGGAGCGCGCCACCGAGTCGATCTCGCGCTCGCAGGCGGCCACGGCGGCCCACGAACGGTGGATGTTCCTGGCGATGTCGATCACCACCTGCCGATCGAGCTCGAGGCCATCCATCAGGTCGAGGATGGCATCCTCCACGGCGAGGAGCGGTTCGTTCTCCGGCTCGGGGGCGCCGGCGCGGAGGGGGCGCGCCGTTTCGCGAAGCAGGGTGCGGCGCTGGGCGTGCAGGGCCTCCAGCTCGTTCACGAGCACATCGAGGGTGCGCCCGCCCTTCGTCTTCACCCGGCGGACCTTCTTGCCGAGGCGCGCGGCCCGTTCGATACGGCCATCCTCCTCGGCGAGCAGCCCCTGCACGTGCAGGAGGCCCAAGGGCGAGGCCAGCGTGTTCCGCCGCACCGTGAGCTCGCCATCATCGATCCGCTTGGCGATCTCGATCTCGCCCTCGCGCGAAAGCAGGCTCACCGCGCCCATCTTCCGGAGGTACATGCGGACGGGATCGTTGCTCCGGCCGCTCGGGACCGTTTCGTTCTGCTTCTTCTCCTCGGGCTGCACCCCGCGGCGCTCCATGTCGGCGCGGCGCTGCGACTGGTGCACCACCTCGATGTCCATCTCCGAGAACATGATGTTGATCTCGTCGATGTTGCCCCCGATGAGGTGCACCGGGAGGAGGGTATCGACCTCTTCCTGGGTGACAAAGCCGCGCTCGCGACCCATCGCGATCAGCGCCTGCACCTCCTTGAGCTCCTTGTCCTTCAGCATCCTGCCCTACCCCCAGCCCTGCGGTTCACCAGCTGCTTCAACGTAGCCTGCCGTGCGTACAGGCCGGAAAGCCGTCGCACGAGGTCCGCATAACTTGACTTGTCACCCGTTGTCTCGCAATGGTGAATCTCACGGTTGATCGCAAGTATCTGCGCTTCGATGCCACGCAGGTCCATGCGAGCGAGGATGGCTCGCGCCGCACTTTCTGCTGCTTCCAAGCGGTACAGATCAGAATTTGCAGCGGCCTGCGCAAGGGTGCGCGCGAGGTCGGGCGCGCGCTCCCTGAGCTCCTCGAGCACCGTGGGCAAACCCTGCCCGTCGACCAGCCTTGCGATGGCCTCAAGTACCTCGGGCAGCTCGGAGATCAAGGAGGGTTCGGCCTGATCGAGCGTGGGGCGGACCTCGGCGGGAAAGTGCACCACCAGCCACAGGAGGTGGGCGAGGTCCTTGTCGGGCTGCCAGCGGCGCGGACCGGCTTCCGGCGCCGCCGAAGCGGCCGCGCCCCCAACCTGCCGCTCGAGCTCCTGCTCGGGCATGCCCATCCAGCCGGCGGCGCGGCGGATCGTGGCATCGCGTACCGTCCCGGAGAGGCGCCGCAGCGTGGGCACGAGCTCGGCCACGGCGCGGCCGCGCCCTTCGGCGCTGCTGCCGTGCTTGTCGAGCGTGCGGCGGATCACCAGCTCCAGGAGCGGCTCGGTGCGGGTCAGGCGCTCCTCGAAGCCCGCGGCGCCGAACTTCTGCACGTATTCGTCGGGGTCCTTGGCGCCCGGCAGGTCGAGCCGACGCGCTTCCACGCCGGCGGCCAGAAACAGCCCGAGCGAGCGCACGGCGGCGTTGAGGCCGGCCTCGTCGGTGTCGAACAGCGCGATGACCTTCAGCGTGAGGCGGCGCACGATGTCGAGGTGCTCCGCGGTGAGCGCGGTGCCGCAGGGTGCCACGGCCTCTTCGAAGCCCGCCTGCCAGAGCGACACGGCATCGAAGTAGCCTTCCACCACGAGGAGCCTGTCCCGCCGTTGGATGGCCGTGCGGGCCCAGGACAAACCGTAGAGAACTTTCGACTTTTCGTAGATTTCGGTGCCGGGCGAGTTCAGGTACTTCGGAGCGTCCTTGTCGGCGCCGGGCATGACCCGGCCGCCGAAGGCGATGGGGCGCCCGCGGTCGTCGAGGATGCTGAAGAGGAGCCGACCCCGGAAGACGTCGTACGTGGAGCCGCGGGACTCCTGCTTCTTCACCAGCCCGGCGCGGAGCATCAGGTCGGCGTCGAATCCCTCGGCCTTCAGGTGGTTCTCGAGGTTGTTCCACCCCTCGGGGGCGTACCCCATCCGGTACTTCCGCGCCGTTTCGAGCGAGATGCCACGCGAGGCGAGGTAGGCCCGGCCGGGGGCCCCATCCTTCCCCACGAGCAGCGTGGTGGAGTACCATCGGGCGGCGGCCTCGCAGGTGTCGTAGAGGTCCTTGCGGCGGGAGTTCCGGAGGGTCTCCTCGGCGCTGAGCTGGCGTTCTTCCACGACCACGCCGACCTGGGCGGCGAGCTCGCGCACCGCGTCGGTAAAGCCGAGGCCGCGGGTCTTCTGCAGGAAGGTGAAGACATCGCCCCCCGCGCCGCAGCCGAAGCAGTGGTAGATCTGCTTGCTCGGAACCACGTTGAAGCTGGGCGACTTCTCGTTGTGGAAGGGGCACAGGCCCACCCAGCTCGCGCCGGCACGACGCAGGGTGACGGACTGCCCGACGACCGACACGATGTCGGCGCGCGTGCGCACCTCGTCCACGACGTGTTTCGGAATCGCCACCTTGGCCCGCCCTTCCGCGATCTAACCCGCCCGTCGAAGGCTCAGGCCACGGCGGGCGCCGCGAAGCGCGGACGGCCTTCCTGGCCCCGCTCCACCGAAGCGCCGACGGCGGCGAGCTTCTCGACGAGGCGTTCGTAGCCGCGATCGAGGTGATACAGGCGGAGCACCTCGGTACGGCCCTGGGCGGCGAGGCCGGCGAGGACGAGCGAGGCCGACGCGCGCAGATCGGTGGCCATCACGGTGGCCCCGCTGAGCTGGGGCTGCCCGGTGACGGTGGCCACGTTGCCTTCGATGGAGATCTGCGCGCCGAGCCGCAGGAGCTCCGCGGCGTGCATGAAGCGGTTCTCGAAGATGGTCTCCTTGATCCGCGAGGTTCCCTTGGCGAACGAGAGGAGCGCCATCACCTGGGCCTGCATGTCGGTGGGGAAGCCGGGGTGGGGGGCGGTTTCCACGTCGACCGCGTTCACGCGACCTTCGGCGCCGGCGCTCACCCAGTCGGGACCGCATTCCACACGCGCGCCGGCGGCACGAAGCACGTCGAGCAGGGGGGCCACGTCGTTGGGACGCATGTTTTCGCAGCGGACATCGCCGCGCGTGATGACGCCGGCCACGAGGTAGGTGCCGGCCTCGATGCGGTCGGGCAGGATCGCGTGGGCGGTGGGCGAAGCGCGGAGCGAGGACACGCCGTGAACGACGATGCGCGAGGTGCCCGCGCCTTCGATGCGGGCGCCGCAGGCGTTGAGGAAGCGGGCGAGATCTTCGACCTCGGGCTCCGCGGCCGCGTTCTCGAGCACCGTGGTGCCCTCCGCCACCACGGCGGCCATGAGCACGTTCTCGGTGCCGGTGACGGACACCACGTCGAACCGGAACTCGGCTCCGCGAAGCTGGTCGACCCGCCCGTGCACGTAGCCGCCCTCCAGCTCGAACCGGCAGCCGAGCGCTTCGAGCGCCTTCAGGTGCTGATCGATCGGGCGCATGCCGATCGCGCAGCCGCCGGGCAGGGAAACGTGCGCCTCGCCGCAGCGCGCGAGCAGCGGGCCGAGGGCGAGCACGCTCGCGCGCATCTTGCGGACGAGGTCGTACGGCGCCTCGCAGAAGGCCACCCGGGTGGTGTCGATGCGGGTCTGCGCGCCCACGAGCGACGGGCAGCCGATGCGGCCGAGGAGCGAGAGCATCGACGAGGTATCGACCAGCTCGGGCACGTTGGCCAGGCGGTGCTCACCGGGCGCCACGATGGTGGCCATCAGGATGGGCAACGAGGCGTTCTTGGCGCCGGAGATGGGGATGGCGCCGCGGAGGGGGCGGCTGCCGTCGATGAGGAGGGTGTCCATGGGCGTGTCCGGAGGCGGGAAGGGGGGCTGGGGAGGGGGCGCGCGGTGAGCGGGGCCGCTCAATCGTAAGCAGTCGCCTTCAACTTGACCATTGCAAGCGACGTGCCATCGCCAAAGACGCTAAATTCGTCGCTGGTGGCAGCCTTCGACTTCAGCTCGCGACTGCGGGGCGCCGATCTGCGCGCGGCAGACCTGCGCTTGCTGCGGCTCGACGGCGTCGACCTCTCGCGCGTCGACATGCGAGGCGTCGACCTTCGCGGCTGCAACCTCCGCGGCTCCGACCTCTCGGGAGCACGGCTCGACGGCGCGGATCTCCGCGGCGCCGACCTGCGCGACACATCACTGTCCGGCGCGTCGTTGCGCGATGTCGAAGCCACGGGCGCTCGCTTCGATCGTTCCTCCGCGCCCGACGTGCTGGCCATCGGCCTGCAGGCCACCGGCGCCTCGTTCGTGGGCGCCGAGTGGCCCCGGGCCCGGCTCTCGCTCGCGAAGCTCGATAACGCCGACCTCCGCGGCGCCCGCTTCGACGGCTGCAGCCTCGAGCGGGTCACCTTCGTGCACGCGAACCTGGGCCGCGCGGTGCTCGACGATGCCGCCCTCGACGGCGCCGACTTCGGGCACGCCCGCTGCCGGTCGGTGGCGCTGCGCGCCGCGCAGGGGCGGTTCACGCTTCAGGGCGCCGACCTGCGTGGGGCCGATCTGCGCGAGCTGCGGCTCGCCGAGCTCCCGATGGAGGGTGCGAACCTCGCGGGCGCGCGGGTCGATCGCAGCGTGGCCCGTCGCCACGGCACCCTCCTCCGCACGCTGGGCTGGGCGCCGGCCTTCGAGATGCAGCGCGCCAACGGCGTGCTCGTGCGTCTGCGCGCGGTCCGGCCGCTGGAGTGGCTGGAGGCCTGGCGGCGTCGGCCGGTGGAGGCCGAGGCCGAGGCCGAGGCGGAGGAGCCCGAGCTTGCCGTGGCCGAGCCGGCGCGGACGGCCGCCGCGGAGCCCGCCCCCGTGGAGGTCGCGGCGCCGCGCACCGCGGCCGAGCCGCCGGCCCCCGAGGAGGAAGAGTCCGACAGCGCGGAGCTCCAGGAGGCCTTCGCCCAGGCCGCGTTCGAGCGCGAGCGCGATCGTGCGCGCGGGGCCGCCGCCGCCGATGCGGAGGCCCGCCGCCGGCTCGTGCAGGCGCTCGCGCGCCGGGTGGAGGAAGCGTCGGAGGACGGCGCGGAGCGCCGCCGGGCGCTCGCGGAGCTCGGTCCCGCAGAGACGCCCAGCGAAATCCGCGACGCGTTCCGCGACCAGTCCGCAGCGCGCCAGGCCGCGGCCGATCGGCGCGGCGCGGCCCGCGACACGCTCGCGCGCGTCCAGTCGCGGCGGGCGCTTCGGGCCGCGGTGCGCGCCCAGCAGGCCGAAGTCGAACGGCGCGCGGCCGCCGCCCGACAGGAGGCGGCCGCGCAGGCCGAGCAGGCGTGGCGGCAGCGCATCGAGGCCATGCGGCAGCTCCAGGAGCAGGCCCGCCGCGATGCGCTGAACGAGCTCGAGGATCGGGCGCGCCGCGAGCAGGAGGTGGCCGCTGCCGAGGCCGCTGCCCGGGCGGCC
>CAISIK010000104.1 GCA_903885375.1 uncultured Pseudomonadota bacterium
CTCGGGAGCAGCGCCTCGGTGGGGGTGCCCCACTCCACGCCGTTCTCGCTCTCCATCACCCAGCGCCCCTCAGTGGCCGCCATGTTCGTGGCGTACATGCGCAGCGTGCCGTCGGCCATGACCACCATCTGGGGGACGGTGGCTCAAGCGCATCGCCGAGCGCGTGTCGCTCGCGGCCGCGCGCGCCGCGAAGTCGTGCTCCGCCGGCCAGCAGAAGATCGGGAAGGCGCCCCGCTCCACCAAGGACATCGCGGACAACATCGCCGTGCGGGAGGCACCCGCGCCGACCGTCTCCATGCAGCCGGTGTGGCCGCCCGCGGCGCCGCCGATGCAGGTACCGACGACGCCCGCGCCCGAGAAGCCGAAGCGCACCCGCAAGGTGGCGGCGCCCGCGGTGGACCCCGAGAAGGACCAGCTCCTCGTCAACGCCTTCGCCGACGCCATCAAGCAGGCTGCCGCCCAGATGGGGGGTGGAGCGTGAGCCGCTGGTTCCTCGCCCTCGGGCCGGCGCTCGTCCTCGTGTCGTGCGCGGTGGCGTTCGCGCAGGACGCAGGGATGCCGGCTGCGGTCGCTGCGCCTGGCTCCATGCCGAGCGCCGACTTCCTGCTCTCGATGGGGCCCTACGGGGCGCTCGTGTGGGGCGCGTACCTGCTCGGGAGGGGCGTGAAGGTCACGATCCAGGTGGAGCTTTCGGAGCGGGACCGGGAGCTGATCGGGCACCTTGGAAAAGGAGGCACATCGGTGCTTCAGAAGAAGTCATTTCGGCGCCCCGAGGACGGCGTCAAGGATCCGGTTGGCCTTGGAACACCACTCGGTCGAACGCTCGTGATTGCCCTGTCTTCTCATGGAATCACCCCCGTACGCCCAAAGGGCGTAAGCCAAGCTCACGCCACGAAAGGACCTCTTTTCGATCGCACCCTCTTCGTCGAGCCGGATCAGGTTCGCATAGGCACGGTCAAAGGTGTCTTGGGGCAGCCAGTGCGGATCTGCAGACATACCCAGGACTTCATGAAGCATGGCCCTATGCATCTCGACGCGCGGGCCTTCGGACCGCAACTTGACCACAGCAGCGAACAGAACGATCACGGCGACGATGCCAAGACCACGCTGTATCCAACCGTCGCCCGCACACACAGCGATGAGGCACACGATGAGTCCGATGCCAATCACAACCTCAAGGTACCCGGCGAGGACGCTGCGACCGTGCAACGGTATCGGAAGCCCCTGTACGGACGAACTGAAGAATCCGGGAGATTCTTTCATTACGTAGAAGGATTCGAGTGGGATGAGGGAAGCTCCGAGGACGAAGAACTTCGTTTGGATCGAGTGCCCCCCAGGAAGGCCGATCTCACCACAGAATCGAGTCCCAATTCGCGCCATGGACAACCTCCGCACGCGAGTCTACCAGACCACAAGCCCGATTGCTCGAGAGGTAGTTTATGACCCCCGCCGCCCAGCTCCTCGACGCCATCGTCCCCCTCGTCCGCACGCGGCTCCCGCGAGGCGTCGACGTGGACTACCTCGACGACTTCCTCGCCCGGAACCGCTTCGCCCTCGAGGCGGTGATCGAGCAGAACCTCGGCCCCGTCCTCGCCCGGATGCAGGTGGCCAACCGCCCCTTCATCGAGGAGGACATCCCCGAATTCTGGACCGTCTCGAAGCGCACCGCCGCGAACATCGCCGCCATGGCGGTCGCCGCCAACCTGTACGCGCAGCGTCGCCTCCCGACCGCGGACGAGCGGGCCACCCTCACCGGGTACTCCGGCTGGGGCGGCCTCTCGATCCAGGCGGCTTCGGGCAAGTTCCCCGCAGGCTTCCCGGTTCCCGAGGAAAGAGGCCTGATTCACCAGAGAGTCCGCTCCCGTAACTCTCGGGCGCGGCGCTACCCGCCCGCCGCCCGCCCTTCGAGCTGTGGGGTGCCGGGCTGGGCGAGCCGCCGCCTGCCTCGGCGTCCCCGGCCGGGGCGTCGCCCACGAGCACCCGGATCTCGACCGCGCGGGTCTCGGTGTCGATGACCACCCGCTCAATCAGCTCGCCGATGATGGCGCGCTGCTGGTCGCGGTCCACGGTCTTCACGGCGCTCCGCAGGGTCGAGAGCCGCGCCTCCACGGCGGCGAGACGGGCTGACTTCGCGCCGAGGCTCCGCTCGTCCATCTGCGCGAGCTCCAGCCGGCTCAGGAGCGGCGCCCGCTCGCGCTCGATGGCCGCCAGCTCCGTCGCCACCTCGTCCTCGGTGTACACGCCCCTCCGGAAGCCGGCCTGGACGCGGCTCCGCTCCAGCGCGAGGCGCTCCAGCTCGGTGCGGATCGCGCGAGCCGCGTCCGCGCCGCCGCTACCGTTGCGCTTCTGATCCGCCTCGACCGCCCGCTCCACCTCGGCGCGGAAGTACCCCGGTTCGAGGATGAGTTGCTGGACGTACGACCACACCAGGGGCTCGATCTGGTCGGCGCGGACCGCTCGTCCGGAGGAGCAGCGCTCGCAGTTGACCTGGTCCCGATTGGCGAACTCGCACCGATAGTAGGCGTTCCCGCC
>CAISIK010000105.1 GCA_903885375.1 uncultured Pseudomonadota bacterium
CCAGAGGCCGTCGTGCTTGTCCTGCAGGAGGTTCACCAGCTCGTCGAAGCCGTCACCATCGAGGTCGCCGGCGTTGGCGAACTCGCCGTAGCCGTGCAGATCGTCCACGAGCGCCGGCAGGTCCTCCAAGTGGTTGGCGCGTTGGGGTACCGCAGCGTCGGTGAGGAGGGACCACCGGTTGGGTTGGTCATCGGCAGACAGGAGGGCCGCCATGGTGTCGCCGCGGCCATCTCCGTTCCAATCGCCCGCCAAAAGCATGGAGGTCATTGTCCAGGTGGCGCTGTCATACCAATATGCTGCGGCGGCATCCTGCTGGTCCTCGCCGGTCGCGGGCATCATTTCGCCCGTGCCATAGTGAAGGAAGATGGCGCCGGTGAACAACTCGCCGCCCCGGGTGCTGGTCCACACGTCGTCGAAACCGTCCGCGTCCACATCGCCGGCGCTGGAGGCCACGCAGCCGCTCCACTGCGCGCCGCCCTTCTCCCATTGCAGCGCAGGCAGAGGATTGACAGCCGGCAACCCGTCGAGCTGTGCGCCGTAGAACACTCCCGCCTCGTCCTGATAGGGGTCCGTCAGGTACCGCTCGACTTGCAAATCTGTGCGCCCGTCCCCATCCACATCCCCGGCCGAGGAGAGCACCCCCCCAAACTGCTCATCGTCACTCTCGAAGCTCCACGTCCACATCGCCGCCACATCGCCTTCCTCGCCACAGCTCCCGTTGGGGATGGGCTCGCCGTCGCAGTCCTGATCGAGGCCGTCGCAGTAGTCGGGGGCGCCCGGGTACACATGCGGCAGGGTGTCGTCGCAGTCGCCCTCGCGGGGGGTGTAGCCGTCTTCGTCGGCGTCCTCGTCGAGCGGGTCCAGTCCCGTGTCGGTGTCGCCTGCGGCGGTGTCGCCGGTGTCGCCCACTTCTGGCGTCCCGGTGTCCACCTTCGCGTCCTCCTTGTCGCCGCCGCCGATCACGGCGCTCCCCCCGTTGCACCCCGCTGCGAGGACCAGGGCCGCTACCACGTGAGCTCCCCACGCCGCTGGCGCTGCGTCCGGCAGGGAGTGGGGTTCACGCGCACCTCGCGGGCCCCTGGCTCGCCAGCTGCTCCCGCAGCGGGGGGTGGGGGCGGCCTTCGACCGTGACACAGGGAGCTACCACTTGCTCGGGTCCTCCCAGGGAATGTCGAAGCCCTCCACGATGAGGCTGCGACCGGTGCGAACTGTCGCGCCGGGAGCCTGCCAGTACTGCTCGTAGAACACCCACTCGGCGCGGCCATCACCGGTCATGTCGGTGAGGGCTTGAACGTACCCGTACTGCCCGCCGAGACAGGGGCGAGCGGCCGCGTCGTGTTCGAGAACGCCGCCGGCGGTCAAGAGTGTGCTGCGAATGGCGCAGCCGCTGTTGGGCATGAGCTCCCCGAGGCCATCCCCATCCATGTCATCACCCCAATAGAGCGCCCAGGGATACCAGTCGCCGTCCTTTCGAACCTCCGCGTGGACCGAGTCCCTCACGTCGCCCGTGGGAATCCCGCCGGTCAGGACCATCAAGGCGTGATTCGTACCCATGACGCCGATGGTCAGGTCGGCCCGACCGTCGCCGTCGACGTCGGGGGGCGGTCCCTCCGGAAACTCGACGATGGCCGTTTCGACTTCGTCGGTGTACCACGCCCGGTGTGCCACCTCGCTCACCAGGGCGCCATCCACGAAGTCCTCGCCTTCCACGATCGCGAGCTCGCCCCAGAGGCCGTCGTGCTTGTCCTGCAGGAGGTTCACCAGCTCGTCGAAGCCGTCACCATCGAGGTCGCCGGCGTTGGCGAACTCGCCGTAGCCGTGCAGATCGTCCACGAGCGCCGGCAGGTCCTCCAAGTGGTTGGCGCG
>CAISIK010000106.1 GCA_903885375.1 uncultured Pseudomonadota bacterium
CTCGGGAGCAGCGCCTCGGTGGGGGTGCCCCACTCCACGCCGTTCTCGCTCTCCATCACCCAGCGCCCCTCAGTGGCCGCCATGTTCGTGGCGTACATGCGCAGCGTGCCGTCGGCCATGACCACCATCTGGGGGACGGTGAACTCCTCGATGGCGTAGGTGGGATCGCGCTCCCAGACGAGCCCGCGGTCGGCGGGGACGGTGAACCAGGCGGCGGCCGGGTGTCCGACGGGCGCGAAGATGGAGGGCACCTCCCCCGTCTCCCCGGTTTCGTCGGGCTCGCCGGTCTCGCCCGTCTCACCGGTATCGCCGACGGGGGAGCCGGAGTCGAAGGCCGAGTCCTCGTCACCATCGTGGGTGGTGCACGCGGCGAGCGCAAGCAGGAACGGGATTGAGGGTGCGATCACCCTCGGAACATACACCGCCGGCGCCCTCTCGGCGGGCCGACCGCGATCCGATCCCTCCGCCAACCCGGGCGGCGTTCGTGCTCCTCCTGCTTGCCTGCTCCGCCGACCCCGTGGTGCTCCGCACCGACCCGGACACCGTTTCCACCGCCGACGCGGACAGCACCCAACCGCCGCGCGGCTTCGGCACCGGCGGCGACGGCACCACCGAGGAGGAGGAGGCCGAGCCCGCCGACACCGCGAGCGAGCCCGAGCCCGCCGCCACCTGCGACACGTTCGAGTCCGCCGTGGAGGTGGGCACCCTCGCCTCCGGCCTCGACGAGGTGAGCGGCCTCGCCGCCTCGCGCCGGCAGCCCGGCGTGCTCTGGGCCATCGAGGACAGCGGCAACGAGGCGGTGCTCTACGCCCTCGACATCGATGGCAGCGTGCTGGCCGAGGTTCCCGTGCAGGCGCCCAACGTGGACTGGGAGGACCTCGCCCTCGCCCCCTGCGGAGAAACCGACTGCCTGTGGATCGCAGACGTGGGCGACAACGCGCTCGTTCGGGACGACGCCCAGCTCCTCGTGCTGGAGGAGCCCGACGTCTCCCGCGGCGGGGTGCTCCCGAGCGTGACCCCGCGGCGGGTGCCCGTGCGCTATGCCGACGGCCCCACCAACGTGGAGGCCCTCGTGGTCGACTCGTTCGGCACCCCGCTGCTCCTCTCCAAGGAGGACAGCGGCGAGACGCAGCTGCTCGCCCCCTTGGGCGACCGCTTCGTTTCGCTCGGCAGCGTGCCCGTGTCCGGCCGAGGCGACACCGCGTACGACTCGCGGGTGACCGCGGCCGACCTCTGGAACGACGACAGCGAGCTCCTGATCCGCACCTACCGCCGTGCCTGGCGGCTCACGCTCGGCAGCGCGGGCCTCGCCGGCATCCTCGACGCCCCGCGCGAGGAGCTCGACGTGCAGCAGCAGGCCCAGGTGGAAGCCGTGGCCTGGGACCCCGCCATCCGCGGCTGGTGGCAGACCTCCGAGGGGGCGGGCGCCGGCCTCGTGTGGACCGGGTGCGCTGGCGGCGAGTAGCCGGCCCGCCCAGGCCTACCCGACCGCCACGCCCACCACCCAGCCGAGCAACCGCTCCGTCCAGGCGAAGGCGGGCGTGATCGGGTCGAGGCCCACGGCGGCGAGCAGCACGAGCACCACGAAGGGGAGGAAACGACCGGCACGCTCGAGCGCCTCCCACCCCCCGCGCAGGGAGCGCGGGAGGAAGTGGTTCACCACCCGGCTGCCATCGAGCGGCGGGATCGGGAGCAGGTTGAAGATGGCCAGCGCCACGTTCAGGTTCACCAGCACCCCCAGCCAGGGCAGGAGCATGTCGGCGAGGCGCGAGGGCAGAAAGGCCGCCACCACGCCCACGCCCACCACCCCGGCGCTCGCGAGGACCACGTTCGAGGCGGGGCCGGCCGCTGCGCAGAGCAGCATCCCCAACGACATCGGGTAGCGGCGGTCGAACCCGGCGGGGTTGACCGGCACCGGGAGCGCCCAGCCGAACGGGACGCCCACGAGCGGGAGCAGGAAGGTGCCGATGGGATCGATGTGGGCGAGCGGGTCGAGCGTCATCCGCCCCTGCGCCCGGGCCGTGCCATCGCCGAGCGCCCAGGCCACCCGGGCATGCGCCCACTCGTGCACCGTGAGCGAGAGCCAGAGGATCACGAGCCAGGGAATGCGCGCGACGAGGAACTCCACGGTCAGTCCGCCCCACCCGCCGGCGGCGCGCCCGTCGGCGCCGCGACGGCCCGGAGCTCGCGCAGCTCGCGCCGGCTCAGGAGCCTCGCCCCCTCCGACGTTTCGATCTTCAGGAGCTCGGGGTTGGCCCACACCACGCGGCCGTGCACGCGCGCGCCGCCGGTGAGCTCCACCTCCACAATGCAGCTCGTGGCCGGCTCCGCCAGCTGACCCGCCGACTCCACGAGCAGCTGGTCGAGCACGGTGAACGGTCGCTCCACGCTGGCGGCCCGCGCGATCACCCCGAGGAGATCGGCCTGGCACACGGCGGAGGCGCCGCCGCCGCGCCCGCGACGCATGGCGAGGAGCGCGGCGTCGTTGAGGATGGACTCGAGCACCGCGCCCGTGGCGCCCGCCGTGCGGGCCGCGAGGACGGCGAGGTCCACGTCGGGGGTGAGCTCGCGCTTGCGCGCGTGCACGCGGAGCACGTCGAGACGGTCGGCTTCGGAGAGGTCGGCCACGCGGAGGCGGAGGTCGAAGCGGCCGGGGCGCAGGAGCGCACCATCGAGCACGTCGGCGCGGTTGCTCGCCCCCACGACCACGAAGCGGCCTTGACGCTCAAAACCGTCCATCTGCACGAGGAGCTCGTTGAGCGCGTGCTCGCGCTCCTCGTTCGCAAAACCCACGCCCGACCCGCGACGGCGGCCGATGGCATCGAGCTCATCGATGAAGATGACGCACGGCGAGGTCTTGGCGGCGGCCTCGAAGAGGTCGCGCATGCGGGCGGGCCCCACCCCCACGAACATCTCCACGAACTCGGTGGCGTTGGCCACGTAGAACTTCACGCCGGCCTCGCCGGCGATGGCGCGCGCGAGGAGCGTTTTTCCCGTGCCGGGCGGACCTTCCAGCAGGACGCCGCGGGGCGGGCGCACGCCCGCCTTGGCCCACCGATCGGGGGACTTCAGCCAATCCACCACGTCGGCGAGGGACTCCTTCACCTCGGCGAGGCCGCCCACGTCGGAAAAGCGCGTGGCCTCGGCGCCGGGCTCGACGAGCCGCGCCTTGTTCTGGCGAAACGCGTTGAAGTTCTGCAGGCCCTGCTGCTGCTGCGCCTGCACGCGCCGCCCGAACCACACCAGCCCCACGACGACCGCGAGCACCACGATCACGCCGAAGAGCAGCGTACGAAGGTTGAGGCCGGTGCCCTCCCCCTCATCGAGCTCGAGGACGAGGATTCCCGAGCAGCACACGGTGAAGAGGGCCACCCAAACGAGGGCCGTACGAACGCGAGGATTCACCCCCGCAGGCTATTGCGCCCCCGGGCCCTACTCCAGCGCAAACGACCAGGCTTCGCGCAGCACCCGCCGGCCATCGGACTTCAGGAGCTCGCCGTGGCTGACCACGATCTGCTCCACATCCCACGCGTCGGTCATGCGCACCACGCTGCCGCCGGCCGCGGCGCGATCGGCCACGTACATGGACCGGCCGAGGTTGGTGACGCAGAACTTGTCGTTCGCGTTGTTCATCCACATCGCGAACCGGTCGAACCCGGTGAGGCCGTGCAGGTTGAACGCGAGGTCCACCCCCAGGAGCGTTCGCGAGCCGGGCAGGAAGAACACGTACTCGCCCATCTTCGGGCAGCCTTCGAGCCGCATCATCTCGGCCACACCGGCGAACGCGCCGGGCGCCCGCTCGCCCAGCTCCTCGTGCACCGCCATCCCGGACACCTTCGCCGCCACGCCGGGCGCGGCGATGACCTTGGCCGCCGGGAAGGCCCGGGCGGCGGCGGCGCAGTAGCCGTTGTGGAGCAGGTTGGGCACGAGCACCACCGACACCTCGCCAAGCCCGCGGATGGCCGCGATCTGGGCGGGCGTGAGCGGCCCGGGCGCGTGCAGCGCGAGGGTGCCATCGGCGAGACGGAAGAGGTTGGAGCGGGTGCCGAGGCGCATCCCCCCCATGGAAAAGTCACGGTGGTGGATCGTCCACACCCCATCGGCGACGACGTGAAGCTCAGCGGACATGTTGACTCCCGGTGCTCCAACAGGTAAACTACCTTTACCATATCGTCAAGGAACTTTACCGTGTCGAGCGCGCCCCCCGAAGTCCCCCCGCCGGCCGTGCCGCCCGAGCGCCTGCGGGCGAGCGTGGGTCAGGTGCTGTTCCGGGCGGCGCGCCTCTACAACGAGCTCGCCATCCAGCGGGTGCAGGCGCAGCGCGAGCCGCGCTTCCGCACCGCCCACACCCAGCTCTTCCCCCACCTCGACACCCGCGGGCAGCGCCTCACGGAGCTCGCCCGGCGGTCCGGCGCCAGCAAGCAGGCCATCGGCCCGCTGGTGAACGACCTCGTGGAGTGGGGGGTGGTGGAGCGCGTGGCCGACCCGACCGACCGGCGGGCCTCCCTGCTCCGGCTCACGCCGGCCGGGGGCGCTGCGCTCCTCGATGGGCTCCGGGTGCTCGGCGGCATCGAGGCGGAGCTCGTGTCGGCGGTGGGCACCGAGGAGCTGGCAGCGCTCCACCAAACGCTCCTGAGGGTGATGGACCATCTCGAAGTGGCCGTGGCCACCGCACCCCCACGGTGAGTAGATTGCCGGCGTGATGGCCCTGCCGCTCATCGTGGTCGCCCTCGGCGAGCTGGGCGCCGCCTGGCTCCTTCCGGCGTGGGTGGGCTGGTTCGCGGCCTGGTGCGGGCTCGCCACGCTCTACGTGGCCATCGCCTACGTGCTCCAGCGCCCCGGCATGCTGGCCAAAGGCTCGCCGCTCCGGTGGCTCCTCGCTCCCTACCTGTGGTTCAGCGCTTCGGTGGCCACCTCGGCGCAGCGCCTCGGGCTGGTGGAGCGGCAGGAGATCGTGCCCGGCCTCTGGGTGGGCGGCTGGCCCCGCCGGGGCGCGCCCGACCTCCACCAGCTCGATCTCACCGCCGAGCTGCCCCGCCGCGGCGAAGCCTCCGCCTATCGAAACATCCCCATGCTCGATGGGGACGCTCCCCGGCCGCACGATTGGGAGGCCGCGGTGGCGCAGGCGCTCGCCTGGCGCGCCGAGGGCCGATCGGTGCTCGTGCATTGTGCCTACGGGCACGGGCGCAGCGTGGCCGTGGTGATCGGCGTGCTGGTGCGCGAGGGGCACGCCGCCGACAGCACCGAGGGCATGCAGCTCGTGAACCGGGTGCGCCCCTCCGCGCGGATGAGCCCGCCGCAGCGGCGCTTCATGCGGAAGATGGTGGGCTGACTGCCGCGCGCGCCCGGGTCGACTCCCGGGCGTGCGCGGCAGTTCACGGGTGGGGGAGAGCCGCCCGGAGGGCGGGTTATTCAACCCGCCCGACGCCGAAGGTCGGAAAGCGAAGCTTGGAGGTCGGAGGGAAGGCGGCGGTAGGGGGCGGGCGCCAGCTCGCCCCCTTGCA
>CAISIK010000107.1 GCA_903885375.1 uncultured Pseudomonadota bacterium
CTTCGCCGCCTGGCCGGCCGGGCTCGATCTGGAGGCTGCCGACGCCCGGGATCGGGTCCTCGAGGGGTTCCGCGTGCTCGCGGAGGCGCGCGCGGCGTTGCAACCGGCGGAGCTGCGCCTCGGCGAGGCTCGCGGCGCGGAGAAGGCGGCGGCGGAGGCCGCGGCGGGCGCGTGGCGCCTGGTGGAGGAGGCGCGGTCGCGGGCGCAGGCCGCCGCCCTCACGCTGGTCGAGGCCCGACGTGCGCGTGCCCCGTTGCTCGGGGGGCTCTCCACCGCGGAGGCGGTTGCGGCCTGGGAGCAGGCCACCGAGCGGGCGGACCTGGCGGCCAGCCGAGCGGCGGCCGAGGCCACGGCGGCGGTGGCGCGCGCGGAGTCCACCGCGGCCGAGGCCGTCGCGGCCGAAGCCCGGCGGCTGCAGGCGGTCGCGGTTCGCACCGAGGCCTGGGCGCTCGTTGAGGCCGCTCTCCTCGCCCTGGGGTGGTCGGCGGCGGCGTTCGAGGCGGCGCTCCTGCCTTCGCTCGATCGGAGCGACCTCCGCGCCCAGCTCGGCCGGCTGCGGGAGGCGGTCACCGTCGCGGCCACCACGCTGTCCGAGTGCGTGCGCCGGGGGGGCCTCCTCGTGGCGCCCGAGGGGCTCGACGAGGCGGGGCTGTCCGCCGCCGAGGAGGCGTCCCGGCTCGCGCTCCACGCCGCGCAAGCGGAGGCGAGCGCGGCCGCAGCGGCGCTCCGGCAGGCCCTGCGCGACCAGGAGCTTCGCCGCACCCAGGGCGGCGAGGTGGAGCGCCTCGAAGCCGCCGCGCGCCCCTGGCAGCGCCTCGCCGACCTCATCGGCGGGCACGAGGGCAAGAAGTTCCGCGAGCTGGCGCAGGCCCGTACGATGCAGGCGCTGGCGGAGCTGGCCAACGACCAGCTCCAGCGTTTTGCGGCGCGCTACGAGCTCCGTCACCTGCCCGAGCACCCGCTCGAGCTCCTCGTGCTCGATCACGATGCCGGGGGCGAGGTGCGGGCCACGTCATCGCTCTCCGGCGGGGAAACCTTCATGGTCTCCCTCGCGTTGGCGCTGGCGCTCGGCCGGCTCTCCAAGCGCTCGCTGCACCTGCGCACCCTGTTCGTGGACGAGGGCTTCGGCTCGCTCGACGCCGACTCGGTCGACCCGGTGATCGACGCGCTGCGGAGCCTCGCCGATGGCGGCGTGCAGGTGGGCCTCATCAGCCATGTGCGGGGCATCGCCGAGCGGCTGCCCGCGCGCGTGGAGGTGGTGAAGAGCGGCCAGACCAGCTCGATCCGGGTGGTGCGCGCCTAGCCGGCGCGGCGGCGGCGGAGCGCAAACGCGAGGCCGGCGGCGGCGAGCGCGAGCGAGCCGGCGCCCCCCCGGGTGTCGCAGCTTGCAGGCGCGGGCTCGCCGGCCGTGAAGATGCAGCGGCTGATCGGGTAGAGCACGTCGGCGCTGGCGTAGAGGTAGTAGTCCTTGCCGGCCACGAGCGCGGGCGGGGCGCCCGCTTCGGGAACGCGCTGCACCATGCCGGCGGGCACCTCGCCGTAGGTGACGGTGCCGGAGTACACGGG
Source organism: uncultured Pseudomonadota bacterium (assembly GCA_903885375.1). GTDB lineage: Bacteria > Myxococcota_A > UBA796 > UBA796 > SXON01 > SXON01. Next base: position 1,567 of record CAISIK010000107.1, read on the forward strand.
CGAGCCGTCGGCCGGGAGGTCCACCCGCCAGAGGGTGCCCTCGGGGGTGTCGAGGTTGGGCTGGACCGTGGGATTGGCGGCGTCGGCTTCGAGCACGTACACGTACCGGGCTCGGCCGGGCGCCCAACGGATCACGCCGTCAGCGTCCACCCCCTCCTCCGTGGAGCAGCGCTCGGGCTCGTAGGTGAGCTGCGCATCCAGCGGGCCGGCGCCGTACACGTCGCCCTCGAAGTCCTGGCGGGTGAGCCCGCGATGGGCGAGCTCGGCCTCGAAGAAGGCCATCATGCGGGGCTGGTCGGTGGTGGGAATGATGGAGAGGTAGGGGTTTTCGGGCGAGGAGCGCTCGAAGCCGTTGTTGTCCTCCGGCGGGTAGGTGCCGAAGCCCACGGTGGGAATCCAGCCTGCGCCCATGGCGAGGCCCCGGTCGTTGAACTGGTTGGCGAGCCCGCCCTTCGCGGTGGTGTCGAACACCGCCGCGCCTTCGGTGGCCACGTCGGAGGAGTGGCAGCACTCGCAGGAGCCGGCGTTGATCTGGGTGCGGACCCAGGCATCCTCGGCGGCGTAGCCGGCTTCCTCGAGGCGGGCGTCGGCCGTGGCGGCGAGCGCGTTCGGGGGCACGGGCGCGTAACCACGCTGGCGGATCACCGGGTCGCACGAGGCGTAGTCGCTGAAGTGGCGCCCCTCCTCGGTGGCGCCCGAGACGATCTCCCAGGTGCACACCTTCCCGTCTTCGCTCTGCCCCGGAGGCTCGCCGGCGATCGGGTCCATGCAGACCTGCTCGGCGAGGGGGAAGGGGTCGGAGAGCACGACGAGGCCGGCATCCTCGGCGCAGAGCTCCGAGGCGTCCCAGTAGCCGTTGGCGAAGGTCTCGCACCCGAAGCGGTTGCTGCCGCAGGTGCCCTCGTTGGTCCCGTACACCACCGTGCGGATCTGGTAGCCGTCGGAGTCGTAGGTGCACGTCCCCAGGGTGTCGACGAGGGGACAGGCCTCACCGTCGCGCGCGGTCGCGTTCACGCCATCGCAGCTCTCGCCGGCCTCCTCGAGGGTGGACCCGTAGAACTCGCGGCACTCCGACTCCCCCGAGAAGGGGCTTTCATAGTCGCAGGAGGCCACGACGGGGCCGTCGAGCACGGGGGCGGTTTCCAGCACGCAGGCGAGGAGAAGAAGCATGGGTAACGTCCTTTGATTATCGGATAGCATAAACTAACGAATGCTACAAATAATATTTTTCGTGTTAGGGTGAGGTGGGAGCGACGAGGAGCATTCATGGCGCGCACCGCCGGTTCACGAAACCGCGACTACGAGCACAAGCGCGGGCAGCTCCTCGAAGCGCTCAATCGCCGGCTCCGCGAGCCCGACGGGGCGCGCCTCTCCGTGAGCGAGATGGCCGAGGCGGCGGTGGTGAGCGTGTCGAGCCTCCGCCACCACCTCGGCACCCGCTCCGAGATCCTCGCGAGCGTGATGGCCGAGCAGGGAAAGCTCGGCGCGCCCTACCTCGCCCGGGTGCGCGAGGAGCCTTCGTTGCCGGTGGAGGCGAGCCTGCGCGAGACCCTGCACGCCATGCTCCAGGGCCTCACCTTCGGCCTCGGCGAGCTCCTCGCGAACGGCCTGGCCATGAGCCTGCGCGACCCGCTCGCGGGCGTGTCGTTCCTCGAGAACCTGCTGGAGCCGATCCTGCAGTCCCTCGAGTGCCGGCTCGAAGCCCATGCCCGGCGCGGCGAGCTGATCCCGGCCGACTACCGCATCGCCGCCCTCGGCCTCGTCTCGCCGCTGGTGCTGGCCACCCTCCACCAGAACGCGCTGTGCGGCACCACCGTTCGGCCGCTGTCGTTGCCGGCGCTTGTGGAGGAGCAGGTGGCCGTCTTCCTTCGCGCCTACGGGTCGAGCCCCCCGGCGCGCCGCTCCGGATGAGGTTTTTTCGCGGCTCCGGGAACCCCATGGCGCCGGCTGCGTGGAACCAACCGTGAACGCGCTGCGTCTGGCCCCTCCCGACCCCGAGCGTGTCGTCGCCGAGCACGGCGGGCTCGTGTGGGCGCTGTGCCGTCGGCTTGACCCCGAGCCGGAGGATGCCTGGCAGGAGGCGTGGGAGAAGGTGCTCCGCGCGCTGCCCACGTTCCAGCCGGGCGGCGCGGCCTCCGTGAAGACGTGGCTCGTCACCATCGTGCACCGCCACCTCGTCGACAGGCATCGCCGGCGGCAGGTGCGCGGGGGCGTCCTGGAGGCCGACGAGGTGCTCGACGAGCGCCCGCTGGCCCCGGTGGCGCTGCAGGCGGCGGAGACGAGCGCGGCGCTCGAAGCGGCGCTCCTGGCCCTCCCCGAAGCCTGGCGCCGGGTGGTCGTGCTCCACCACCTGCACGGGGTGCCGCTCCAGGACCTCGCCGAGCAGGAGTCCGTGGCCCTCGGCACCATCAAGTCCCGCCTCCATCGCGCCCGCGCGGCGCTCCTCGGGGTGCTCGCGTGAACGACGACGTCCTCCTCTCCCGCCTCCTCGATGGCGACCTCCCGCCCGAGGAAGCCCTCGCACTGCACGCGCGCCTCGCCGCCGAGCCGCCGCTCGCCGAGCGGCTGGCCCGCCTGAAGGCCGTCACGGCCGCCCTCCGCGAGCTTCCGTCCACGATGGCGCCGCCCGGCCTGCCGGCCGCGCTGCGTCGCCCCCCCGCGGGCGTTCCCGCCGCCGGCCCTCCCGCTCGAACGGCGTCCTGGCAACCGTGGGCCGCGGCGCTCCTGTGCGCCGGGCTCCTCCTCGCGGCCGGCGCCGCGCTCCGCCCCGCCCCCGCCTGGACGGTCCTGCTCGATGGCGACACGGTGTTCGACGGTCGGGTGAACGTGCTGGCGGCCGGTGTTCCCGTGGAGGTGAACGGGCGCGCACGAATTTCCGTGGAACCTGGGCCGGGCGCTCCGCGTGTGGATGGGGCGGAGGTCATCCGCATGAACCAGTCAACGCTCGCCGCCGCCTTTGCCGGGGCGGCCATCACCGTGGTTGTTTACGAAGGAACTGCGCGCTTCGGCGCCGATGCCGCGGGCGAGGAGGTCGCGGCGGGGGAGAAGCGCACGCTGCACCTGCCTGGCAGCCGTGCCGAGACCACGGAGCCCGGCACGCCGAAGGCGTCGTCGGATGCCCGGATCGCCCAGCTCGAAGGCGAGCTGGCGGCGGCGCGGCAGGAGGCCGGAATCCAGAGGGCGATCGTGTCGCAGCACGAAGGCACGCGACAGCCGTGGCCGGGCGACGTCGCCCCCGTGTGGAAGGAGGGCGCGTTCGGCGAACGGCTGGCGGGCGCGCTGGCCGCGGTGCCTGGGGCCTCGCTGCTGCGCCTCGACTGCGCCGAGTTCCCCTGCATCGCGGTGCTGTCGCCCGCGGCCGGCGATGCCGACTGGGTCGAGAACTTCGATGCGGTCCCCGAGAGCATGAACGCCGACGGTGCCTATGGCGAGGTGGGTGGGCTCGGGCTCGCCGCGGCCACCGGCGATGGGGCCAACGAGGTGCGCGTGTACGCGATGGCGCTCCTGCCGGACGATGCCCCGCCCGAAGCCCCGGCTCGCGCCCGCTACCGGGCCGAGGCCCTCCTCTCCGAGTTCGCGGCCGAGGAGCCCGACGCCGCGGGCCAGGAGGCCGTCGACCGGCTCAAGGTGCTCGGCTACCTGTAGCGGATCGGCGGGCTCACTCGCCCGACGTGATCGGCGGGTTGAGCTCGGCGAACCGTTCGATGAGGCGGCGGGACTCCTCGTCGAGGTCGCGCGGAACGGTCACCCGCACCTCGGCGAAGAGATCCCCCGGCTGCCCGGTGGCGTCGGCCTTGCCGCGGCCCTTCAAGCGGAACCGGGAGCCGGAGGAGGTGCCCGCGGGAATGGCCACGCGGAGCCGCCCCTGGGGGGTCTGCACCTCCACCCGGCCGCCGAGGATGGCGTCGGTGAAGGGAACATCCACCACCACGACCTCGCCGGCCGGGGGGGCCTCGGCCTTCGGCATCTTCATGCGCGGGCCGGCGCCCACGATGCTCACGGTGGCGACGAGATCGCCGTAGGCGCCGCCGCCTTCGCCGGCGTGGCCGAACTTCTCGACCCGCAGCGTGTCGCCGTCGCGCACGTCGGGGGGCACGCGGAGGTCGTGCAGCTCGCGGATGGAGAGGAGGGTGCGGCCATCATCGCTGCGGACCTTGCGGTCGTACTCCACGGTCACGAGGCCGCCGATGCCGAGCAGCGTGCTCGCGATCTTCACGGCCACGTGGATGTCCTCACCGCGCTCGGTGGGGCCCGCCGACCGCGCGCGACTGCCCGCGCTGGACGTTCCGCCGCGCGAGCCCGACGACCACCCGCCATCGGTGAAGCCGAAGCCGGAGGGGCGACCCGTGCCGCCCCCGGGGGCGGGGCCGCTGCCGGACGCCGAGCCGCCGCCGGAGGGCGCGCCGCCACCCCCCTCGCCGGCGCCCGGCCAGGTGTCGTTCTCGGCGGCGGCCTTGAAGTCGCGCAGCGGGTCCCACTGGCGGGCGCGCGGGCGGGGGCCCTGGCTCGGCGGCGGGGCATCGCGGGAAGCGCGCTTGTCGCGGCCCATGCCGAGGTCCACGCCGCCGAAGTCGTTGAAGATGTCCTCGAGGTCGATGTTGTTGCCCGCGCGTGCGGTGGCCTGGTTGCCGACGCCGCCCGGCGCGGGGGTGCCCGCCTGCCGCCAGTGGGTGCCGTAGAACGGTCGGTTGCCGCTGTGACGCTCGTTGCGGCGGTCGTAGGCCGCGCGCCGGGCCGGGTCCGACAGGGTTTCGTAGGCCTCGCGCACCGACTTGAACCGTTCGATCTTCTCGGCGTCCTCCCCCACGCGGTCCGGATGGAACTCGTGCGCGAGCTGGCGAAACGCCGCCTTGATCTCTTTCTCGGTTGCTTCTTTGCCTACGCCCAGCACCGCGTAGAGGTCGCCACCGTGCGCCATGCGCCGCTCCAGTCCGCATCATAGCGGTTCAAGCTTTGTCGCACCGTGCCGAAGCGCATTGACGCGGTGATCCACCGGCGCTTAAGGTATTGTCCAAACGACGCGATTGGGGAGCCGATGCCGAAGTACAACAGCCCAGCCGGCCTCTCGTGCAGCTTCTGCCACAAAGCGCAGCGGGATGTCGAGAAGATCGTAGCGGGACCGAACGTGTACATCTGCAACGAGTGCATTCGGCTCTGCCTCGACATCATCCGGGAGAACAAGGGTAGTTCCGGGATCAACTTTGCCAGCGGCAAGATTCCTTCTCCCTCCCGCATCAAGGGTTTTCTCGACCAGTACGTGGTCGGGCAGGATCAGGCGAAACGCCGGCTCGCGGTGGCGGTGTACAACCACTACAAGCGCCTCGAAGCGAACAGCGCCAAGTCCGCCAAGCCGGGCGACGATGTGGATGTGCAGAAGAGCAACGTGCTCCTGCTCGGCCCCACCGGCACCGGGAAGACCCTCCTCGCCCAGACCCTCGCCCGCCTGCTCGATGTGCCCTTCGTCGTGGCCGATGCCACCACGCTCACCGAGGCTGGCTACGTCGGCGAAGACGTCGAGAACATCATCCTCAACCTGTTCCACGCCTCGGGCAACAGCGTGGAGAAGACCCAGCGCGGCATCGTGTACCTCGATGAGATCGACAAGCTGGCGCGCAAGAGCTTCTCGAGCTCGGTGAGCCGCGATGTGAGCGGCGAGGGTGTGCAGCAGGCGCTCCTGAAGATCCTGGAAGGCAGCAACTGCAACATCCAGATCAAGGGAAACAAGCGGCTCCCGAACCAGGAATTCCTCCAGATCGACACCACGAACATCCTGTTCATCTGCGGGGGCGCGTTCGAGGGCATCGAGCGGGTGATCACCGACCGCATGGGCCGGAAGACCGTCGGCTTCACCCACGACCGGGGTGTGGAGGGGGAAACCACCGAAGCGCTGATGAAGCACGTGCAGACGGAGGACCTCGAGCGCTTCGGCCTCATCCCCGAGTTCATCGGCCGCGTGCCGGTGATCGCGTGCATGAACTCGCTCTCGATCGATGACATGGTCCACGTGCTCACCGAGCCGCGCAACAGCCTGGTGAAGCAGTACCAGAAGCTGTTCAAGTTCGAGAAGGTGAAGCTTACCTTCACGGCCGGTGCGCTGCGCGCCGTGGCGGAGAAGGCCACCACCCGCAAGGCCGGCGCCCGCGGGCTCCGCACGATCCTCGAGTCGGTGATGCTGGACATCATGTTCGAGCTCCCGAGCCAGGACAACATCAAGGAAGTGGAGATCACCGAGGAGGTGGTCACCCAGGGCGCCCAGCCCCGCATCGAGCCGGTGCGCGAAGCCGACGCGCCGAGCGCCTAGTGGAGCCCGGCCTGCTCGTGGCGAGCCCGCAGATGCGGGATCCCAATTTCGAGCGGGCGGTGGTCTTGCTGGTGCAGCACACCGCGCAAGGGGCCCTCGGGCTCGTGATCAACCGCGCGGCCCGGGTGAGGGTGGGCGAAGTGGTGCAGCACCTCGACATGCCGGGCACCGCCGAGCCGCTGCAGCGGCCGGCGTTGTGGGGCGGGCCGGTAGAGCGGGGCGCGGGCTTCGTGCTCTACAAGGGGTTGGCGCCGGAGGGCTGGAAGGCCGGCGGCGTGGCCGTCTCGCCGAGTCGCGAGCGGCTCGCGGCGCTCGTGGGCGCGGGTGCGGAGTTCCACCTCTGCCTCGGCTACGCGGGCTGGGGGCCCGGCCAGCTCGACCGCGAGCTCACCGAGGGGAGCTGGGTGTTCGTGGATGGGGCGTCGGAGCTGGTCTTCGATACGCCGCTCTCGGAGCGTTACGATCGGGCCCTTGCGCTCCTGGGCGTGCCGGCCGAGCTCCTGTGGATGACGCCGATCAGCGAATGACCTGACCGAGGCGCTCGAGGGCGGCTTCAAGCGCGGCCACGCTCACGGCACCCACGGACATGCGGAACCAGCCGGTGTCGGCCTCGAGGTCGAAGGCCTGGAAGGGAACCACGGCCAGGCCGGCGCGGTGGAGCAGCCATCGCCGCACATCCTCGTTGGTCTTCATGGGCTGCCCATCGAGGCCCTCGCGACCGAAGAACGGGAAGCGCACGGAGAGGTACATGGCGCCCTGCGGCACGAGGTGTTCGATGCCCAGCGCGGTGAGGCCGCGATCGAGCACGCCGAGGCGCTCGGCGAGCGCGGCGCGGAACCCTTCGCCGAACGCGGCCATCGCGGCGTCGTTGCGGAGGAACTGCGCGGTGGCCACCTGCTCGGGCTTCGGGGCCCATGCGCCCACGTGCCCGATGAAGGCCTTCATGCGCTCGGCGAGCACCGGCGGGAGCACGGCCCACCCCACGCGGAGGCCGGTGGCGGCGAAGCTCTTGGAGATCGCATCGACGGTGATGACGTAGGGCGCACATTCGGGGACGAGCGCGCACGGGTGGGCGTGCGCCACGCCGCCGTAGGTGAGGGTCCAGTAGACCTGGTCCCACATCCACATCAGCGGGCGGCGGCCCTCGGCCTCGCGGCGCACGTTCTCGGCCACGAGCGCCCGCGCGATGTCGGCGAGGCGTTCGGGCCGGATCACGGTGCCCGTGGGGTTCTGGGGCGAGTTCAGGGCGAAGAGGGTGGCCCGGGTGAAGGGCTCCACGAGCTCCTCGGCCGTGGGCATGAAGTCGTTCTCGACCTTCGTTTCGAGCGTTTCCTGGTGCGCGTCGGTGAGCTGGCCGTAGTAGCCATTGTTCCAGCTCGGCACGCAGTACAGGAGCGTGTCGCCCCGTTCGAGGAGGAGCCGGTACGTGGCGTACATGACCGGCCGGGCCCCGCTGGCCACGACCACCCAGTCGGCGCCGACCTTCACGCCGAGCTCGCGCGCGTACCACTCGGCCACGGCTTCCCGCAGCGCGGCGATGCCCTCGGCCGGCGGGTAGTTCGTTTCGGCGCCGTCGAGGGCCACCTTCACGGCCTCCCGGAGCGCGTCGGGAATGGGGAACTGACGGGCGTCGAAGTCGCCCACCGTGAGGTTGCAGATCGGCTGACCCTGCGCCGCGAGCGCGCGAACCTCGGCGGCGATGCCGAGGATGAGCGACCCCTTCATGGCGGCTGCGTTCTGGGTGAGCGCCCGCGCGGCGAAGGCGGTGGGATCGGCAGGAAGGGTGGAGGCGAGGTGGTTCACGGCCGGCGGCTATCCCGGCTCCCCGTTGGGGGCCGCCCCCCGCTTCGGGTACACTTGGGACGCGTGGATTTCCTCGACCGACTTGACCTTCGTAGCCTCGCCATCGCCACGGTCGTGGCGTCGGTGCCGCTGGTGGTGCTCTGCGGGTTTGCCAATCGGGTGGCGCCCGAGCTCCGCGGGCCATCCGAGTGGGTGCGCGCGGGGGGGGTACATCATCGTTGCACTGCTGCTCTACGTGGTGGCCGGGGCCGAGGCGATCCCCTCCTCCACGGCCGACGTGCTCGGCCTGCTGGCGTTGTTCCGGCTCGGGAATGGTCTGCAGGGTGCCGGGGTGGAAGGGGCCCCGCGGCGCCAGGTCGAGCGGGCGGCGACCGTACTCCTGGCGGGGTGGCTCCTGTGGTTCTCGTTGATCGAGCCCCGGCCGCAGCTGCGCGCCGTGGGCGCCTCCTCGGCCCTGGCCCTGGCAGCCCTGCGCGTGGGCATCACCATCGTCACCCAGACAGGGCGGCCGCCGCCCTTGCGCGGGGCGGGCGCGTTGGTCTTCGCCGCCATGCGGGCGGGCCTCGCCTACAGGGCTGTGGCGGTGTGGCTGCAGGGGCCGCAGCCCGCGCAGTCCCTCGCGCTCGGTGACTCCGCCGTCATCCCCATGCTGCTCACGTTGTTCGCCGTGGTCGGCGGCTCCACGGCGCTCCTCGCCATCTCGGGAAGCCAGCTCCTCGACAGCCACCGGGCCACCCAGGAGCGGCTGGAGAAGCTGGTGCTCGTGGATGGGCTCACGGGGGTGGCCAACCGTCGGGCGCTCTTCGAGACGCTGCAGCGGCGCACGGCCGACGCCCGCCGCAACGGCCGCCCGCTCTCGCTCGTGCTCCTCGATGTGGACCGCTTCAAGTCGATCAACGATGGCATCGGCCACGCCGGCGGCGACGCCGCCTTGCGCGCGGTGGCGGAGCGGCTCGCCGCAGAGCTCCGCGAGATCGACCTCTGCGCCCGCTTCGGCGGCGAGGAGTTCGTGGTGCTCCTGCCGGAGACGGCCGCGGAGGAGGCCGAGCGGGTGGCCGAACGCCTCCGCCGCAGCCTCGCCGAGCTGCGCCCGCTGGGCAGCGGCGCGCCGCCGTTGACGGCCAGCTTCGGCGTGGCCACGTGGTGTGCGGAGGATGGGGATGGTGGCGCGCTGGTGTCCCGCGCCGACGAGCTCATGTACCAGGCCAAACGTGCGGGAGGCGACCGCGTGGCGGTGCAGGGGGCGGGCTCCTCCGCCTAGCGGCAGGAGCCGTTCGCCTCTTCCCACGCGGCAATTTCTTCCGGCGAGTAGTACTGGAAGCGCTTCGCCGCCTCCACATCCCCCTCGCAGTGGGCGTAGATCCACTCGCGCATCGTGGCGAGCCCCTCGGCGCAGCCGCGCGCCAGCGACTTCTCGTCGGTTTCGCGCTCGTACTCCGCGAGCCCGGCGGAGGTGAGCGGGTCCTCGCCGGCGTACCAGGCGGCGAAGGCCACGAAGGCGTCGGTGTCGAGGGTCACGTAGTGGTCCACGTGCCCGAGCTCGTGGGCGAGGACGGCGGCGAGCGCGACGGGCGTGGGCGGGTCGGCGAGCACGGTGGGATCGACCTGGATCACGTACCGGCGTTGGCGGGGCGGCGCGCCGACGGTGTCGAGCTCGGTCCACGCGCGGAAGAACTGGAGGTCGGTGACGAGCTCCGCGCCGATCGTGAGGTCGGCCTGCTCCGGGTAGAGCGCGGCGCGGACGGTGTCGAGGAGGGCGAGGAGGCCGGGCTCGTCGACGACCGGCGCGGGGGGGAGGGCGAGCGTGGTGCAGGCGCAGCGGTCCACGCCCGAAGGCGAATCCACGGAGTCGGGTGACGCGCTCGCACAGGCGACCGCGAGCACCGGAAGCGCGGCGGCGAGCCACCGGACGACCGGGAGCGCGCCCTCAGCGGGCAAACAGGCCCAGCCAGGCCGCCACCGCCTTCTGCCCGAGCGTGGTCGGCGGGAGGATGGGCTCGGGGAGCGGCACCCGCCAGCTCCGCGCGAACTCGCGGATCACCCGGGCTTCGCCCACGTCGGGCACGCGGTCGGCGAGCGCCACCGCGATCATGGCCCTCACGGTGGCCTCGGGGTCGGGGGGAAAGCCGAGCTCGTTGGGCCGCCATGCGCGCCAGTCTTCTTCCGTAGGCTGGGGCGCGCCGAGGCGGGTGCAGGCCTGCGCGAGGACGGCGCGCTCGGCGGCCTCCACCCGCCCATCGGCGAGGGCGGTGCTGGTCAGGGCGCGGGTCACGGCGAGCGGGTCGGCGACGCGCTCGCGGCGAGCCGCCCGCGCTTCGGGCGCGGCGAGCGTGGGGGGCGTTGCGGGGGGGCCTGCCCCCCCGCCCCCTGATCCGGACTCGCTCCCGGCCTCATCGCCCGGCTCCGCCGCTACCGCTCCGCCGAGCGCCATGGCGCCCATGGTGCGGGTGCGGAACAGCCAGGCCACCACGTCGAAGCTCGTTTCCACGCGCCCGCCGGCCAGGACGATCGCCGCCACGGCCTCTGCGTTGCCCGCGCCGAAGTTGGCCGCCACGAAGCGCTCCGGCGGCTCCCCCTCCGAGGCCGCCCACACGCCCAGCGCCGCCACCACCTCGCTGGCGGTGCGGAAGCGCGTTCCTGCGCGGCGCACGACGCCGCCTTCGCTCGCCTGGCCGCAGAGCCGGCAGGTACCCACGGCGGGCTGGTTGGGAAGGACGAGCTCCAGCACTCCGCTCTCCACCCGGCACGCGAGGCAGTCGGAGAGCACCTGGAGGGGCAGGCTCATCGGGGGCGGTCAGCCATCGGACACGCGCACCACCACCGCGGTGATGTTGTCCTCGCCGCCCCCGGCGAGGGCCTCGCGGACGAGGCGCTCGGCGAGGTCGGTGGCGTCGGAGTCGGAGGCGTAGGCGGCGATCTGGCGATCGTCGAGCGGATCGGTGACGCCGTCGCTGCAGAGGATGAAGATGTCGCCGGGCTCGATGGGGCGGGTGATCGTGTCGGGCTCGACGGGCCCGTGGTAGCCCACCGACTGTGTGAGGTAGTTGCGGTGGGGCACCGTGCGGGCCAGCTCGGGGGTGAGGCGGCCGGCGTCGATCTCCTGCTGCACCACGGTGTGATCGCGGGTGAGGCGGGCCAGCGTGCCATCGCGGATGAGGTACACACGGGAGTCGCCCACGTGCGCCACGTGGGCCTGACCGCCTTCGATGAGGAGCACGGCCACGGTGGTGCCCATGCCGGCGTACATCGCGTGGTCGAGCGATTCCTTGCGGATGCGGGCGCTGGCCTGGTTCATCGCGTACCGGAGGCGCTCCCGGAGCACATCGCCCGGGTCCCCCACCTGGCGGTCGAGCCGGGTCTCGTCGGGGTCGAGGTCATCGCCCGTGAGCAACTCGCGAAGGGTTTCCACGGCAATTCTGGAGGCGACCTCGCCCGCAGCATGGCCGCCCATGCCGTCGGCCACGATGAAGAGGCCATTGTCCTCGTCGAGGTGGTAGGCATCTTCGTTGTTGTCCCGGACCGGACCGGGATCGGTCCATGCGCACGCCTCGAGCTTCACGGTCCGCCTCGGTGTCGGCAAAGAGTATAGAAGCGCCGACACGTGATCAACTCCCCGCGATCGAGCCTGCCGGAGCCCGGGACCCGCATCGGCCCCTGGGTGGTGGTGCGCATGCTGGGTCGCGGCGGCATGGCGGTGGTGTTCGAGGTCCACGATGATGCCGGAAGAACAGGGGCTCTGAAGCTGGTGAGCGGCCGCGGCGGCGACCGCTCGGAGATCGAAGAACGCTTCCGTCGCGAGGTGAAAGCCCTCTCGCGCATCGATCATCCAAACGTGGTGGGCACGCTCGATCAGGGCCGATGGGAGGAGCGCGACTGGTTCGTGATGGACCTCGTCGTGGGGCGCGACCTTCGGGCCGAGGTGGAGGCGTGGGAACAGGCCCCGCCGACAGATCGGTGGGAGCGGGTGCGCACCATCACCGCCGACGTGGCGCGCGCCCTCGGGGCCGTGCACGCCGCCGGGCTGGTGCACCGCGACCTCACGCCCGGAAACGTGATGGTCCGGGAGGATGGGCACGCCGTGCTCATGGACTTCGGCGTGGCCAAGGAGGCGGCGCCGCCCCAGCCCGACGACGAGGAGCTCACCTCGCACGGCGAGCTGCTCGGCACGGTGGCGTGGATGTCGCCCGAGCAGATCATGGGCGGCTCGATGGATGCGCGCGCCGACCTCTACTCGCTCGGGGCGCTCGTCTACCTCATGCTCACCGGGCGCCGGCCGTTTCACGCCCGCACACTCGCCGGCTACCTCGACAAGCACCTCCACAGGCCCGCGCGCCCCCCCCGCGAGCTCGCCCCCACGGTCCCGGCCGACCTCGACGAGCTCTGCGTGCGCCTGCTCCAGAAGGAGCCCGAGCTGCGCTTCTCGAGCGCCCAGCACGTGCTGGTTTCGCTGGATGCGGCGCCGCGCTCGAAGGCCAACCTCTCCCGCTGGCCGCTGGAGCCGGTGGGGCGCATCCCCGAGCGGGCCTCGATCTCGTCGGCGGTCCGTGCGGTGGCCGAAGGGCACGGCGGGGTGCTCGTGGTGAGCGGGGGGCCGGGGCTCGGCAAGTCGATGCTGTCGCAGTTGGCGGCCGCCGAGGCGCGGGCCGCGGGGCTGCCGGTGAGCCTCGTGTCGGGCGCGGCCACGGGCGGCGCGCTCGCGGCCTTCCGGCCCATGGTGGAGGAGCTGCTCGCCGGGCACCCCTCGCCACCGGGCGTGCTCCAGGCGCTGATGGGCGCCTATGGCGACGACGTGGTGCTCGAACGGTACGCGGTCTTCGCCGCGCTTCGCGGGCTCCTCCTCGACACGCCCCCGCGGGTGGTGATCCTGGGCGATGCCCACCTGCTCGACGACACGAGCCTCGAGCTCGCCGAGTACCTCGTCCGCAACACCCGCTCGCTCGCCGAGGAGCGCATCCTCTGGGTGATCACCCGGCTCGCCGACGCCCCGAGGGCCGGCGGGCTCGTGTCGGGGGCCGCCACCGGGGTTCGCCCGCTCACCCGGGAGCTCGGCCCGCTCGCGCTCCAGGCGGTGGAGGAGCTGCTCGGCGGCCTGCTCGGCGCTGGCGAGGCGGTGTCGGCCCTGGCGGTGCGCCTCCACCGGGAAGGCGAAGGCAACCCGGCCTTCATCGTGGAGATGGTGCGTGGGCTCGCCGAGGAGCAGGTGATCCGCCTCGAGGGCGACCAGTACACGCTCCGTCTCGATGCCAGCCACATGAGCCGCCTGCCGCTGCCCATCCCGCGAAGCGCGCGCGATGCGATGCTCGCGCGGGCGTCGGGGCTCTCGCCCGTGGCCGCGCAGATCCTGCGGGTGGTGGCGTTGGCGGGCCACGAGCTCTCTTTCGACGTGATCGCCAGCGTGGTGTACGAAGGCGAGACCGTGCTCGCCGCGGCCGTGGAGGAGCTGGTGGCGGCCGGGCTCGTCCGCGAGCGCAGGGTGGAGACGACCACGCACGTGGATGCGTCGCAGGCCCGCGTGCGGGAGGTGATCTCCCGCGAGATCGTCCCCGCGGAGGCCGTGGCGCTGCACCGCCGCCTCGGTGAAACCCTGGAGCGCCTCGGGCGGCGTCGCCTGCACCTCGTGGTGGACGCCCTGGCGGGGCACTTCGAGGCGGGGGAGGTGCCGGGCAAGGCCTACGCTTACCTGCTCCGCTCGGGCACGCGCCTGCTCGGCCGGTCCTTTGCGCGGGAGGCGCTCGCCGCCTTCGACCGCGCCGTGGCGCTCGAACCCGAAGCGCGCGACCTGATGCCCCTCGACGATGCCGATCGTGCGCTGTGCGAGCTGCTCCTGCGCCGCGTGGAGGCGCTCGACGCCGTGGCGGAGTGGGGCCGGATCGACGCCGACCTCGCCCGCGCGCGGGAGCTGGCCGACGAGTCGGGCGACGAGCGGCTGATGGCGAGGGCGCGGGCCGCCCTCGGGCATCGCGCCCGGCAGACGGGGGAGCTCGTGGGCGCGAGCGCGCACTTCCACGAAGCCATCGGCCTCGCGGAGCGTGCCGGCGACCAGCCCACCCGCGCGTTCGCCCTCAACCAGCTCGGCGGCGTGCTCTGGGCGTGCGGCGACCTCGAGTCGGCCCGGAAGCACTGGGTGGAGGGCCTCGCGGTGGCGGAAGGCGCGCGCGATGAACGCTCCATCGGCTTCGGCTACAACGGGCTGGGCATGGTGGCCGCGTGCCGTGGCCTCGCCTCGGAGGCCCGTCGGAACTTCGAGCAGGCAGCGGCGGTCTTCGAGCGGGTGGGCCTCGTGGCCCCGCTCACGCTCGTGCGCTGCAACCTCGTGGAGGTGCACGTGTGCACCGGAAACCTCCGCCGCGGCCTGGAGCTGGCGGAGCGCACCGTGGCGCAGGCGCGGGAGGTGAACCAGCCCGGCGGCATCGTACTCGCCCGGTCGGCGCACGCCGATGCGCTCACCCATGTAGGCCGTCCGGTCGATGGGGCGGCCGAGGCGGCGGTTGCCCTCGCGCTGGCCCGCGAGCTCAACGACCCCTCGCACGTGCTCACTGCGCTCATCCCCCTGATCCGCGCCTCCTGGGCGGCCGAGCGCACCGAATCGCTCACGCCGCTCATCGCCGAGGCCCTCGAGCTCGCGGAGGCGGTCGACCACGAGGGCTGGCTCGGCGTGGTGCGGTCCTGGCGGGCGCGCCAGCTCGCCCAGGCGGGTGACGAGGCCGGCGCCCGCGCGTTCATCGTGCTCGCCCTGGAAACGGCGGGGCCGCGCTGGCCCTACCAGGAGGTGCGGCTCGACCTTGCGCTGGCGCGCGTGTACAGCTTCCTCGGCGAGCGTGTGGAGGCCGCACGGCACGCCGACGCCGCCATCCGCCGCGCGGATGCCTGCGGCTACCGCCTCTACGTGCTCAAGGGCCACGTGCTGGCGGCCTCGCTGGTGAATGACGAGGCCGCCGCAGCCCGGCACAGCCGCGTGGCCGACGCGCTGGGGCGCGCGCTCGCCGCCAACCTCCCGGGACCGGATGCCGAACGATTCCTCGCCTCGGAGTGGCTGCGGAGCTAACGGGGAGGGCGATGCGGACCGTCGGCACCGCCCCCGAAGCCGGAGCCCTCGTGGGCCGCTGGCGCCTACTGTCGCGGCTCGGCGCGGGCGGCATGGCCACGGTTTGGCGCGCGCAGCCGGTGGATGGTGGCGAGGAGGTGGCCGTCAAGATCCTCCACCAGACCCGGATCACCACCGAGGAAACGCGCCGCCTCAAGCGGGAGTTCCTCACGCTCCAGCGGCTCGATCACCCCGGCATCGTGAAGGTCATCGAGGCCGGCAGCCACGACGGCTTTCCCTGGCTCGCGCTGCAGTACGTGCGCGGGCGGGACCTCGGCCAGGTGCTCGAGGAGTGGAAGGTCAACGAGCCGCCCGACCGCTGGGCCCGCGTGGAGCGCATGGTGCGCGAGCTGGGCAGCGCGCTCGCCTACGTGCACGACCGGGGCATCATCCACCGGGACCTGAAGCCCGGAAACGTGCTGGTGAGCCCGGAAGGGCAGGCCTGGCTCACGGACTTCGGCGTGGTGAAGGACGTGGAGAGCTTCCACACCAACCTCACGATGGCGGGCCGCCTCGTGGGCACCGTGGCCTTCATGGCGCCCGAGCAGATCACCGGCGAGCCGGTGGACGCCCGGAGCGACCTCTACGGCCTCGGCGCGCTGCTCTACGCCATGCTCACGGGCCGTCGCCCCGTCACGGCCGACACCATCGCGGGCTACCTCGCGCGGCAGCTCGCCGAGATGCCTGTCTCGCCCGTGGAGGTCGACCGGCGCGTGCCCTTGCGCCTCGACCGCATCTGCATGCGCCTGCTCCAGAAGGACCCGGCGCAGCGCTACGCCAGCGCGCGCGATGTGCTCGCCGCCCTCGATGCCGAGGAGGATGAGGGCGAGCTGCCGCTCTACGGTCGCGACGAAGCCATCCAGCGCATCGAAGCCCGACTCGATGCCCTCGAGGGCGGCGTGGGCGGGGCGCTGGCCTTCATCGGTCCGCCCGGCAGCGGGCGAACGCGGCTCCTGCGCGAGGTGGCCGCACGCTCGGCCCGCCGAAACTTCTCGCTCTCCCCGCCCGGCGCCATCCAGCAGGCGCGGGTCATCCTCGCCGACGATGCGGATCACCGAGATGCCGCCACGCTCAGCGCTTTGGCCACCCGCATGTCCACCGCGCTCTCGGGCAACCCGGCGCTCCTCGTCATCACCTGCGAGAGCGCGCTCGGCGGCCCGCTCCATGACATCACCGACAGCCTGCCGATGGAGGATGTGGTGCTCCACCCGCTGTCGCGGGAGGAAATCCGCGCGCTGCTGCGCGATCGTGGCGTAGGGGGTGGCCTCGGGGCCGCGCTCGGTCGGCGGTTCCAGGCCGAGCTGGGCGGTCGGCCGGGGGCGGCGCTGGAGCAGCTCCAGACGCTGCTGGACGCGGGCTGGCTCGCCCACAATGGCGATGGCAGCGTGCGCGCCGTGCGTTCGATCGATGCCCTCCGCATCGACCCGCTGCCCTTGCCGGAG
The DNA here is from genome assembly GCA_903885375.1 of uncultured Pseudomonadota bacterium. Classification (GTDB taxonomy): domain Bacteria; phylum Myxococcota_A; class UBA796; order UBA796; family SXON01; genus SXON01. Next base: position 18,197 of record CAISIK010000107.1, read on the forward strand.
CGGGAGCGGGTGGAGGCGCTCGCCCGGCTCTCGCGGCTCACGCCGGCCGAGGCGCGGCTGCTCGAAGCCACCGCGGTCCTCGCCATGCCCGCCACGCTCGGCGTCGTGTCGGCGGCGGCGGGGCTCCCGAACGGGCAGCTGGCGATGGAGTCGTTGCAGGCGGCCGGCCTCGTGCGGGTGCGCCCCGACGGCCTCCAGGAGCTGGTGGAGCTGGTTTCGCCGCGGCTGGGCCAGGCGGTGCTGGAGGCGCTCTCGCCCGAGCGGAACCGTGCGCTGCACGGGGCCGCCGCCTACGCGCTCCGCGAGCGGTACGGGCGCTCGGGCGGCGCGATCGCCGAGATGGTGGCGCACCACCTCGAGCGGGCCGGCACGCCCCAGGAAGCCATCCCGCTCCTCGTGGCGGCCGCGCAAGCCGCGCTCCGCCGCGGCGAGGCCTCGCACGCCCGGCGCCTGGCCGACCGGGCACTCGCGCTCCAGGCGGGCGCGGAGGGCCCGGAAGCGATCCGCCTCCTTCGCAGCACGCGAACGGTGCTCGGCGAAGCCCTTCGGCAGCTCGGTCGGCACCGGGAGGCGTCGGCCATCTGGCAGCAGGCCCTCGCGTTGGGCGCCGAGAGCGAGGCGGAGGGCGTGCGGCTGCGGGTGCTGCGGGCGCTGGTGGTGGCCGACCTCGGGGAGGTGAACGAGGCTTCGGGCGAGCTCCGCGCCGCCATGGGCCGCCTGCCGCAGGGCGATGCGCTCTGGGTGGAGGCCACCCATGCGGCGGCCGAACTGTCGTTCGTGGCGGGGGATCGTGCGGGCGCCGTGGCGCGCTGGCATGCGCTGGCCGGCTTCGCTGCGGAAACGCGCCACGCGCTCGCCGGCCTGCTCGCCGACGCGGGCCTGCTGCTGGTGCAAGCCACCCCCGGCTCGCACGTGGTGGGCTCGTGGGGGGCGCTCCAGGAGCGCGCCGTCCGCCTCGGCAAGCCCGGCCCCCTGGCCCTCGTGTCGGGCCACCTTGCGCGGGCGGCGCTCGACTCGGGCGATCGCAGCCGGGCGGCCGCGCTGGCCGATGAGCTCGCCGATGCCGCGGAGCGGCGGGAGTGGCCGGAGGTGGCCACGCTCGCGATTGCGCTCCAGGCCGCCGTGCTCGGCCTCGCCGGCGACGATGAGGGCGCCGTGCGCGCCGCGCGTGATGCCCTCGCGGGCATCGTGCTGGAGGAGGTGCGCTTCGGCCTCCCCGCCTCCTTCGCCATCCGCGCGTGGGCCAACGTCGCGGATGTTCCCGACGCGATCGGCTGGCTCACGGCGCAGCCCTTCCGCCCCACACCGCCGTTCGATTCCGAGGGGCTCCGTCAGTCGCTGCTCGCGCTGGCCGTTTCGCGGCAGCGCCCCGCGGAGGCGGTCGCCGCAGCGCGCGCGGCGGCCGCCCGCCCGCTGTACTCCCTCTCGGGCGGGGCGCGCGTGCGCCTCGATGCGGCGCGCGTGCTGAGCCTGCACGGGCATCCGATCGAGGCGCGGGCCGCCGTCGCCGGGCTCGATGCCGCGCTCGCGGCGGCCGGGCTCGCGGGCCTCCTCGCCGAGCTGCACGCACACCCGGCGTTCCGCGCGGGGAAGTAGGAGCGCGGCGCGGCCGGCCGCGTCGAAGCTCCGCCCGCCCACGGCTGGCGTTCGCGGGTTAGCGCTCCAGCTGGCGGTCTGGGTCCCATGTCGAGCGAAGCGCAGGAGCCGGTAGAGCTGCCCCTCGAGGTGGGCGGGCTGTTGATCCAACCGGGCGATCGGATCGGGCAGTACGTGTATCGCCGGGTCATCGGCCGGGGCGGCATGGCCCACGTGGTGCTCGCGAGCGATCCCGACGGCCAGCCGATCGCGCTGAAGATCCTGAAGACGGGGCGCGTGGGCACGGGGCTGCAGCGCTTCCGGCGGGAGTTTCGTGCGTTGGCGCGGCTTCGCCACCCGAACGTGATCCGGGTGGATGCCTACGGCGATGTGCACGGCCACCCGTACATCGCCATGGAGTACGTGGAGGGCAAGGACCTCCACGCGCTCATCCACCAGCTTCAGAAGTTCCCGGAGGAGGAGCGGTGGGCGCGCTGCGAGCAGGTGCTCACCGACATCTGCCGGTCGCTCACCTACATCCATTCGCACGGGCTCGTGCACCGCGATCTGAAGCCCAGCAACGTGCTGATCGACCCCAACGGCCGCTGCAAGCTCACCGACTTCGGCATCGTGAAGGAGCTCGACGCCGACCACGACTCGCAGGCCTCCGTCACCCTCGTGGGCACCTGGGCGTACGCCTCGCCCGAGCAGGTGAACGGGCAGCCGGTCGACCATCGGAGCGACCTGTTCTCCCTCGGCGTGATCCTCTTCGCGATGCTCACCGGGCGTCGGCCCTTCGTGGCCAAGGACCTCGCCGGCTACATCGAGCTGCACCGCAACCTCACGCCGCCGCTCGCGTCGGAGGTGGAGCCGAGCGTGCCGCCCCACCTCGACGACCTTTGCCGGCGTCTCCTCGCGCACGAGCCGCAACGCCGGCCGCGTGGGGCGCAGGAGCTGCTGTACCGGCTGGAGGCGCGCGCGCTGAGCGCGGCGGAGCCCACGCTGCAGCCCGATACGGCGCTCGTGGGGCGGCAGGGAATCGCCGATCGGCTCGTGGACTCGGTGGCGTCGCTCTCCCGCGGGGAGGGTGGCCTCCTCATCCTCGAAGGCGAGGAGGGGAGCGGGCGGAGCCGGCTGCTCGCGCTGGTCGACGAGGCGGCGCGCGCCAGCGGGCTGCCCGTGCACGCCTTGCGCGTCACCCGACCCGACGGTCCGACGGGGGTGCTGCTGCGGCTCCTGGAGTCCGTGCGGAAGATCGCGAGCCCCGACGAGGCGCAGGAGCTCGAGCGGGCCGCGCGGGGCGCGGCGGAGTCGCCGGGCGGTACGGCGCGGGCCCAGCTCTTCCAATCGCTCGCCGCCGCCGTGGGCCGGCTCTCGCGGGAAGGCCCGCAGGTGATCCTCGTGGATGATGCCCACGAGGCCCTCCTCCCCGCCATCGACGGGCTGCTCGTGCTCGCGCGGGCGCTGGCCACCGAGCGGGTGCTCATCGTGCTCGCCATGGATGGCAGCGTGCGTACCCCCCGGCTCGATGCGATGCGTGCATTGGGGTCGCGGGTGCTGGTGGGCAACCTCGGAGAGGCCGACGCCATCGCGCTCGCCGCGAGCCTGCTCGGCGCGGGGCGGCCCGCCCAGGCCGTGGGCGCCCGGCTCTTCCGCGAAACAGGCGGCAACCCCGGCGCCATCGTGGACTGGCTGCAGGAGCTCATCGACACCGGCATGGTGGTGAAGGTGGGTCGGGGTCATCGGCTCGGCGTGGAGGCGGAGGAGCTCGCCAGCGGCCACCTCGATGTGCCGCCGGCGGTGCTGGAGCGGGTGCGGCCGCGGATCGATGCGCTGGACCTCGCCGATCGCAACCTCGCCGAGGCCCTCGCCGTGTACGAACACGAGCTCGAGCTCGATGTGCTGATGTCGGTGCTCGGGCTCGACGAGGACACCGCGCTCGATGGGGTCGGCCGTCTCGACCAGGACGGCCTGGTCCGCGCCCGCGTGGCCGGCCCCCACACCTTCGTGCGCCTCGCGCGCCCCCTCGACCGGACGGCGCTCTACCGCGCGCTCGACCCCGAACGGCGCGCCTACCTGCACGGCGCCTTCGCCACCGCCCTCGAGAGCCAGTTCGGCACCACCGTGACGGCGACCGCCCGCGTGGGCGAGCATCTCGCGCGCTCGGGCCAGGCCGGTCGGGCGTACCGTCGGGTGGTGGAGGGCGCGGCCACGATGCGCGAGCGCGGCCACAACGCGGAGGCCTGGGAGCTCACCGAGCTGGCCGATGCCTACGAGGAGACCGCCCGGGTCGATCTCGACGTGCAGGAGTTCGCCACCGCGCGCCACATCCTGCTGCTCGTCCGGGCGGATGTGCTCTACCTGCGCGCGAAGTGGTCCGCCGCGAAGACCTGCCTCGAACAGTCGGTGCACCTCGCCGAGAGCACCGGCAACGAGCGGGGAGCCGTGCGCGCGCGGATGCGTCTGGCCCGCGTGCTCCGCACCGCCGGGCAGGTCGATCAGGCCGACCAGCTCATCACCGAACACCTCCCGCGGGCCCGGGCCCTCGGCGAGCGGGAGGCGATCGCCGAGGGGCTCCTCGCCCGCGCCCACATCGCCTGGACCCGCGGCGACCTCGACAAGGTCGAGCAGTACGCCCAGGAGGGCCTCCTCCAGGCGGGAACGCAGCACCCGCGCGCCCGCGCCGACCTCCTGCTCGCCGCCACCGCGGTGCAGGCGGGGCGCGGCCAGCTGGCCAGCGCCGCCACGGGGCTGCAGGAGGCGCAGATGCTCTACCGCGACCTCCGCATGCACGGCATGCGCGCCAACGCGCTCTCCAACCTCGCGGAGGTGGAGCTCGGCCAGGGCGACCCGGTGAGCGCCTGGGAGCACGGCGCCGACGCGCTCGCCGAGACGGAGGCGGAAGGGCCGGGCTTCGAGGGCGCGCCGGGCGTCGGGGCGCGGATGATCCGCGGCCTCGCCGCGCTGGAGCTGGGCGCGTGGGCCGAGGCCCGCGCCGAGCTGGAGGGTGCGCGCAGCCGGGCGGAGACGCTCGGGTTGACCGGGGCGCTCCTCCAGCTGGCGGTGCACCTCGCGCGGGCGCGCCTCGCGCAGGGGGAGGCCGCGGAGGCGCTGGCCGTCCTGGCCGACCCCGCCGGGGCCTTCGAGAAGGGGGATCCGGAGCGCTTCGTGGCGGTGGCGGCGGCGCTGCGGGCGCGCGCCTACACCGCCCTGCGCGACCCCACGAAGGCCCGCCACTGGCTCGCGGTGGCCGAGTCCATGCTCGCCCAGCTGCCGCCGCAGCGGCGGGTGGAGACTGCCCTCGACATGGCGCGCGCGCTGGAGCGGCTCGGAGATGCCGCCGCGGCCCTGCCGCTCGCGCAGTCGGCGGCCCGCCTCGCCCAGACGCGGGGCTTCCGCATCCTGTACCTCGACAGCGTGGCGCTCGCGGCGCGCGTGGCCCACGACGCCGCGGAGTCCAACCGCCTCTCGCGCGAGGCCCAGCAGGGCTACGCGCAGATCCTCGCCCGCCTGCCCAGCATGTGGCAGGTGACGTTCCGGTCCCGAGGGGGCGGAGCCTGAGCGCCGGCCAGCAGATCGGCGCCTACACCCTGTTGCGTCAGCTCGGGAGCGGTGCGGTGGCGGAGGTGTGGCTGGCGGAGGCCGCTGATGGCGCACGCGTGGCGCTGAAGCTGCTCCTCCCCGATGCCTCGGCCGCGGCCGAGAAGGCGCTCGCGGCGGAGATCGAGGTCCTCGGGCGCCTCGAGCACCCCGGCATCGTCCGCCTCTTGAGCTCGGGGCGGTCGGGAGGGCGCGCCTGGTTCGTCATGGAGGTCCTCGATGGCCTCGATGGACTCGCGCTGGGCGAGCGGCTCCGAACCCGCCCGGTGGCCGAGCGCCTCGAACGGGTGCGCACGACCGGCGTGCAGGTGGCGGAGGCCCTCGGCTACCTCCACCGCTCGGGGCTGGTGCATCGTGACGTGAAGCCCGCCAACGTGCTGTGGGCCGATGGGCGGGCGGTGCTCGCCGACTTCGGGCTGGCCTCGGCTGTGGGCACCGCCGGCCAGGGCTTCGCGGGCTCGGTGGCGTGGGCCGCGCCGGAAGCCCTGCTGGGCGGCACCGCCACCCCGGCCGCCGACCAGTTCAGCTTCGGGCTCGTGCTGTACTGGCTCCTCACCGGCGTTCGGCCCTTCGCCGAGGGCCGGCGCTCGCGGCCCCGCGAGCTGCCGCGCCCGCCCTCGGAGCTCGATCCCACGGTGTCGGCCGAGCTGGAAGCGGTGGTGCTCCGCTGCCTCGCGCTCGCGCCCGCCGACCGCTTCCCCGACATGGCCGCCGTGGCCGCCACGCTCACGCACGCCGCGCCCGCGGCGAGCCCGCTCCTCGCGGGCCGCCAGGCCGCGGCCGAGCAGATCGCCGCCGCGCTCGACCGCGCCGGCACTGGCCAGGCGGTGGTCCTTCAGCTGTGCGGCTCGCCGGGCGCCGGCCAGCGCGCGCTCGCGGCACTCGCGCGCAGCGCCGCCGCCCGCCGCGGCGTGGCCGTGCTGGTGGACGATGATGCCGAACGGGTGGTCCACACGCTGGGCCGCGAGCGCGTGGAGCCGCTCCTCGTGCTCACCGCCGCGGCGGTGGAGGGCGCGGAGCCGGTGGTGCTCGCGCCGCTGGGCATCGCCGACCTGCGCCGCTCCCTGTTCTCGGCCGCGCCCGGCACGCCCGAGCTCGCCGCCGCCGCGGAGGCGCTGCGCGCCTGGAGCGGCGGCCATCACGATCTGGTCGAAGCCGCCCTCCGTCTGGGCGTGGAGGGCGACCGCTTCAGCCTCGCCCGCGTGCCCGCCCCCGAGTGCGGCCCGTGGCTCGATGGCCTCGAGTTCGAGGTGGCCGCGGTGGGCTCCGCGCTGGCCGCGCTCCCGGTGGCGGCCAACGAGGAGGTCATCGAGGCCGTGGCGGTAGCGCCCGGGCGGGAGGGGCTCCTCGTGCTCGAGGCCCGCGGGGTGGCCGAGCGGGTGGGCGGGCGCTGGTTGCTCGTGGCCGAGGCCTTCCGCGGCCCGCTCCTCGCGCTGGCGCCCGATCCGGTCGGGCTCGAGGAGCGGGTGGCGGCGGCCCTGCCCGCCCCACCGCAGAACGACCCGGTTCTCGAAGCCGCGCGCTCGCACGTGGAGGCGGGGCGGCACGAGGAGGCCATCGCCGTGCTGGTGGCCGGGGTGGAGCCGGTGGAGGGGCAGCCGCCGCTCGGCGAGCGCCGCCTGCTCCTCGCGGCGCTCCACTGGTACCTGCGGGATGGGGCCGGGGCCGCCGTGCAATGGGAGGCCACCCGCCGCGAGGCGCCCGACCCGCGGCAGCGCGCCCGGGCCTGCATCGGCCTCGGCGTGCTCCACCTCCAGAACGGCGAGCTCGATGCCGCGCTCGATGATCTCTCGGAGGCGCTCGTGGGCGCCGACCTCGCCGGCGATGCGCGCATCGCCGCGCTCGCGTGCCTGGACCTCGCCGAGGTGCGGGGCCTGCGCGGCCAGTTCGCCGAAGCGCGGCGGATGGCGCGGCGGGCGCGCGAGGAGGCGCGGGCGCTGCGTGAGGGAGGGCTCGAGGCCAAGGCGTGCCGGGCGCTGGCCCAGGTGGAGATCGAGGCGGGCCTCCCCGCCGCGGCCGAGCCGCTCCTCGCCGATGCTTCCGCGCTGGCGCGCGCCGCTCGTCTCGACGACGAGCGCCTCGCCGCCCACGCCCTCCGCGCCCAGGTGGCGCTCGACCTCCGCCCCGGCGACCGAACGGCGGCGGCCGTGGCGCTCGACCGGCTCTTCCCGGCCGGCGGCTTTGGGATGCACGACCCCGAAGGCTACGGCGGGCTGGCGCACGCGCTGCGCGCCGAGGCGCACCGGCGGCTCGGCGAGCTCGGCCGCGCCGAGGAGGCGCTCCAGCGC